>NZ_JBHUIX010000009.1:0-298005 GCF_042683065.1 Rhodobacter lacus | reverse complement strand
TCGTTGCGAAGTCGCTCAAGACGCATGGGTTCAACGCGGCGCCGATCCATGGCGATCTCGAACAGAGCCAGCGCATGCGCACGCTCGACGCCTTCCGCGATGGCACGCTGCAACTGCTCGTGGCCTCCGATGTCGCCGCGCGCGGGCTCGATATTCCGGCCGTGAGCCATGTGTTCAACTATGACCTGCCGAGCCATGCCGAAGATTACGTGCACCGGATCGGGCGCACCGGGCGCGCCGGGCGTCTGGGCACCGCAATCTCGATCGGCACGCCCGCAGATGGCAAATATCTCGGTGCCATCGAATCGCTTGTGAAGATGAAGATCCCGCGGGCCGAGACGCCGGAAGGCTTTGCGCTGTCCGAGGCGGCCCATCGCGAGCCGAAAAAATATGATGACGACAAGGGCGGCCGCTCGGGCCGGTCGCGCTCTGCGCGCGGCGGCCGGGATCGGGACCGCACCCGCGACGAAAAACGTGCGCCCCGTCCTGAGCGCGAGAAACCGGCCGAGAAGGCCAGTGTCGAGGAGGTGATCGTGGAAGCGGATGAGAGCCTGATCGTCGAAGTGCCGGAAGCCAAACGCGAGCCGTCGCGCCGCGATGACCGCCGCGAAGAGCGTCGCGATGATCGCCGCGACCGGGGCGGGCGCTACCGCGACTCCGGCCCGGCGGTGGTGGGCATGGGCGATCATGTGCCCGACTTCCTGATGCGCTCCTTCCGCCCGAGCACGAAACCCGTGGCCGAGGCACCCGAGACCACCGAGGTCGAGGAAACCTCGGAAAGCTGATCGAGCCTGCCAAACACGCAAAGCCCAAAACACGCAAAGCCCCGAAGCCTCTTCGGGGCTTTTTGCTTTGGCACCTGCCCCAAAATGAAAAAGGCGCCCCGGAGGGCGCCCTTTCATACCAGTAACCGCAGCTCAGAGCTGGGCGGCAACATCTTCGGGGACGTCAAAGTTATGCGTCACCGTCTGCACATCATCATCTTCCTCAAGCGCGTCGATCAGCTTCATCAGCTTTTGCGCGGTCTCGAGATCCACTTCGGTCGTGGTCTGCGGTTTCCAGATCAGCTTCGATTCCGTCGACTCGCCCAGAGCCTTCTCGAGCGCCTCGGAGACCTCGCTCAGCGCCTCGACCGAGCAATAGATCCAGTGGCCCTCGTCATCGCTCTCGACATCGTCGGCGCCCGCTTCAAGCGCCGCCATCATCACCGTGTCAGCATCGCCCACGCTTGCCGGATAGGAGATCTCGCCCACCCGGTCAAAACCGTGGCTCACCGAGCCGGTCTGGCCCATGTTGCCGCCCGATTTGGTGAAATAGCTGCGCACGTTGGAGGCGGTGCGGTTGAGGTTGTCGGTCATCGCCTCGACGATGATCGCAATCCCGTTCGGGCCATAGCCCTCGTAGCGGATCTCGGTGTAATCCGCCGCATCGCCCATTTGCGATTTCTTGATCGCGCGGTCGATCACGTCCTTCGGCATCGATTGCGCCTTGGCGGCCTTCACCGCAAGCCGCAGCCGCGGGTTTTTCTCGGGATCAGGGTCACCCATCTTCGCGGCGACGGTGATCTCCTTCGCCAGCTTCGAGAACATTTTCGAGCGGATCGCATCCTGCTTGCCCTTGCGGTGCTGGATGTTCGCCCATTTTGAATGGCCTGCCATGCCCGTCTCCGTCACATATCCGTGTCGGCGGCCTCTATAGCCAGAGCCCGCGCCCGCCGCAAGCATCCGCGGGAAAATCGCCCCCTCAGGGGGTCACTGCCGGCACAAGCGGCCAGATCATCGGGATCACCAGCGTGCCCACCACGGCCAGAACCATATTGAGCGGCACCCCCACCTTCAGATAATCCGAAAACCGATAGCCGCCGGGGCCATAGACGAGCGTGTTTGTCTGATAGCCGATCGGCGTGGCGAAGGAGGCGGAGGCCGAGAACATCACCGCCACCACGAGCGGGCGCGGATCGAGCCCGAGCGTATGCCCCATCTGGATCGCAATCGGCGTCAGAATCACGGCAACCGCGTTGTTCGAGACGGTCTCGGTCAGCACCGACCCGAGCACGTAAAGCGCAAGCAGGGTCATATGCGGCGGCAGGCCCTGCAGGAAGGGCGCCACGGCATCGACGAGGAGCTGCACCGCGCCGGAGCGGTCCAGCGCCGCGCCCACGACCAGCATGGCAAAGATCAGCGCCATCAAGCGCCCCTCGATGAAGGAAAACGCCTCGTCGGGGTCAATCGCGCGGGTGAGCAGGATCACCGCCACCGCAAGGGTGGCCAAAAGCAGGATCGGCGCCACGTCAAAGGCCGCCAGCAGCACCACCGCCGCCATCGCCCCGACCGCAATCGGCGCCTTGGTGCGGCGAAACGGGCGGATCGTCGGCTTGGTCACATCGACAAGGTCCATGTCGGCGGCAAGGCGGGCGATGTCTTCGGGGGAGCCTTCAAGCAGCAGCGTGTCGCCCACCACGACGACCAGATCGTCGAGCTTGCGGCCGATGTTCTGGTTGCGCCGGTGCGCGGCAAGCACGTAAACGCCATAGCGCCGGCGCAGACGCAGATCGCCAAGCGAGCGGCCAATCATCCGGCAGCCGGGCGAAATCAGCACCTCCACCGTTTCGGTCTGCACCGAGGAAAGCTTGTCGACCATGCGCAGGTCGGAGTTTTGCTGCAAACTCATCAACTCCGCCATCTCGGTGCGCAAAACCACACGGTCCCCCGCCTCAAGCACCGCGGCCACGAGGTCGCGGCGCAGCGAGGCATCGCCGCGCAGCACGTCGATCACCCGCATCCCCTCGCGCTTGAAGAGATCAACCTCGAGCACGGGCTGACCAATCAACCCCGAGCCCTCGGGCAGCGCCACTTCGGTGAAGAACTTCATCTTCCGCTTGTCGCCAAGCAGTGCCCCCATCGAGGTCCGGTCCGGCAGCAAATGGCGCCCGATGAACAGCATGTAGAGCCCGCCCACGATCACGTGAACGATCCCCATCCCCGAGATCTCGAACATGGTGAAGGGCGTCAGCCCCTTGTCGCGCGCGACGCCGTCGACAAGCAGGTTCGTGGAGGTGCCGATAAGCGTGATCGTGCCCCCGAGGATCGCGGCATAGCTGAGCGGAATCAGGAACTTGGAGGGAGAAACGCCAATCTTGCGCGCCAGCGCCATCATCACCGGCATCATCAGCACGACAACGGGCGTATTGTTGAGAAAGGCGGAGGCTGCCGCAATCGCGGCAAAAATCGCGATCACCGCGATCACCGGGCGGTCATCGACATGGCGCTCGGCAAGCCGCGTCAGCCAGTCCAGCGCGCCGGTGCGCACAAGTCCGCCCATCAGCAGAAACATCATCACGATGGTCCAGGGCGCGGAATTGCCCAGCACCGCCGTGGCCTCGCCATAAGGCACGATGCCGAGCATCAGCACGACCGCGGCCCCGGCAATCGCCACCACCTCGGTGGCGAAGGTCTCGCGCATGAAGAGCACGAGCATCGTCGCGACAAGGGCGAGGGTGAACCACGCCTCGGCGGTCTGGCTCAGTCCAAGGTCGATCATCGCGCACCTCTTTGCATCGGGCCGATACTACCCGCACCGCCCCTTGCGGCAAGTCCGCATCGCATAAAACACCTGCGGCGGCTCAAAATGGCGTGGATTCAGGCAGATGCCCGCCCAGCCGCACAGGCTGGATGCGGGTGGCGCGGCCGGTTCGGTCATCCGTCTCGACAAAAACGCCCGACAGCGTCACGGCACCGCGCGCGGGCGTGAATTTCTCGCGGGTCATGCCCGAGATGAAACGGCGCATCGGCTCGGCCTTTTCCATGCCGATGACCGAATCGTAATCACCGCACATGCCGGCATCGCTCAGATAACCGGTGCCCTGGGAGAGGATCATCGCATCGGCGGTCGGCACATGGGTATGGGTGCCCACCACAAGGCTCGCCCGGCCATTGCAGAAATGCCCCATCGCCATCTTTTCCGAGGTCGCCTCGCAATGGACATCGACCAGGATCGCCTGCGCCTGCCCGCCCAGGGGATGGGCCCGCAACACGCCGTCGAGCGCGGAGAAAGGGTCGTCAAAGGCGCGCTTCATGAAAACCTGGCCAAGCACCTGCGTGACCAGCACCTTGCGCCCGCGCGCATCCTCAAACAGCCGCGCCCCCTTGCCGGGCGCCTCCTTGGCAAAATTGACCGGGCGGATCACCCGCGGCTCGGTCTCGATGAAGCGCAACATGTCGCGCTGGTCGAACGCATGATCGCCAAGCGTCACCACATCGGCGCCCGCGCCCAGGAGCAGTTTCGCATGATCGCCGGTGAGCCCCATGCCGCCAGAGGCGTTTTCGCCGTTCACCACGACAAAATCGAGCCGCCAGTCCGCGCGCAGCTTCGGCAGCCGGTCCACCACGGCCGCCCGCCCCGCACGCCCCATCACATCGCCAAGAAAAAGTAGTTTCATGAGGCTCCATAGGCGCAAGCGGGCGCGGAAGGCAAGCCCGATGGCACATGTCGCGGCCCGCAAAGCGGGGGTTTTGCCCCCCCGCACCCCCGCAGGATATTTTCACAAAGTCGAAGCCAGCCCCGCCCCCTTCGACTTTGTGAAAATATCCCGGGGGGTGAATGGCCGAAGGCCAGAGGGGGGCAGCGCCCCCCTGCCCGGCCCGGGCTTTCAGCGCGGCCAGATCGGGCCGTGTTCCGTGATGATCAGATCAAGCCGCTGATCGGTGGGCTCGATCGGCAGGTGGTCCATTTCCTGCGCGGCAAAGGCAAAGCCAATCGCCGTGGTCGGGCCCTTGGCGCGCAAGGCCTCGAGCGTGCGGTCATAATAGCCGCCGCCATAGCCAAGCCGGTAGCCACGCCGGTCAAAGGCGACCAGCGGCACGATCAGCACCCGCGGCACGATCTCTGGCCCCTGTTCGGGGATCGCGGCGCCATATTCCCCCTCGACAAGCGGCGTCTGCGGCGTCCAGGCGCGGAAGATCAAGGCGCGCCCGGGGCCAAGGATCACCGGCACGCCGACGGGCCCCGGATGCGCCGCCATCACCCGGCGCGGGTCAATCTCGGTGCGGATCGGCATATAGCCCGCAAGCGGGGCCGGACCGAAGCGCATCAGGGCCGAGGTCAGATGCTCGCAGGCCGCACCCTGCCCGCCGGCAAAGGCGGCCTTGCGCCGCGCAAAGGCCTCCTTGCGCGCCTCGGCCTTGATCGCGGTCAGATCGGTCATAACAAAAGCACCCCCGCAAGCCCCAGAAAGGCAAAGAAACCAACGACATCGGTGACGGTCGTAACAAAGGTGCCGGAGGCGAGCGCGGGGTCGGCGCCAAGCCGCTCCAACGCCAGCGGCACGGCGATTCCGGCAAGCGCCGCAACGAAGAGGTTGATCACCATCGCCGCGCCGATCACGAGGCCAAGCGCCGGCGTGCCAAACCAGAACCAGGCCACCAGCCCCATCACCACGGCAAAGACCGCGCCATTGGTAAAGCCCACCATCGCCTCGCGGCGCACCACGCGCCAGACGTTGCTCTCGGTCAGGCTCTTGGTGGCGAGCGCACGCACCGCCACGGTCAGCGTTTGCGTGCCCGCATTGCCCCCCATCGAGGCGACGATCGGCATCAGCACCGCGAGCGCCACCAGCCGTTCGATCGTGCCCTCGAAGAGCGCGATCACGGTCGAGGCGAGGATCGCGGTGAACAGATTCACAAGCAGCCACGGCAGCCGCTGGCGCACCGTCTCGGGCACGGTATCGGAGATCGCGCTCTCGTCGCCCACGCCGGCAAGGCGCAAGATGTCTTCCTCGTGCTCTTCGTCGAGCACGTTCATCGCATCGTCGATGGTGATCACGCCAACGAGCCTGTCGTCGTCATCCACCACCGGGGCGGAAATCAGGTGATACTGGTTGAAGGCATAGGCGACATCGCCCTCTTCCTGCCGCGCCCAGATGGTGCGGAAGCTGTCTTCGGTGATCGTGTTGAGCCGGGTCTCACGTTTTGCCGACAGGATCTTGCCAAGCGTCACATAGCCCACGGGATGGTGGAACGGATCGACCAGGATCACATGGTAGAACTGATCCGGCAGCCAGTCCTCGGCGCGCAAAAAGTCGATCGCCTCGCCCACCGTCCAATGCTCGGGCGCCGTCACCACCTCGCGCTGCATCAGACGGCCCGCGGAATATTCCGGCCAGGTCAGCGATTGCTCGACGGCGGCGCGGTCGCTGTCGTCGAGCGCGTCGAGAATGGCCTCCTGCTGTGGCTCACCCAGATCCTCGATCAGATCGACCACGTCATCCGAATCGAGTTCGCGCACGGCTTCGGCCAGCACCTCGGCGGGAAGCTGCTCGATCACCTCCTCCCGGATCGACTCGTCGATCTCGGTGAGGATTTCGCCGTCCATCTCGGCGCCGTAGAGCTTGAGCAGGTCGCGCCGCTCGTTCGAGCCCACCTGTTCGAGAAGGTCGGCGATATCGGCGGGGTGAAGCGGTTCGAGAAGCGCCGTCAGCTCCGCGGCATTCTGCGCCTCGGTCGCGGCAAGCACCTGCTCGACCAGATCGCCCGAAAGCGCGTAATCCTCTTCGAAATCGTCTTCGACCCGCTCTTCCGTCATTCCGCCCCCGTTGTTTCGCGCCCGTTTTTGGCTTGCGCACCTTAGCCCAGCGATCTGCGACACAAAAGCCGAGATTGGCAAAGCCGGAGCCGCGCCCTAGCATGGGGCAAACGAAAGGGGCGGGCATGATCGAGCTGATCCTGGGGCAGGTGCTGCGCTTTGGCGCCGATGCAATGATCGAGGGGCCGGGAGCGGCGCGCGTGGAGGCACGCGGCGCGGTGGCGCTTCGCGCGGGGCGCATTCTCGACGTGGGCGCGGCCGCGGATCTGCGCGCGCGCTACCCTGCCGCGCAGATGACCGACATGGGCCAAAAGCTTCTGTCGGCGGGCTTCATCGACACGCATGTGCATTATCCGCAAACCGCGATCATCGCGAGCTGGGGCAAAAGGCTGATCGATTGGCTCAACACCTATACGTTCCCCGAAGAGATGCGCTTTGCCGATCCCGCCCATGCGGCGGCGGTGGCGAAAACCTATTTCGACCTTGCGCTCGCCCATGGCACCACCTCGATGTGCAGCTATTGCACCATCCATCCCGCCTCGGTGGAGGCCTTCTTTCTTGAGGCGGAGGCGCGCGGCATGCGCGCGCTGGCCGGGCGCACCTGCATGGACCGTGCGACCGCCCCCGCCGGGCTGCGCGACACCGCGCAAGCGGCCTATGACGAGAGCAAGGCGCTTTTGCAGCGCTGGCACGGGCGGGGCCGGCTCGGCTATGTGCTCACACCGCGGTTTTCGCCCACCTCGACGCCCGATCAATTGCTCGCGCTCGGCTCGCTCTGGGCCGAGCATCCCGAGTGCCTGATGCAGACCCATCTGAGCGAGCAGGTGGACGAGATCGCCTGGGTCAAAAGCCTCTACCCGCAGGCGCGCGACTATCTTGATACCTACGAGACGTTCGGCCTGCTCGGCGCCAATGCCGTTTACGGCCATGCGATCCATCTTGAGCCGCGCGAAATGGCGCGGCTGGTCGAGGTGGGGGCGGGGCTCGCGCATTGCCCGACCTCCAACACCTTCATCGGCTCGGGGCTTTTTGACACGGCGGGCATGGCGGCTGCGGGGCTGCGGGTGGGGCTCGCCACCGATACCGGGGGCGGCTCCTCCTTCTCGATGCTGCGCACGATGGCGGCGGCTTATGAAGTGGCGCAGTTGCGCGGCGTGGCGCTGCATCCGGCGCAGCTATGGTATCTGGCCACCGCGGGCGCGGCGCGGCTTTTGCGGCTCGAAGACAAGGTGGGGAACCTCGCACCGGGGATGGAGGCGGATCTGATCGCGCTCGATCTGGCCTCGACGCCGGCGATCGCGCAGCGCGCGGCGCGCGCGGAAACCTTCTGGGAGGCGCTTTTCCCCACCATCATGATGGGCGATGACCGGGCGATTGCCGGGGTCTGGGTCGGGGGCAAGCGGCAGAGGTAGCAAGGGGGCGCTGCCCCCTCTTTGGCTGCGCCAAATTCACCCCCGGGATATTTTCACAAAGTCGAAGGCTCAGAGCGCCAGCTTTCGCGCCAGGCGATTGTGGCGCTCGATCACGCGGGGCAGATCGAGGGTGGTGATCTGGCCGTCGGCAACCACCTGATTGCCCTCGACAAAGAGGTGTTTGACCCGGATCGGGCCGGAGAGGAGCAGCGCGGCAACCGGATCCCATGCCCCGGCCGCCTCAAGCCCCGTCACATCCCAGACCGCAATATCGGCGCGCTTGCCGGGCTCAAGGCTGCCAAGCTCGGGGCGGCCCAGCACCTGCGCGCCGCCAAGCGTCGCAATTTCCAGCGCCTCCCGCACCCCCATCGCCTCGGCGCCGTTTTGCACCCGCTGCAACAGCAGCGCCTGCCGCGCCTCGGCGATCAGATTGCCCGCATCGTTGGAGGCCGAGCCATCGACGCCAAGCGCCACAGGCACCCCCGCATCGCGCATCGCCCGCACCGGCGCGATGCCCGAGCCGAGCCGGCAGTTCGAACAGGGGCAATGCGCGACCCCGGTGCGCGTGCGGGCGAAAAGCGCAATCTCCTCGCGAGAAAGCTGCACGCAATGGGCATGCCAGACATCTTCGCCAATCCAGCCCAGATCCTCGGCATATTGCCCGGGCCGACAGCCGAATTTTTCCAGCGAA
This sequence comes from Rhodobacter lacus, assembly GCF_042683065.1. Classification (NCBI taxonomy): domain Bacteria; kingdom Pseudomonadati; phylum Pseudomonadota; class Alphaproteobacteria; order Rhodobacterales; genus Rhodobacter; species Rhodobacter lacus. Next base: position 289,323 of record NZ_JBHUIX010000009.1, on the reverse strand, counting down.
TAGGCGATATCCTCAGCGTTTTCGGCAAGGTGCGTGTGCAACATCACCCCCTTGTCACGGGCCAGATGCGCAGCATCGCGCATCAGCTCCCGGCTCACCGAAAAGGGCGAGCACGGCGCCACGCCGACCCGCACCATCGCGCCCGGCCGCGGGTCGTGATGCGCATCAATCACGCGGATGCAGTCGGTCAGGATCGCGGCTTCGCGTTCGACCAGGCTGTCGGGCGGCAGCCCCCCCGCGCTCTCGCCAATCGACATCGCACCGCGGGTGGGGTGAAACCGCAGCCCGATCTCGTCGGCGGCGGCAATCGTGTCATCAAGCCGGGCGCCCTTCGGGAAGAGGTACAAGTGGTCAGAGCTCAGCGTGCAGCCCGAAAGCGCGAGTTCGGCCAGGCCCGTGAGCGCGGAGACATGGATCTCCTCCGGCCCCATCCGCGCCCAGATCGGGTAGAGCGTTTTCAGCCAGCCGAACAAAAGCGCATCCTGCCCCCCCGGCACGGCGCGGGTCATCGTCTGATAGAGGTGATGATGCGTGTTGATGAGCCCCGGTGTCACCACGCAGCCCTTCGCCGCGACGACCTCCCCGGTGGTGGTCAGGGCTTCACCGACCGCGGCAATCGCACCGCCGCGGATCAGCACATCGGCGCCTTTCGGCTCCCGCCGGGCCCCGTCCATCGTCACCACGACATCGGCGCCCCGGATCAACACTTCCCGCATCTTTCGCTCCCTCGATACAGACACCCGGTTTGACAGGGGCGCCGGGGTGGTCCGGAGGGGCCCGTGGCCCCTTCGGGCGGGGGGTGCGGGGGGCCTGCGGCCCCCCGCCCGCCCTCAGCTCGTCACACCTCAGCCCGTCAGCCCTCAGCCCGTCAGCCCTCAGCCCTTCAGAACGGCCATTGCCGCGGCGTGAATGTCGGCATTGGCCGCGGCCAGAACCTGCCCGCCGGCATAGGCCGGCCCGCCCTGCCAATCGGTAACGATCCCGCCCGCCGCCTCGATCACCGCGATGGGCGCGGCCACGTCATAGGGCTGCAACCCCGCCTCGACCACAAGGTCGATCTGCCCCGCCGCAATCAGCGCATAAGCATAACAATCCGTGCCGTAGCGCGTCAGCTTCACCTGGCGCGAGAGCCGCGCAAACGCGGCGCCCTCCGCGGGCGTTCCCACTTCGGGGAAGGTGGAAAACAAGACCGCCTCCGAGAGCGCCCGCGCCGGGCGCGCCGCAAGCCGTGCCGTGCCCAAAGGCCCGGTCACGCGCGCCGCGCCAAACCCGCCCACGAAGCGCTCGCCGATATAGGGCTGGTCGATCACTCCCAGGAGCGGCGCACCGGGGGTCGTGTCCCCCTCCTCGGAAAGCGCGATCAACACCCCCCAGGTGGGCGTGCCCGACATATAGCCGCGCGTGCCGTCGATCGGGTCGAGCACCCAGGTCAGCCCCGATGTGCCCCGCACCACGCCCTGCTCCTCGCCCCAGATCCCGTCTTCGGGCCGCCGCTCGGCCAGAAGCGCGCGCATCGCCGCCTCGGTCGCGCGATCGGCCACCGTCACCGGATCGAACCCGCCCGCCACCTTGTTCTCGGCCCCGATCCCGCCGGCGGGGCGAAAATGGGCGAGGGTCGTGCCCCGCGCCAGCTCGGCGAGCGCCTCGGCAGTGGCAAGAAGCTCGGCCTTCTCGGCAGCGGCAAACGAAACGGGCATCGGTGATCTCCGGACAGGGCGGCAAAAAGGAAGGGGGAGCGTGATACGCTCCCCCTCCTTTAAATCGCCAGACCCTGAGCGGATCAAGCCACGTTCGAAAGCACCTTGGCCAATTCAAAAAGCCGGCGGCGCTGCTCTTCCGGGATCGCATAGTAAGAGCGGACGAGCGCGAGCGCTTCCTTGTCGGAAAAGAGATCCCCTTCCCGGCTCGGCACCTCGGGCTCTTCCCCGGAAAGGCCTTCAAAGAAAAATGACACCGGCACGTCGAGCGCGTCGGCAATATCCCAAAGACGGGAGGCCGAGACCCGGTTCATCCCGGTCTCGTATTTCTGGATCTGCTGAAATTTGATGCCGACCTTGTCGGCCAGTTGTTGTTGTGTAACTCCCACCATCCAACGACGGTGGCGGATTCGCTTGCCCACATGGACATCGACCGGATGTTTCATTCACTCTTCCCCGGAACATTTGTGCCTGTCCAGCCTAACACGGTGCGGAACCCCGCTTCGGCAACAAACACGACGACCTGACCAAAAAGATAGGTGCTTTCCCCCCAAAGAAGCATGCCTTGGTGACGGTTTGTTTCGCTCTCGCCGACAACAGCCCAGAGGCGCAACCCTGAGAGGCCACACAAGCGCAGGATGTTTTGCAAATTGCAGCGCATAACGCAAATTCCGTCACATCGCGCCCCCACACTCGCCAAGGTTGATTCGGCGATGCCGCACCTCTCGCGCAACGCTGCGCTGATCTGCCTTGCCTCTCTGCACGCCGCGCCCACTGGCCGAAACCGCGCCACGCCGTTATCCTGCCCTCGATCCGGGCGCCATTGCGCCGCCCGATGACCGCCCAGCGAACGGAGCCTCGATGCGCGCCTTTGAACTCTCTGCCCTGAACACGACGCCTCGGCTCGTCGAGCGCCCTCTTGCCGCACCGGGCCCGGGCGAGCTTGCCGTCGAGATTGCCGCCTGCGGGCTCAATTTCGCCGACCTGCTGATGATCGAGGGCAGCTATCAGGACACCCCCGCGACACCTTTCGTGCTTGGGCTCGAAGCGGCGGGGCGGGTCACGGCGGCGGGGCCGGGCACAACCACCCCGGTGGGCACGCGGGTGGCCGTTTACGGCGGCCAGGGCGGGCTCGCCGAGGCCGGCCTGTTTGCCGAGGCGCGCTGCACGCCGGTCCCGGACAAGATGAAGCTTCTCGAGGCGGCCGCGTTCCAGATCGCCTATGGCACCTCTTTCATGGCCCTTCGCACGCGGGCGCGCCTGCGCGCGGGAGATACACTCGTAGTGCTTGGGGCGGCGGGGGGCGTCGGGCTGACTGCGGTGGAGATCGGCGCGGCGCTTGGGGCCCGCGTGATTGCGGTGGCCCGCGGGGAAGAGAAGCTCTCCGTGGCCAAGGCCGCAGGGGCCGCGGAGGGGATCGACGCCGAGACCCCCGATCTGAAAGCGGCCCTCAAGGCGCTCGGCGGGGTCGATGTCGTTTATGATGCGGTGGGCGGCGCGCTCGGAGAGGCCGCCTTCGGCGCACTCAAACCGGGCGGGCGGTTTTTGCTGATCGGCTTTGCAAGCGGCGCACAGCCCACGCTCAAGCTCAACCACGCACTTGTAAAAAACCTTGAAATCCATGGGCTTTACTGGGGCGGCTATCTGCAGCTCGACCCGCAGGCGTTCCGCGCCGCGATGACAGAACTTTTTGGGCTGGCCGCAGAGGGCAAGCTCAAACCCCATATTTCCGCGACATTTCCGCTCACCCGCGCGGCGGAAGCGCTGGAGATGCTGCGCGCGCGCCGCGCCACCGGCAAGATCGTCGTCACGATGCAGTGACGACGCCCCGACCGGGGCGGTTCGCGGTTCGAAAACCGGATTTCGGTTCTTGAAACGCCCTGCCGCCCTCCCCACATGAACCCGTGAAGCGGCGCCAGACAAGCGCCGCACGACATTCCAGGAGGCACTCAATGGCTGATTTCAACACGATGCGCGCCACCACGGCGGCGGGCCGCGCGGCCTATATCGACGAGGGTCTGCGCGCCCACATGAACAAGGTCTACGGGCTGATGTCCATCGCCATGCTGATCACCGGCGCGGTGGCCTTCGGCGTTGGCACGAACGACCAGCTCGTTGCCGCGATCTTTGGCACGCCGCTCAAATGGGTGGTGATGTTCGCCCCCCTCGCCGTGGTCTTCGCCTTCTCGGCGATGCTGCACAAGATGTCCACGTCGACCGCGCAAATGGTCTTTCTGGGCTATTCGGCGCTGATGGGGCTCTCGCTGAGCTTCATCTTCAAGGCCTATACCGGCGTCTCGATCGCGCAGACCTTCCTTGTCACCGCGATCGCCTTCGCCTCGCTCTCGCTTTACGGCTACACCACGAAGCGCAACCTGACGGCGATGGGCTCGTTCCTGATGATGGGCGTGGTCGGGCTTATCATCGCCTCGATCGTGAACATCTTCGTCGCCTCTTCGGCGCTGCAATTCGCGATCTCGGTGCTTGGCGTGCTGATCTTCGCGGGCCTCACCGCCTATGACACGCAAAACATCAAGAACACCTATCTGCAACTCGCCAGCTCCGACTCCGACTTCCTCGGCAAGGCCGCGATCCTCGGCGCGCTGCAACTCTACATGGACTTCCTGAACCTGTTCATGTTCCTGCTCCAGTTCCTCGGCAATCGCGAATGATCGTGCGCAACGGGGTCTGACCTCTTAACACCCTCCGGAAAGCCCCGCGCCTCGGCGCGGGGCTTTTTTCTGCGCCGCGCCCCCTGTGACATTGTTACGCCTGCGTCATCCATACTTTGGCGACTCTTTTCTGCAATTGATCAGATGCATAAGAACGATGCAGATGAACAGGCGCACACGCTGGCAACTGGCCAGGGCGCCGCGGAAAGGCCCGGATGAGCGGCAAGCGAAACCCGATGGCGGCCCCCGTGCCGCTCAAAACCTGGCTGTGGCGTGCCTATTTGCGCGCCGCTTTGTTTCCGCTGCTGCTGATCGAACTCGGGTTTCTGGTGATCTATTGGGGGACCTGCCAACTCGTCTATGATCGCTCTGCCGGCGCGCTCTCCGAGCTTTCGACCCAGTCGCTGCACGACGCCGCGATCCGCGAGGCGAATGTGATCAGCCACCGGCTCGACAGCGTCACCGCGCTGACGCAGGTGCTGGCCGCCGAAACCGACCGCGCACTGGCCACGCCAGCCACGCCAACGGCGGCCGAGCGCGACCGTTACGTGACCACCCCCGAGGGGGCTCTCGTCACAAAACGCGCGGATGGCGGCGCCGCGGTCTTTTATTCCGCGGCAACCCGGATCGGCCCGGCGGAGCGCGAAAAGCTCTGGCGCACGGCCACGCTCGACCCGCTCCTGCGCGCGATCACCGAAGCCAATCCGCTGATCAGGCAAACTTATCTCAACACCGCCGACAGCCTGAACCGGATCTATCCCGGGTTGGACGTGCGCGCGCTCTACCCGCCGCGGATGGAGATTCCGAGCTACAACTTTTATTATGAGGCCGATGCGGCGCATAACCCGTCCCGTGGCCCGGTCTGGACCGACGCCTATGTTGACCCGGCGGGCGGCGGCTGGATGGTCTCCTCGATCGCACCGGTCTACAGCGCGCAGGACCGGCTTGAGGCGGTGGTCGGCGCCGATGTGACCGTGGCAACGATCGTTGCGCGGGTGCTCGACATCACCCTGCCCGGCGCGGGCTACGCGGTGCTTGTGGGCCGTGACGGAACCGTTCTGGCGCTCCCTCCCGCGGCCGAGGACGATCTGCAAATGACCGAACTCCTCGGGCATGATTACGAAAGCGCGATCCTCGCCGATACGTTCAAGCCCGAGGCTTTCAACATTTTCACCAAGCCGCATCTGGCCGATCTGGCGCAGCGCATGCATGGCGCCCCCGAAGGCGTGGGCAAAGTCTCGCTGGGCCAGCCGATGCTCGCGGCCTGGGCGACGGTGGCGGGGCCGAACTGGCAATTGCTCGTGCTGACGCGCGAGGCGGCGGTGCTGTCGGAAACCACGGCGTTGCGCCATCGGCTTGCCTTTGTCGGCAAGGGGATGCTGGCGATCCTTGTGCTGTTCTATGCCGGGTTCTTCGCGCTCCTGTGGCGGCGCTCAAACGAGATGAGCGCGCGCGTCGCTCTGCCGCTTGACAATCTCGAGGGGCGGATGGCGGTGATTGCCGAGGGCGGCACCGTCAGCGCCCCCGCACGTTCCGAGATCCTCGAGATCCAGCGCGTGAGCGAGCATCTTGTCACCATGGGCGACCGGCTCGATGCCGCGAACCGGGCCAAGGCGCATTTCCTTTCGGCAATGAGCCATGAGCTGCGCACGCCGCTGACGGCCATCATCGGCTATGCCGATCTGCTTGAGGGCTCGGCGGGCAAGGCGCTGGACGGGGCGCGCGTTGATCAGGTGCGGGCGATCTCGCGCGCGGGCTGGACGCTGGTGCGGCTCGTCGACATGGTGCTCGATCTGAGCCGCCTGGAGCGGCAAGACATGCGGATGGTGGAGGAACGCGTCGAGATCGTGCCGCTGGTCGAGGCCGCGTTCGAGATCCTGCGCCCGGAGGCGGAACGGCTGGACCTTGCACTGAGCATCGTCCCCCCGGAGGCACCGCTGCCCGAAGTGCTCTGCGATGGCGAGGTGTTGCGCCGGATCCTTGACCAGCTTCTCTCCAACGCCGTCAAATACAACGTCTTGGGCGGCAGCGTCCGGGTGAGCTTCGAGCAAGAGGAGCCCGGCACGCTCGCGGTTCGCGTCACCGACAGCGGCCCCGGCATCCCGCCCGAGCATCACACGACGATCTTTGAGACATTCCAGCGCCTTGGCCACGAGAACAGCACGATCGGCGGCGCCGGGATCGGGCTCTCGCTCGCCCGCCGCTTTGCCGAAATGGCGGGCTGCCGGCTGGATCTGGAAAGCACCGCGGGCGCGGGGGCAACTTTCGTGCTGCGGGTGCCGGTGCGGAGTGACGCCTGAGGCGGCTCAGTAAAGCAGATCGCGGGCGGCCTCGGCAAAGAGGCGCAGGCCGGGCGCGATCAGCGCGTCGGGAAAGTCGTAATCGGGGGCATGGAGGTTCGGGCAGGCCGGACCCGCGCCCAGCCGCAACAGCGCCGTGGGGCAAAGCGCAGAAAAGCGGCCAAAATCCTCCGAGGCCCTCATTGGCGCCTCAAAGTCCGCGCGCGGAATCCCCGCAGCGGCAATGGCACGATGGAAAAGCGCCACTGCTTCGGGCGCGTTTTCGCAATGCGCGAACACATCGTGATCGCTCAGCGCCACGGTGAGCCCCGCCGCCGCGGCCGCACGCCTCACCATCGCCTCCGTGGCCGCTACAAGCGCGGCCATCCCGGCATCGGTGCGGGTGCGCAGCGTCACCCAAAGCTCGGCCTGACCGGGCGCGATGCCAAAGGCCGCGGCGCCAAGCGCGGCATGGGTGACGGTGAGCAGCGCAAAATCCGCTTCGGCGGGCCCGTTCCCCTTGCTCAGGCCCGGCAGGTCCATGATCAACCGCGCCAGCACAGGCCCGGGCGAGAGGCCAAGCGCGGGCTCGGCGGCATGGGCGGTGCGGCCCTCGAGCACGATCTTGAGGCCGCGCGAGGCGCAATGGGCCACGCCCTCCTCGACCACCGCCGCGCCGAGCGGCAGGCCCGGAAAGTTATGAAGCGCAAGCGCAAGATCGGGGCGCAACGGCGCAAAGGCCGGGTCCGCAATCACCCGAAGCGCGCCCGCGCCATCCTCCTCGGCAGGCTGAAAAAGCACCACCGCCCTGCCCCGCCGTGGCCGGTCCCGGCCCAAAAGCCGCGCAAGGCCCAGCACGATCGCCATATGCCCGTCATGCCCGCACAGATGCCCCTGCCCCGAAATTTCCGAGCGGTAAGCGGGGGTTCCGGTCTCGGCAATCGGCAGCCCGTCGAGCTCGCAGCGGATCATCAGCGTGGGCCCCGGTTCGGTGCCCTGATAGACCGCCGCAACACCGGTGCCGCCCAGCCCGGTCACAAGGCGCTCCGGCGCGGTCGCGGCAAGATCTTGCGCGACCTGCCGCGCGGTCTCATGCTCGGCGCCAGACAGCTCGGGGCGGCGATGGCGCGCCTGCCGCCAGCGGGTCAGATCCGCGATCAGATCCGCATCCGGTTGCAACACATGATCCGCGCCCATCAGGCCCTCCGTCGCTTGGCTGCCCCCGCTCTAGCACCGCCAAAGGGCAACGGACAGCCCTCACGCCCCTTCGGCGCGGAACGCACCCGACTTGCCTCCGTCTTTTGCCAGAAGCCGGATCCCCTCGATCCGCATCGCCTTTTCGGCGGCTTTCAGCATGTCATAGACCGTCAGCGCGGCGACCGAGACAGCGGTGAGCGCCTCCATCTCCACCCCGGTCTGCCCGGTGGTGGCGACGGTGGCGCGGATCAGAACGGCGCTCGCCGCCGGGTCCGCCTCCAGCTCAAGCGCCACCCGGGTGAGCGCGAGCGGATGGCAAAGCGGAATGAGATCCGAGGTGCGTTTGGCCGCCATGATCCCGGCCACGCGGGCGATGCCGAGCACATCCCCCTTCCCCGCCGTGCCCGCCAGCACAAGCGCAAGGGTCTCGGGGCGCATCACCACGCGGCCCTCGGCCAGAGCGGTGCGCTTCGTGTCCTGTTTTTCCGACACATCAACCATATGCGCCTGACCGGCGGCGTCGAAATGGGTCAGCATGATCCCCCCTTGCCGCCGCAGACAGGGCAATTGGCGCGGGGGCGCGTGGCCATCACCCGCTCCGCGTTCCACAGCGTGTCGACCATCCAGAGCTTGCCCTTGAGGCGCGCCCCCGCCCCGGTGAGAAACTTGATCGCCTCCAGCGCCATGCGCGCGCCGACAACCCCCGGAAGCGCCCCCACCACCCCCTTGGATTGCACCGGCGGCGGCGCCTCGGGTTCGGGGAAGACGCAGGCGTAACAGGGCCCGCCGCTTGCCGGATGATAAAGGCCGATCTGGCCCTCCCATTGCGCGATCGCCCCGGAAAGCAGCGGCACGCCCGCCGCCACGCAGGCGCGGTTGATCAGGTGGCGCGCAGGCAACGTGTCGGTGCAGTCGATCACCAGATCATGCCCTTCGAGAAGTGCCCCGATGTTGTCAGCGCTCACCCGGAGCGCATGGGGTTCAAGCGTGATCTCGGGATTGAGGTCGGCGAGCCGGTCACGGGCGGAAAGGGTTTTGAGATCGCCCACGCGCGGGGTGGAATGCAGAACCTGCCGTTGCAGGTTCGAAAGCGAGACCACATCATCATCGGCAAAGCCGAGCCGCCCCACCCCGGCGGCGGCAAGGTACAGCAGCACCGGCGCGCCAAGCCCGCCGGTGCCGATCACCAGCACCGCGGCGCGCCCGAGCCGCGCCTGCCCCTCCGGCCCGATTTCGGGCAGGATCAGATGGCGGCCATAGCGGCCCTCGGGATCGAAAGCGGGACGGTCTTCCATCTCAGCCCCCATCTCAGCCTCCCGTCATCGGCGGAAAAAAGGCCACTTCGCGCACCCCCGCAAGCGGCGCGTCAAAGCCCGCCAACTCCTGATCAAGTGCGACGCGCAGCACGGATGGGTCGGAAAAGGCCGTGGCATAGCGCGGCTCCCGCGCGACGAGTTCCGCCACAAGTTCGGCCACTGTCGCGGCCTGCGTGTCCACGTGTTCGCGGGGCACGCCCACGCGCTCGCGCAACCAGGCAAAATAGAGAATTTCCATGGCTCAGCCTCCGGTATGGTTCATGCCGCGCGCCACCGCGCCCGAAACCGCGCAGGCGCCATAGTCAAACGCATGGCCTGCGGGTTTGAGCGCAATTGCATCGCGGATCGCGCGGTGCAGCGCCAGCCCCTCCACGCCTGCCCGCAAAACCGGGCGCAGGTCGGTTGCGCCCTCGCGACCAAGGCAGGTGAACAGCTCGCCCTTGCAGGTGATCCGCACGCGGTTGCAATTGGAGCAAAAGTTGTGGCTCAGGGGCGAGATGAAGCCGATCTTTTGCCCGGTTTCTGCCAGCGTCACATAGCGCGCCGGGCCGCCCGAGCTTTCTGCGGTGTCGATCAGCCGGTAGCGCGTTTCGAGCCGTTCGCGCAGCGCATCAAGCGGCCAGAACTGGCCGAGCCGCTCCGCCTCGGCAATATCGCCCATCGGCATCAACTCGATAAACGTCAGGTCACAATCGTTCCGCGCGGCAAAGCCGGTCAGATCAAAAAGCTCGTCATCATTGAGCCCGGCAAGGGCAATGGTGTTGAGCTTCACCCTGAGCCCCGCCGAGCGCGCCGCCGCAATGCCCGAAAGCACGTTTTCGATTTTGCCGCGCCGGGTGAGGCGCGCGTATTTGCCCGCATCGAGCGTGTCGAGCGACACATTCACCCGCTTCACACCGCAAGCCGCAAGCTCTTCGGCATGGCGGGCGAGCAGCGTGCCGTTTGTGGTGAGCGTCAGCTCTTTCAGCCGCCCGGCCTCCAGATGCCGCCCCATCGCGGCAAAAAAGGTCATGATGCCGCGCCGCACCAAGGGCTCGCCGCCGGTGACGCGCAGCTTGGTGACGCCCATCTCGACAAAGGCGCTCACCAGCCGGTCAAGCTCTTCGAGGCTCAGCACCTCGCGGCGCGGCAGGAACTGCATGTGTTCGTTCATGCAATAGGCGCAGCGCAGATCGCAGCGATCGGTGACGGAGACGCGCAGATAGCGCACGGCACGGTCGAACCCGTCGCAAAGGGGCGCGCGCGGATCAAGCGGCATGGGAAACCTCCGTCAGTTCAGAAAACCAGCGCGCAAGCGCGGCGGGGTCAGGGGCGAGGCAAAGGCCAAAGCCCTCGGTGTAGGTGGCCCAATCCGCCACATGGCGGCCGCGCACGGCGGTGAGCACCGGCACCTCGCGCGCCATCGCCTCGGCGATCACATCGCGAAAGCCGCGCCCCTCGCCCTCGGCCTTGCCGAAGCGGTTCAGGATCAGCAGGTCCGGCGCGCGGGCAAGCTCGGAAAGCAAAAACTGCGCGGCACCGGCAAGCGCGCCAAGATCGAGCCGGCAGCCATGCGCGCCGGGGCCAAGCGGTTGCGAGACCGGAAAGATCTCGGGCCCGGCGAGCGAGAGCAGGTCCATCTCGGCGCAGTGGCAGGGGCCGGTGCCCGCCTCGCGGCGCTGGATCAGGCCGCGCACCTGCCGCCCTTCGGCGGCAAGGCGGCGCGCAAAGGCGCTCAAAAGCGCATCGGGCGGGGTTTCGTCAAAAAGCACGGCGGCGAGCGGCAGGGTCATCTCAAAACACCCTCTGCCCAAGCGGCATGAAGCGCAGCGCTGCGCCAAAGCTCACTTTTGTCGTCTCGGCGGGGACGAAACCAAGCCCGTCGGCTTCTGCAAGCGGGAAGAGCGTGGCCGAGCTTCCCTCCCCCATGCGCTGCACGATCGGCACGCCGTCGATCTCGCCATGGCTGAGCCGGATCGGGAAGACTTCGGCGCGGCCCGGCTTGCGGGCCCAGTCGAAGCCCGCGCGCGCGGGATGCGCGAACAGCGGCGCGAGGGGCTGGTCCGTGAGTGTGGCAAGCTGGGCCGCGACGAAGAGGTGAAAGCCGGTGAAGGCGGAAAACGGATTGCCCGGCAGGCCGGTGACAACCGAGGCGCCGAGCGTGCCAAACATCACCGGTTTGCCGGGCTTGAGCGCAACGCGCCAGCCCGCGATCTGTCCGCCCGCCGCCTCAAGCGCGGGGCGCAGATGGTCGCGCCCGCCCATCGAGACGGCACCGGAGGTGAGGATGATATCGGCCCGGCCCGCAAGCGCCTTGAGCCGGGCGGTGATGGCGGGCAGGTCGTCGGGGAGAATGCCGAGGTCATCGACCTCGGCGCCTGCGGCCAGCGCCAGCGCCATCAGCATCGGGCGGTTGCTGTCCGGGATCGCCGCGGGGCCTTTGCCGCCGAGCTCGTCCCCGCTGGAAAAAAGCGCGATCCGCGGCATGCGCAGCACACGGACGCGGGCGATGCCATTGGCGGCCAGAAGGCCGATGTGCTGGGGCGCGATGCGCGTGCCTTGCCGCAAAAGCACGCCGCCAAGCGGCTGCTCGGAGCCCACCTTGCGGATGTGCTGGCCCGGTTTCGGGCGGGCAGAAAGGCGGATCGTCTCGCCCTCTTCGGTGCAGTCCTCGACCGGCACCACGCAATCGGCACCCGCAGGCACCAGCGCGCCGGTAAAGATGCGCAAGGCCGCGCCGGTGGGCAACGCGCCCGCAAGCGCGCCCGCGGCGATGGTCCCCGCAACGGGGAGCGACAGGGCGGGGGAAAGGTCGGCCAGACGCAGCGCAAAGCCGTCCATGGCGGAGCGTTCACGCATCGGCAGGGCCCGCCCGGAGGTCACGGTTTCGGCGGCGATCCGGCCAAGGCTGCGCGCAAGCGCGAGCGTCTCGGTGGCGGTAAGCGGTTTGATCAGGTCACAGGCCAGACGGCGGGCGGCGGGGATGTCGAGCATCGGGGCGGAACTGTCATGCACGGTCATCGCGCGAAATCCTCGGGTCTTGGAGAGCACCGCGCCCCGGAGGGCGCGGTGCGGTATTGCGGAGGGGCCAAGGCCCCTCCGGGGGAGGCTCATTCCGCCGCCGCAGGCGCCGTGAAGACGGTCACGGTCACCTCGGGGCCGGTGTATTTTTCCACTTCGGCAATCACGGTCTGGCCGCAGTTGCCCTGACCGAGTTTGGAGGTGGGAATGTCAGCGGTGAGCACGTTCACATCGCCGTATTTGTCGAGCGTGCCTTTTTCCGCCGGATCAAGCGGGTCATACCAGCCGCCCTCGTAGATCTGGATCACCCCTTTCATCGCCGCATCGGTGACCTTGACCCCGGTGAGGATCTGGCCGCGATCGTTGTAGACGCGCACCACATCGCCATCGGCAATGCCGCGTGCGGCGGCATCTTCGGGGTTCATCAGGCAGGGCTCGTGGCCTGCGATCGCATAGCCCTCGCGCAGCACCGTGCCGTTGAGCTGCGAGTGCAGCCGGTGGAACGGGTGCGAGGCGGCGACATGGAGCGGGAATTTCGCCCCCGGCCCGTCGAGCCGTTCGAGCGGTTCCATCCAGGTCGGATGCGCCGGGCAATCGTCATAGCCCATCTTCTCGATGTTTTTCGAGTAGATCTCGATCAGCCCGGTCGGCGTGCCGAGCGGATTGAGGAGCGGGTCTTCCCGGAACTCGGCATAGCGCACATATTGCGCCCCCGTGGTGATCGGAAACTCGACGATGCCATCGGCCCAGAAGGTCTCGAAATCGGGCATCTCGATGCCCTTCGCCTTGCCTTGTTTCGCCGCGGCCTCGTAGAGGGACTGGAGCCAGCCCATCTCGTCCTTGCCCTCGTTGAAGGCCGCCTTCTTGCCGAGCTTGTCGCTGATCGCCTCGAAGATATCGTAGTCGTTCTTCGCCTCGTAGAGCGGCGCGACCACCTGTTTCATCGCGAGGATGCCGAGGTTCGAATAATCCCCGATCGTTTCGATGTCGTTGCGTTCATAGCTCGTCGTCGCCGGCAAGATGATGTCGGCATGGCGCGCGGTGGCGGTCCACTGGAAGTCGTGCACGATGAAGGTGTCGAGTTTTTCCCAGGCCTTCAGCATCCGGTTGCGGTCTTGATGGTGGGTGAAGGGGTTGCCGCCCACCCAATAGGCCAGATGGATGTCTGGATAGCTCGCGCGGTTGCCGTTGAAGTCGAATTCCCCGCCGGGGTTTTCGAGCATCTCGACCACACGCGCCACCGGGATCGCCGAGACGCCGGCAGTGGCCAGCCATTCCGGCCCACCCGAGGCCGCGCCACCATCGGTGATGCCCGAAAGCGCCGGGCCGTCGGTCGCAGGCGCGCCACCGCTCGCATAGTGATAGGAAAGCCCGAAACCGCCGCCCGGAAGGCCGATCTGGCCAATCATCGAGGCCAGCGTGACGAGCATCCAGTGCGCCTGTTCGCCGTGATGCATGCGCTGCATCGACCAGCCCGCGGCCAGCATCGAACGCGATCCTTTCAGCCGCCGCGCCAGATCCTTGATCGTCTCGGCCGGAACACCGCAGATCTCCGCGGCCCATTCGGCGGTTTTGGCCACCCCGTCGGCGTCACCCGTCAGATAGGGCAGGAACTTGTCGAAGCCCGAAGTGTAATTCTCGATGAAGTCGCTGTCATAAAGGCCTTCGCTGTAAAGCGTATGCGCCATGCCCAGCATCATCGCCACATCGGTCTGCGGTTTCGGCCGAATATGCTCGGCATCGAAGAAATCGACAGTCGCCGAGCGCACCGGGTCGATCACGATCACCTTGGTCCCCTTGGCCTTGAGCGCATCAAGCCCGGCATAACCGCCGTGATCGGCAATCGAGTTGCTGATCTGCAGTGTCTTCACCGGGTCGGCGGCCCAGAACACCATGATCTCCGTATTCTCGGCCACCACAGGCCAGGCGGTCTGCTGCTCGTAGACTTCGAGCGTGCCCATCACATGGGGCATGATCACCTGCGCGGCGCCGGTCGAATAGTCCCCCGCCCCGTTCACGAAGCCGCCCGCAAGGTTGAGCATCCGGCGCAGCAGCGTGGTGCAATTGTGCAGCCGGCCCGAGCTTTTCCAGCCGTAAGAGCCGCCGAACACGGCCTGCGGCCCGTAGGTCGCCTCGACACGCTGGATTTCCTTGGCGATGAGGTCCAGCGCCTGATCCCAGCTCACGCGCACAAAATCGCCGTTGCCGCGGGTGGAGCGATCCGCCTCGATGCCTTTTTCAAGGTATTCGCGGCGCACCATCGGGTATTTGATCCGGCTCGGCGAATAGATTGAATCGAGCACCCCTTCGAGCGCCGCCGACGGATGGGGATCCTTTTCCCAAGGCACGAAAGCGGTGGCGCGACCATCCTCGACCTGCGCCGTGAACACGCCCCAGTGGGAGCCCGACATCACAGCGCCATTGGCCTCGGCCGCGCGCGCGCCCTTGGCAAGAAGCGAGGGGCCAAAGAGGCCCAGGGCCCCTGCGGCGACCGAGTAGCTCAGAAAGGCGCGGCGCGAGAGCTCTGCGCGCAGGTCGTTTCCGGAAATCTTCGTCATCAGACTGTCCTTTCTTCCGGTTTGCGGTTTAGGGAGCGGGCGAGTGCGGCAGAAAGCAGATCCGCCGCGCCAGCCCAGAAGCCGGTGGAATCGACCGCTTTGACGGCGGTCAGCAATTCGGGCGTCCAGCTTGCCAGCCGGGCGACCAGGTCTTCGGCGCGTGGATCGCCAGAGGCCTCAAGATGGGCGAGCAGCATCAGTTCCACGGCCAGGTGATCGGCGGGCTCGCTGCAGTCTTCGGCCAGCGTGAGATCACACACCCGCAACAGCGCCGCGATCTCGCTCACCGGCGCCTGATAGAGCCGCCGCGTGCCGACCCAGGCCGATTCACAGGGCGAGAGCGTGCGTTTGCCGCCAAGGCCAAGGAACATCCGGTTGAAGGCAATGGTGAGCGTTGAGCCCAGATCTGCCGCATCCCCCGCATCAAGAACGCAATCTATCTGTTTGATCGCATTCCTAAAATCAGGCTCCGCAGCAAGGGCGGCGCGCCATTCCACGCCGGCGCTGCCGCGCAGCGCCTGCAACTGTGCAGGGCCGGGCGGGGCAAGGAACAGATCCGCAAGCCAGTGCCAGAGAAGCGCGCGGTCGATCAGCGCCGCAGGGATGGGCGAGAGCGCGGTCATTCGTGTTCCTCCCCGCCCATGTCCTTGGCATGCATCTGCACGTATTTTTGCACCAGCCGGAATTGTTCCTCATCCAAGGGCGATTTCGGCTTCATCGCATTGAGCGTGCCAATCCATTGGTTGGCGAGGAAATGCCCGGTCTGCGGCAGCGCATGGCAGGTGCCGCAAGCGGCGTTGAACATCGAACCGGCGTAAGACCAGACCTTGTCCAGACTGTCGGTCAGATCGGCGTTCCTGACCCAGACGGAGATCGTCGCGTCAGTCCAGGTCTGTTCGGTGTCCGGGTCGACCATGCTCGTGCCCGGCACCACAGATGCGAGCGCCGCCGGCGTCAGCGCGAGGTTGAAGATACGCTGGCCCTGCGCGGCATAAAGCATGCGCTCGGCGCCTTCCTGCTGCCATCCCTCAACCGAGACCTGCAGCCAGTCGCCCTTCGCCGCCTCCACTTTCATCGGCGTGGCCGCAAGCACCTTGCCCGAGGATTTTCCGCCGTCGCCCGAGGGTTGCTCCAGATAAACCTCAAGCGTTTTCAACGGATAGACCGTATCGCCCGGTTTCGGGCGCAGCGCACCCGCCGCCGTCTCGAGTTCCTCGAACAGTTTTTTGTAGCCCGAGGACATGTCGGGCAGGTGGTGCGCAATGCCCTTGTGGCAGTCGATGCAGGTGCCGCCCTCGACCATCGCCTTTTGCATCTGGTTTGCGGCATCGGGTTTGGTTTGATGCGCAAAATCCATCGCCTCGAAGCTGTGGCACGAGCGGCAGCCGATCGAGTCACTCTCCTTCATGTCGGCCCAGACCCGTTCCGCCATTTCCAGCCGGTGCGCCTCGAATTTCTCGGGCGTGTCGATCGAGCCGGTGATCTCGCCCCAGAGATCGCGCGCGGCAAGAACCTTGGCGCGGTAGAGCCGCCAGCCCGATTGCGCAAAGTGGCAATCGCGGCACTCCGCGCGCACGCCCATCGTGTTTGAATAATGGACGGTGGTTTTGTATTCCTCAAAGTTCTGCTGCATCGTGTGGCACGAGAGGCAGAACCCGGTCGTGGTCGTTTGTTCCACCGCATAGTGAAAACCGTTCCAGCCGACCGCGCCCACAAGCGCTCCGGCCAGCACCAGCGTGCCCAGCCCCCAGCGCGAGCTGGGGCGGCGCATCACGGCCCATAATTTCCTGATCACGTGTCCCTCCGGTCATGCCGTTCGGGAGGTCTTTCGCCACAGCGCATCCGTGGCGATTCGCCTAGGGTCCGCGGGGGTGCGGTCCGACCTCGTTCACAAAGATGTTTAGGGCCGCGTTGTGAACCGCGTTGCAGTCGGTTGTTAATGCGAAGAAAAATTATGTGAACAGGATGTTAAACGCTGGAATAAATTCGCAAAAATAGCGCTTTTTCATTGCCAGAGGCGGCCTTGGGCGCGATGACAGCGCCAAAGGATCTGCGCCATGAAGACCGCCTATCACATTCTCATCGTCGAAGACGACCCGGTCGGACGGCAGACACTGGCGGCCTATCTGGCAAAAGAGAACCACCGTGTCAGCGAAGCCGAGGACGGCGAGGTAATGCGGCGGATCTTCGCGGCGGGCGATGTGGATGTGATCTTGCTCGACATCAACCTGCCCGGCGAAGACGGGCTTTCGCTCTTGCGCGAATTGCGTCGCCAGTCCGAGGTGGGGGTGATCATGGTCACCTCGCGGCGCGAGGAGGTGGACCGGATCGTGGCGCTGGAACTCGGCGCCGACGATTACGTCACCAAGCCTTACAACATGCGCGAGATCCTGCCCCGGACGAAAAACCTTGCGCGCCGGGTGACCGCGGCGCGCAGCGTCAAGGCCGACCAGGCGACAAAACAATTCGAGGGCTGGACGCTCGACATCGCGCATTGGACGCTCACCAACCCGCAAGGCGCCCCGGTCAAGATGACGCGTGCCGAGTTCGAACTGCTCGCAACCTTCGTCACCCATCCCGGCCAAGTGCTGACGCGCGATCTGTTGATGACCCATGTGAGCCGGCGCGGGCATGAAACCTTTGACCGCACCATCGACGTGCTGGTGCGCCGCGTGCGGCGCAAGATCGAGCCCGATCCGGCAAAGCCGCGGATGATCGTGACGGTGCACGGACTCGGCTACGTGTTCTCGGCCTGACTCAGGCCTCTGCCTCAAGCTGTGCCCAGAGCGCCTCGACAAGCCCCACCGCCGCACGGCACGACAGCGCCAGATCGGCGATCGGCGCATAGGCTTTCGCCCCCTGCCCGGCACGGCGCTCGACCCGCTCGGCCTCTTCGGCGAGCGCGTTCAACCCGACATGGCGCGCCGCCCCCTTGAGCCGGTGCGCGATCAGCCCCGCCGCGCGCCACTCACCGGTTTGCGCGGCCAGATCCAGCTCGTTTGCCGTGGTCTGCGCCGCCGTCACGAACGTGGTCACGATCTGCTCGGCCGGCCCCGCCCCCAACGCCGCGCGATGCTCGCGCAGCACCCCCAGATCGACGAGCCCGCCCGCATCGGCGCGGGGCGCAGGCCCGGGGCGTTGCCCGGAAAGCGGGCGCGGCGCGGCCACGCCGGTGACCCGTTGCACCACCGCCTCAAGCCGCGCGAACTGGAACGGTTTGGCGAGAAAGCCATTGATCCCGGCCGCTTCAAGCGCCGCCGGGTCAACCGCGGGGCCATGCGCCGACATCGCCACGATCGGCAGCGCCGCCACGGCAGGATCGACATGGGCCCGGATCGTCCGCGCCAGCTCAAACCCCGACAGATCAGGCAGATTGAGATCTGTCAGCACAAGGTCGAAGGCCTGCGTGGCCACCGCCTGCAACGCCGCCTCGCCGGAGGGCATGATCTGCACCCGGTGCCCGGCCTGCCGCAGCAACCCGCCCGCAACGAGCCGGTTGACCGCATCATCCTCGACGATGAGAAACTGCAAGGCGCGGCGCGGCAGCTCTGCCGCCGCGCTCGTGCCGCACCCGCTGCCCACCTCGACGGCCCGGCCCAGCGTGAGCTCCAGCGTGAAGCAGCTCCCCTCCCCCGGCGTGCTCTCGACGCCAAGCTCCGCCTCCATCAGCGCCGCAAGGCGGCGCGAGATCGCAAGGCCGAGCCCGGTGCCACCATGCTTGCGCTCGATCGAGCCATCCGATTGCGTAAAGGGCTTGAAGATCTCTTCCAGCCGTTCGGGGGCGATGCCCGGCCCGGTATCGCGCACCGAAAACCGCAGCCGCAGCCCGGCCTCGGTCTCCGCCAGCCGCTCGATCTGCACCATCACCACCCCGGCATCGGTAAACTTGACCGCATTGCCAACGAGGTTGATCAGGATCTGCCGCAGCTTGCCCGGATCGCCGACAAGACAGGGCAGCCGGTCATAAGGCGCCCGGATCAGCCGCACCGCAGGCTTGCGCGCAACGAGCGGTTCGATCACCTGCCGCACGTCGTCCAGAAGCTGCTCGAGCGGGAAGGGCACCGCCTCAAGCGCGAGCCCGCCCGCCTCGATGCGCGAATAATCAAGGATCTCGGAAACGATGGAACTCATCACCCGGGCCGAGCGCCCGATCGCCTCCAGATAATCGGCCTGCACCGGGTCAAGCGCGCCCTGCCGCATCAGCTCCACCACCCCGCCGATGGAATGGATCGGCGTGCGGATCTCATGGCTCATCGTGGCGAGAAAATCGGTCTTGGCCCGCGCCAGCGCTTCGGCCTCCTGCTGGGCGCGGTGCTGCTCGGTCACATCCGTCAGGCTCACCACCCTGCCGAGAAACTTGCGACTCACATCCAGCATTTCCTGCGTGGAAATGGCAAAGCGCCGCCGCCCGGCACAGGTGACAATCTCGCGCTCGGGCGCCTCTCCCGTCAGCTCTTCAAGCGCAAAACCGAACAGCGCCGCAAAGGGCCTCCGCGCGCCGCTGCCGTAATAGGTCGCCCCCGGCATCGCATCCTCGGAAAAGAGCCGCGCGGCGGCGAAATTCATGTTTTCGACCCGCCCCTCGGGATCAATCAGCACCACCGGATTGTGGATGCTCTCGAAAATCGTGAGATATTTGTTCTTCTCGTTCATCAGCCGCTGATTTTCGGCAAACAGCCGACCGCGGTCGATATTGACGACCTCCTTGCCCCAGCCGGTGCAGATCGCGATTTCGGCGCGGTCAAAAAAGCCGCGCAACACCTCGGCCCAGAGCGCACGCTGCTCCGCCCGCCCCGCCCGCGCCGCGGCCCATTTCAGATAGGTGTCGCGATAGATTTTGAAATTGCCCAAAAACATGCCGAGCGTGACGCCGCGCAGCCCATGCCGCCGCGTGACGGCAAGCCCGTAAATCGCCGCCGGGTCCGTGCCGATCTCATCTTCATGATCGAAGAGCTGTTCGCCCTGCGCCATCACCATGGCGCTGATCGCACCGTTGAGTTCCACAATCGAGGCGCGCCAGGCTTCGGGCAATGTCGAGACATGCGGGTTGAAGGGGCGCTCGCGCGCAGCATCGAGCCGCAGCGCCGTCAACCGGTTCACGTCCTGAGCGAGCGCCTCGCACAATGCCGCAAGCCCCGCCGCAGGGTCAGGCATCGCCGCGGCGCGACGGGTGAACTGGGTCTGATTTTCGGAGAGCATGCGGGGTATCCCAAGGCTGTGGCGAAACGCATGGCTCCGCCTGCGAGGCACCAGCGCCCGGCATCCGGGCCTCGCCGGTCTTTCTGCGGTCTTGCTGCGCCGGTGCGGAAGTGTCGCGCCGGACGGCCGGAACGTCCTTGATCGACATCAACCCCCGCGCCCGGTGCCGCGGGACAATCTTGCCTGCGGCAGCACGTCACAAGAATAATACTTCGTCTCGGCTTGTTAATCAATCTCTTGGTAACGGACGCCGCCTAGAGTTTGCAAAACACCTTTGAGGGCATCATGACGGGTTTGCAAGGATCGACGACCACCACCGAGCACGAGGCGGATTTCAACTTACAAGATCTGTTCTTCTCACGCACGGACGGCCGCGGCGTGATCCAGTCCGGCAACGATGTGTTCTGCCGGGTTTCTGGCTACGACTGGAATGAGCTTGTGGGCGCGCCGCATCGAATCGTGCGCCATGCCGATACACCGCGCGGTGTTTTCTGGCTTATGTGGCAAACCCTTGGCCGGGGAGAGCCGATTGGCGCCTATGTCAAGAATCGCACCCGTTCGGGCGCCTTCTACTGGGTGTTTGCCGTGATCCTGCCGGTCGAGGGGGGATTCCTGTCGATCCGGGTGAAACCGACCACGCCGCTCTTTGCGCAGGTGCGCGAGGTTTACAGCAAGGTTTGCGCGCGCGAAAAGGCCGGAGAACTGGATCCGAAGGGCGGCGCCGAGGCGCTGGAGGCGGCACTTGCGAACCTCGGCTTTGCAAATTACAGCCGGTTCATGGCCCATGCGCTCGGGCAGGAGCTTTCGTCCCGCGACACCCGGCTGGGCCGCCCTGCGGATGCCGATACGGGGCGGCTTCTGGAGATCTCGACCGCGCTCGACCGGGTCGCCGTGGAGCAACGCCGGCTTCTGGGCAGCTTCGAGGCGCTGCAATCAGTGCCCAACAACATGCGGCTCGTCGCCTCCCGGCTGGAGCCCTCGGGCGGGCCGGTCTCGGCGATCTCGGAGAACTACCGTGCCTCGGCCAACGGCATCTCGGACAAACTGCGTCGCTTCGTGACCGGACGCGACAATCTGTGTGATCTGGTCGCGCGCGAATCCTCGCGGGCGCTGTTCTTGATGGGCGCGAACCGGGCCGTGGCGGAGATGCGCGACCAGTTCGAGCATTCCGCGCCGGTGCCCGGGCTCGATTATGAAAGCGAGGGCATCCGGCTGCGCCAGCTTGCCGAGGCCGGAGAAGAGCATCTGCGCAGCGCGATGATGCGTGCGCTTGAGCATGCCACCGTGCTTGGCCGCTCAAGCAATGAGATTCGCCGCCAGATGCTCGGGCTTGAAACGATCCGCGTGCTCGGTCGGGTCGAGAGCGGGCGGCTGCGCGATGCGGGCGGGCTCGGCGCCACGATCGACCAGCTCGACATGTTCCATGGCGAGATCCGCGCCCGGCTTGAGGCGATCTTGAAGCTTTCCGATGAGATCGGCAGCGCGATGGCGGGCAATCTCGCCCGGCCCGCGGCCTGATCAGGGGGCAGACACCGGCGCGAGCGCCGCGCCGAGTGCGGCGTCGAGCCGGGCCACGCTGGCGCGAAACGCAGGCAGATGCGGCGCAACTTCCGCGGCGAGCGTGGCCGCGCGCTCAGACCCGAGCGCGGCGCGCAGGCTTGCCGCATAGGCCGGAATTGCCTGCCAGTCGGTCACTGTCGTCTCGGTGATCTCGACATGGAACTGGAAGCCCCAGGCGTGCCGCCCGCAGCGGATCGCCTGGGTGGCGCAGGCGTCATTTTCGGCCAGAACCACCGCGCCGGGCGGCAGATCCACGATCTCGGCCCCATGCCACTGGAAGGTTTGCGCCCGCTCCGACAGCGCCTTCATCAGCGGGTCATCCGCCCCCGCTGCGGTGCGCCGCACCGCGCACAGCCCGACCTCGGGCGCCGCCATCGGCGCGACCCGGCCGCCGAGCGCCTCTGCAAGCAATTGATGCCCGAGACAAATGCCAAGATAGGGCCGGTCCAGATCGCGCACCCAGCGCGTGATGGCCGCGAGTTCGGCCCGCATCCAGGGCAGCTCGTCCTTCAGCCACAGATCCTGCGGCCCGCCCATCGCCACCATCAGATCAAAGCCCTCAAGCGGCGGAATCTCCGCCCCTTCATCAAGTTCGACCGTGGTCAGCCGATGCCCCGCCGCGCGCCACAGATCCGCGAGGCTGCCGGGATGTTCAACCGCAAGATGCTGAAAGACAAGAATTTCCATGAAGCCTCCAAAGCGATGAACGCCGCCGCGCGCAAGGCGCTATTTGGGGAGACTACATAACGAAACACCCGCCCTGTCCAGCCTCTCGGCGCGGGGCTCGGGGGCAGGACGCAAAAAGCTTGCCAGCCCCCGCCGCCGTCCGGGCCGGACCGGTCGCAGCAGGCTCAGCGCCCGGGGCAGGCCGCGAGCACCTGAGAAACCAGCGCCTCAAGCGGCGCGGTGCCGTTGAGCGCAAGCACCGGCTCGGTGCGCCCCTCAAGCCAGGCGCGATGGCGCGCGAGCGAGCGGCCGGAGAAATAGGGGTCATCATAGCCCGCCGCCCATTTCAGAAACTGCGCATGGGAGACCGCCATATCGCCCCCGACCTTGATCCGCTCGCCCCAGCGTGCGGCCTCGCGGCGGCGGATCCGGGCCAGCCGCACCGGGGCGGGCGCGGTCAGAAACACGATCAGATCGGTGCCCTCAATCGCGGTATCGCCCCAGCCATCGGCGGAGCCCGCAAGCACCCAGCCGCCCGTTTCCCCCTGACCAAGCTGCGCCGCGGCAATCAGCGCGAGCCGCTCCTCAACCGGGCGCTTGGTGGTGAACGGCGGCTCGGTCGGCGCCCAGTAGAAATCGTCGGTGTCGAGATAGGGCACACACAGCGCCTCCGCCACCGCCCGCCCGACGGTGGAGGTTCCCGTTCCCGCGGCGCCGGTGATATAGACCCGCGCCGGCATTCCCTCAGTTGTCGCCCTGAGCATCCGCGCGCGATTTCCCCGCCACATCCATCGCCAGCGTCGCCGCCATGAAGGCGTCGATATCGCCATCGAGCACGCCCTGGGTATCCGATGTCTCGTAGCCTGTGCGCAGATCCTTCACCATCTGGTAGGGCTGCAGCACGTAGGAGCGGATCTGGTTGCCCCAGCCGGCATCGCCCTTCGCCTCGTGCTGGGCGTTGATCGCGGCATTGCGCTTGTCGAGTTCAAGCTGATAGAGCCGCGCGCGCAGCGCGATCATAGCCGCCTCGCGGTTCTGGTGCTGCGATTTCATCGAGCTCGTCACCACGATATTGGTCGGCAAGTGGGTGATCCGCACCGCCGAGTCGGTGGTGTTGACGTGCTGGCCGCCCGCGCCCGAGGAGCGGTAGGTGTCGATGCGGATGTCCGACGCCGGAATGTCGATCTCGATATTGTCGTCCACCACCGGATAGACCCAGACCGAGCTGAAGGAAGTATGCCGCCGCGCCGCCGAATCGTAGGGCGAGATCCGCACAAGCCGGTGCACGCCCGATTCCGATTTCAGCCAACCATAGGCATTCGGGCCGGAAATCTTGTAGGCCACGGAGCGTATGCCCGCCTCGTCGCCCGCCGTTTCCGATTGCAATTCAACGGTGTAGCCTTTCTTTTCGGCCCAGCGCGTATACATCCGCGCCAGCATCGAGGCCCAGTCGCAGCTTTCGGTGCCGCCCGCGCCCGCGTTGATCTCAAGGAAGGTGTCGTTGCCGTCCGCCTCGCCGTCAAGCAGGGCTTCCAGCTCTTTCGCGGCGGCCGTTTCCTTCAGCGCGCGCAGGCTCTTTTCCGCCTCGGCGATGATCTCGGGGTCTTCTTCCATCTCGCCGAGTTCGATCAGCTCGACATTGTCGGTCAAGTCCCGGTCGATCAACCGGTAGGTTTCGAGCTTGTCCATCAGCATCTGGCGCTCGCGCATCAGCTTTTGCGCCCGCGCCGGGTCGGACCACAGATCGCCATCCTCGATCAGCGCGTTGAATTCCTCAAGCCGGTGCGGCGCCGTCTCAAGATCCATCCGCTGAGCGAGCAGTTTCAGCGACTTGCTGATCGCGTCAACGATATTGATCATCTCGGCGCGCATGAAAGCTCCTCCTTGGGTTCGGGTTTCTCTACAGCCCGACGCCGGTTGGAGCAAGAGGGGCGCAGGCGCCAAAGCGCGCAGCCGGGCGCAAGCGTGCGGCCAGCGCCTAGAGCTTTTGCAATGCGAGCCGGATCGCGCGGTTGTCGCCGCGTTTGAGCACCCAGGCGCCGAATCGCCGGGCGAGTTTCAGATGCCCCTTCTTGAGAGCACGCTCGAAAAGCTCGCGCTGATAACGGGGAAAATCGCGCCGCGCCCGCAGGCGGCGGTAAAACTCCGCCTCGGTGAGCGTGCCCGCGAGGGCCGCAAGGATGATCGGGCTCAAAACCCCCATCTGGTTGAGCGAGGAGCCGAGCCGGTGGCCCAGAAGCGGCGCCCGCAGCTTCATCACATTGGGGGCGGTGAAGCGGTTGGCATGGCCCGCGTCGAGCGGCTCATAAGGGTCGTAAAGCAGCACGATCCGCCGCGCGGCCCCTGAAACCCTGGCCGCATCGCCGTATTTGCCCGAGAAATCGGCGTCCCACACCACCTTGTAGCGCGTTTCAAACGGGACGACGGCGCGATCCACCGTCGATTGCGGCGAGATCGCCACCACATCGGCCCCCGGGCAGGCCCCCGAGAAGGCGCAGGCGGCATAGCCCCCCATCGAGGCGCCGTAAAACACCACGCGTTCGAACTGCGCAAAAAAGCCTTGCGCGGCCAGCCGGTCAAATTCGTCGCTCACCCAGGGGTCGCGATACCATGTCCAGCCGCCCGCCATCACGCCCAGCATCGACCAGCCCTGCTTTTCGATGAAGTCAAAGCCCCAGGGGCGGCGGTCTTCGCGCTTGCCCATGGCAATGTCGAGGTTGTCAAAGGTGACGACGAGCGTTTTGCCGCGCGGAATATAGAGGAAGCTGTGCCGCGCATTGGCGGTGTAAAACCCCTCCGGGCCCGCCAGCGCGCGTGCGATCCCGGCCCAGTCGTCATTTGCCTCGGGCGCGGGCGGCGCGGGGGTAAAGCGCACCCGATGGCCCGGCTTGCCGTCCCGCGGCGGAAGTTCGGCAAGGATTTCCGTCTCGCCGCGCTCTTTGAGGAACGGAAAGCTCCCCGAGCCCTTGCGGATATCGACGATCATCCGGCTTTCGGCATGAAGCGCCTGCGCCAGCACCGGGGCAAGGTGCTTGACCTTGTGGCTGTCTCCCCAGCCCGCAAGGTTGAAGAGCAGATCGACCGGGCGCAGATCGCGCTCGGAGCGCAGCTCGCGCAGCCGCGACGGGTCCACCCCCGCCGCCTCAAGCGCGGCGCGGTAAGGCGCCACCCAGCCCGAGGGGGTCGCAGGCCAACTGCCGTTTGGCGCCATGTCGATCAGCGTGATATCACAATCCCACAGATCATGCGCGGCGAGCACCAGATCAAGCGCGCCGCCGCCCAGATCGGCCACCGAGCTTGCCCGCGCCTCCCCCGCCAATGCGGTGAGCGCTGCACTCTCTCCTGCCCGCTCCGGCGCCACCGTCATGCCTCCGCCGTATCTTCGGGATCGGGCGTGGCCCCGGCGGGCATTTTCAGCGGCGCAAGCGCGGGGTCGATGCCGTGCTTCTTGAGCAGTTGCCCCACCAGCGAGCGCGGCCGCGGCACGCCGTCAAACTTCTCGATCAGGCGGCCCCGCATCCGCCGCCCGTAGAAGTGGATCGAATAGGTATCCGGCTTGATGTGGCGTTTCCAATCATGACCGGGGCGCAGCATGAGCGCGCGATCCGCATATTCGAAGGGGTAAAGCGTCCAGATCGGCATTGCGTGGCGCACCTCTCCGGTGGTTTTGAGGAAATGCGTGATCGCATGCGGCCCCCAGACCCCCCAAGGCATCTCGCCGGCATGAACCGGCTCACCGGCGGCTTTCTTTTCCTCAAGCTCGCGCTGATACTCTTCGCCATACCAGCTCGGGATCGCATATTCGTCAGAGGTGAACGCGAGCAGCGCATGCAGGGTTTCGCTGTCTTGCGGCAGCCCCAGCACGCCGCCGTTGATCCCCTCGGCGCTCTCCCAGGCGTAAAAATGCCCGGTCGCGGTCTCGAAGGGTTTCACGCAATAGGCATCGGTATCCGCCCAGATCGTGCGGTCGTTCTTGGCGAGCAGATGATAGCGAAACAGATCCGAATGCAGCGCCGGGCTGTTGGTGCGGCCGTGACGCAGGAAATTGTCCTGCGAGAGCACCTCATTGGCATCGGCCATCTCGCAGCCTTCGGGGGCATTGTCGATCGGCTCATAGGAATAGAGCTTCACGTGATGCCCCGCATCAAGGAAGGATTTCAGGCAAAGCTGTTCGAGATAGCTCAGCGCGCCGCCGATCCAAAGCGCCGCGATCTGGTAATCATGCGCCATGGCGCGCCTCTCCTCAATGCTTCGCCAAATGCCTCGTTTTTCCCGCATCTATTCAGAAAGCTCGAGAGCTGCCAATGGCTTTTCGCAGCGCGCGCGCGTTTGCCTTGTGGCGGGGCTGTGCTAGGAAGACCGAAACGAGAGGACGGAATGGCACAGGCGAAAGGCGCGATCTTCGCACGCGAGATGGCCGGGTCGGCAGCGGGCGCGCCCGCGCAGCTTGATGCGCTGGTCTGGGAAGAGGCGGCGCAGGGCGTGGCCTGCCGCAAGCTGCGGCTCTTTCTCGCCAATCCCGCGCGCGCCGGTCAGGTGCCCGAGCAGCCCGCGGGCTGCGTTGAGGTGCTGGAACGCCGTGAGGTCTCGGGGGGCGTGATGGTGGTGGCGCGCGCCCCGCTTGCGGGCCCCTTGCAGATCGCGCTCACCCCGGTTGCCCCGGACCCGGGTGCCCCCGCAGCGGGGAGCGAGGCCCAGATCGTTGCGATCCGCGCCGCCGCGCCCGACCATGCCGTCTTTGCCGGGCAGAACTGCCTTTTTGGCCAGCGGCTTGAGGAAAGCGCCGAGACGGTGGTGGATTGGCTCTCGTGGCATCACGATTACCACGGCGCCACCGCGGCGGTGGTGCTGGACCGCGCCCCGCCCGAAAGCCCGGCGCTGCGCGGCGCGGATCTCGCACAGGCCATCGCCGCAGGGCTGGACGCACGCGAACTCTCCATGACTGTCGCCGTGCTGACCTCTCCCCTGCCGCTGGGCAAACCCGGCCTTGGCCCCGAGAGCCATCCGTTCCTCGCGCCCGATGCGCCGGGCAAGGACCGGATGGAAGTGCCCGCCCCCGACCCCTGGCGCGCGCCGCTCGGGCAAGGCCTCGTGTTCGAGGTGGTGAAATGGCGCTTTCTCGCGCAGGCGCGCGCCGTGCTCACCCTTGATGTGACAGACCTGCTCAGCCCCCGCCCGCATGGCGCCCCCTCGGCCTTTGACGCCTGCGTGGCGGCGCAATCGGGCGTGGTGCTGCTTGTGGGCCGCCGGATCTACCCCTGGCGGGTGCGCAATGGCCAGCCCGAGCGGTTTTCCGACCATATCTGCCGCCAGTTCGATGCCCGCCGCGGCATTGCGCGCTGGGGCGTTGCGCCCGCAAAAGCGGGGCTGGAGGCCACGTGGCGGGCGATCCGCGTGGCCTATGCCAAGCCCGACCCGCAGAGCATGTTTCCGTTCTGGCGCGCGATGGGGCTGCGGGTGCCGGGCCGGGCCGCCTCGGAGCTTGCTCCCAAGACCTCGCTGATCGAGGATGCGCAGCTTTTGGAGCTTGCCACGCAGGTCTGGGGCGCGAAGCCGATCCGCCCGCCCGTTTCGGCCCCCAAGCCCGCCCCCAAACGCGCGCTGGATGCCGGGCGCACCTGCATCGTCACCACGATGAAGAACGAAGGCCCCTTCATCATGGAATGGATCGCCTATCACCGCGCCATCGGCGTCGAGGATTTTCTGATCTATACCAACGATTGCAGCGATGGCACCGACGAGATGCTCGACCTGCTGGAGCGCAAGGGGATCTGCCAGCACCGCGAAAACCCGTTTCGCACCATGGATCTGCCGCCCCAGCATGCGGCACTCCAGGCCGCCGAAAGCGAGGCGCTGATCCAGCAGGCGGGCTGGGCGATCTGCATGGATGTTGACGAATTCATCGACATCAAGATCGGCGATGGCACGCTCAAGGCGCTTTACGCCGCGATGGGCGAGGCGAACATGATCTCGCTCACCTGGCGGCTCTTTGGCAATGCCGATGTGCATGAGTATGAAGACAAGTTCCTGATCGAGCAGTTCACCACCTGCGCGCCGGAAATCGTGCGCAAGCCGCATCAGGCCTGGGGCTTCAAGACCCTTTTCCGCACCATCGACATTTACAAAAAGATCGGCGTGCACCGCCCCAAGGGGCTGATCCCCGATCTCTGGGAGCAGGTGAAATGGCTCAACGGCTCGGGCCAGCCGATGCCGAAAGAGATGTTCCGCAACGGCTGGCGCTCGACGCTTGAGACCTATGGCTACGACTGGGTGCAGCTCAACCATTACGCCGTGCGCTCGGCGGAAAGCTTCCTTGTCAAGCGCGACCGGGGCCGGGTGAACCATGTCGACCGCGATCAGGGGCTGAACTACTGGTTCCGCATGAACCATAACGCGGTCGAGGAGCGCTCGATCCAGCGCATGCTGCCACGGCTCCGCGCCGAATGGGACCGGCTGATGGCCGACCCCGAGATCCGCGCCGCGCATGCCTTTTCGGTTGCCGCGCATCGGAGCAAGATTGCCGAGCTGCGCGCCACCGAGAATTACGAGAAATTCTACGGTGAGCTCTGCTCGGAGCGGTTCGAGACGCTCTCGCGGATGCTGCACCACTTTGGCTCGGCGGTGTTCAATGCCGGGCCCGGCGTGGTGCCCGAAGACCTGCACCTGCGCGATCTGCCGCCCGATTTCTTCTTCACCGTCACCCATGAAGGGGAGGCAGAGCATTGAGGCCGCTCCTGCGCGAGGCCTGAGCGATGCGGGCGCTCGCGGTTCTGACCGTCAAGAACGAGGCCGCCTTCCTGATCGAATGGCTGGCCCATCACCGCGCCGTGGGCTTCACGGATTTTCTGGTCTTTTCCAACGATTGCACCGATGGCACCGATGCGATGCTCGACCGGCTCGAACGCCTCGGGCACCTCACCCATCTGCGCAACCCCGGCCCCTGGCCCGAGGGGCCGCAATGGGCCGCGCTGAAAACCGCCGAGCGCCATCCACTCTTTGCCGCCGCCGATTGGGTGCTCGTGTGCGATATTGACGAATTCGTCAATATTCATGTGGGCGACGGCACGCTGGGCGCGCTGCTCGCCGCGCTCCCCGAGGCCGATGCGATTGCGCTGACGTGGCGGATGTTCGGCAATTGCGGCGTGGTCGATTACGTCGACCGCCCGGTGACGGAACAATTCCCCCGGGCCGCCCCGCCCGGCATGCTCTGGCCGTGGCGCGCGAGCCTGATCAAGACGCTCTTTCGCAACACCGGCGCCTATCGCAAGCTTGGCGTGCATCGCCCGCGCGCGCCGGTCGAGGCGCGGATGGCGGGCACGCGCTGGGTTGATGGCGCGGGGCGCGCGCTGCCCGAACGCTTCCGCAAACAGGGGCTTTTTACCCCCTTGGGCGAAAATCCGTGGCGCCTTGTGCAGCTCAACCATTACGCCTTGGGGGCGATGCAATCCTATGTGCTCAAATGCGACCGTGGCCGGGCCAACCGGGAGGCCTCGACCTTCGACATCAGCTATTGGGTCGAGCGCAATTTCTGCATCGAGGAAGATCGCACCATCACACGCTATGCCGCCCCGACCGCGGCGGGAATGGCTGAGCTGCGGGCCGACCCCGAGATTGACCGGCTGCACCGCGCCGCGGTGATCTGGCGCCAGACCCGGCTCTGCGAGCTTATGCTGGAAGAGCCCTTCCGCGCGCTTTTCGGCCGCTTGATGCTCACCCCCCCCTCGCGCCCGCTGCCGCCCCCGCTCGCCGCGCGGATGCGCGCGCTTGGTCTTGCCGCCGCCGGGCGCCGCGGCCCGCCCGACTGAGCCGATCGGCGCGGGCGCGGAAACAATTGGCGCCCGCGCCCCTGACCGAAGCCGAACTGCTTACAATCGCATGCATTTCTTTGCCTTTCGCGGATTTGCGTTGGCCGCCGTGAGTGCTACGTTAACTCTGTGGGGGCAGTCTGACGCGCGGCGATGAAGCCGCTCGCGGCGGCACGGTGAAGGACAAGGCAAACGGTGATGCATGATCTCGACGACAGCGCCTGGCGGGCGCGGCTCGAAGAACTCGGCGAGATGGAGGGCTATCATGAGCCGCTTGGCGCGCACCATGCCGCGCTCTTTGCCGACCGCGGCCCGGTGCTTCTGGTCACGTTCGAGACCCGGGCGAGCATCCGCGCGGGCTCGGACGAGCAACTCCCCTTTGGCTTCACCCTGACCGAGGCCGCCGAGCATTCCAGCCTGACGCTGATTGCCGATGACGAAAGCTGGTTCCGCGATCCGGCGGTTTATGCCTATTTCGACCGGCTCGTCGACGAGGCCTTCTTTGACGATTTCGACCGCGTGGTGTTTTACGGCGTGGGCTCTTGCGGCTATGCCGCCGCTGCCTTTTCTGTTGCGGCCCCCGGCGCGACGGTGGTGATGATCGCGCCGCAGGCCACATTGGAGGCGCGCCGCGCCGGCTGGGATGACCGCTTCCGCCACAAACGGCGGCTCGATTTCACCAGGCGCTACGGCTACGCCCCCGACATGCTCGACGCCTGCGCGCAGGGCTTTGTGATCTATGACCCGAACCAGAAGCTCGATGCGATGCATGCCGCGCTGATGGCGCGCCCGCAGGTGGCGCTGCTGCCCTGCCGCGGCCTTGGCGGCGCCGTCGCGGCGGTGCTTGCCGAGATGGATGTGCTCGAACCGATGCTCTCCCAAGCCTGTGCGGGGGCGCTCGATGTGGCGGAATTCTGGCGCCTTTACCGCGCCCGCCGCGCCACCGTGCGCTATCTGCGCAACCTCTCCAACAAGCTTGGCAGCGCCGGGCGGCCCTGGCTTGAGGCGATCTTGTGCCGCAACGTGGTGCGCCGGATCGGCGGGCCGCGGTTCCGCAACCGGCTCAATGTGCTGGAGGCGCAACTCGATGCCGAGGGGCTGAGCCTGCCCGAGC
Organism: Rhodobacter lacus; assembly: GCF_042683065.1. Taxonomy (NCBI): domain Bacteria; kingdom Pseudomonadati; phylum Pseudomonadota; class Alphaproteobacteria; order Rhodobacterales; genus Rhodobacter; species Rhodobacter lacus. Next base: position 258,260 of record NZ_JBHUIX010000009.1, on the reverse strand, counting down.
CGCTGCCGCGGCGGCGCGAGCGCGCCTGAGCCCGGCCCCGCGCACTCCGGGGCTCAGCCCCGGAACCGCGCCTTGAGCCGCGCCTCAACCGCGGGGGACACGAATTTGGAGACATCGCCGCCCAGTCGTGCGATCTCCTTGACGAGCTTCGAGGCAATAGCCTGACGCCGCGCATCGGCCATCATGAACACCGTCTCGACCCTGTCATCGAGCGCGCGGTTCATGCCAACCATCTGGAATTCGTATTCAAAATCTGCCACTGCGCGCAGGCCGCGAATGATCACGCTCGCCCCCACATCGCGCGCGCAATCAATCAGCAGGTTCTCGAACGGATGCACGACGATCTCGCCGCCGCATCTTGCGGTGATCTCTGCGCATTCCGCCTTGAGCATCTCGACCCGCTCCTCAAGCGAGAAAAGCGGCCCCTTGTCGCGGTTGATCGCCACGCCGATCACCAGCCGGTCGACAAGCGCCAAGGCGCGCTGAATAATATCGGTATGGCCGAGCGTTACCGGGTCAAAGGTTCCGGGGTAAAGGCCGATGCGCATGGTTGCCCTCCTCCTGCGCCGCGTTCACGAACGGGTGAGGGCACGCAACAGCATTCGCGCCCGATTTGCAAGCACTCTGCCGCCGCGCCGCAGCGTCATGCGGCCCCGGAGATCCGGGTCGGGCTCGCCGCCACGGCGCCGGTGGTGGCGAGGGCTTCGAGCCGGGCCACTTCGCGGCGCATGCCCCGCCCCAGCGCGGCGGCAAGCCGCTCAAGCCGGGCGGAGCGGCGGTCATCGGCATGGCGAATGAGCCAGAAAGTGCGGCTCAGGCAGATGTCCTGCGCCAGCACCCGCACCACGCCCGGCGTGAAGGGCAGCGCAAAATCATGCACGATGCCAAGCCCTGCCCCCGCGCGCAGCATCTGCATCTGCACCGAAACCGAGTTGGAGGCGAGCCGCACCAGCTCCGCCCGCGTCTCGGCAAGGTAATCGAGTTCCTTGTCAAAGATCATGTCGGGGATATAGCCAACGATGCGGTGGGCGGCGAGATCGGCACGGGAGCGGATCGGCGGATGGGCGCCAAGATAGGCCTCATGCCCGGCCAGATGCAGCTGATAATCGACAAGCTTCTGCACCGTGAGCCGCCCCGCCGAGGGCGGGGAGACGGCAATCGCCATATCCGCCTCGCGCTTGGAGAGGTTGAACACCCGCGGCAGCGCGACGATCTGGATTTCAAGCCCCGGATGCGCATCCGAGATCTCGGCACAAACCTGCGGCAGAAGGTAGTTGGCGCAGCCATCGGGCGCGCCAATGCGAAGCTGCCCGGTGAGCGAGCCATCCGGGCCGGCGAGCGCCTCGGCGGCCCCGGTCATCGCCACCTCCACCGCCTCGGCATGGGGCAAAAGCCGCCCGCCGGCTTCGGTGAGCGTGTAGCCTTGTGGCGACTTGGCAAAGAGCGCCGCGCCCATCGCCGCCTCCAGCCGGGCCACGCGGCGCCCCACCGTGGCCGCATCGCATTTGAGCACCCGCCCCGCGCCCGACAGGCTCTCGGCCCGCGCCACCGCCAGAAACACCCGCAGATCGTCCCAGTCCATCCGAAACCTTTGCAGATTTGCAAAACGCTTTTGCCAGACTTCCTGTTTATGGCGCATTTTCGCAAGGCTAAACTGCGCGCAACAGCTCAAATGCGCCCCGCGGGGCAGCTCACTCAGGGAGAGAACGATGAAAGAGATCGGCCACTGGATCGACGGCAAGATGGTCGCGGGCACCTCAGGGCGGTTTACCGAAGTGCTGAACCCGGCCACGGGTGAGGTGATCGCCAAGGTCGCGCTCGCCACCACCGCCGAGCTGGATGCCGCCGTGGCCGCGGCGGCAAAGGCGCAGCCCGGCTGGGCCGCCACGAACCCGCAGCGCCGCGCGCGGGTGATGATGAAATTCGGCGATCTGATCAATGCGCATATGGATGAGCTGGCCGAGCTCGTCTCGCGCGAGCATGGCAAGGTTCTCGCGGACGGGCGCGGCGACGTGCAGCGCGGCCTTGAGGTGATCGAGGTCTGCATGGGCGCGCCCGCGCTGATGAAGGGCGAATACACCGGCGACGCGGGCCCCGGCATCGACCTTTATTCGATGCGCCAGCCGCTCGGCGTTGTGGCCGGCATCACGCCCTTCAACTTCCCGGCGATGATCCCGCTGTGGAAGATGGGCCCGGCGCTTGTCGCGGGCAATGCGATGATCCTTAAACCCTCCGAGCGCTGCCCCTCGACTTCGCTGCGGCTTGCCGAACTCGCGCAGGAGGCGGGCCTGCCCGATGGCGTGCTGCAGGTGGTGAACGGCGACAAGGAAGCGGTTGACGCGATCCTCGACAACGAGACGATTCAGGCGGTGGGCTTTGTCGGCTCCACGCCGATCGCACAATATATCTATGGCCGGGCCTGTTCGAACGGCAAGCGCGCGCAATGCTTTGGCGGCGCGAAGAACCACATGATCATCATGCCCGATGCCGATATGGACAAGGCCGCCGACGCGCTCGTGGGCGCGGGCTTTGGCGCGGCGGGCGAGCGCTGCATGGCGATCTCGGTGGCCGTTCCGGTGGGCAAGGGCACGGCCGAGGCGTTGGTCGAACGGCTGATCCCGAAGATCGAAAAGCTGAAGGTCGGCCCCTATACGGGCGGCGCAGACATCGACTTTGGCCCGGTGATCACCGCACAGGCGAAGGCGCGGATCGAGGGGCTGATCGACTCGGGCGTCGCGGCGGGCGCGAAGCTCGTGGTCGACGGGCGCGGGCTCAAGATCCAGGGCTATGAAGGCGGCTTTTATGTTGGCCCGACGCTCTTTGACGAAGTGACCCCGGAGATGGAGATCTACAAACAGGAGATCTTCGGCCCGGTGCTGAGCGTGGTGCGGCAGGAGAGCTACGAAGACGCGCTGAACCTGATCATCGACAATGAATACGGCAACGGCACCGCGATCTTCACCGCCGACGGCGACACCGCGCGCGATTTTGCGGCGCGGGTGAATGTGGGCATGGTGGGGATCAACTTCCCGATCCCGGTGCCGCTGTCCTACTACACTTTCGGCGGCTGGAAAAAATCGGCCTTTGGCGATCTCAACCAATATGGCCCCGATGCGCTGCGCTTTTACACCAAGACCAAGACCGTCACCGCGCGCTGGTTCTCCGGCATCAAGGACGGTGTGGCGCTGAACTTCAAGGCGCTCGACTGAAGCGCCGCGCGCCTTTCGGCAAAAGTGTTTGCGGCAGGCTGAAAGAGCCGTCTTTCATCTTGCCGCAAATATCCCGGGGGTGAATTCGCGCTTGCGCGAAGAGGGGGCAGCGCCCCCTCCTCTCCCCTTGCAAAACTGCTGTAACGATTGGCAACTAAACAGACGTTCAATTCAGGCACTTTGGGAGGGGAGCATGGATTTCGCGCTGAGCGAGGAGAGCCGGGCCATTTTCGAGATGGCCCAAGCCTTCGGGCAGGAAGAGATCGCGCCCCACGCGCGCGCCTGGGAAGCGGCAGGAACGATCCCGCGTGCGCTGTGGGCCAAGGTCGCCGCGCTCGGGCTTGGCGGGCTTTATGTCTCGGAAGAGCATGGCGGATCGGCGCTGAGCCGGCTCGATGCCACGCTCGTCTTTGAAGCGCTCGCGATGGCCTGCCCCTCGGTGAGCGCCTTCCTCTCGATCCACAACATGTGCGGCGGCATGATCGAAAAATTCGGCACGCCCGACCTCAAGGACCGCTTCCTGCCGAAGCTCTGCACGATGGAGACGGTGTTCTCCTATTGCCTCACCGAACCGGGCTCGGGCTCGGATGCGGCGGCCCTGCGCACCCGTGCAGAGGCGGTGCCCGAGGGCTGGAAGCTCAACGGCACCAAGGCCTTCATCTCGGGGGGCGGCTATTCGGACGCCTATATCACCATGGTGCGCACTGGCGCGCCCGGGCCGAAGGGGATCTCGACGGTGATCGTGGAGGCGGGCACGCCCGGGCTCAGCTTTGGCGCCAAGGAAGACAAGATGGGCTGGCGCGCCCAGCCAACCGCGCAGGTGCAATTTGATGATTGCATCATTCCCGCAAAGAACCTTGTTGGCGCGCCGGGGCGCGGGTTCAGCTATGCGATGGCCGGGCTCGACGGCGGGCGGCTCAATATTGCCGCCTCGGCGCTTGGCGGGGCGCAGGCGGCGATGAATGCGACCCTCGCCTATATGGGCGAGCGCAAGGCCTTTGGCCAGCCGCTCGACCAGTTCCAAGCGCTGCAGTTCCGCCTTGCCGAGATGGAGGTGAAGCTGCAATCGGCCCGGATCTTTTTGCGCCAGGCCGCCTGGAAGCTCGACCAAGCCGCGCCGGACGCCACAAAATTCTGCGCCATGGCAAAGCTTTACGTGACCGATGCCGCTTTCGATGTGGCCAATCAATGCCTGCAACTGCATGGTGGTTACGGCTACCTTGCCGATTACGGCATCGAGAAGATCCTGCGCGATCTGCGCGTGCACCAAATTCTCGAAGGCACCAATGAAATCATGCGGCTGATCATTGGCCGCGCAGTTCTGGCGGAGCGGAATTGATGCAAGATGACTGGATGATCGCGCGCAAAGAGGGCCGCGCCGGGCGGCTCACCTTCAATCGGCCGCAAGCGCTCAATGCGCTCGACGAGAGCATGGCAGCGGTGATTGAAGCGGCGCTTGACGCCTGGCGCCATGACCCGGAGGTCGCGCTGGTGGTGATCGACGCGGCGGGCGAGCGCGCCTTTTGCGCGGGCGGCGACATTGCCGCCGTCTACCACGCCGGGCGCGCGGGAGATTATGAGCTGGGCCGCGCGTTCTGGCGCGCCGAATACCGGATGAACGCAAAGGTCGCCGAATATCCCAAGCCCATCGTCGCCTTCATGCAGGGCTTCGTGATGGGCGGTGGCGTTGGCGTGGGCGGCCATGCGAGCCACCGCGTGATTGGCGAGAGCACGCAGATCGCCATGCCCGAAACCGGGATCGGCCTCATCCCCGACGTGGGCGGCTCGCTCATTTTGGCGCGCGCTCCGGGGCGGGTGGGCGAATACCTTGGCACGACGGGCGGGCGGATCGGCGCCGCCGATGCGCTTTACGCGGGCTTTGCCGATATTTTCCTGCCCGAGCCGCGCTGGCCCGAAGTGATTGCCCAGCTCGTTGCAACCGGCGAGGCCTCGGTGATCCCGCGCGGCTTTCACCCCGAGGCCAAGGGGTTTCTGGCAGATCGCCGCCCCGAGATCGAGACGATCTTCGGCGGCAAGGACATTGCGGCCATCGTCACCAAACTCGCCGCGCTGCCAACGAAATTCGCCGCCGAAACGCTGGCCACGCTCAAGCGCAATTCCGCGCTGAGCGAGGAATGCACGCTGCGGCTGGTGCGGATGACGCGCGCCACGCCAAATATCCGCGAGGCGCTGAGCAATGAGTTCCGCTTCACCTATCGCGCGGTGGAACAGGCCGAATTTCTTGAGGGCGTGCGCGCGCAGATCATCGACAAGGACCGGATGCCGCGCTGGCGCCACAGCCTCGAAACCCTGCCCGAAGCCTTGGTAACGGCGCTGCTCGCGCCGCTGCCGCGCGGCACGGAGATTGCTTTCGACGCCTGAAAGACGCGTCACAACGTTCTGGGAGGACACATGAAAATCGGTTTTATCGGGCTTGGCAACATGGGCGCGCCGATGGCGGCCAATTTGGCAAAGGCGGGCCATGAGGTGGCGGGCTTCGATCTCGCCGCCCCCTGCCCCGAAGGCGTGCGCAAAGCCGCCTCCGCCCCCGAGGCCGCCGCGGGCGCCGCCGTGGTCATCACCATGCTGCCCAATGGCGCGATCCTGCGCGCGGTGGCGGGCGAGGTGATCCCGGCAATGGCTCCGGGCGCAGTGCTCTGCGACTGCTCCACGGTCGATGTGGAAAGCGCGCGCGCGGTGGCCGAGCACGCCGCCGCCGCCGGGCTTGCGGCACTCGATGCGCCGGTCTCGGGCGGCGTTGGCGGCGCCACGGCGGGCACGCTCACCTTCATGGTGGGCGGCCCCGAGACCGCCTTTGCCACGGTCGAGCCGCTCTTTGCGATCATGGGGCAAAAGGCCGTGCATTGCGGCGCCGCCGGGGCCGGTCAGGCCGCCAAGATCTGCAACAACATGATCCTTGGCGTCACCATGATCGCCACCTGCGAGGCCTTTGCGCTTGCCGACAAGCTCGGCCTCGACCGGGCGAAGATGTTCGATGTGGTCTCCACCTCCTCGGGTTATTCCTGGACCATGAACGCCTATTGCCCGGCGCCCGGGGTCGGGCCGAAGAGCCCCGCCGACAATGACTACAAGCCCGGCTTTGCCGCAGAGCTGATGCTCAAGGATCTGCGGCTGAGCCAGCAGGCGGCAGAAGCGGTTGATGCCGATACGCCCATGGGGGCCGCGGCGGCAGCGCTCTATGCGCAGTTCGTCGAACAGGAAAACGGGCGCGGCATGGATTTCTCGGCGATGCTGCCACGGTTTGAAAAGCGCTCCCGCGGCTAAGCTTTTGGCAAGGCGCCGCCCATGCCGTCACTTCACCGTGAAAGGGTGGCGCCTTTTGCCCGCTCGCGCGTTATGAAGGAAGCGAAGGAGACTCCCGATGAAACGCTTCCCTCTCATTTCTGTCTTCACGCGCCTGATGGCGAGCACAATGATCCTCGCCGTGGCGCTGACCGCCGCGGCGCCGGTGGCCCAGGCGCAGAACGGGCGCGACTGCCGTGGGGCCGATTGCCTGTTCCCGCGCGACCGTGACCGTAACCACCAGCGCACCGGGCCGATGCCGCAAGGCCGGGGGGAACGCCCGGCCATGCCCGACCAACGCAATGACCATCGTGACTGGCGCATTCCCGGCCCGATGCCGCAGGGCAAGGGCGAGCGCGCGCCGATGCCGCGCCCCGCGGAACGGGGCGATTATCGCCCGCATGTGCCTGTTGTGCCGCTTCCGCCGCGCGACCGCGGCTGGCAGCCCGAGCGGCGCGATCACCACGGCTGGGCGCCCTCCCATGACCGGGACCGCACCGATGTGCGCCGGCCGGTGCCGCGCGGCCATTCCTTCGGCCCGCCCGGCCGTCAACTCACCAATGCCGAACGCTGGAAGTTGCGCCCGCCGCCGCATGGCCGCGAATATCGCGTGGTCAATGACCGCGTCGTGCTGATCGACACCGAGACGCTGGCCACGGTCGGCGTGGTGGGGTTTTTGAGCTCTCTGATGGCACGCTAAAGCCCGTTCGGGCTGCGCCCTGCTGACACAGGCTCTTGTATTCGCCCCGCTTGCGTCCCTAAATCCGGCTCATGACCTCCTGGCTCGATACCTCCCCCGCGCTTGCCCGCCTCGGCCCTTCGGAGCGGGCGCTTTTGACCGATCTCACCCCGATGGAAATGCCGCGGGGCGCTGTGCTGTTTCGCCCGGGCGATGCGGTGCAGGGCTTTGTGCTCGTGCTTTCGGGCCGGGTTGAGGTGTTTCTGACCGGGGCGAACGGGCGTGAGCTGATGCTTTATGCGGTGGAGCCGGGGCAGACCTGCGTGCAAACGACGCTCGGGCTTCTGGGCGAGGCCACCTATACCGGCGAGGCGATTGCCTCTCAGTCCGCGCAGATCGTGCTGGTGCCGCGCGCCACTTTTTTGCGGCTGATGGACAGCAGCCCCGCTTTCCGCAGCCTTGTGTTCTCGGCGATGGCGGTGCGGATGGAGGAGGTGATCCGGCTGATGGAGCGGGTCTCGTTCCAATCGGTCGAAAGCCGCCTCGCGGGCTGGCTGCTTGCCCGTGCCGAGGCGGGCCGGGTGGCCGCCACCCATGCCGAGATCGCCGCCCAGATCGGTTCTGCGCGCGAGGTGATCTCGCGCCGGCTTGACGCCTTTGCCCGCCGCGGCTGGGTGCGCACCGAGCGCGGCCTTGTCGAGATCCGTGATGCGGCCGCGCTGCGGCGGCTCGATGCGGTGGCCGAGGCCGGGTGATCGCGCCCCCGTGATGCAGATCTGTGACGCAGATCTGTGACCACGTCACCGACCCTTGCCCGGCAAGGTGCTAGATACTCCTCAGCGCATTGAAAACGCACCCCGGGCAACCGGGCTGAAACGGGAGTTGCACATGTTCAAGAACAACGTCGGCGGGATCGACAAGATCGCTCGCATCGTGGTTGGCATCGCGCTGATCGCCGCCTTTTTCCTGACCTCCGGCGGGTCGATGCATTGGCTGCTGCTGATTGGCGTCGTGCCGCTGATCACCGGCCTCGCGGGCACCTGCCCGCTCTATTCGATCGTGGGTATCAATACCTGCAAAAAATAACCATCGGCGCGGCCCTTGCGTCCCGCGCCGCCTTCGGGAAACCCGCCGCCGCTCCGGCCCGGCGGGTTTTCATTTGCCCGTGCACCGCCTAGACTGCCGGGATGCTGCGCCTCTCGCCCCTTGCTCTCGCCTCTGTTCTGGCCGGTGTCGCGTTCGCCCTGCCGCAGGCGCTGCAGGCCGAGCCCCCCGCGCCCGGCCGCCTTGCCCCGCAGCCCGCCGAAGCGCCCTCCGAATGCAAGATCATGGCGGCGACCGGCGACCGGTTCTGTCGCTACGGCAACCGCTGGCGGCTCGAAAATGTCCGCGCGCCGGACTTTGCGCCGGGCGATCCCTTCCCGGTCTATGAGCACTCGATGCTGATGGAATTGCGCGCCTATGATCTGCCCGCCGTGGACGGGCCGTGGCGCTATTACTTGCGCGACGGCGTGATCTACCGCGTCTCGGCCGATACGCACCGGGTGCTGGAGGTGATCGGCCGCCGCACCCGGCGCTAAAGGCGCGCCCCCCCCCCCCCGCGTCTGTCGCCAAGGCCTGCAACGGCTTGGCACAGCCTGTCTCTCGCTCCGCGCGGTGGCGGGAAATGCCGCGCGACGGCTTGCATTAAACACGCGATACGCCTATAGGCCCCGGGGTGCGACGAGGGTTGCCGCAAGCGGAGCAGATGCGCTTTCGGGCGCACGACACAGCCCCATTGACCGGATGAAGCCGAGGTTGAAAACGTCGTGCACACGCGATGCCAGGATATGTGCGACAGAGGCTTTACGCTTGCACGGACGCGCACGGCCCCGTTAAAGTGCTGCATTGTATCGCTCCTGATACGCGATTTATTTGGCAGTGGTGAATTGGCGAAGCGCTCTGGAGACCGCACGCACAGCCCTCGATACCTGTCCGGCACAGGGTCATACCGCGGGTCGGGTTTGGGGCTGCACATTCCGCGGAGCAACACATCCGCGCAGAAGGAAAACGCACGAAATGCACCGGATTTCCGCAAAATCTCGCGGTCTGCGCTTGCCTGCCTTCGCCACTCGGCCAGCATGAGCCTGTTCTCCCGGATCCTGGTGCGGCGTTCGACGCTCTTCGCTTTTATGACCGCGGCGCCGGTCTTCGCCTTCGGTAAAGCTTCTGGTGCAGACCGAACCTAGAATTTGTTCCCGGGCCGGTCAGCCTATCGGTTCGGGCCCCCACTCAGCTAAAGCGAGACCCTGATGTCTAAACTGTATCTGGACATGCCGTATATCGGCCGCGTGACCGCGGCCTATCGCAAACCTGCGGCCGAACTTGCGGCAGTGTCGGGGATGAACCTCGGGAATTTCGTGTTCCGTCACGCGCTTTGGAACATTCTGGAGGACCTCGACACTTTCCGCCCGGTCACTGGCGGCGAATACCGCAAGATCATCGAGACGGACCCGGCCGAGCGGTTGATCATCTCTTGCGCGAACTGGCTCGGGCAGACCGCGCAGGACGAAGCGCATAACCGCGGCCGTGCCGATATCATCGAGAAATGCGAAGGTCCGGTCACGGCGTTCGGGCTTGGGACGCAGGCGCCTTTGGCCAAGGATGGCGAGCCCGTCAAGGTGCGGCTCGGGCCCGAAACCTCCCGGCTTGCAAAGATCATCTCCGAACGCAGCGCCAGCATCAGCGTGCGTGACCAGCTCACCGCAGAAACGCTTGAGGGGATCGGCGTCACGAACGTGACCGTGACCGGTTGCCCCTCCAACTTCCTCAACCCCGATCCCGATCTTGGCGCGCAACTGATCCGCAAGGCCAAACACGGCATCAGCACCCTCAACGGCTGGGAAGATGTGCGCCTTGCCATCTCCGAGGCGAATGGCGGCCATGGCGCGACCGGCGCAGTGCTCAAATACCAGTTGCGCATGCTGGCGGAGACCCCCGCCTTCTATGTGGTGCAAACCCCGCAACTTGTTGATTTTGCAACCGGGGCACGCACCAACATTTCGGACCTCTATCGCAGCCACAACCCGTTCGCCGCAATGCCCAACAAGTTGACGCGCACGATGAAGGCCAAGGTTATCTACTTTGCCGATGTCGAGGCGTGGATGGATTTTTCCCGCACCTGTGACATGTCGACCGGCATGCGCATTCACGGCACGATGGTGCCGCTGCAATCGGGCACGCCGTCGATTTTGCTTGGCCACGATTCCCGCACCTCGGGGCTTGCAGACACGATGGGCGTTCCGTGGATCACCCCGGAGACCTACCTCGACATCATGCCCAAAGGGCCGAAAGCGATGCTTTCGCTGTTTATCGAGCGCATCGCCGGTTTTGACCGCCGGCGCGGCGAACTGGCCGGCACCATGCTCGATTTCGTGCAGAAAAACGGCCTGAATCCGCATCCGGGACTTGTTGCTCTGGCAGAAAGCGGGCGCGCCGCGGCGCTTAGTGACGCGTGAGAAAACGGCGGGGCCGGATCGGTTACGGCCCCGCTCGGAGCGCCCGTTCGGCCGGGTCGCGTTGACTCGTTCCGGTCGATCCGTTAACAGGTCCGTGCACGCCTCTTCAGGTCGCGCCCTCCCCTCGGCGGCCATTGATCTCGCCCTTCGGGCCACCAAGTAGCCAGGCAAGAATTATGAAGACATTCTCTCTCGTCGTTCTCTCTGCCGGGAACGGCGATGCTGTTTGCCGGACAGTCCAGTCGCTGGGAAGCGCGCTTCTTGATGGCTCCCTTCATTGCACCGTTCTTGAGAGCGATGGCGCCTTTTCGGGGCCAGATCAGCCCGGCCTGTCGCACCGTCTTCGTGCGGGCGATCTTGCGTCGGATCTGCGCGCCTGCCTTGCCGAAGCGCCGGGGCACACTGTCGCCGTGCTGGCCGCGGGAACGCAGCTTGAGCCGGGGGCTCTGGCCGCTGTGGCGGCGCTGCGCAGCGGGGCGCATGCCCCGGCCGTCGTGACCTCGGACACGGTGCCCGATTTTGGCGCCCTGCTCGGCCCCCTGCCCTGTGCCACCGATGCGATTTTTGCGGATCTGGAGGTGTTTCTGAGCGCAGGCCCCTGGTGGCCCGACACCACCGGCGAAAGCTTCCGCCGCGCCGTGCCAAAGCTTCTGGATGCCAATGCCCGGATCGTTGCCTCGGTGTTGCCGCTCGTCACCGCGCAGCCCCCCTCCGCCCGCGCCGTCGACGATCTGGCGCTGCTGCGCGCGCTGTTCCCCGAGGTTGCGCTCACGGCCGCCGATGCAGAGCTGCTTGCGCAGATCCTGGACGGCACCGAGGCGCGCGAGGCCGCCGCCCTGACGGCGCGGCTGCGCTCTCCCCGGCTCAATATCGCGCTCGCGCAGGCGCTCGCAGCAACGGGCCGCGATGAAGAGAGCCGGGCCCTTTTTGCCGGTGTGAACTGGGCCCGCGGGCCGGTGCGCATTGTCCACACCGCCTCCGGGCGGATGCGCCCGCCACTTTTCACCATTCTCATCGCCACGTTCAACGCCGCCGAAGATCTGCCCGCCACCCTGCGCTCGATCGCGCTTCAGGCGCGCGAGGATGTCGAATGCATCGTCATCGACGGCGGCTCGCGCGATGACACGCTCGAGGTTGTCGCCGAATGGCCCCATGTCGTCAGCCAATGCTTCAGCCAGCCCGATGACGGGCTCTATGATGCGCTCAACAAGGGGATCATGCTGGCGCGCGGCACGCTGATCGGGATCGTCGGCGCGGGAGACTGCTTCCTGCCGGGCGGGCTTGATGCCGTTGCCAATGCGCATTTCCGCGACAACAGCGACGTTTACGGCGGCGGCACGCTGGAGCTGCGCGCCGATGGAACCTTGCACCAGCGCCGCGACGAGCCCTGGGGGCTCAATGCTTTCGTCAGCGGCGGCCCTGTCGGGCACAATGCCATGTTTGCCACCCGCGCCGCCTATGATGCCGTGGGCTTTTTTGGCCGCACCTACCCGATGGCCGAAGACACGCGCTGGATGCACCGCGCGATCCGGGCCGGGCGCAGCTTCACCTATGTGCCGCAGCCCGTGACCCTGTTCCCGCTCACCGGCATGTCGAACAGCAACCCCGAGGTGGTCTGGCAAGAAGCGCACGGGCTGATCAAACAGAACTTCCCGGCAATTGATCTGGAGCGCGAAGACGCGCTGGCGCTGCTCTTTGCGGCGCGGGCGTGGAAACCGGCAGAGGTCGTGGCTCCGGTGATCCGCAAATATGATCACCTGCCGCTCAACATTTCTGTCGGGGCCGCGCTGGCAGCGCAAAACGTGCCGCTGGAAACGATGCTGGAGATTTTCGACGGCATCAAATGGGACGAACTCGCCCCGCTTTATCGCCGCAACGGGCTGCGTTTCCTCGGCGCGACCCTGCCCGAGACCCCGCTGATCTCGATGGTGCTGCCGTCCTACAATGTCGGCAAGTATCTCGGCCACACGCTCTTCACGATCCTGAGCCAGGATTTCGAGAATTTCGAAGTTATCGTCGTTGACGATGGCGGGCCGGATCACACGCTGGCCGTTGCCCGGGCCTTTGCCGCGCTCGACGGCCGGGTGCGGATCTTGTCGCAAGACAATGCCGGGCTTGCGGGGGCACGGCTGGCCGGGCTTGGCCTTGCCCGCGGCAAATACGTCTGGTTCATCGATTCAGACGATCACCTGCGGGAAAACTGCCTTGGCCGGATCGCACGCGTGCTTGAGGAGGAGGTGCCCGATGCCTTCAAGGTCAATTACGCCTTCATCGACGAAAAAGGCACGATCCGCAACGAAAGCCTGACCGCGCCCGAAATTGCGGGGATGGTCTGGCGGCCGCGCCAATCCGAAGAGCTTTACGGGCGCATTGTCGGGGGCAGCGCCCAGACCTGGCGCTTCATCGTGCGCCGCGACCTGATCGCCGCGCATGGCCTGACCTTCCCGGTCGGCTATTATTACGAGGATCACCACTTCGCCCTGTCGCTGGTGCATGCGGTTGACACCATCTATCTCGACCCGGTCGTGAGCTACTATTACCTGCAGCGCTCGGACTCGATCATGGGGCAGCGTTCGCGCCGGGTGTTCGAGTTCCTGCACATCCGTCGGCTTTGCCTTGATTTTCTGGAGGAGCATGGGCTGCGGCACCAGATGCCGAGCATTGCGCTCACCTATATCGTGCCGGCGTTCTTCGTGAATGCGGTGCTCGATGACGAGATGAAGCCCGAGTTCCTCGCGGCGCTGCTCGACGACATGACCGATGCCGAAGCGCATCACCTGTGCCGCTTCGGCGGCGGGGCGCAGTTCGATCTTTTGAATGATCATGCGCCGGGCTGGGTCGAAAAGATCACCGCACGGGCGTCCTGTGCGAAATTCGCCCCGCTGCTGAGCCTGCAAAGCGACAATTGCATTCCCTCCACGCAGATCGGCGAAACCTTGCACCCGCTTTCGCAAACGCTGAAACAGCATCAGGTGATCGGCCTGTGGCAAAGCGAGGATGGCACCTGGCTCTCCGGTGCGCCCGCGGCCTTCGCCTGGAGCGATCAGCGGGACGTGATCGTTCGGGTCTGCCTGCGCGGCATGAAGCGCCCGGTGTTCCAGATCAATGTGCGCAACATCCTGCCCGGTCAGGTGCTGTTGTGCGAAACGAAACGCTACATGGCGAGCTTCCCCTGCATCGACACCGATATCTCGAAGCGGCGCACGATCGTCTTTCCGCTCGACACCTCCGAGCAGGACGCGATCATCCATATCCGCGCCATGCTGAGCTCGACCATGCAGGGGCGCGATCTTGGCTTTGTGGTCGAAACCATTGATGTCTTTGACGAAGATCTGGGCCGGTATCTGCCGCCGCCCACGCGCTACGCGCAAACCCCCGCCTTGCTGGCCGGCAAGGAGAGCAGCACCAGCGCGCTCAAGGTCGATGTTCGGGTCCGCCACGACAACCGGCCCTATGTCGTGGTCGGGGAGCGCTCCGATGTGGCAGGGTATTTCGTGTTCGAGCGCGGCACCGGGCAGATCCGGGTTGGCACCGGCAGCTCCATCGGCAGCAACTGCCTGCTGATCTGCACCCAGCCCGGCGGCATCACCATCGGCGACAACACGATGCTGTCGTGGGATGTGGTGGTGATGGACAGCAATGCCCATTCGCTGGACCGGATCATGCGCGAAAACGATGCCGATGACTGGCGCATCGGGGTGGTTCAGGGCCGCATGGGCGCCTATAAAACCTGGCATGACGTGACCTCCGCCCCGATCCGCATCGGCAACGGGGTCTGGGTCGGCTTTGGCGCCGTGATCATGAAGGGGGTGACCATCGGCGACGGGGCGGTGATCGCCTCGCATTCGGTGGTCACCAAGGATGTTCCGCCCTATGCGGTTGTCGGCGGCAACCCGGCAAAGATCCTGTCGCGCCGCGATGAGATCCTTGAGGCCGAGCAAGCCCGCGCCGCGGCCCGCTTTCCCGACCTGCCGATCCCCGAGGTGGTGATCGACCGGAGGCGCACATGAGCGCGCTCACGATCCCGCGCGCGGCGCTCATCACCGGGGCCGGCGGCTTCATCGGCGGGCATTTGTCGCGCTATCTCAGCGCGCGCGGCTGCGAGGTGCGCGGCATCGGTCACTCCGCGATGTCGCGCGAGGAATGCGCGGCGCTCGGCATCTCGAAATGGTATTCGGGCGGCATCGGACCGAGCGCGCTGAAAGAAACCTGTGCGGGCGCGGAGATCATCTACCATTGCGCCGGAAGCGGCTCGGTGCCGCTGTCACTGCAAGAACCGATGACGGATTTCCGCAGCAATGTGGTGGCCACCGCCGATGTGCTCGAGTTTTCCCGCGAGGCGGGGGGGATTCCGGTCGTCTATCTGTCCACCGCCGGGGTCTATGGCAAGGCCGATAAAATGCCGATCTGCATCGACGATCCGTTCCGCCCGGTGTCGCCCTATGGCATGAACAAGCTCACCGGCGAGGCGTTGATGCGGCAGTATGGCACCTTCTTCAACGTGCCCGGAACCATCTTGCGGCTGTTCTCGGTCTATGGCGAGGGGCTGCGCAAGCAACTGCTGTGGGATGCCAGCCAGAAGCTGCACCGCGGCGACCAGACCTTTTTTGGCACCGGCAACGAAACGCGCGACTGGATTCACGTCTCCGACGCGGTAACGCTGATCACGCGGATCGGTGCCTGTGCCAGCCCGCAGATGCCGGTCTTCCACGGCGCCAATGGCGAGGCGGTGCGCATCCGCACGGTGCTGGAGCGCCTTGCCGCCTGTTACGATGTGCCAACGCCAATCCAGTTCAACGGTCAGGGCCGCCCCGGCGACCCCTCCGATTACCACGCCGACGTAACCGCATCGCTGGCGCTCGGCTGGCAGCCGGAGGTTGCGCTGGACGATGGCATTGCCTGCTTTGCCGACTGGTTTCGTCGCGACATGGCCGCGACCTCCATGGCAGCTCCAATTCCGAGAGGCAGATTGTGAGAACTATCGCGATTCCCTTCGAACTCAGCGAATCCTGGATGGGCGGGGCCTATTACATCCGCAATCTGGCCTCGGCGATGCGGCTTCTGCCTGCGGAGGAACAACCCTATCTTGTGCCGATCAGTGAACGCGCTGACTCGGTGCAGTTCCTGCGCGAAAGCGGCTATCCGCATATCGGCTGGGTGAGCCCGACCGAATTCGAGGCGCTCGCCAAGGAAAAATGCGTCGATGCGGTTTTCCTGCATCCGATCGCGGGTCAGGCGGCCCGCACCATTTCGTGGATTCCCGATTTTCAGGAACTCCATCTGGGCTATTTTTTCGCCGATGACGAAATTGCGCGCCGCCGCGATCACCATCGTCGGCGCTTTGCCACGGCCGGGCTCGTGGTCAGCTCCGAAGACGTGCGCAAGGATGTCAACACGTTCTACCCCGGCGAATGCGCGAATGTCTCCGTGGTCCGCTTTGCCAGTTTTGACACCCCCGGCGCCGAGACGCTCGAGACCCTGCGCCAGCGCTATGATCTGCCCGAGCGTTATGTGTTCTGTGCCAATCAGGTCTGGGTGCACAAAAACCATATCGTGGTGATCCGCGCGGTGGCGTTGCTCAAGGCGATGGGCATCGATGTCACCGTGGTCTTCACCGGCAACGAAGACGATTACCGCGTGGCGGGTTATGCTGGCTTCCTGAAATCTCAGGCCGAGGAATGGGGCATCATGGATCGCGTGCGGTTCTTGGGCTTCATTCCCCGCAGCGATCAGCTCGGTCTGATGCAAGGCTCGCGCTACATCGTGCAGCCCTCGCTCTTCGAGGGCTGGTCGACGGTGATCGAGGATGCAAAATCTCTGGGCAAATTCATCGTGGCCTCCGATCTTGCGGTGCACAAGGAGCAGCTGACCGAGGCCTGTGCGTTCTTTTTCCGGCATGATCCTTTGGCGCTGGCCGAGGTGATGGCGCAGATCGAGCACCAGGACCGGGCGGGGGCCCTGCCGGCGCGGGCAAGCGATTATGATGAGGCCCGGCGCCGCTTCGCGCGCGATCTGATGCAGGCCGTGGAGCGGTTCCTTCCCGCAGGCGGCGAGGTCGATACCGCCGCGGTCCTGTCGCGGATGCGGGCGCTCTCGGAGGCGAACCTCGCGCGGCTTGCGCAGACACCGCAGACCCCTGCCCCTGCCTCCGCCCCCAAAAAATCGGTCGACCCCGCCGCGGCGAAAGCCGCCGCCGCCGCGACCACCGCGCAGGCAATGTCGAATTTCGCAACCATGCCGAAATCGGTGCCGAAGGGGCTCACGATCAGCCTCGACGACCGCGGCGAAGCGCTCAAGATCCTGATGATCTTCACAGAGCGCGCGCTGATGCTGAACCGGAAATACGACAAGTTCCTGCTCAAGTTCATTCTGAACGCCGGGCAGTATCAGGTCGAGCTGCGCGAAAGCAGCATCGTGCCGCCCATCGTCACCGACAAAACCAGTGACGGCAAGGACAGTTACGGGCATTTTCTGCGCATCCCGCTCAGCAGCACCAAAGCGGGCGCGCCGATGACGGGCACGGTCTCGAACCTGTCCGAAGCGGTGATCGCCGATATCAATGCGATGATCGAGGGCGGGCTTGTCACGCTGCGCGAGAACATCCGTGACAAAAAACTTCAGCCCTCGTCGTTTCTCACCACGATCGCGGCGGGCGCGCGGTTGTCGCGCGCCACCTGAGCCCAGCCCTTGGTCCCGCCGCCCCGGCACAGCCGGGGTGCCGGCTCATTCGGCGGCGATTTTGATCCCCAGCATCGGCGCGAGATAGCGCCCGGTGTGGCTCTCGGCCACACGCACCACCGCCTCGGGCGTGCCCTCGGCAACGATGCGCCCGCCCCCGTCGCCCCCCTCGGGGCCGATGTCGATGAGCCAGTCGGCCGTCTTGATCACATCAAGATTGTGCTCGATCACCACCACCGTGTTGCCCTGATCCACCAGCGAATGCAGCACTTCGAGAAGCTTGCGCACATCCTCGAAATGCAGCCCCGTGGTCGGCTCATCAAGAATGTAAAGCGTGCGCCCCGTGGCGCGGCGGGAAAGCTCCTTGGACAGCTTGACCCGCTGCGCCTCGCCGCCCGAGAGCGTCGTCGCCTGCTGGCCAACCTTGATATAGCCCAGCCCCACCTCGACCAGCGCATCCATCTTCTCGCGGATCGAGGGCACCGCCTTGAAGAACTCCTGCGCATCCTCGACCGTCATGTCGAGCACATCGGCAATCGACTTGCCCTTGAACTCCACCTCCAGCGTCTCGCGGTTGTAGCGCTTGCCCTTGCAGGTCTCGCATTCCACATAGACATCGGGCAGGAAGTGCATCTCGATCTTGATCACCCCGTCGCCCTGACAGGCCTCGCAGCGCCCGCCCTTGACGTTGAAGGAAAACCGGCCCGGCTTGTAGCCGCGCGCCTTGGCCTCGGGCAGGCCGGCAAACCAGTCGCGAATATGGGTGAAGGCACCGGTATAGGTGGCCGGGTTCGAGCGCGGGGTGCGCCCGATCGGGCGCTGGTCGATGTCGATCACCTTGTCGAGGTGCTCGAAGCCCTTGATGCTGTCGCAAGGCGCGGGCGTCTCGCGCGCGCCGTTCAAGCGCATCGCCGCGGTCTTGTAGAGCGTCTCGATCGTCAGGGTCGATTTGCCGCCGCCCGAAACCCCGGTCACGCAGACAAATTTGCCAAGCGGAAAATCGACCGTCACATCCTTGAGGTTGTTGCCGCAGGCTTTTGAAATGGTGAGCTTCTTGCCATTGCCCTCACGGCGGAGCGCCGGCACGTCGATGGCGCGGGTGCCGCTGAGATATTGCCCGGTGAGCGAGGCGGGATCGGCGGCGATCTCCTCGGGCGTGCCGCGCGCCACCACCTGCCCGCCATGCACCCCGGCGCCGGGGCCAATGTCGAACACGTAATCGGCATGGCGGATCGCATCCTCGTCATGCTCCACCACCAGCACCGTGTTGCCCTGATCACGCAGGTTCTTGAGCGTGCCAAGAAGCCGGTCATTGTCGCGCTGATGAAGGCCGATCGAGGGCTCGTCGAGCACGTAAAGCACGCCCGTCAGCCCGGAGCCGATCTGGCTCGCGAGCCGGATGCGCTGGCTCTCGCCCCCCGACAGCGTGCCCGCGGCGCGGCTCAGCGTCAGATAATCAAGCCCCACATTGACCAGAAAGCCGAGCCGCTCGCGGATCTCTTTCAAGATCGCGCGGCCGATCTCGTTTTTCTGCGCGCTCAGGCTCTCGGGCACGGAGCCGATCCAGCGATGCGCCTCGCGGATCGACATCTCGACCACCTGACCGATGTGCAAGCCGCCGATCTTCACCGCCAGCGCCTCGGGCTTCAGCCGGTAGCCGTTGCAGGCGCCGCAGGGCCGGTTGTTCTGGTAGCGCTCCATCTCCTCGCGCGACCAGGCAGAATCCGTCTCTCGGTAGCGGCGCTCCATGTTCGGGATGATGCCCTCAAAGCTGCGGCTGACCTCGTAGACCCGCCCGCCCTCATCGAAGCGAAACTTGATCTGATCCTCGCCCGACCCGTAAAGAAAGAGCCGCTGCACCTCCGGGGCGAGGTCTTTCCACGCCTTGCGCTTGTCAAAGCCGTAGTGCTTGGCCAGCGCGTCGATGGTCTGGGTGAAATAGGGGCTTTTCGACTTGGCCCAGGGCGCGAGCGCCCCCGCCATCAGGGTGAGCGACACATCGGGCACAACCAGCCGCTCATCGAAGAACAGCTCCACCCCAAGCCCGTCGCAGACCGGGCAGGCGCCGAACGGCGCGTTGAACGAAAACAGCCGCGGCTCGATCTCGGGAATGGTGAAGCCCGAGACCGGGCAGGCGAATTTTTCCGAGAATGTGATGCGCTCGGGCTCCTTGCCCGCCTCGGTCTCCGCGCCGGTCAGCGCCTCTTCCCAAAGCGCGATGCCGTCGGCAAGGTCGAGCGCGGTGCGCAAACTGTCGGCAAGCCGGGTCTCGAGCCCGGCGCGCACCACGATTCGGTCCACCACCACATCAATGTTGTGGCGGAATTTCTTGTCGAGCACGGGCGGCTCCTCAAGGTCATAAAAGACCCCGTTCACCTTCACGCGCTGGAACCCGGCCTTGCGCCACTCGGCAAATTCCTTGCGGTATTCGCCCTTGCGGTCGCGGATCACGGGGGCGAGCAGGTAGCCGCGCGCGCCCTCGTCCATCGCCATCACCCGGTCGACCATGTCCTGCACCTGCATCGCCTGAATCGGCAGGCCGGTGGCGGGGCTGTAGGGCGTGCCCGCGCGGGCAAAGAGCAGCCGCAAATAGTCGTAAATCTCCGTCACCGTGCCCACCGTCGAGCGCGGGTTCTTCGACGTGGTCTTCTGCTCGATCGAGATCGCGGGAGAAAGCCCCGAGATATGGTCGACATCGGGCTTGCCCATCATGTCGAGAAACTGCCGCGCATAGGCCGAAAGGCTCTCGACATAGCGGCGCTGCCCCTCGGCATAGATCGTGTCGAAGGCGAGCGAAGACTTGCCCGAGCCGGAAAGCCCGGTGATCACGGTCAGCGCATCGCGCGGGATGTCGAGATCGACCCCCTTGAGATTGTGCTCGCGCGCGCCCCGCACTTCGATGAATTTCTGCTCGGCCATATCTGCCCCCGTTCAAAGCCCCCCATAGATAGGGGGGCGGCGCTGAGTCTCCAACGGGAATTTGCGAACAGATCAGGAACTTTTCACCCCTGCCCGCGCTTTGCACCACCCCGCCCAAGGCGTTGCCCGGATCGGTGGCAGGGCGCTTCAGTTATTCACTTCTTCGCATATTTATAGCAAAAACGCTTGAACCTCGGGCCGGTTTGGCCCCATGAAACAGCGCGGTGCCCCTCCCCGGTGGCAACAGGAAAGGAAAGCCAGATGTTCAACTTTCTGCGCCCCTCGGGCGGTGGTGGTGGCGGTGTCGAGCGGATCGACCCGCGCGAGGCGGTGAGCAAGGTCGCCAAGGGCGAAATCGTGCTGATCGACGTGCGCGACGGGATGGAGCTGCGCGCCTCGGGCAAGGCCAAGGGCGCGCTGCATGTGCCGATGGCCGCGCTGAAGATGAAATGCGATCCTTCAAGCCCGGAATGCCTGAAAGAGCTCTCGCTCGACAAGCCGGTGGCGCTTTACTGCGCCTCGGGCGCGCGCAGCCAAGGCGCGGCGCAGATGCTCGCGGCAATGGGCTACAAACATGTCTACAATATTGGCGGGCTCTATGACTGGCACGCCGCGGGCGGCCCGGTGATCCGGTAAAAGAAGGGGGCGCTGCCCCCTCTTGGCCTGCGGCCAATTCACCCCCGGGATATTTGCGCAAAGTCGAAGGCAAGATCGGCTCTGCCTTCGACTTTGTAAAAATATCCCGGGGGGAGTCCGAAGGACCGGGGGCAGCGCCCCCCTTTGCCGTTCGCGATCAGAGCGCGCGCCAGCCGATGTCGCGGCGGCAAAACCCTTCCGGCCAGTCGATCGCATCGAGCATCTGATAGGCGCGCGCTTGCGCCTCTTGCAGGCTCGCGCCCCGCGCGGTGACATTGAGCACACGGCCCCCGGTGGCGATGAGCTTGCCCTCTTTCAGCGCCGTGCCAGCATGAAAGACCATCCGCGTCGAGCTTTCCGCAAGCGCATCCAGCCCTTTGATTTCGCTTCCCTTTTGATAGGCGCCCGGATAGCCCTTCGCCGCCATCACGACGGTGAGGGCGTGATCCTCTGCCCAGGTGGCCGAAAGCCCCGCAAGCCGCCCTTCGGCACAGGCCTGCAGCAGGTCGAGCGCCTGCGCACCGAGCCGCAGCATCAGCACCTGACATTCCGGGTCGCCAAAGCGGACGTTGTATTCCACGAGCCGCGCCCGGCCCTGATCAATCATCAGCCCGGCATAGAGCACACCTTGGAACGGCGTGCCGCGCGCGGCCATCTCGGCCACGGTCGGGCGAATGATCTGCGCGAGCACCTGCGCCTGCAGGGCCTCGCTCAGCACCGGCGCGGGCGAATAGGCGCCCATGCCGCCGGTGTTGGGGCCGGTATCGCCCTCGCCCACCCTTTTGTGGTCCTGCGCGGTGCCGAGGGGGAGCACATCCTTGCCATCGCAGAGCACGAAGAAGCTCGCCTCTTCCCCCGCCATGTATTCCTCGATCACCACCTCGGCGCCCGCCGCGCCAAAGGCGCCGCCAAAAATCTCGCGCAGCCCCGCCTCGGCCTCCGCAAGCGTCATCGCCACGATCACGCCCTTGCCCGCGGCAAGACCATCGGCCTTGACCACGATTGGCGCGCCACAGGCGCGCACATAGTCAAGCGCCGGATCAAGCGCCTCAAAGCGCGCCCAGGCCGCCGTGGGCGCGCCACAGGCATCACACACTTCCTTGGTGAAGGCTTTCGAAGCCTCCAGCTGCGCCGCCGCCGCCGAGGGGCCAAAGGTCAGCACGCCCGCAGCGCGCAGCGCATCGGCCACGCCCGCCGCGAGCGGCGCCTCGGGGCCGATGATCACAAAATCAATGGCGTTTTCCGCGACACAGGCCAGCACGGCGGCGGCATCGCAGGGGTCGATCTGCGCCAGATCGGCGATCTGGCCGATCCCGGCATTGCCCGGCGCGACAATCAGCCGGTCGCATTTCGGGTTTTGCTTCACCGCCCAGGCCAGCGCATGTTCGCGCCCGCCGCTGCCCAGAATGAGAATGTTCATCGCGCGCTCCCTCTTGGCCCTTGGCCTCGGCTTTCGGGCCTTCTAAGGTTTCGCAAACCCGCAGGCAAGGCGACATGGACATTCTCGAAGACGGACCGGGCCCGCATGGCCCCTCGAATGCGCATGATTACACCGTGTCGGAGATTTCCGGCGCGGTGAAGCGGATGATCGAGGGCGAGTTTGGCCGGGTGCGGGTGCGCGGCGAGGTGGGGCGCGTGAGCCGCCCCTCCTCCGGGCATCTGTATTTTGACCTCAAGGACGCGAATGCCGTGATGGCGGCGGTGAGCTGGAAGGGGCAGGTCGCAAAAATGCAGATCCGCCCCGAAGAGGGGATGGAGGTGATCGCCACCGGGCGGATGACGACCTTTCCGGGACAGTCGAAATACCAGCTCATCGTCGATGATGTGGAGCCTGCGGGCGCGGGCGCGTTGATGGCGATGCTGGAGGCGCGGCGCAAGGCGCTGGCGGCCGAGGGGCTTTTTGACGCCGCGCGCAAGCGGCCCCTGCCCTATCTGCCCGAGGTGATCGGCGTTGTCACCTCCCCCTCGGGGGCGGTGATCCGGGACATCCTGCACCGGCTGCGCGACCGGTTTCCGCGCCGTGTCCTCCTTTGGCCCGTCGCGGTGCAGGGGCAGGCCTGCGCGCCCGAGGTGAGTGCCGCGATCCGCGGCTTCAACGCGCTTGCGCCGGGCGGGCCGGTGCCGCGGCCCGATCTGATCATCGTCGCGCGCGGCGGGGGCTCGCTCGAAGATCTTTGGGGCTTCAACGAGGAAGCGGTCGTGCGGGCCGCCGCCGAGAGCCGGATTCCGCTGATTTCGGCGGTGGGCCATGAGACGGATACGACGCTGATCGACCATGCCGCGGACCGGCGCGCCCCCACCCCCACGGCGGCGGCCGAGATCGCGGTGCCGGTGCGGGCGGAGCTCGCCGCGCGGCTGAACGATCTGGAGGCGCGCAGCAAACGCGCGCTGCTCGCCCGCCTTGACACCCGCCGCCAGCGGCTTTCCGACCTTGCCCGCGCACTGGGCCGCCCCGATGCGGCGCTGCGCCCGAAGCGGCAACGCTTTGACCTCACCGCCGACCGGCTTCTGCCCGCGCTTGAGCGCGTGGTGGTGAAGAAACGCGCGGCCTTTGCGCCGCTTGCCGCGCGCGTGACGCCGCGGCTGTTGCAAAGCTACCTGCGCCATGAGCGCGAGCGGCTCGGCCAGCTGTCCGCGCGGCTCCTGCAAGCACCCGGCGCGCGCTTCGCCACGCTCCATGACCGGCTCGACCGGCTGGAGCGGCTGCGCCTCACGCTCGGCTATACCGAAACGCTGCGGCGCGGTTATGCGGTGGTGCGTGGCCCGGGCGAGACCGTGCTGACCACGGCCAAAGAAGCGGCCCGCGCAGGCGCGTTCGAGATCGAATTTGCCGATGCACGGCTGGCTGCCGCGACCGCAGAGGCGCCGCCCGCCGCCGCTGCGGTGCAAGAGCCCGCGCCAAAGCCGAAGGCCAAGAAAAAAGCCCCGCCGGAGCAGGGCTCGCTGTTCTGAGGCTCAGACCCCGATCTCGGGGCCGGGGCAATTGAGCGGCTCGGTGCTTTCGCGCAGGGACACCAGCGGCTCGCCGTCCTGCCGCCCCTCGAACCAGGCCACAAGCCCCTCAGGCCCTTGATGGAAGGTCCAGCACTGCAGCCCGACAGTGGGCTCATGATAGTCAAAGCAGATCTGATCGCCTTGTGCGAACCAGTCCCCCTCCTTGCACTCCCCCTCGGCAAAGGCCCAGACGACCTTGTGTCCGGGGCGGTATTCCTCGATCCCGTAGACCTCGCCCTCGGCGGAATAGGTGATGGTCTTGCCCAGCGTCAGCGCCCCGAACTGCTCTGCGGTGAGCGGGGGGCCGAGATCTTGCGCCCCGGCAAACGCCGGAGCCACTGCGAGGGCAAAAACGAGCACAAGGGATCTGGGGCGCATCGGGGTCTCCTTTCGCCCAGAATGCCGCAAAGCGGGCGCGGCGCAAAGCCACGGCTGCGTGAGTCACGCTTGCGGCGCGGGCGCCACTTGGGGCGCGGCCTCGGCCTTGCGCAGGCCCAGAACGCGCTCGTCCATCATCGCGCGCCACTTGCCCGGCACAAGCGCAAGCGTTGCCATCACCCGCAGGCTATGGGGCAGGATCGGGCGCCCGGGCGCCGCGATATCGCCCAGTTGCAGCGCCGGATAGGGGCGCATCGGATGGGCGTGATGGTCAGAATGGCGCGGCGCATTGAGCATGAAGAGCGAAGAGAGCGTCTCTGTCGCATCCCAGCTATGCGCCTCGCTCACCGGCTCATATTGGCCCGGTGCGATCTGGCGGCGCATCAGCCCGTAATGCTGCACGTAATCGCTGAGCAAAATCTGCATCTGCGCATAGCCGCACAGCGCCAGATAGGCGAAGAGCCCGCCCCAGCCGAAAAACAGCACCGCCCCGATCACGCACCAGGAGCCCCCCAGCAGGTAGAGCACATAGGGGTTGAGCGCGGCGATGCGCTTTTTCAGCCCCGGTTTCGGCCCGAGCGCCGCCTTGCGCTGCGCGGCGCGCGCCGTTTCGATCTCGAGCCCGGCCCTGAACCCGCCGATCCACGCGCGCGGCGCATAGGCCCAGAAGCTTTCGCCAAGCGTGGCGGTGGCGGGGTCTTGCGGGGTGGCCACAGCGGCGTGGTGCACCAACCGATGCGCCGAGACATGATGGCCGAAAAGGAGCGTGATATAGACCCATTTGCCAAGCGCAAAAAGGCTGCGCTCGGCGCGGTGGATCAGCTCATGCGCATTGGCATTCGAGACCTGACCAAACCAGATCCCGGCGGCAAGGAAGAGCGCGATGCGCGACAGCACCCCGGTGCCGGCAAAGCCCGCAAGCGCGCCCACAACAATCATCAAAAGCCCGAAATGGGCGATGGCGAGCGCCTTGGAGAGCGTGTCGGCGCTCGGGAATGCGGCGCCCTCGGGCGCATCGGGTGCGGGCTTGGGCAAGCGCCGGTCGACAAGGTCGATGCCAAGCAGCACCCACGCCAGCGCGAGCAGCGCCCAGACCCCGCCAAAAAGGGCCGAAAACAGGATCAACACCAGGGGCGCAAAGGTAACGAGCGCAAAGCGGTCCACCCCCGGCACGGTGCGGCCGAGGCCCTTGAGCCCCTTCAGCGCGGTGACAAAAGTGGCAAAGGGCAGTTCCTTGGGCGTGTCGGTGGGCTTTTCTGTCATGGGGAGATCTCCGGCAGCGATGGGTCCGACTTTGCCTTTCCTTAGCGGCAAATCGGCCCCGCGGGGGGGGTGACGACTTGCCGCGCCGGTGGTTTTGTGGCTCGATGGGCGGATGGATGCCCTTCCTTTCGCCGCCGTGCCTTTTTTCTGTGCTGCCCTTGCTCTCGCGCTCTGGCAAGGGCGCGCCTTTGTGCTGGCCGCGCCAAGCTGGCGCAAATCCGCGGTCAAGACCGGGGCGGTGGCCGCCCTCGCCGCCGGGCTCGCGGTCACGGCGCCCGAGGGCCCGGCGGCGCTGATCCTCTGGGGGCTCATCGCCGGGGCGGCGGGCGATCTGGCGCTCTCGCGCCCCGGAGCGGGGGCTTTCCTGATCGGCATGGCGGCCTTCGCGCTCGGCCATCTCGCCTATGGGGCAGCGTTTTTCGTGCTCGGCTCCGGCGCACCCCCGCTTTATCCAGCGCTCGCCGTCACGGGGCTCGCGGCTCTGGCGGCGGTCTTCATCGCGCCGCGGGCGGGGGCGCTTGTGCTCCCGGTGCGGCTCTATGTGGGCGTGATCTGGGCGATGGTGCTCGCCGCCCTCACCGTGGCCGACCCGCGCCTTGTGGCGGGCGCGCTCCTGTTCATGGCCTCGGATTTCCTTCTCGCGCTTGCACTCTTCGTGCTGCCCGAGGGGCGCTGGCAGCGGCGTGCGAGCGTGGCTGTCTGGGCGCTTTACTGGCCCGCGCAAGCGCTGATTGCAGGCAGCGCGCTCGGCTGAGCGGGCTTGACCCTTTCCAGCCGCGCCCCGATCCGTTAGGGATCACTGAAAATGGAGGCCCCGATGTCGTTCTTCAACAAGCTCAAATCGCGGCTCACCCGCTCCTCCTCCAAGCTTGAGGAGGGGCTTGACGCGCTCGTGGCCGAGGCTCCGGCCGCGCCGGATGATGCGATCACGCCCGAAGCGGAGGCCCCGGCCGCGCCCGCCCCGGCGCCGCAAGAGGCGCCCGCAGCGGAACCGGAGGCGGCCCTTTCCCCGGCACCTGAGCCCGAACCCGAACCCGAGAGCGCCTTTGCCCCCGCGCCGCAACCCGAGCGCGGACCCGAACCGGAACCGACGCCTGAACCAGAGCCGGAGCCGGTTCCCGAACCCGAACCGCTTCCCGAGCCGGAACCGGCGCCAGAGCCCGAAGCTGAGCCGGAGCCGGAGCCGGAGCCTGAAATTCCGCCCGCGCCGCAACCCGAGGCCGAAAAACGCGGCTTTTTTGGCCGTCTGATGGGGCGCGGTGGCGCCGAAGCGGAGCCGGAGCCCGAACCGGAGCCCGCTCCTGCCCCAGAGGCGCCTGCCGCCCCCGAGCCCCCCGTCGCCGCGCCCGAAGCCGCGCGGCCCGGCTTTTTTGGCCGTATCGCCGGGCGGGCGGATGTGCCGCGCCGGGTGCTTGATGACGAGATGCTCGAAAGCCTCGAGGAACTGCTCATCGCCGCCGACATGGGGGTGGAGACGGCGCTGCGCGTCTGCGCCAACCTCGCCGAGGGGCGGATGGGGCGCAAGCTCTCGGTGCCGGAATTGAAGGACCTTCTCGCCACCGAAATCGCCCGGATCATGGACCCGGTGGCCAAGCCGCTGCCGCTTTATGCGCGCAAGCCGCAGGTGGTGCTGGTCGTCGGCGTGAACGGCTCGGGCAAGACCACGACCATCGGCAAGCTCGCCTCGCAATTCCGCGCCGCCGGCAAGAAGGTGGTGATCGCCGCGGGCGACACGTTCCGCGCCGCCGCCGTCGAACAGCTCAAGGTCTGGGGCGATCGCGCGGGCGTGCCGGTGCTGACCGCGCCCGAGGGCTCGGACCCCGCCGCCCTCGCCTTCGACGCGCTCAAACGCGCAAGCGAGGATGGCGCAGATCTCTTGATGATCGACACCGCCGGGCGGCTGCAAAACCGCGCCGACCTGATGGAAGAGCTTGCCAAGATCGTGCGCGTGATCCGCAAGATCGACGACAGTGCGCCCCATAACACGCTTTTGGTTCTGGATGCGACGACCGGGCAAAACGCGCTCGCGCAGGTCGAGGTGTTCCGCAAGATCTCCGATGTCTCGGGGCTGGTGATGACAAAGCTCGACGGCACGGCAAAAGGCGGCGTGCTGGTGGCATTGGCCGACAAGTTCGGCCTGCCGATCCATGCGATCGGGCTTGGCGAGCAGATCGACGATCTCTCCCCCTTCGACCCCGAGGAATTTGCCGCCGCCCTGGTCGGCATCGAGACCGAATAGGAAGGGGGCACGGCGCCCAATTCGACACAAAGCCGAAGACCAGCCTCTGTGCGCTTCGACTTTGCTGAAATATCCCGGGGGGAGTCGCGGCACGCGACGGGGGGCAGCGCCCCCCTCCCCGTCAGATCAGAGAAAACCCTTGCTCGACACAATCAACGCCATTTCCGGCACGCCCACCGGGCATCACGTGGCGATCGGCCTCGCGCTGATGGCGGCTTTTCTGCATGCGCTTTTTGGGGCGTTGCAAAAGGGGCGCCATGATCCCTGGATCAGCCGCGGCGTGATCGACGCGTCCTACGGCATCATCGCCGCGCCGTTCGCGCTTTTCGTCGTGCCCTGGCCCGAGCCGCAGATGTGGCCGATCTTCGCCGTCGTCGTACTCGTCCATATCGGCTACAAGCTCGCACAGGCCGCAAGCTATACCCGCGGCGCCTATACGGTGGTCTATCCGGTCGTGCGCGGCACCGGGCCGCTTTTCACGGTGATCGGGGCGGGGCTTCTTTTCTCCGAGCATTTCACCCCCGGTCAATGGGGCGGTGTGGCGCTTCTTGTGGGCGGCATCTGGGGGCTCGCGCTTTACAACCTGCGCACCCTCACCGTGGGGCGCGAGACCATGGTTTCCGCGCTCGCTCTGGCGGTGCTGACCGGCGGCTTTGTCGCCGCCTATACCACAATCGACGCCTATGGCATCCGCGCCACGCCGAACCCTTTCACCTTTTTGGCGTGGTTCTTCTTTCTTGATGCCTGGTTCATGCCGCTGATCACGCTGCGGCGCTGGCGACACATTCCCGCCGCCGATTGGCCGGATCTGGTGAAAAAGGGTGTCATCGGCGCGATCGTTGCCTATTTCTCCTTCGGCGCGGTGATGATGGCAACGCGGCTGGACCGGGTTGGCGAGGCGGCGGTGCTGCGCGAAACCTCGACGGTCTTCGCCGCGCTGATCGGCTGGCTTGTGCTGGGCGAAAAGGTCGGGCCGCGGCGCACCGGGCTGATGGCGCTGATCGCGCTTGGTGCGGTGGTGGTGGAATTTGCGGGCGACCGCTGAGGGAGGACGATATGGGCGAGAAAAAACCCGTGGCACCCGCGCTGAAGACCGCGCTCGACTTTGGCCCCCTGCTCGTATTCTTTGCGGCCTTCTTCCTGCTGAAGGATCACCCGGTCACGCTCTGGGGGCAGAGTTACGGCGGTTTCGTGCTCGCCACGGCGATCTTCGTGCCGGTTCTGATCGCGGCGATGGTCGCGCTGCGGGTTCTGACCGGCCGCCTGGCTCCGATGCAGATCGCCACGCTCGTGCTTGTGGTCGTGTTCGGCGGGCTCTCGATCTGGTTCAATGACCCGCGCTTTTTCAAGATGAAGCCGACGCTGATCTATCTGTTGTTTGCCACCCTTCTGGGGTTTGGGCTGCTGCGCGGCAAACCCTGGCTGCAACTGGTGATGGACGGCGCGATCCCGATGCAGCCTGCCGGCTGGGCGATCCTGACAAAGCGGCTCGTGGCATTCTTCCTTTTTCTCGCCATCGCCAATGAAGTGATCTGGCGCAATTTTTCCGACACGGTCTGGGTGAATTTCAAAACCTTCGGGCTGCCGGTGCTGCTGATGGCATTCTTCGCGGCTCAGGCGCCGCTGTTTTCGCGCTACGCCCCCGAGGATGAAAAAGACAGCTGAGCCCCGCTCAGATGACCGGGCTTGCTGGGTATTTCGCTCCGCTGACGCGGAGCGACCCGCCGGGGGCTCCGCCCCCGGACCCCCGGGATATTTAGGCAAAGTCGAAGGTGGGGGCCTCATGGGAGCGGCGGGGCAAGCCCCGAGCAACATCGGTGGGGCCAGCCAACAAAGATCCTCCGCAGACCCGTTTGCCCAATTCCCCTTCGACTTTGTGAAAATATCCTGGGGGGTCCGGGGGGCGAAGCCCCCCGGCGGGTCGCCTCGGCCCTGCCGAGGCGAAAGCACGGTTCACTCAGGCTGGCAGATCTCGCAGCGCAAGATTGCCAGAAGCGTGCGCGCGACCAGACCCGCGATCACCGCAACGAGCACACCGAGCAACCCTTCCGCCATCCACAGATGCACCATCGAGCCGGTCAGCTCTGCATAAAGGAACGTGGCGATCGTCAGCGCGGCGACCGGGAAGCTCAGCGCCCAGAACGACATTGCGAAGGGCAGCCGCAGGATCCTTGGCACTTGCACCGCCACAAGCGCGGCGAAGACATAGGCGAGCGACAAAAGCACATGGCCCATCGCATCGACCTGAGCCCCCTCCCCCATCGTCAGCCGCACCCAGGCGATGAAAGCCACCGCAGGCGGCGCGATCATGATCACCAGCGTCGGCTGCAGCCGTCCGGGGAGCGGGTCGTGAAACACCAGACGGTTGAAAACGAGCGTGAGCAGGATCACCCAGAACATCATCCCCGCCGAAAAGAACAGCCACGAGATCTCCGTGAATCCAAGCCCCGCGCCCGCCACCGGCACGATCACATTGCCCACCGCCGGGATGAACCAGGCCGGGTTCAAATGGCCATGCAAAAAGCTGCGCGTGCCAATCCAGTTCGTCACCACGGCAAGCGTGAGCCCGCCCTGCAGCGCCGTTCCCAGCGACCAGAGCGCGAGCGCTGCGGGTCTGGAGACAGTCATCAGCCCGATCGACATCAAGAGCATCGAGACCGAGATCGTCGGGAAGAACGACAGCCGGACCGGATGGTGCCACTCGGCATGCACGGCGTGCCAATGTGCTGCCGCCTTGGCAAGATAGACCAGCGAGATCAGGACAAAGATCCCCGCCGTCAGCCCAAGCATCCCCTGATAGGGCAAAGGCCCGAGGCCGAGCGGGGCACAGGCGGCGCGCAGCGCCAGCGCCAGCCCGCCAAAG
This sequence comes from Rhodobacter lacus, assembly GCF_042683065.1. Lineage (NCBI taxonomy): Bacteria > Pseudomonadati > Pseudomonadota > Alphaproteobacteria > Rhodobacterales > Rhodobacter > Rhodobacter lacus. The sequence goes on along the minus strand of NZ_JBHUIX010000009.1, from coordinate 227,602 downwards.
CCCATCGTGGTGGCGTAGAAGGTGATCGGAAAATGCGCCAGCCGGCTTTCGCGCTGCGGCGCCGCGGTGGGGGTCTCTATCATGAGGCGACCTCGATTCCGTAGGGGAGCGGGCCCGGGTTTGCACCGGGTCCGCCGTCTGATTGGTTCTGAAATCGGCCCGATTCTGCGCCCCGTGCACCGGAGGCGGCAGAACCGCCCCCCGCCGCAGCGGGGCAGACCGGACCGACGCAAGCAACAGCACAGCCGCTGCTTTGTCCGCGTTATAACATTGCGATTTCTGCATACAATAAAAGAAGCATCATTCAGACATATTGACGCAAGGACGCTGTTTCACTGTCAATCTGGCCTGACATGACATATGTCAAAATAGCATCTGAGACATGTCTTACCCCCGCCTCAGCCCACCCCATCGGGAAATCGGAGCCAGCATGCGACTGACGACTCGGACAAACCTGGCGATGCGCACCTTGATGTTCTGCGCCGTGAATGGCGACCGGATCGTGCGCAAACACGAGATCGCCGAAGCGTGCAACGCCTCGGAAAACCATCTCGCACAAGTGGTCAACACGCTCGCCCAACGCGGCTTTGTCGAGACCCAGCGCGGCCGCTCGGGGGGCCTGCGTCTTGCGCGCGACATGGATCAGATTGGCGTTGGCGAGGTGTTGCGCACGTTTGAGGCCTCGCTGCCCTTCGTCGAATGTTTCGATTGCGAGACCAATTCCTGCCCGCTCTCGGAGGCCTGCCGGTTCCGCGACGCGCTTGGCGCGGCGGTTGAGGCCTTCTATTCCGCGATGGACAAGCACACGCTTGGCGACATGGTGCGCGACAATGGCGCGCTTGAGCATTTGCTGCGGGTCGCGGGCGGGCCTCGGGTCGGGCTTTGCGGCAGCCCGGCGCGCAAACGCACCGGATCGGCCTCTGAGCATCCGGCCAATCTCGACGCCTGAGCCCGTCAACGCGCGCCCCGCCCGGACAGGTTGCGGCACGCGCGGGCGCGGCGCCCCCTCCCCCCAGCCATTGTCTGCGGTTTTATTTTCTGACCAAATTGCAATGGTTTGCGCTAACAATAGCTTCGCAACGTGGCTTTTGTGCCGGCCTCACGCGATGTCACGCGTCTGTCATTCATAGTGAATTGACCATGTGTCCAGTTCGGGCTAGCTGCGTCATAGTGTCGCCACAATCTCAGCGCCCCGTGACGGGGCATGGTGACAGGTATGAGGCAAAAAATGCAAGATGGTCTGCAGATGGGCATGAGCTCGACCCAGCGTCAGGACGGCGTTCAGGCGCAACAATCCAAACCCGCTTCGGTGCAGCAACAGGGCGCCAGCACGAAGCCCGTGCAAGCCGGGGTGAAAATCACGGACTGGGCCTCGATCTGAGCCCGTTTCACGGACCCGCTCCCTGCGGGTGTCCGGCGCGCTGTCAAACCAGCGCCGCAAAACGAATGTGAGCTGCACACCACCCAAATCTGGTGTGCAGAATGGCCCGTGCAAAAACGCAACGCAGAACGCAACGCAGGCGGCGGAAAGCCGAAACGCTTTTCCTTTGCGACACAACAAAAGGCCGCCCCGGAGCACCGCGGCGGCCTTTGTAATTGCCTTGTGGTCCGGCGTGCGCCGGAGAAAGGCTGGCGCGGCGCGCCAGCCCTGAGGCCTCAGCCCACCAGCTCGAGGCCGGAGAAGAAGTAGGCGATCTCGACCGCGGCGGTTTCCGGCGCATCCGAGCCATGCACCGAGTTTTCGCCCACGGAGAGCGCGAATTCCTTGCGGATGGTGCCGTCGGCGGCGTTCGCCGGGTTGGTGGCGCCCATCACTTCACGGTTCTTGGCAATGGCGCCTTCGCCTTCAAGCACCTGCACCACGACCGGCTCGGACGCCATGAATTCGCACAGCTCGCCGTAGAAGGGGCGCTCCTTGTGCACTTCGTAGAATTTGCCGGCTTGCTCGAGCGAGAGCTTGATGCGTTTTTGCGCAACGATGCGCAGGCCCGCTTCCTCGAATTTGGCATTGATCTTGCCAGTGAGGTTGCGACGAGTGGCATCGGGTTTGATGATCGACAGCGTGCGTTCGATGGCCATGAGGGAGAGCCTCTTTGGTTGGGGACCGGAAGCGCCCTGAGGGCCCGCCCACCGGTCGGGAAAGGTCTTGCGCCTGCTAGCATGGGGCAGAGGCGTTGAAAACCCCCGTGCGACTGCCGTTTTGGCCAGTCCGTGCGACAATTGCGCAAAGAAATGTGGCTATGGTCAATGAAACGGCCCGCTCCGCCGGGTCCGGCAGATCCACGCCGGCATTGACCTTGCGGCGCGCCTCGGGCACAGGCAGGGAATGCTCACGCTCGACGCCATCACCTATGCGATCGAGGGCCGCCCGCTTTTTGAGGCCGCCTCGGCGCGCATCCCCACCGGCCACAAGGTCGGCCTCGTCGGCGCGAACGGCGCCGGCAAGACCACGCTCTTTCGCCTGATCCGGGGCGAGCTTGCGCTCGAATCGGGCGAGATTTCGCTGCCTGTGCGCGCGCGCATCGGCGGCGTCGCGCAAGAGGTGCCCTCCTCCGCCACCAGCCTGATCGACACGGTGCTGGCCGCCGATACCGAGCGCGCGGAGCTTCTGGCCGAGGCCGAAACGGCGACTGACCCCGCCCGCATCGCCGAGGTGCAGACCCGGCTTGCCGATATCGACGCCTGGTCGGCGGAGGCGCGCGCCTCTGCCATTTTGCGCGGGCTTGGCTTTGATGCAGAGGCGCAGCGCCGCCCCTGCTCGGATTTTTCCGGCGGCTGGCGGATGCGGGTGGCGCTCGCGGGCGTGCTCTTTGCCCAGCCCGACCTGCTCTTGCTCGACGAGCCGACGAACTACCTCGACCTTGAGGGCGCGCTCTGGCTGGAGCAATATCTGGCCCGCTATCCGCACACCGTGATCATCATCTCCCACGACCGCGATCTGCTCAACCGTGCCGTGGGCTCGATTCTGCATCTGGAACACCGCAAACTCACGCTCTGGCAGGGGCCCTACGACCAGTTTGCCCGCCAGCGTGCGGCGGCGCGCGCGAACCTTGCCGCGGCGGCGAAAAAGCAAGAGGCGCGGCGCGCGCATCTGCAAAGCTTCGTGGATCGCTTCAAGGCCAAGGCCACCAAGGCCGCGCAGGCGCAGGCGCGGGTGAAGATGCTCGAAAAGATGGAGCCGATCACCGCCCCGGAAGAGGCGGCAAAACAGGTCTTCACCTTCCCGGTGCCCGAACAACTCTCGCCGCCGATCATCACGCTGGATGGCGCGGCGGTGGGCTATGGGGAAAAGCCCGTGCTGCGGCGGCTCAACCTGCGCATTGATCAAGATGACCGGATTGCGCTTCTGGGCCGCAACGGCGAGGGAAAATCGACGCTCTCAAAGCTGCTCGCCGGCAAGCTCGAAACCTGCGAGGGGCGGATTGCGCGGTCTTCCAAGCTGCGCATCGGCTATTTTGCGCAGCATCAGGTGGATGAGCTCGACCTTGGCGCCACGCCGCTTTTGCACCTGCAACGCCTGCGCCCCGAGGAACATCAAGCCAAGCTGCGCGCCCGGCTTGCCGGCTTTGGCCTGCTTGCCGATCAGGCGGAAACCGAGGTCGGCAAGCTCTCGGGCGGGCAGAAGGCGCGGCTCTCGCTGCTTCTGGCCACGCTCGATGCGCCGCATCTGCTCATTCTCGACGAACCGACAAACCACCTCGATATCGAGAGCCGCGAGGCGCTGGTGGAGGCGCTCACCGCCTATTCGGGCGCGGTGATCCTTGTCAGCCACGACATGCATCTGCTCTCGCTGGTCGCGGACCGGCTCTGGCTCGTGAAAGGCGGCGCCGTCGCCCCCTATGCCGCCGATCTTGAGGCTTACCGGGCAGAGCTTCTGGCGGGCGACCCCGAGGAAAGGGCCGCCGCAAAACCGGCACCGAAGGAAAAGCCCGCCCAGCCCTCACGCGAAAAGATCCTTGCCCTGCGGGCCGAGGCGCGCAAATGCGAGGAGCGCGTTGAAAAGCTCTCCGAGATGCTCGCCAAGCTCGATGAAAAGCTTGCAGATCCGGCGCTTTACGAGACGGAGCGGGCAACAGAGCGCAACAAGTGGCTCCTCAAGCATGCCGAGGCGCGCGAGGCGATGGGCCGCGCCGAAGAGCTGTGGATGGCGGCGCTCGAGGCGCTTGAAACAGCGATGGCAGGCTGAACCGAGTGGTCTGGACAAGCGCCCCCGCCTCGACCAAGGTAGCGCAAAGGAGCCGCCCATGACCCGCAAGATCATCATCGACACCGACCCCGGGCAGGATGACGCCGTCGCCCTGCTGCTCGCGCTCGCCAGCCCCGAGTTGGAGGTGTTGGGCCTCACCTGCGTGGCGGGGAATGTGCCGCTCGATCTGACCGCACGCAATGCGCGCGTGATCTGCGAGCTTGCCGGGCGCACCGAAATTCCGGTCTTTGCGGGCTGCGACCGGCCGATGGAACGCGCGCTCGTCACGGCCGAATATGTGCATGGCAAGACCGGGCTCGATGGCCTCGCCCTGCCCTTGCCGCGGATGAAGCTGCAAGAGCGCCACGCGGTCGACTTTCTGATTGAAACGCTGCGCGCCGAGCCGCCCGGCACGGTGACGCTCTGCCCGCTCGGGCCCCTCACCAATATCGCCACCGCCTTTGCCCGCGCCCCCGACATCAAGGAACGCGTGGCCGAGATCGTGCTGATGGGCGGTGGTTTCTTCGAGGGCGGCAATGTCACCCCGACCGCCGAGTTCAACATCTATGTCGATCCGCAGGCCGCCGATATTGTGCTGCGCTCGGGCGTCGCCGTGGTGATGATGCCGCTTGATGTCACGCACAAGGCGCTCACCACCCGCGCCCGCATCGAGGCCTTTCGCGCCCTCGGCACGCCGGTCGGCCATGCCGTGGCATGCTGGACCGATTTCTTCGAGCGGTTCGACATGGCGAAATACGGCTCGGACGGCGCGCCGCTCCATGACCCCTGCGTGATCGCCTATCTGCTTCAGCCCGACCTGTTCTCGGGGCGCCACATCAACGTGGCCGTCGAAACCCGGTCCGAGCTGACGATGGGGATGACGGTGGCGGATTGGTGGCGTGTGAGCCCGCGCAAGGCCAATGTCCTTTACATGCGCGATCTGGATGCCGCGGGCTTTTATGCCCTCCTGACCGAAAGGCTCGCCCGTCTCTAAGCTCTCCGCGGCGGGCCTTGACCGCCGCCCGTTTCACTCCAGATCCTTTCTTATGCCTCTTCCGTTTGACAATTCCTACGCCCGCCTGCCCGCGCGCTTCTTTGCCGCGCTGCCCCCCACCCCCGTGGCGCGCCCCGGTGCGATTGCGGTGAACCATGCGCTTGCCGCGCAGCTCGGGCTCGATGCTGATTGGCTCGCCGGGCCTGAGGGAACGGCGATGCTCGCGGGCAATCTTGTGCCCGAGGGGGCAGAGCCGATCGCACAGGCCTATGCCGGGCATCAGTTCGGCGGCTTCGTGCCGCAACTGGGCGATGGTCGGGCGATCTTGCTGGGCGAGCTTGTCCCCCCTGCCGGCACGCGGGCAGATCTGGTGCTGAAAGGGGCGGGCCGCACGCCCTTCTCGCGCGGGGGGGACGGGCGGGCCTGGCTTGGCCCGGTGCTGCGCGAATATGTGGTTTCCGAGGCGATGGCGGCCCTTGGCGTGCCCACGACGCGCGCGCTGGGCTGTGTTTTGACGGGCGAGACCGTCTACCGCGACGGCGTGCACAAGCCGGGCGCGGTGCTCGCGCGGGTCGCCTCAAGCCATATCCGGGTCGGCACATTTGAATATTTTGCCGCGCGCGCCGATGAAGAGGCGCTCGCAAAGCTTTGCGATCACACGATTTCGCGCCATTACCCCGAGGATGACACGGCGCTTGACCTGCTCGCCTCCGTCACTGCGGCGCAGGCGCGGCTGATCGCCGCCTGGATGTCGTTCGGGTTTATCCATGGGGTGATGAACACCGACAATTGCGCCCTTTCGGGCGAAACCATCGACTATGGCCCCTGCGCCTTCATGGATGCCTATCACCCGAAAAAGGTGTTTTCTTCCATCGACGCGCGGGGGCGCTACGGCTATGCCAACCAGCCGCAGATCGCGCTGTGGAACCTCGCGCAGCTCGGCTCGTGCCTGTTGCCGCTGATCGGCGCGGGCGAGCAGGCCGTATCCGAGGCGCAGACGGTGCTCGACGGTTTTGCCCCCGCCTATCAGGAGGCCTGGCTCGCCCGGATGGGCCGCAAGATCGGCCTGGCCGCAGCCACGCCCGAAGACCGCCCCCTGATCGAGGCGCTTTTGAACCGGATGGCAAGCGAGGGGGCGGATTTCACTCGCACCTTCCGCGGCCTGAGCACCGGCACCGCCGCGCAGGAATTCACCGATCCGCAGGCGTTCGAGACCTGGGCGCCCGAGTGGCGCGCGCGGATCGCGCGGGAGCACGACCCGGAGGCGGTGATGGCGGCGGCCAACCCGGTGCGCATTCCGCGCAACCACCGCATCGAAGAGATGATCGCCGCCGCTGTCGCGGGGGATTACGCGCCCTTCCACCGGCTTCATGCCGCGCTCGCCGCGCCCTTCACGCCCGTGGAGAGCTTCGCCGATCTTGAGGCCGCGCCGCGCCCCGAAGAGCGCGTGGCGCGCACCTTCTGCGGCACCTGAGGCGATTTTGTGGCGGATACAATCCGCCGCTTGCCCCGGCCCGTGCGCTCGGGCACATCGCCCGCATGGGACATGGTGTAGAAAATCTGCGCGGCAGTCTTTTGATGGTGGCGGCCATGGCCGGCTTTGCCCTCGAAGACATGTGCGTCAAGGCGCTCAGCCGGCATATGCCGGTGGGCGAAGTGCTGGCGCTGATGGGGCTCGGCGGCACGGTGATCTTTGCCGCGCTCGCGCTGCGCAATGGCGACCGGCTCTTCTCGCGCGACCTGCTGAACCCGGCCGTGATCGGGCGCAACTTCGGCGAGCTTGTCGGCACCCTTTCCTTCGTCTGCGCCATCGCCTTCACGCCGCTCGCCGAAGCCTCGGCGATCTTGCAAGCCACACCGCTCGCCGTAACGCTCGGCGCGGCGCTGTTTTTGGGCGAAACGGTGGGCTGGCGGCGCTGGTCGGCGATCCTTGTCGGCTTCATCGGTGTTCTGGTGGTGATCCGCCCCGGCACGGCGGGCTTTTCGGTGCTCTCGCTCTTTGCCGTGGTGGCGGTGATCGGCCTTGCCGCGCGCGACGTGATCACAAGGCGCGTGCCGCGCTCCATCACCTCGATGCAACTTGCCACCTACGGCTTTGCCACCTGCATTCCCGCAGGCGCCGCCCTGCTCGTGCTGCAAGGCCCGCCGGTGCCGCTGTCTCCGGGCGATCTCGCGCAGCTTGGCGCGGCGCTTGTGGTCGGCACGGCGGGCTATTACGCGCTCATCGCCGCGATGCGGATTGGCGAGGTGGCGGTGATTACCCCCTTCCGCTACACGCGGCTGATCTTTGCCGTGGCGATCGGCTGGACCGTCTTTGCCGAACACCCGGATCAATGGACCCTGATCGGCGGGCTGATCATCGTTGCCTCGGGGCTTTACACGCTTGCGCGCGAACGCGCCCGGGCCCGCACCGCCCGCGCCACCGCCGCCCCCCTCGGCTGAGCCAAAATATTCCCGCAAAGTCCGCCGCTAACAGCGCCGTTACCGCTATCATTACCCTTTTCGCAGCGGCAGCATCCGGCTATAGAGAGAACGATTTTTCAATCAACGCCCAATCGGAGCACAGCCATGAGCACGATCATCGACATCCACGCGCGTGAAATCCTCGACAGCCGCGGCAACCCGACCGTCGAGGTCGACGTGACCCTCGAAGACGGCACCATGGGCCGTGCCGCCGTGCCCTCGGGCGCCTCGACCGGTGCCCATGAGGCGGTGGAACGCCGCGATGGCGACAAATCGCGCTACATGGGCAAGGGCGTCCTTGAGGCGGTGATGGCCGTCAATGGCGAGCTGGCCGAGAACCTCGTGGGCGAAGATGTCACCGATCAGGAAGCCATCGACAAGCTGATGATCGAACTCGACGGCACGCCGAACAAAGGCCGCCTTGGCGCCAATGCCATCCTCGGCGTCTCGCTTGCCTGCGCCAAGGCCGCGGCCGATTTCACTGCGCAGCCGCTTTATCGCTACGTGGGCGGCACCTCGGCGCGCATCCTGCCGGTGCCGATGATGAACATCATCAACGGCGGCGAACATGCCGACAACCCGATCGACATTCAGGAATTCATGATCATGCCGGTTTCCGCGGGCAATATCCGCGATGCCGTGCGGATGGGCTCCGAGGTGTTCCACACGCTGAAAAAAGAGCTTTCCTCCGCGGGGCTTTCGACGGGCCTTGGCGATGAGGGCGGCTTTGCGCCGATGCTCGCCTCGACCCGCGACGCGCTCGACTTCATCCTGAAATCGATCGAAAAAGCGGGCTACAAGCCGGGTGAAGACATCTATCTGGCGATGGATTGCGCCTCGACTGAATATTACAAGGGCGGCAAATACGAGATGAAGGGCGAAGGCCTGAGCCTGACCTCCGAAGAAAACGTCGCCTACCTCGAAAAGCTCGTGGGCGACTATCCGATCATCTCGATCGAAGACGGCTGCGCCGAAGATGACTGGGCGGGCTGGAAACTGCTCACCGACACGCTCGGCGGCAAGGTGCAGCTCGTGGGTGACGACCTGTTCGTGACCAACCCCGAGCGGCTTGCGCGCGGCATCAAGGAAGGCGTCGCCAACTCGATGCTGGTGAAAGTGAACCAGATCGGCTCGCTCTCGGAAACGCTCAAGGCCGTCGATATGGCGCACCGCGCACGCTACACCAACGTGATGAGCCACCGCTCGGGCGAAACCGAGGATGCGACGATTGCCGATCTCGCCGTGGCCACCAACTGCGGCCAGATCAAGACCGGCTCGCTTGCCCGCTCCGACCGGCTCGCGAAATACAACCAGCTGATCCGCATTGAGGAAATGCTGGGTGAAACCGCCGAATACATGGGCCGCGGCATCCTGAAATAAGCCAGCGTCAAAGCCATGAGACCCCGCCGGGCCCCCGCCCGGCGGGGTTTTCTTTTGCCTGTGCGCCGCTACTGTGGCGCCAAACGGAGGATGCCATGAGCGACGCGGATCAGATCATCGACCGGCTGCGGCTGCAGCCCCATCCCGAGGGCGGCTGGTATCGGCAAACCTGGGTCGCCGAGGCCGCGCCCGGCACGCGGCCTGCGGGCACGGCGATCCTGTTTTTGCTCAAGGCGGGCGAGGCGAGCCACTGGCACCGCGTCGATGCCGCCGAGATCTGGCATTTTCACGCCGGAAGCCCGCTTGAGTTGCGCCTCAGCGCCACCGACGCCGGCCCCGCACAGGTGCTCCGCCTTGGGCCCGATGTGCTGGGCGGCGAGGTTGCGCAAGCCATCGTGCCGCCCTTCCACTGGCAGGCGGCGCGCACGCTTGGCGCCTGGAGCCTTGTTGGCTGCACCGTCTCTCCGGGCTTCCGCTTCGAAGGGTTCGAGCTGGCCGCGCCGGGGGTCGAGATTCCGGGCTAGGCCTGCCAGAAGCTGCGCTTGAAGAAATCCATCCCGTCGGCGAGCCAGCTTGCGGGCGGCAAATCGACGATGGCAAGGCCGATCAGCGCGGCAACGATGGCAAGCGCCAGCCCCAGCTCCCGGCGGTGGCACAGCGCATGCGCGCGCATCGACCAGACCAGATTGCGGATCACCGACCAGTGCAGCGCAATATGCCACCCCGCGGCAAACAGAAAGAATATCCCGAGCGTCAGGTGCAGGCGCTCCCATTGCACCCGGCTCAGGCCGATGAGCTGCCAGTGCAGGTTGAGCGCAATCCGGCCTGCGGGCGCAACCGCCACGGCGAGGCCGGAGATCACCAGACCAAGGAATGTGAACCCCGCCAGAAAAACCGCACTCGCGCGGCTCGAAAACGGCGGGCAAGGCTTTGTCAGAGCTTCGGAAGCAGGATCACGCATCGCATCCTCCATCGCTGTCCTGATGCGATAGTATAACGCAAACCCGATCCGGTTCCGTCGCTTCGGGCTCAGACCCCCTGCGGCACCGAGACGCGCCCGCCGCCGACCAGCGCCGAGACACCGGTGGTCGAGGGCCCGGTCGTCGGCAACCCGCGCGCCACCCGGACGGCCAGATGCGCGAAGGCCTGCGCTTCGAGCATGTCGCCGTCCAGCTCCAGCTCTTCGACCGGGGCCACCGCGCAGGGCAGGCGCTGCGCGAGTGCAGCCATCAGCGCGCGGTTGTGCCGCCCGCCGCCCGCCACAAACACCGCCCCCGGCGGGGATGGAAAATGCTCCCCCCCCCGCGCCACGGCGGCGGCGGCACAGGCCACCAGCGTGGCGAGCGCATCAGCCTCGGAGAGCGGGGCGACAAGCGCTTGCAAAAGGGCGTGAAACTCGTTTCGGTCGAGCGATTTGGGCGGCATGCGCATAAAGAACGGATGCGCGAGGAACCGCGCCACCGCCGCCGCATCCGCCTGACCAGACAGCGCAAGCGCCCCCCCCGCATCGGTTGCCTGCCCAAGGTGAAGGCGCATGTAATCATCGAGCGGGGCATTGGCGGGGCCGGTGTCAAAGGCCAGCACCGCGCCGGGCACCTCTGGCCCCGGTTCGCGCGGATCGACGTAGGTCACATTGCCAACGCCCCCGAGATTGAGAAAGGCAACCGGCTCTGCAAGCCCGGCCCATTTGGCGCAGGCAAAATGGAAATAGGGCACGAGCGGCGCGCCCTCTCCGCCCAGCTCCACATCCGAGGACCGGAAATCCCACACCACATCGCGCCCGAGCACCTCTGCCAAGACCACGCCATCGCCCGCCTGATGGGTGCGGCGCGGCCCCGCCAGCCCCTGCGGATCATGGGCGAGCGTTTGCCCATGAAAGCCGATCAGCGCGGCCTCCGGGCAGGCCTCCAGAAGTTCGGAGAGCAGTTCGGCATGCGCGGTCTCCACCACCTCGGCGGCAGCCTCCACCCCCGCCTCCCCCGGCCAGCGCCCGAAGGCCGCGCGGATCACGGCGCGTTCCTCAGCACTATAGGGGCGATAGGCGGACGGCCCGAACCCGAGGATCGTCTCGCCATCGGTGAGAAGGGCCGCCGCATCGACCCCGTCGAGCGAGGTGCCCGACATCGTGCCAAGCGCCCAGACCGGTTCCGCTTTCAACATGGCTTCCCCTTTGGTTTTCAGGCCGATATACGCATGGCCAAGCCAGAGGAACAAGCACGATGACCTATCACCCGAAATCGGAATTCCTGCGCATCATCATCGAGCGCGGCTTCCTTGCCGATTGCACAGACCTGCAAGAACTCGACGCGGCCCTCGCGAAGGGGATGGTGACGGCCTATATCGGCTATGACGCAACGGCGGCCTCGCTGCATGTGGGGCATTTGCTCAACATCATGCTGCTGCGCTGGTTCCAGAAAACCGGCAACAAGCCGATCACGCTTATGGGCGGTGGCACGACAAAGGTGGGCGATCCGAGCTTCCGCTCCGAAGAGCGCCCGCTGCTGACCCCCGAAAAGATCGACGAGAACATCGCCGGCATGCAGCGCGTGTTCGCGCGCTATCTCGACTATACCGATGCCGGCAATGGCGCGCTGATGCGCAACAATGCCGAATGGCTCGATGATCTCAATTACCTCGAGTTCCTGCGCGACATCGGGCGGCATTTCTCGGTCAACCGGATGCTGAGCTTTGAATCGGTGAAGTCGCGGCTCGACCGGGAGCAATCGCTGAGCTTCCTTGAATTCAACTACATGATCTTGCAAGCCTATGACTTCCTTGAGCTGAACCGCCGCTACGGCTGTTTGCTGCAGATGGGCGGCTCGGATCAATGGGGCAATATCGTCAACGGGATCGACCTCACGCGCCGCGTCTGCGACCAGGAGATCTTTGGCCTGACCACCCCGCTTCTGACCACCTCGGACGGCCGCAAGATGGGCAAATCCCAGGGCGGCGCGGTCTGGCTCAATGGCGAGATGCTCTCGCCCTATGAGTTCTGGCAATTCTGGCGCAACACCACCGATGCCGATGTGGGCCGGTTCCTCAAACTCTACACCGATCTGCCGGTGGAAGAATGCGAGCGGCTCGGCACGCTCGAAGGCTCCGAGATCAACGGCGCAAAGATCATCCTCGCCAATGCGGTGACAACGCTTTTGCACGGCGCCGAAGCCGCCGCCGCCGCCGAAGCGACCGCGCGCGAGGTGTTTGAAAAGGGCGGCGTGGGCGAGGATCTGCCGACGCTGAGCCTGCCCGCCGCAGAGCTGGCCGAGGGCATCAGCCTTGCACAACTCGTGGTGCGTTCGGGCCTTGCCAAAACCGGCAAGGACGGCAAGCGCCTGATCGCCGAAGGCGGGCTCAAGGTGAATGACGAACCCTGCACCGATGCCGGGCGGATGTTCTCCGCCACCGATCTGGCCCAGCCGGTCAAGCTCAGCGCGGGCAAGAAACGCCACGCGCTGGTGCAGATCGGCTGAGCGGAGAGAGGGGGCGCTGCCCCCTCTTGGCCTTCGGCCAATTCACCCCCGGGATATTTCCACAAAGTCGAAGGGCGCCCGTTTCGGAGCGCCCTTCTGGTTTCGACTTTGCGAAAATATCCCGGGGGGAGTCCGCTTGCGGACGGGGGGCAGCGCCCCCCTCTGTGCCCGGTTATTCGATGGTGGCGTGCACGATATAGTCCGGATCGGCAACGAGCCCGTTTTGCTGCGCCGCGCCTTTCTTGATCTGATCGACCACATCCATGCCCTCGACCACATGGCCAACGATCGTGTATTGGCCATCAAGGTGCGGCGCCGCGTCGAACATGATGAAAAACTGGCTGTTGGCCGAATTCGGATCGGCCGAGCGCGCCATCCCCACCATGCCACGGGTGAAGGAGCGGTTCGAAAACTCCGCCGGCAGATCGCCGTATTTCGACCCGCCCATCCCCGCCATCGACAGATCACCGCCACGCTTGCCAAACTGCACATCGCCCGTCTGCGCCATGAACCCCTCGATCACGCGGTGAAACACCACGTCATCATAGGCATGTTCATTGGCGAGCTGGGTGATCCGCTCGACATGCTGGGGCGCGACATCGGGCAAAAGGTCGATCACGACCTTGCCCGAGGTGGTGCCGCCGATCTCGAGCACGAGGTTCGGCCCCGGCCCGTCGGGCGCGGTGGTGCCGTCCTGCGCAAGGGCCACCGTCGCGAAACCGGTCGCAAAACCGGTCGCGGCGAGCGCCAGAACGGTTGCGCCCAAAAGCTTACGCATCGGCCGCCACCTTGACCGAGATCATCCGGTCCGGGTTCACCGGCGGCTCGCCGCGGGCGATCTTGTCAACAAATTCCATCCCCGAGATCACCCGCCCATAGACGGTGTATTGCCCGTTGAGGAAGTGGTTGTCCTTGAAATTGATGAAGAACTGGCTGTTGGCCGAATGCGGGTTCATCGAGCGCGCCGCGCCGAGCGTGCCACGGTCATGCGGCAGCTTGGAGAATTCGGCCTTGAGATCGGGGTATTTCGACCCGCCGGTGCCCGCACGGCCCGGGTTGTAGTCCTTTTCCATATTCGCGTTTTCGACATCGCCGGTCTGCGCCATGAACCCTTCGATCACGCGGTGGAAGGCGACATTGTCATAGGCGCCATCGCGCGCGAGTTGCTTCATCCGCTCGCAATGGAGCGGCGCGACATCGCTGAGCAGCTCGATCACCACGGGCCCATCCTTGAGGGTGATGATGATGGTGTTCTCGGGATCCTTGATATCGGCCATGGGGCTCTCCTGATTGGTCGAGGCCAATCTAGGGGCTCCCTGCGCAGGAGAAAAGGGCAAAGCGCCGCAAGGTTTTCACGAGGGGGTGCGGCAGGGGGCGTTGACGAGGCCCTCACATCGGGGCAATTTTGCGCGAGCCGCGGGAGGCGAGCCCGCCCGCGCCCAGATCAGGAGAATGCTTATGGCTTGGAAAACGCTCGACCAGATGGATCTTGCGGGCAAGGTCGTTTTGGTGCGCGTCGACATCAACGTGCCGGTGGAAAACGGCGTTGTGACCGACGCGACCCGGATCGTGAAGATCGTGCCGACGGTGAAGGACATTCTCGCCAAGGGGGGCAAGCCGGTGCTGCTGGCCCATTTCGGCCGCCCCAAGGGCAAGGTCGTGCCGGAGATGAGCCTCAAGCCGCTGGTGCCGGAGCTCGAAAAAGCGCTCGGCGTGACGGTGAAATTTGCCGATGACTGCATCGGCGGCCCGGCGAAAACCGCTGTTGCCGCGCTTGAGCCGGGCGAGGTTCTGCTTCTTGAGAACACCCGGTTCCATGCCGGCGAAGAAAAGAACGACCCGGAGCTGAGCGCTGCGCTGGCCGCGCTGGGCGAAGTGTATGTGAACGACGCCTTCTCGGCCGCGCACCGGGCGCACAGCTCGACCGAAGGCGTGGCGCATATCCTGCCCGCCGCTGCGGGGCGGCTGATGGAAGCCGAGCTGAAGGCGCTCGAGGCCGCGCTTGGCAATCCGGTGCGCCCGGTCTGTGCCGTGGTGGGCGGGGCGAAGGTCTCGACCAAGCTCGACCTTCTGGGCAACCTCGTGAGCAAGGTCGATCATCTGGTGATCGGCGGCGGCATGGCGAACACGTTCCTTGTCGCGCAGGGCATCGACGTGGGCAAATCCCTGGCCGAACGGGAGATGGCCGAGACCGCCCGCGAGATCTTGGAAAAGGCGCATGCCGCGGGCTGCGCGATCCATCTGCCGGTCGATGTGGTGGTGGCGCGCGAGTTCAAGGCGGGGGCTGAAAACGAGACCGTGGCCAAGGATGAGTGCCCCACCGATGCGATGATCCTCGATGCCGGGCCGAAATCGGTCGAAGAGATCGCCACCGTGTTCGAAGCCTCGAAAACGCTGATCTGGAACGGCCCGCTCGGTGCTTTCGAAATCGCGCCGTTCGATGCGGCGACCAATGCGGCGGCACAAAAGGCGGCGGAACTCACCAAGGATGGCAAGCTCGTCTCGGTGGCAGGCGGCGGCGATACCGTGGCGGCGCTCAACAAGGCCGGTGCGGCGGAAGACTTCAGCTATATCTCGACCGCGGGCGGCGCCTTCCTCGAATGGATGGAAGGCAAGGAACTGCCCGGCGTGGCGGTTCTGACGAAGTAATCCGACAGGCGGCGGGCCTCCGGGCCCGCCCCTCATTGCGCGCAGCAAAGCGCGCGGGTGGCTGCAGCCCAGCGCGCGCAGGCCGCGGCCGTGACCTCGCGGCGACGCAGCATCGGCCGGGCGCGCGGCGTGTAAACGCTCTCAACGCGCGCCGATCCCAGCACCGCCGGCGCAAGCGCCGGGCACGCGGTGAGCAGATCGCGCAAAGCCGCCGCGCCAAAGCTTGTCCCCCCGATCGGGCCGGGCCAGAAGCTCTCCGCCCACAGCCCCTCGGCGCCAATCAGCGCATGGCGTGCCAAAAGCACGTGAAAATAGCGCGCGCCAGCCACCCCCTCCACCTGCCGCACCCCGCCCCACCCCGACAGGAGCAGATGGCGCGCCCGCACCAGCCGCTCCCCGGCCTCGGTCAAGACCATCACCCCGTGCTGGCCCGAGACCCGCAACGGACGAGAATTGCCAAGCGCGCCCGCGCGGATCTCCACCGGGCGGGTGGCCGGATCTGCCGCGAGCCGCTTCGCCCCCACATGGCGTTGCCCGATCCATATAATCGCGCTTGGCCCGCCATCGCGCGTGATCACCCGATCCCCGGCCCGGAGCCGTTCGACCGGCACCGGCCCCGCCACTGTCTCGATCCGCGTGCCCGCAAGAAAGCATGGAATACCAATGGAGTGCAGCGCGAACTTGCCACTCACCTGAGAGACGCTGACGCCAAGCAAGGTCAGGCTCTCCCCGTTCGGAAACAGCAAGATCGCATTGCCCGTGCCATCACCCACGGTATCGGTGACGGTGACATCGCTCCAGTTCACCGGATCGCCAAGCGCATCGGTGAGGTGCGAGACATCGAGTTGATCGGTGGCATGGCCGGTGTCGGCCCCGGTCATGTCGAAATCGCTCACCGTGTCATGGCCGCTGCCATCGGCGAGTTCGAGCGTGTCGGCCCCGAGGCCCGTGGTCAGGCTGTCATTGTCCGCCCCCCCGATCAGCAGATCATTGCCCGCCCCCCCGTCAAGCGTGTCGGCACCAAGGCCGCCCGAGAGCGTGTCATCGCCCGCCTCGCCATGGATCGCGTCGGTGCCGGCATTGCCGTAAGCGATATCGTTGCCGTCACCGAGCCACATCGTCTCGGCGGCGCTGCCGCCAAAGACGGAATCATTGCCCGCGCCGGTCGCGTAGCTGGACACCGCCGTATTGTCCTGGCCCGCCGCGTCGATCCAGTCGCCGTATTGCGTGCCGGTGATCGCATCGACCCCGGTCGCGGTGCCAAGCTGGACGGGCGCCCCGGAGGTGCTCCACCAGCTGAAGGCGCCCGCCCCGCTATAAACCACATGGGCGCCCGTGCCTGTGGTGGCGAAAAATTCGACCGTATCGGTGCCGCTGTTACCGAGAATCAGCGTGCCCGGGCCATCGGTGTCATAGACCCGGAAAGTGTCGTCGCCCGTGCCGCCATAGAGCGAATCCGCCCCCCCGCCGCCGATGATCAGGTCATTGCCGGCGCCGGCGGTGATCCTGTCAGCCCCCGATCCGCCGTCGAGCGTATCGGCGCCCGACCCGCCGAAGATCACATCATTGCCCGCGCCGCCGCCAAGATAAACGCCTCCCCCGTCTGCCGTGGCATCGAGGGTATCGTTGAAAGAGGTGCCGCCGATCCCTTCGATCGAGGTGAAAATGCCACTGTCCGTGCCGGAGCTGAGGCTGTAGCTGCCCGCCCCCGTGCCGGAATAGGTGACGGTGACGGAATAGGTGGTGCCGCCGTAGTTGCTGAACCAGATCGAGTCGTGCTCGGTGCCACCGTCGATCGTGTCATGGTCATGGCCATTGGTGATGACGAATTGGTCCATCCCCGCGCCGCCGAACAGACAATCGTTGCCGGAACCCCCGGCGATCGTGTCATTGCCGTCCTCGCCATAAAGCGTGTCGGCGCCCGGCCCGCCAATCAGTTGATCGTTGCCCGCCCCGCCATACACAAGATCATTGCCGGTCTCGGACAGATAGGAGCCAAAGACGTCATTGCCGTCGCCCAGCACAACGGTGTCATTGCCCGCCCCGCCCATAACCGTATCGTTGCCCGCCCCGCCATAGAGCGAATCGTTCAGGCTGCCGCCGGTGATCGTGTTGTCGAGATCAGGGTCCGCGGTGGGGGTGTGGATCGTGGTATAGGTCGGCCATGTGCCGACGGTGGTGGCCTCATCATAGGCGCCGATCTGGAAGGTGACGCCGGGGGGCAGCTCACCATCCGAGATCAGACCGATCGGATAGCCATCCGTTGCCCCGGTCCACACATCCCAGACATGCACGGTCGAGCCATCGGGCAAGATGAAGGTGGCACGCCAGCCCACCCGCAAGGTGCCGCTGTAGATCTGCGCTCCCGAGGCCGTGCTGACGGTCCCGGTCTGGAGCGTGCTGTCGTAGCT
The DNA here is from genome assembly GCF_042683065.1 of Rhodobacter lacus. Taxonomy (NCBI): domain Bacteria; kingdom Pseudomonadati; phylum Pseudomonadota; class Alphaproteobacteria; order Rhodobacterales; genus Rhodobacter; species Rhodobacter lacus. The sequence goes on along the minus strand of NZ_JBHUIX010000009.1, from coordinate 210,049 downwards.
GCTCCAGCGCGACCCTGCGAGCGTGGTATCATCGTCATTGATGCTGAATGTGATCGCATCGGTCGCGGCATCGAAATCGGAACGGATATGAAACGTCGCGCCGATCGCGGGAGCGGCACCGGTGTATTCCGAAATACTGTAGCCTTGAAAAGTATAAACTGTCATCGAGAGCACCGGAGCGCATTGCGAGATGTGCCTGTTTTAAGTGGAGGGAGCAAATAAAGGATTGACAGGCATCCGGCGACCGCTCGGGAGCCAAGCCCGCTTGAGCGCAGGGCCGGGCGTCGCCTTTCGGATGCCGCAACATCGGGCCGCTGAACGACCTTGCGGCCGAAGGTGGTTCACATCCGCGCGCCAGAGCCCCATATAGGCGGTGCCGCGCCGGTGCGCGCGGCGCCACAGGAGAAGACCGTTTGCACAAGATCGACCTGCCCGAGCGCCCCGACTGGCGCGCCAAGGCCGAGGCCCAAGGGTTCAGTTTCGCCGATATGCATGGCGAACCCTATTGGGATGAAAGTTCTGCCTATAGCTTCACGCTGCGCGAAATCGAAAATGCGATCGAAGACCCGGCCACGGCGCTGCACGGCCTCTGCCTTGAGGCGGTCGATCAGGTGCTCAAGAGCGAGGAATGGCTTGACCGGCTCGCGATCCCGCCCGAGCATCGCGATTACATCGCGCAAAGCTGGCAGGCGCACGAGCCCTCTCTCTATGGCCGGTTCGATCTGGCCTACGATGGCAATGGGCCTGCCAAGCTTCTGGAATACAACGCAGATACACCAACGTCGCTCTATGAAACGGCTGCCTTTCAGTGGCAATGGCTGGAAGATCAGATCGCGGCAGGCGTGCTGCCCGAGGGCTGCGACCAGTTCAACGGCCTGCATGAGGCGCTGGTCGAACGCTTTGGCGAGCTGTTCGAGCCCGGCACCGACCTGCATTTTGCCGCGGCGGCGGGCCAGCCCGAGGATTACGCCACGGTCGAAGCGCTGGGCTGGGCCGCGCGCGAGGCCGGGCTTGGCGCGCATTACACCGACCTTGAAAAAATCGCGCTGAGCACCGAGGGCCAGTTCCTCGACGATCAGGACCGGGTGATCGGCACGCTGTTCAAGCTTTACCCCTGGGAAGACCTGCTGCGCGACGATTTTGCCGCGCATCTGGCCGGCGCGGGCTGCCTGATGATCGAGCCTCCGTGGAAGGCGATCTTGTCCAACAAGGGCATTCTACCGGTGCTCTGGGAGATGTTCGAGGGGCATCCGAACCTGCTGCCCGCCTTTTTCGAAGCGGATGTCGCGCCCGCGCTGACCGGCACCGGCCCGGTTGCGCCCGCCGTCGCGGCGCGGTTCGAGCGGGCGGCGGAGGCTCTGCGCGCGGGCCATGTGACCAAGCCGCTGTTCTCGCGCGAGGGCGGATCGGTGACGATTCTCGCCGAGGGCGAGCGCCCCGAAGCCGCCAGCGACCGCAGCTATGATGCGCATGCCAAAATTGTGCAGGCCTATCACGCGCTGCCGCTGATGGGCGGCTTTCGTCCGGTGCTCGGCGCCTGGGTCGTGGGCGCGCGCTGCGTGGCGCTGGGCCTGCGCGAGGACCGGAGCCGGATCACGCAGGATCTCTCCCGCTTCAAACCTCATTTCATCCGCGACTGACCGCACCCGAACCGGAGCCCCCGATGTCGAAACGATCCGCTACCGTTGCCCTATTTCTCGTTGGTGCCGCCGCGTTCACGCTTGCGGGCTGCCGCGAGGAAAACGTTGACGCGCAAGCCTTCCCGGACCTGCAAAGCTGCCTGGATGCGGCGGGCACGGGGAGCCTGTTCTCCGCCGAGGATTGCCGCAAGGGCTTTGACGAGGCCGCCACGCTCAATGCCGAGACCGCCCCCCGCTATGACAGCCTCGCGGTTTGCGAGGAGCAATATGGCAAGGGCAATTGCGGCTCCGAGGCGCAGGCGGTGGAGGGCGGCTCGGGCAGCATCTTCATGCCGCTGCTGATGGGGTTCTTGCTCGGCAACATGCTGGGCGGCGCACGCGGGATTGGCGCGCAACCGCTGCACCGCACCGCCGATGGCCGCTTCACCACGCCGGGCGGCGGCACGAGCTATGCCAACAACACCGGGCGCGGCAAGATTGGCGCGGGCGCTTTCACCAAGGCGCCAACGACCATCGGCAAACCGCCGATGACCCGCGCCACCGTCGCCCAGCGCGGCGGCTTTGGCGCCAGCAACACCCGGAGCACGGGCGGCACGCGCAGCCTCGGCGGCTGAACCGAGCCGAAGACGCCTTGCGACGCCCGGATCGGGCACCGCCGGGGGGAAACCGGGCAAAAGCCGCCCCCCCGTCAGGCGTTTCGCGCGGCGCCCGCTCCTGAAAGCACCCGATATGCGCGGCTTGGCCTCATCGGCAGTCTCGTGCCCCCCTCGAATGCGCCCATCCAGCCCGGGGCGGGCACGATACCATCTTTCTCGATTTCATGTCTTCATCGCGTCTGCGCGCAGCTGTGGCAGGGATCTGCCTTTGATCGCGCTTGCGATGGCGGGCACTGCGCAGGCGCGTGGCGGGCAGACGCGGCGCGCGAAAAAGTGCGGCGCGGCTGAGAAGGGCAGCCCCGTCTCAGGCGTCGAGTTCGGCATCCCAGTAAAGAAAGTCGATCCAGCTCTCGTGCAAATGCCCCGGCGGGAAGCGCCGACCGATCTGATGCATATCCTCGGACGAGGGCTCGCGGGCGGGCTTGCGCAGCCGCAGCCCGGAGGCCTTGAGCGATTTGTTCGCCTTTTTCAGGTTGCAGGGCGCGCAGGCCGCCACGACATTTTCCCAGCTTGTCACGCCGCCTTTCGAGCGCGGCACCACATGGTCGAAAGTCAGATCCCCCTTTGCGCCGCAATACTGGCAGCAAAACCCGTCGCGCAGAAAAAGATTGAAGCGCGTGAAGGCCACGCGCTTCTGGGGTCGGACAAATTCTTTCAGCACCACGACAGAGGGAATGCGTATGCTTTGCCTTTGGCTGCGCACCACCTCGTCATATTCGGCGAGGATCGTGACCCGGTCGAGGCAGACCGCTTTCACCGCCTCCTGCCAGGGCCAGAGCGAGAGCGGATAGTAGCTCAAGGGGCGAAAATCGGCATTGAGCACCAAGGCCGGATGGCGGCGCAAGGCCGAGGGCTCGCGCACGAACTGGGTGCGAAAATCGGTCTTTTCGCCATGTTTATCGCTGGCGCCGTCACCAAGTCTGGCGCCCGGCTTGCCGCCATGATCGAGCATTCTCTGCCCTCCCGCCTGTCGCGCTCGCGGCCGGAAAGCGGAGAAGCCCCCGCTCCTGCCGATGCCTCAACTATATATGGCGTTTGCCACAGGGCAAGGCCCGCGATCTGCGGCGGCCCCGCCCGGGCACAGGCTTTGCATGTGTTTGCAACATGCGCATGACGTGCTGCCCGCTTTTCGGGCAGGCGCCAAGCTCATCCGGGCAAATGATCGGCGAGGAAGGAGAGCGCCACTCCGAGCCCTTGCGGCGAGATGCCGTGGCCGGTGCCCTCCATCACCTGCGCATCGGTGGGAAAGCCCGCGGCAAGCAGCGCATCGGTCGCCTTTTTCAGATCCGAGAAGGGCACGATCTGGTCGATGTTGCCATGCAAAAGCAGCACCGGCAGCTTTGAGACCGCCTCGCTTGCCAGCGCCTCGGGGTTCAGAAGCCGGCCCGAAAAGCCGACGATCCCGGCCACCGGTTCGGCGCGGCGCGGCAGCACATGCAGCGCCATCATCGTGCCTTGCGAAAAGCCCACCACGGCGAGCTGGGCGGGCGTGAGCCCCTCCTCCGCCAAGATCTTGTCGATCAGCGCATCAAGATCACGCGCGCTTTGTGCCAGCCCCGCGGCGGCATCCTCGGGCGAGGAGCCATCAAGCCACGGGATCGGAAACCACTGCCGCCCGAACGGGTTGGTGATGCATTCCTCGGGCGCATCGGGCGCCAGAAAGAGCGTGTCGGGCAAATGCGGCGCAAGCGGCTCGGCAAGGCCCAGCAGGTCATCGCCATCTGCGCCATAGCCGTGCAGGAACAGCACCGCCGATTTCACATGGCCCGAGCGCGGGCTCACCCGTCCAAGCTTCATCTCGCGTCTCATGGTGCCACCCCTTCCCGTGCCTTGATCGCCGCATAATAGGCCCAGATCGCCCGCGCGGCAACCGCCCGCCAAGGCGACCATTGCGCACTAAGCGTGCCAAATTCCTTGCGTTTTGGCCGCTCTGACAGGTCAAAGAGCAGCCGTGCGCCCTCGGCCAGCGCAAGGTCATCCACGGCAAAGACATCGGCCCGGCCAAGCGCGAAAATGAGATACATCTCCACCGTCCAGCGGCCAATGCCGGGCAGCGGCAAGAGCGTGTCGATCACCGCGGCATCGGGCAGGGCGCGGAGCGCGTCGAAATCCACGCCGGAGCGGGCCAGCGCCTGCAAATACCGCACCTTCTGGCGCGAGAGGCCGCAGGCGCGAAGGTCGTCCTCGCCCGCATCCGCCAAAGCCTCGGGCGCGCCATAGCCCGCGTCGAGAAGCTTGCCCCGGATCGAGCGGGCCGCCGCAACCGAGACCTGCTGGCCGAGGATCGCATCGCGCAACGCCTCGAACCCGTCTTCGCGGCGGCGCAAAGGCCATGGGCCGGTGAGATCGAGAACACGCGCAAAGGCGGGCTCGCGCGTGCAAAGCCACGCGGTGCCCTCGGCGATATCGTCTTCAGTGTGAATGATGCGTCCAACCATGGCGCCACCCTGCCCGCTTTGCACGCCGCTTGAAAGCCCTCAACACGCGCGCTAGGGCTTGAGCATGAAAGATACATCCGGCTTCCTTCCGCCTGAACCCGCCTCCCCCGCGGCGCGGCGCAACATCCTCGTGCTGGTCGCGGCACAGGCGCTTTTGGGCGCGCAGATGTCGATGATCTTCACCGTGGGGGGGCTTGCGGGCAAATCACTGACCCCCAACCCCTGCTGGGCCACCCTGCCCTTGTCTCTCATCGTGCTGGGCTCGGTGCTCAGCGCGCAGCCGATGTCGGAGTTCATGGCGGCCTTCGGGCGGCGCGCGGGCTTCCTGCTTGCCACCGCCGCGGGCGCGATCGGCGGTGCGATCTCGGCCTATGCGCTGTCGGAGGGCTCGTTTGCACTGTTCTGCCTCGGTGCGGTTTTCGCGGGGGTCTACATGTCGGCGCAGGGGTTCTACCGGTTTGCCGCGACCGACGGGCTGCCGGTGGCGCTGCAATCGAAGGCGATCTCCTGGGTGTTGGCGGGCGGGCTTGCCGCCGCGATCATCGGGCCGCAACTTGTCAAGCTCACCGCGCAGGCGATGGTGGTGCCCTTCCTCGCCACATATCTCGCCATCATCGGCATCAACGCGCTCGGGCCGCTCCTGTTCGCCTTTCTCAAAAGCCCCGCGCCGGGGCGGCGGGCGAAGGGGGCGCCGCAGGGCGGGCGCACGCGGCTTGAACTCCTCAAAGACCCGCAAATTGCCGTGGCGATGATTTGCGCCATGGTCTCCTATGCGCTGATGAACCTTGTGATGACCTCCACGCCGCTCGCGGTTGTCGGCTGCGGGCATCAGACGACCGATGCCGCCAATATCGTCTCTGCCCATGTGCTCGCGATGTATCTGCCCTCCTTCGTCACCGGCCATCTGATTGCGCGGTTCGGGCGGGAGGTGATTGTGGGCATCGGGCTCTTCATCCTTGCCGTTTCGGGGGCGGTGGCGCTCACCGGCGTCAACCTTGAACAGTTCTTCCTTGCGCTGATCCTGCTCGGGCTCGGCTGGAACTTCGGCTTTATCGGCTCAACCGCAATGCTCTCGGCAGCGCATAGCCCCGAAGAGCGCGGCCATGTGCAGGGGATGAACGATTTCATCGTCTTTGGCGGGGTGTTTCTTGCCTCGCTCTCCTCGGGCGGGCTGATGAACTGCTCGGCAGCCGGTGACCCTGTGGCGGGCTGGCAGGCGGTCAACATGGCGATGCTGCCGTTCCTGACGCTGGCCGGCGCGGCGCTGATCTGGCTCGCGCTGCGCCCGCGCGACACGCGCTAGCCGCGCGCCGGGGTCAGGCGGCGCAGGCCCATGGCAAGCGCCCCCTCCACCGGCACCCACGCAAGGCAATAGGCCCAGACCCAGAGCGCCGCCTCCCAGCCAATCGGCGCCACGAAGAGGCCGTAGACGGCGATCAGCGTGCCCAGAACCTGCGTCGCCTCGGTGGTGGCGAAGAGCTTGAGCGAGGGCCAGGGGCGCGACCAGAACCAGCCCTGCGCGCGGGAGACATAAAGCGTCATATGCCCCGAGACGAGCAGCTTGAGGAAAATGAGCGTCTGGATCTCCGCGCGCGGCAGATGCAGATGGCTGTCGACGAACCAGAACAACAGGAACGTCTCGATCACCCCCATCACGCCCAGCCCCCCCGCAATGCGCAACACGCGGCGCATATCCCAGCGCACCGGGCGGGGGGAGACGGCCACATTGTCATAGGCGATCATCATGATCGGCAGGTCGTTCAGGATCGCGAGCAGCACGATCATGATCGCGGTGACGGGGTAAAAATCATAGGCGAGGATCACGAGTGTCATGAACAAAAGCACCCGGATCGTTTCCGCCACGCGGAAGGTGGCGTAGCTCGTCATCCGCGCGAAGATGCGGCGCGATTCCTCCAGCGCGGTGGTGATGATCGACAGGCCCTTGTCCGTCAGCACAAGATCCGCGGCGGCGCGGGCGGCATCGGTCGCGCCGCTGACCGCAATGCCCGCATCGGCGCGCTTGAGGGCGGGGGCATCGTTCACCCCGTCGCCGGTCATCGCGACGATGGCGCCGCCCTTTTGCAGCGCCTCGACAATGCGGAACTTGTGCTCGGGCAGCACGCGGGCAAAGCCGTCGGCCTTGCGCACGGCACGCGCAACCGCCGCATCATCGCCCGCGAGCAGATCGCCCGCCGGGAGGATCTGGCTGCCAAGGCCAAGCTTGCCGGCGATCTGGCGGGCAATCGCCTCGTGATCGCCGGTGACGATCTTCACATCCACCCCCATCCGCTCGGTCTCGGCAATGGTGGCGGCGGCATCGGGGCGCGGCGGGTCGATGATCGGCAAGAGCCCCAGAAAGCGCCAGCGCCCGCCCGCTTCGGCGCGCGCCGCGCCAAGGGCGCGGAACCCTGCGGCGGCAAGGTCTTCCACCTGTTGCTCAACGCCTGCCCGCAGCGCGGGCTCCGGGGCGACGAGATCCAGGATCACCTGCGGCGCGCCCTTGACGACAGAGAAAGCCCCCGCCGGGCTGCTCACCTCGGCCTCGGTGCGCTTGCGCACCGGATCGAAGGGGGTGAAGCGGGTGACCTGTGCGCCCTGTTTTGGCAAGCCATCCGCCGCACGCAAAACCGCCGTGTCGAGCGCATCGGGCGCCTCGGCATTGCACGCGAGCGCTGCCGCCTGCAACAACTCGCCTGCCGTCACGCCGGGCGCGGGCTGCGGTTTTTCGACCGTGAGGCTGTTGAGCGTCAGCGTGCCGGTTTTGTCGGAGCAGAGCACATCGACGCCCGCAAGCTCCTCGATCGCGACAAGGCGCGAGACAATGGCGCCGCGTTTGGCGAGCCGCTCGGCCCCCACCGCCATGGTGACAGAGAGCACCGTGGGCAGCGCCACCGGGATCGCGGCAACGGTGAGGATGAGCGCGAACTGCACCGTTTCAAGGAAAGGATCGTGGCGCCAGATCGAGACAGCAAGGATCACCACAACCAGACCCAGCGCCGAGACGATCAGAAAATTGCCGATCCTGAGCACCGCTTGCTGGAAGTGCGAGGGCCCCGCCCCTTTCTCGACCAGGGCTGCGGTCTTGCCAAAATAGCTGTGCATGCCGGTGGCGGTGACGCAGCCGGTCATCTCGCCCATCTTCACCACCGCGCCCGATTGCGCGAGATCTCCGACCACTTTCTCGACCGGGAGCGACTCGCCGGTGAGCGCGGATTCGTCAAGCGAAAGGTAATCCCCCGCAACAAGCTCCATATCGGCGGGCACGATCTGCCCGATCGAGAGCCGCACGATATCGCCGGGCACGAGTGCAGAAGCCGCGATCTGCTGCCATTGCCCCGCGCGCTTCACCCGCGCGGTGGGCGCAAGCCGCCCTTTCAGCGCGGCAATGGCGGAGCTTGCCTTGTTCTCCTCAAAAAAGCCCACCGCGGCATTGACCAGAAGCATCGTGGTGATCACCGCCACATCGGACCAGTCGCGCAAGATCAGCGAGAGCACCGCGGCCAGCTCGATCAGCCAGGGGATCGGGCCCCAGAAATAGCCCGCGATCCGCGCAAGCAAGGATTTCTCGGCGCTCTCGATCGTGTTCGGGCCAAAATGGGCAAGGCGGGCCGCGGCCTCGACCGCCGAAAGACCCGTCGCCGGATCGGTCGGCGGCAGGTCTGCGGTTTTCGGATCGGGGCGGATATGGGCGGGGCGGCTTGGTGCGGCGGTCATCGCGGGCTCCCTTCGGGCAGCGCGGCTTTCGCCGCGATGCAGGGATTACACGCCCCTCACTGCCGGGGCGCAAGCCGCGGCTGCCCTCCGTCACGCCATTGTGCGCCGCCCGCGTCAGAGCCCGCGCAGCTCGCGAATCCGTTCCGCCAGCGCCCGGGTCGAGCCATCCTTGGCCGCCCCATCCGCCTTGCCCTCCAGCACCGGAGCGAGCGCCAGCGCCAGCTCCTTGCCCAGCTCCACCCCCCATTGGTCGAAGCTGTTGATGCCAAGGATCACGCCCTCGACAAACACGCGGTGCTCATAAAGCGCAATCAACCCGCCCAGCGTTTCCGGCGTGAGCTGATCGAAGAGAAGCGTGGTCGAGGGGCGGTTGCCGGGAAAGACGCGGTGGCGCGCCTGCCGCTCCAGCTCTGCCCCCTCAAGCCCCTTCTTGCGCATGATCGCCGTCGCCTCTTCAAGCGCGCGACCGCGCAAAAGCGCTTCCGACTGCGCAAGGCAATTGGCGACGAGAAGAAGGTGCTGGTGCTCAAGATCAGGCTCCAGCCCGCGCGCGGTGACGATGAACTCGCAAGGCACGACGCGGGTGCCCTGATGGATGAGCTGGTAAAAGGCATGCTGGCCATTGGTGCCGGGCTCGCCCCAGACCACCGGGCCCGAATGGTAGGGCAGATCGGCGCCATCCATGCTCACGCGCTTGCCATTGCTCTCCATCTCAAGCTGTTGCAGGTAAGCCGGAAGCCGCGCAAGCCGTTGTTCATAGGGCAAAACCGCGCGCGTGGCATGGCCGAGCACCTGATTGTGCCACAGCCCCACCAGCGCAAGCAACACCGGCAGGTTCGCGCTGAAGGGCGCGCTGAGGAAATGCGCATCCATCGCCGCGGCCCCGGCCTGAAAGCGGGCAAACGCCTCCGGGCCAATGCCGATCATCAGGCTCAGCCCGATCGGCGACCAGACGGAATAGCGCCCGCCGACCCAGTCCTCAAAACCGAACACCCGCTCGGGCGGAATGCCGAAAGCGGCGGTCTTGTCGACGGCGGAAGAGATCGCGGCAAATTGCGTGGCCGGGTTTTTCACCACGTCCGCCATCCAGACCCGCGCGGTCTCGGCATTGGTCATCGTTTCGATGGTGGTGAAGGTTTTCGAGGCCACAATCACCAGCGTCGTTTCCGGGTTCAGCGGGGCCAGCGTGTCGTGGATATGGGCGCCATCGACATTCGAGACAAAATGGAGCTGCGGCCCGTTGGCAAAAGCGGTGCAGGCAAGTGCGGCCATCGCCGGGCCGAGATCCGAGCCGCCAATACCGATATTGACGACATCGGTGATCGCGCCGCCCTGCCCGCGATAACGCCCCTCGCGCAGCGCATTGGCAAATTCGGCCATCCGCGCGAGCGTGGCGCGCAGCGGCGGCATCACATCGTGACCATCGACAAGGATCGACTCGGCGGGGCTGCGCCACGCGGTATGCAGCACGGCGCGGTTCTCGGTCTCGTTGATCTTCTGGCCCGAGAACATCGCCGCGCGCCGCTCTGCCACGCCCGCCTGATCGGCCAGCGCGAGCAACAGCCCCATGCCCGCAGCGTCGATATTCGTTTTTGAGTAGTCAAAGAGAAACGGCCCCGCCTCGGCGGCAAAATCGCGCGCGCGCTCGGGGTCAGCGGCGAAAAGATCGAGGATATGCCGGTCCTTGACGGTCTCGGCATGGGCAAGCAGCGGAGCAAAACGGTTCATCATGGGGCCCAATGGATCGTTGCATGTGAAAGGACGGTCCGCACCGGGGCCTCGATCTCGGGAAGCGTCCCGGCGCGTTCAAGTGCTGTCCGCTTTTGTGCCCCGGTGATCAGCAAATGGCAATGCATCGCTTCGCGCAACACCGGCGCCGAAAGGGTGATGCGCGGCTCGCCCGCGGCCGCAGCGCGCATTGCCAGCACCGGGGGCGCATCATTGGCCAGCGCCTCTTCGAGCCGATCGGCGCCGGGGAAGAGGGAGGCGGTGTGCATGTCCTCGCCCATGCCGAGCAACACCACAGTAAGCGGCAGAACCTCTTGAACCGCTTCAGAAATCTCTGCCATCCGATCCTCCGGGCGGGGCGCGGGAAGATAGAGCGGCACGAGCGTCGCCGCCGCCGCGCGGCCCTTGAGCAGATGGCGGCGCAGCAGCGCCGTGTTCGAGCGCGGCGAGGTTTCATCAACCCAGCGCTCGTCATTGAGGAGCACATTGACGCGCCCCCAATCGAGCTCCAGTTCGGAGAGCAGCTCGAACACCGGCGCCGGCGTGGTTCCCCCCGGCACACACAGCGTCACCCGCTCGGCGCGCTCAAGCGCACGGCGCAACTGGCTTGCGATCTGGTCGGCGAGCGCGATCATCATCAGCTCGCGGTCGGGGTAGTCCACGAGGTTCATTCGCGAATCTCCCGCCAGCGCCGCCCGTCGCGGTGCATCAGCATCAGCGCATCCTCCGGCCCCGAGGAGCCCGCATCATAGGGACGGGGCTTGTCGCCGCGCGCCTCCCATCCGGCGATGATCGGATCTGTCCAGGCCCAGGCCGCCTCCACCTCATCGCCGCGCATGAACAGCGTCTGGTTGCCCCGGATCACATCCATGATCAGCCGCTCATAGGCATCGGGAATATCGGCCCCCTCCTCGCCCAGCGCCTCGGCAAAAGACATGTCGAGCGGCACCTGCACAAGCCGCATGCCGCCCGGCCCCGGCTCCTTGATCATCACCTTGAGGTTCATCCCCTCATCGGGCTGCAGCCGGATCACCAGCACATTCTCGCGCCAGCTCGACTCGTCTTCGTCAAAGATCGAATGCGGCGGCGCCTTGAAGGTGATGGCAATCTCCGAAGCCCGCCCCCGCAGCCGCTTGCCGGTGCGCAGGTAAAACGGCGTGCCCTGCCAGCGCCAGTTCGCCACCTGCACCTTGAGCGCGATATAGCTCTCGGTGCGGCTCTCGGGGTTTTCGCTGTCTTCAAGGTAGCCGGGCTGCGCGGCGCGCGCCGCCGAGGCCTTCACCCCCGCATATTGTCCGCGCACGATATCGGCCGCAGGAATGGGCTGCAACGCACGGATAACCTTGACTTTTTCATCCCGCACCGCATCCGGGTCGAAGTGATAGGGCGGCTCCATCGCAATCAGGCACAGAAGCTGCATCAGGTGGTTTTGCACCATGTCGCGCATCGCACCGGATTTGTCATAATAGGCGCCGCGCCCGCCCACGCCGACGGTCTCGGCCACGGTGATCTGCACGTGGTCGATGTATTGCGCATTCCAGAGCGGCTCGAACAGGATGTTGGCAAAGCGCACCGCCATCAGGTTTTGCACCGTCTCCTTGCCGAGGTAATGGTCGATCCGGTAGATCTGGCTTTCCTCGAAATGCGCGGCCAGCGTGGCATTGAGCGCCTTGGCCGAGGCGAGATCGCGCCCGAAGGGCTTTTCCACCACGATCCGGGCGTCATCGCGTGCAATGTCATGCGCCTTGAGGCGCTCGGCCAGCGGGCCAAAAAGCATCGGCGCCACCGAGAAATAGAAGGCATTCACCCGGCCGGGGGTGATCTTGTCGCGCAAAGCGTCCCACCCGGCCTCGCCGGTCGCATCGACGGAGACATAATCGAGGCAATCGAGGAAGGCCGCGATATTGCCCGGATCACGCTTGGCCGCATCGACGAATTCTTCGATCGCGGCGCGCACCTGCGTGCGAAACCCCTCGGCATCCATCTCCGAACGCGCGGCGCCGATGATGCGCGCGCCTTGCGGCATCTGGCCGGATATGAAGCGGCGGTAGAGGCCGGGCAGGATCTTGCGCTGGGCAAGATCGCCCGTTGCGCCAAAGATCACGAGATCGAACAGGTCCACCGGAATAACACGCGACACCATGGGGCTGGCTCCGATTCTAGGCACGACTGGCCCCTCCTCACGGTTGGCGCCAGCTGTTAGCGGTAACAACACCCAAGTTTTACCGTGGCGCTCGGCGCAAGTCTAGCCCGGCCCGGGGCGATCTCAAAGCGCTTTGACGCATGGTCAAGCGGCAGTGATGCGCGCTCAAAGGGCCTCGATCGCCTTGGCGAGCCGGTAAAGGCGCGCGCGTTTGAGAAGCGCACGGAGTGGCTGCGGCTGGCCGGAGAGCCTTTCGGCCTGCGCCCGCACCGTTTCCACCGCCCGCACCACCGCCTCGGGCGCATCGGCCAGAAGGGCGAGCAGGAAGGCATCGACATCGAGCCGGGCGAGCCCCTCGGCGGCGAGCGTGGCGCGCGGGAAATCGGCGCGGTTTTGCGTCACGATCGCATCGGCGCCCCCCGCGATGGCGGCGGCAAGCACATGGATGTCGTTCTCGTCGGGCAGGTGGAGGCGTGCCTCAAGCCCGGCGCGCACCGGCACGACAGCGCGTGGAAAGCGCGCCTTGAGGCGCGCGATTTCACCGCGCGCAACCGCCTCATCCCCCGCCGAAAGCCGCGCCGCGGCGCGCGCCCATTCCTCCAAGATCCGCTCGGACCAGAGCGGCACATAGAGCCCCGCCTCCGCGCAGCCGATCAGGATCTCGCGCATCACCGTGGGGTAGAGCACGCAGGCGTCAAGAAGCGCCTTTCGCGGGGCGGCACGCATCAATCGAGCCGGAAGAAGAGCGATTTCAGATAGCCCGATTCGGCGAGTTGCGGCAGCATCGGGTGATCCGCCCCGGCAAAACCGGTGTGCAAAAGCTGCGCGCGCCGCCCGCCGCGGCCCAAGCCCCGCGCGGAAGCATTGCGGAACTGGGTGAGGTCCGCCGCATGCGAGCAGGAGCAAAGCACGATATAGCCCCCCGGCGCGACGAGCGGCGCGGCGAGCCGGGCCACACGCTCATAGGCGCGCAGCCCCGCCTCCAGCGCGGGCTTGGCGGGCGCAAAAGCGGGCGGATCGCAGATCACGAGGTCGAATTGCGCGCCCTCGGCCCCCAGCGCCTCAAGGGTCGCGAAGGCATCGCCCTGACGGGTGGCAAACCGCGCGCCCTGCCCCATCGCCTCGGCGCCCTGTTGCGCCAGATCGAGGGCTGCGGCGGAGGCATCGACCGCAAGCGCGTGCTCTGCGCCGCCCGCAAGGCACGCCAGCGCGAACCCGCCGACATGGGAGAAGACATCGAGCACGCGCGCGCCTTTGGCCAGCCGCGCGGCAAAGGCATGGTTGGGGCGCTGATCATAGAACAGCCCGGTCTTCTGGCCGCCCATCAGATCGGCCATATAGGTCGCGCCATTCATCGAAACCGGAACCGGCGCCTCGATCTTGCCGTGCAGAACAAGGGTTTCCTCGGGCAGCCCCTCCAGACCACGGGCGCGGCCCGAACCGTTCTTGATCACCGTTTCCACGCCGGTGACAGCACTCAGCGCCGCGGCGATCTCGGCGATCATCGTCTCCGCCCAGGCGGCGTTGGGCTGCACCACGGCCACCGCGCCGAACCGGTCGATGATCACCCCGGGCAGGCCATCGGCCTCGGCATGGACGAGCCGGTAAAACGGCGCCTCAAAGAGCCGTTCGCGCAGCTCCAGCGCACGGGTGAGCCGCGCCGCGATCCAGCCCCGGTCGATCACCGCCTCGGCATCCCGGTCGAGCACCCGCGCGATGATTTTGGAATTCGGGTTCACCGTCACGGTGGCCAGCGGGCGGCGCTCAGCATCCTCCAGCGTGGCGATCACGCCGGGCACAAGCGCTTGCGTGCGCCGGTCGGTGACCAGCTCATCGGCATAGACCCAGGGAAAGCCATGGCGGATCGCGCGCGCCTCCGCCTTCGGGCGCAGCCGCACCACGGGACGGGTCTTTGCTTCAACATCGGACATGATCGGGCCTATCGCAAAAGGGGCGTTGCCGCCTCCTCTAGCCCGAGTTGCGCCGCGGCGAAAGCCCGCTGGCACAGGCACGGGCAAATCGCGCTGGACCTTGCCCGGCATTGGGCGCATCACGGACGCAAGGTCAGGGACGCCTCCGGGCTTGATTGGTTAGCGCTAACGACCTAAGTTGATCTGAAGCCGGTGCAGAACCGGCGCGATGTGCGCTCCGATGTCCTGCCCTGTTTCGCGCGCCGCTCCCGGCGCGCCAAAACCATGCCGGTCGGGCCCGCCCGGCCGTTCAGCCTGCCGGAGACTGCGATGACAAACCCCGCCCCGCCCCGCCTGCCGCCGCTCGATGCCACGATTGCGCGGGTGACCGAGCGGATCCGCGCCCGCTCCGGGCCGCGGCGGGAAGATTATCTTGCCCGGATTCGCGCCGCCGCCCATGCGGGCCCGGCGCGCGCGCATCTCAGTTGCGGCAATCAGGCCCATGCCTATGCGGCGATGGGGGCGGACAAGAGCGATCTTGCCGCGGCGCGGGCGCCCAACATTGGCATCGTCACCGCCTATAATGACATGCTCTCGGCCCATGCGCCCTATGGCGCCTACCCGGACCAGATCAAGGAAGCGCTGCGCGCCGTGGGCGCCACGGCGCAGGTCGCGGGCGGCGTGCCCGCGATGTGCGATGGCGTCACCCAGGGCCAGCCCGGCATGGAGTTGAGCCTCTTTTCGCGCGATGTGATCGCGCTCGCGGCGGGCGTGGCGCTGAGCCACAACACCTTTGATGCCGCGCTCTACCTTGGTGTGTGTGACAAGATCGTGCCGGGGCTGATCATGGCGGCGGCGACCTTCGGGCATATTCCGGCGGTGTTCCTGCCTGCCGGGCCGATGCCCAGCGGCATCCCGAATGACGAGAAAGCCAAGGTGCGCCAGCAATATGCCACCGGCGAAGTGGGGCGCGACCGGCTGATGCAGGCGGAGATGGCCTCCTACCATGCGCCGGGCACCTGCACCTTTTACGGCACCGCGAACACCAACCAGATGCTGATGGAATTCATGGGGCTGCACCTGCCGGGCGCGAGTTTCGTGAGCCCCGGCACCGATCTGCGCAGCGCGCTCACCGTGGCGGGTGCGCGCCGCGCCGCCGAGATCACCCGGCTCGGCAATGACTTCCGCGCGGCGGGCGAAATTCTGGACGAGCGCGCTTTTGTCAACGGGCTTGTCGGGCTGATGGCGACGGGCGGTTCGACCAATCTTGTGCTGCATCTGCCAGCAATGGCGCGCGCGGCGGGGATCGAGCTGGACCTTGAAGACTTTGACGAGATCTCGGGCGTGGTGCCGCTGATGGCAAAGGTTTACCCGAACGGGCTCGCCGATGTGAATGCCTTCCACGCTGCGGGGGGGCTGCAATTCCTGCTTCGGCATCTGCTCGGCGCGGGGCTCTTGCATGGCGATGCGCAAACGGTCTGGGGCAGCGGTCTTTCAAGCTATACCCAGGAGCCCAAGCTGATCGAGGGCGCGCTCACCTGGGTCGAGGGGCCGGAAACGAGCCTCAATGACAAGATCCTGCGCCCCGCCGCCACGCCCTTCGCCCCCACGGGCGGGCTCAAACAGCTTGAGGGCAACCTTGGCCGCGGCGTGATCAAGGTCTCTGCCGTTGCCCCCGAGCGCCATGTGATCGAGGCGCCCGCACGGATCTTCCACGATCAGGAGGCGGTGAAAGAGGCGTTCAAGCGCGGCGAATTCACCACCGATACGGTTGTGGTGGTGCGCTTTCAGGGGCCGCAGGCAAATGGCATGCCGGAACTGCACTCCCTCACCCCCACGCTGTCGGTGCTGCAAGAGCGCGGCCTCAAGGTGGCGCTGGTCACCGATGGCCGGATGTCGGGCGCCTCGGGCAAGGTGCCTGCGGCGATCCATGTCTCGCCCGAGGCCAATGCCGAAGGGCCGCTTGCGCGGCTTATGGATGGCGACATCGTCCGGCTTGATGCCGTGGCGGGGCGGCTTGACTGCCTCACCGAGGGCTTTGCGAGCCGCGCGCCGGTCAAGGCGGATCTGAGCGGCAATGCCGAAGGGCTCGGACGCGAGCTTTTTGCCGCGTTCCGCCGCAATGTGGGCGCCGCGCCCGAGGGCGCCTCGGTCGTGGTGTAAGGGCCGCCCAAGCGGGGCAATGCGCCCTCTTTCGCCCGCCGACGTTTTACGTCTTTATGACAGCAAATGCCGTGCCGTCCGGCCCGGCCCCCTCGATCGTGCCTTCCGGGGCCGATACCATCTCTGACAGGAGGCTCAGATGACCCCCGCCGACCAATCCGCGACTGCCCGCGAAATTTGCGCCATGGCGCCGATCGTGCCCGTGATCGTGGTCAATGACACGGCCCATGCCGAACCGCTTGCCCGCGCGCTGGTGGCGGGCGGGCTTCGCGCGCTGGAGGTGACGCTGCGCACCCCCTGTGCGCTCGACGCAATCCGCGCCATGGTCGATGTCGAGGGCGGCGTTGTCGGGGCGGGCACGCTGATCACCCCCGCCGATGTGAAGGCGGCAAAAGCCGCGGGGGCGAAATTCGGCGTCGCGCCCGGCTTTTCCGAAAAGCTCGTGAAGGCCTGCGAAGATGAGGGCCTGCCGCTTTTGCCCGGCGCCGTCACCGCCTCGGAGATCATGCAGGCGCTCGAATGGGGCTATGACATGCTGAAGTTCTTCCCCGCCGCCAATGCCGGCGGCCCGGCCGCGCTGAAAGCCCTTGGCGGGCCGCTGCCGCAGGTGAGCTTTTGCCCGACGGGCGGGGTCAGCCTGCAAAATGCCCGCGATTACCTGAGCTTGCCGAATGTGCTTTGTGCGGGCGGCTCGTGGGTTGCGCCCGCGGGCATGATGAATGCGGGCAACTGGACCGGGATCGAGGCGCTTGCCGCCGAAGCCGCGGCGCTTTCCCGCGCGAAGGCCTGAGCCCTCAGGCAGAGACCCGTCCGGCGCGGCCCCCGCGCCGGCTCGGCGCTTCGGTCGCGCGCGTCAGCCCCTCGGCAAGCACGAGGCTCATCGGATGCGCCGGATCGGTGCTGTAGTGCTCCATCGCAAAGCGCATCGCCGCGCGCTGATCGGTGCCCGCACCGAGGCTCAGCGCCCAGTCGAGAAAGATCGAGCGGCATTCGGCATCCGAAATCCCCTCGATCCGGTAGCTTTCGCGGATCAGCCCCTTCGGGTCGGCCTCACGCAGATCCATCTGTCTCACCCTTTGCTTGCAGCGCCGCCTCAACGATCTGCGCCACCTCGGATGTGGTGCGCAACAGCCGTTCGGCAAGCGCCTCGAAACTTTCTTCGCCCGCCTCGCGCAACAAAAACGCCCGCCCGCCCTCGCCCAGCGCTTCCAGATCGAGCGGGCCCTCGGTCAAAAGCCGCCCCCCCGCCTGCAGCCGCCACAAGAACCGATAGGCCGAGGCGAGCACCTCTCCCTCTGCCTTGCTGACATAACCCTTGCGAGGGCCGATGCGGAGTTGCGCCTCGACCCGGCGGGCCGGATCGCCGGCGCGCAGCGCAAAGCTTTGCGCCAGAAGCTCCAGATCCTGCAACCGGCCGGGGCCGATCTTCGCCTCCCAGCAGCCATCGGGCGCCTTTGCGGCAAAGATCCGCGCCCGCATCTCGGCGAGATCGGGCATCACCCGGGCCTCTGCGCCCTTGGCCGCAAGCACCGTGCGGCGCACCTCCTCGACATCGGCGCCGAGGGTTGTCTCCCCCGCCAGCACCCGCGCCCGCGTGAGCGCCAGATGCTCCCAGGTCCAGGCCTCTTCCATCTGATAGGACCGGAAGCTCTCAAGCGAGACCGCGACCGGCCCCTGCCGCCCCGAGGGGCGCAGCCGCATGTCGACCTCATAAAGCCGCCCCTCCGGCATCGGCGCGCTCAGCGCGGTGATGAACGCCTGCGTGAGGCGCGCAAAATAGGGCCGCGTCGCCAAAGGCTTGGGGCCATCGGAATGCTCCGCGCCCTGCGCATCATAGATCATGATCAGATCAAGATCGGAGGCGGCGTTGAGCCGCTCGGCGCCAAGGCTGCCCATGCCAAGCACCACCGCGCCGCGCCCCGGCGGCGGGCCGTGCTTGCGGGCGAATTCCGCCACCACCTCGGGCCAGACCGCCGCCACCGCCGCCCCGGCAATATCGGCATACTGGCGCGCAGCCTCTGCCGCATCGGCAAGCCCGCGCAGATGGTGCACGCCCGCGCGAAACCGCATTTCCTTGGCCCAACGCCTTGCTGCGTCGAGCTTTTTTTCGTAATCCGCCTGCGCCATGAGGGCCTCGCGCAGGCTCTTTTCCAGCGCGTCACGGCCCGGCCAAGCCGCGAAGAAAGAGCCCCCCAGCACCGCATCGAGCACGCCCGCATTGCGGCTCAGATGCGCGGCAAGGCCCGGCGCAGTGGCGCAAATATCAACGATCAACTCGATCAGCTGCGGGTTCGCCTCAAAGAGCGAGAAGAGCTGCACCCCCGCGGGCAGACGGGCCAGAAAGCCGTCGAACTGGCGCAGCGCCTCCTCGGGGTTGGCGGCGCGCTGCATCCGGCGCAGGATCTCGGGCTCGATGCGGCGAAAGATCGTGCAGGCGCGCTCCGAGCGCAGCGCCGGATAGGCGCGCCAGCCCTCGACAAGCGCCTGCGCCGCCTCGCTCAGATCCGGGCGGGCGCCGTCTTCCGGCCCCGGCGCGAAAAAGGCGCCGGTCAGCGCCTCGACCTCTTCGAGCCGCGCCTTCAGGCGCGCGCTCCATGCCGCCAGATCGCTCTCCCCCATCAGATAGGCGATGCGCCGCAACCCCTCTTCCGTGGTGGGCAGGATCTGGGTCTGGGCATCGTTGACCATCTGGATGCGGTGCTCGATCTCGCGGTGGTCGCGGTAATGATCGGAGAGCGCGCGCGCCACATCGACCGGCACCCAACCCTTGACGGCCAGTTTCGCGAGCCCGCCCACGGTGGTGCGGTCCCGCAGATCCTTGTCACGCCCGCCCGCAATAAGCTGCCGGGTCTGGGTGAAAAACTCGATCTCGCGGATGCCGCCGGCGCCCAGCTTGAGATTGTGGCCGGGCACGTCGATGCGCCCGCCAAGGCGCTTGTGCGCGCGGATCCGCAGCCGCATGTCATGGGCATCCTCGATCGCCGCAAAGTCGAGATGGCGGCGCCAGACGAAGGGCGTCAGCGTTGCCAAAAAGCGCGCCCCCGCCGCGAGATCGCCGCCGCAGGGGCGCGCCTTGATATAGGCCGCACGCTCCCATGTGCGGCCCTCCGCCTCGTAATATTGCTCTGCCGCGCCCATCGACATGCAGACCGGCGTGACCGAGGCATCCGGGCGCAGCCGCAGATCGGTGCGAAACACATAGCCCTCGGCGGTGTTGTCGGAGATCAGCGCCGTCATCTTGCGGGTGACGCGGATGAAAGTCGCGCGCGCCTCGGCGCGGTCCTCCGGCGCGAACTGGGTTTCGTCAAAAAGGCAGATCAGGTCGATGTCGGAGGAATAGTTGAGCTCCCCCGCCCCCATCTTGCCCATCGCCAGCGCCACCATGCCGCCTGCCCGCGCGGCATCCTCGGGGCCCTTGCCGGGCAGTTTGCCGCGGCGGATCTCCTCGCCCACAAGCGCGCGCAGTGAAAGCGTCACGGCGGTATCGGCGAGCATGGTGAGCGCCCATGTCACCCGCTCAAGCCCCCAGACACCGCCCAGATCACACAGCGCGGCCAGCACCGCAACCCGGCGCTTGGCGCGGCGCAACTCCCCCCCGAGCTGGTCGAGCGGGACCGTGTCGAGCCGGGCGATCTCTGTGCCGAGGAGCAAAAGCGAATCGTCGTCCAGCGCCCGATGCAGCCACGCCGCCTCACGCTCGAGCAGCCCCGCCAGATAGGGCGAGGAGCCCGCCGTCCCGGCGATCAGCGCGCGCAGCTCGGGCGGAAAATCCCCATAGCGCGCGGCCACATCGGCGCCACGCGCGGGGTCAAGGGCAAGAGGGTGCCGGGTCACGCCGGAAACAATACTCATGGCGCCACATTAGCCCGCCTTTGCAGCCCGTCAATCGTCGGTTGACAGGCGGCGCCCGCGCCCGCGCGTCAGCCCGAGAGCGGCCCCCGCAAGGGCCCGGATTTCAGCCCGAAACCGGGGGCTTGCGCCTTGACGGCAGGGCGCGCGAGTGCTCAGGTGGCGGGCACTGGAGTATCACCCGGTGGATCCCGGCGCGGCCGCGCACCGGCCCGCCCGCCTTCCCCGACCGGCGCCCGTCCGGCCCGGAAGCCCGGCCGGACCAGCGCCGCCCGGGCGATCCGCCCCCTGCCGAAGGCCGTCCCGATGACCAAGCTCCCCCCCTCCGAGCGCATGATCCTTGCGATCGACGAGGGCACCACCAATTCCAAGGCCGTGCTCTTTGACGCTGCGGGGCGGGTGCGCGCAAGCGGCGCGGGGCCGGTGCCGATCCGCCACCCCGCGCCGGGCTGGGTGGAGCAAGATGCGCAGGCGATCTGGGCGGCAACGCTTGAGGCGATATCCGCCTGCGTGGCCGGGGCGCCCGGCGCCGAGATCGCCGCGATCGGGATCTCCAACCAGCGCGAATCGATCCTGATCTGGGACCGTGCCACGGGGGCGCCGCTCGGCCCCGTCGTCACCTGGCAATGCCGCCGCTCCGCCGCCGCCTGCGCGGCGCTGCGCGCGGCCGGGCACGAGGCCGAGGTGATTGCCCGCACCGGCCTGCCGCTCGATCCGATGTTCCCCGCCACCAAGCTCGCCTGGCTTCTGGAGACCCATGCACAAGGCCGCGCGGCAGACACGATCTGCGCAGGCACCGTCGATGCCTGGCTGATCTGGCAGCTCACCGGCGGCGCGGTGCATGCGACCGATGCCTCGAACGCGTCGCGCACTCAGCTTTTCAACCTCGCCGAGGGGCGCTGGGACGAGACGCTTTGCGCACTTTTCGGCATCGCCCCGGCAGTGCTGCCCAAAGTGCACGACAGCGCCCATGTCTTTGGCGTGACCAAGGGCGTTGCGGGCCTGCCCGACGGCATTCCCGTTGCCGCGGCGATCGGCGACAGCCATGCCGCGCTCTTCGGCCACGGCGCCACCCGGCCCGGCGACGGCAAGGTGACCTTCGGCACCGGCTCCTCGATCATGACCACCGTGCCCGCCTTTGTCGCCCCTCCGAAGGGGCTCACCACCACCATCGCCTGGAAGATCGGCGGGCGCATCACCTATGCCTTCGAGGGCAATATCCTCGTTTCCGCCTCGATCCTGCCCTGGACGGCGGATCTGCTCGGGCTTGGCGCGGTCGATGACCTCGTGGCCCTTGCCGAAACCGTGGACAGCGCGCTCGGTGTTGCGCTTGTGCCCGCGCATGTGGGGCTTGGGGCGCCGCATTGGGATGCCACGGCGCGCGGGCTGATCTCGGGGCTGAGCTTCGGGTCGGGCCGTGCCCATGTGGCGCGCGCCGCGCTCGACAGCCTCGCGTTTCAGGTCGCCGATGTGTTCGAGATCGTGCGCGCGGGCTCCGATCACCCGATCGGGCGGCTCTTCGTCGATGGCGGGCCGAGCCGGAACCGCAAGCTGATGGCGCGCGTGGCCGATATTCTCGACCAGCCGGTGACAACCTCGGAAAGCACCGATGCCTCGGCGCGGGGCGCGGCCTATCTGGCGGGGCTGGCGATCGGCTTCTGGCCCGATGCCGAGACGGTGGCCGGGCTTGAGCCGCATGATCCGCCGCTGATCCCGACGATGCCGCAAGATACCCGCGCGGAACTCAGCGCGCATTGGAAAGATGCCCTGGCGCGCACGCTCCTGCCCACCGCGATCTGAGCCCCCGAGCGCCCCCGCCTCTTGCATGGCGCGCCCGCGCCATGTATCAGGGCGGCCAGCGCGGGTGTTGTGTAATGGTAAGACCCTAGCCTTCCAAGCTAGAGATACGGGTTCGATTCCCGTCACCCGCTCCAGCCCTCGCTCCGATTTCAGGCTTTTCGCGGCCCTTCCGCCTCGCTACCATGGCCCCATGTCCTCGCCCGCCCTGCCCCCGGATGCGCCAGTGGATCTGCCGCCGCTTGATGCGTTGATCGCCTGCCCCGCCTGTGATCTGCTGATCGCCCGCGCCCCGCTTGAGGAAGGGGTCCGGCAAAGCTGCCCGCGCTGTCATCACCTGCTCTATGCGCCGCGCGCGCGCACCGTGGCGCAGGTGATCGCGCTCTCGCTCACCGTGGCGATCTTGATGATCGGCGCGGTGTTCTTTCCGTTTCTGGAAATCTCGGCGGGCGGCATCAGCCATGAAAGCTCGGTCTTTGATGCCGCCATGGCCTTTTCCGAAGGCATCTTGCTGCCGCTCTCCTTTGCGGTGATGGCGCTGATCGTGGTGCTGCCGCTTTTGCGGGTCGCGCTTTTGATCTATACGCTCTGGCCGCTCGCGCAGGGGCGCCCGGCATGGCCGCAGGCGCGCCGCGCGTTCCGGCTGGCAGAGGCGATCCAGCCCTGGTCGATGGCGGAAATCTTCGTCGTCGGCGCGGTGGTGGCGCTTGTGAAGATCGCCGGGCTCGCCACCGTGAGCCTTGGCCCCGCGTTCTGGGCCTTTGGCCTCATGGTCGCGGTGGTCACCTTGCAAAACAACCTGCTCAATGACTGGACGATATGGACCGTGATCGACAGCCCCGAAGAGCGCTGACCGCCCGCGCCGCGGGGCTTGTGGGCTGCCGCGCCTGCGGTTGCGTCTCGCCTGCGGGGACCACGCATTGCCGCCGCTGCGGCGCGCGGCTCGATCCGGGCGGCACGCTCGGGCTGCAGCGTGTCTGGGCCTGGATGGGCGCGGGGCTGATCTGTTACATCCCCGCCAATCTCTACCCGATGCTGCGCACCGCCACCGTGGGAAGCGCGCCCGCCGAAAACACCATCCTCGGCGGCGTGGTCGATCTTGTCCATTATGGCGAATGGGCAATCGCGCTGATCGTCTTTTCCGCCTCGGTGCTGGTGCCGATCGGCAAATTCATCGCCATCGCGGTGCTGGCGCTGAGCCTGCGCTCGCATGCGACGCTGTCAAGCCACCGCCGGCACCGGTTGCTGGAGATCATGGAGTTCATCGGACGCTGGTCGATGGTTGACGTTTTCGTGGTCGCCATCCTCTCCTCTCTGGTGCAACTCGGCTTTGTCGTGCAAATTCACCCCGGGCCCGCCGCGGCCCTCTTTGCCCTCTCGGTCGCCTTCACCATGCTGGCGGCGCAAAGCTTCGACCCCAGGCTGATCTGGGAGAAAGACCAAGGCCCGCAGGCATGAGCGACGAGTCCGATCTTCCCCTCACCCCGGCCCGCCCGGATCAAACCGTGTCTGCACCGGGACTGTTGAGCCGGATCTCCGTGGTCTGGGTGGTGCCGCTGGTGGCGCTTGTGGTCTCGCTGGGCGTGGCGTGGAAAACCTTTCACGACCGCGGCGTGCCGATCCAGATCAGCTTCACCGATGCCGCGGGGCTGGTGCCGGGCCAATCGGTGCTCAAATACCGTCAGGTGGTGGTGGGGAAGGTCGAAAAAGTGAGGTTCACCCCCGATCTCACCGCGACCCTCGTCACCGTGCGGATCGACAAGGACATGGCGCCCTATATCGACAAGGATGCGCGTTTCTGGGTGGTGCAGCCGCAGATCGGCTTCAACGGCATTTCCGGGCTCGACACGGTGCTCTCGGGCGTCTTCATCGAGGGGCTGTGGGACAAGAATTTTTCCGGCCCCGCGCCCGCGGTCATCACCGGGCTTGAGCGCGAGCCGCTGGGCGCGCCGCCCGGCTCGGGCAGCTGGGTGCGGCTGACCGCGCCCGATGGCGGCTCGCTGATCGAGGGGGCGCCCGTGCTTTACCGCGGCATCACGGTGGGGCAGTTGCGCGATCTGCGCGTGAACGAAACGGGCGACGGCGTGGTGATCGACGCCTTCATCAAGGCGCCCTATGACAAGCGCCTCACCACCTCGAGCCTGTTCTGGAACACCTCGGGTTTTTCCGTCTCGCTCGGCCCCTCGGGGGTAAAGCTCAATGTGCGCAGCCTCTCCTCGCTCATTCAGGGCGGCGTCGAGTTCGATACGCCGGTTTCGGGCGGTCAGCCGGTCAGCCGCGGCCAGGCCTTCAGTGTTTTCGACGACGAGACCACGGCGCGCGACTCGATCTTTTCAGACACGACCGAGGCGCGGGTGGCCCTTTCGATCTATCTTGACGGTTCGGTGCGGGGCCTGAAAACCGGCGATCCGGTCAACCTGCGCGGCGTGAAAGTGGGCGAGATCACCAATATCGGCATCGCCAATGTGCCCTCGCCCGACGGCGGCGCGAGCGTGATGCAGCGGGTCGATTTTGCGGTTACGCCCGAGCGGCTCGGCCTCGCCCCCGGAGCGGACCGCGCCGATGTGCTGGCCTTCCTGTCCGACGAGGTGGCCCAAAAGAACCTGCGCGCGCGGGTCGCGAGCGCAGGCCTTTTGGGCGGCTCGCTCGTGGTCGAGCTGGTCGCGGTCGAAAAGGCGCCGCCCGCGCTTTTGGAAACCGAGGTGCAGCCGAACCCGGTGATCCCCTCGACCGCGCCCGAAATCTCTGATTTCACCGCCTCTGCCGAGGGGGTGATTGCGCGGCTCAATGCGCTTCCGATCGAGAAGTTGATGGATTCGGGGATCTCTTTGCTCGACACCACGACAAAGCTGATCGGTCAGGATGATACGCAAAACGCCCCCGGCGCGCTGCTCGCGCTGATCGAGGATGCGCGCGGCGTGATCGGCGCGCCCGATCTGCAGGCCGCGCCCGGGGCGCTGCGCGGCGCGCTGGAAGAGACGCAAAGGTTCATGGCGGATCTGAACCGGCAGGGCACCGTGGCGAGCGTCGGCGCGGCGATGGACCGGGCCAGTGCCGCCTCGGATGCGGTGACAGAGAGCGTGGCGGGGGTGCCAAAGCTTGTCGACACGCTCACCGGGCTGGGCGAAAAGGCGAATGCGCTGCCCCTGAACGAGATCACCCGGAACGCCGCCGATCTGACCGCGACGCTGAACCGGCTCGCGGGCTCGGACGACATGGCGCGGCTTCCTGCGGCGCTCACACGCTCGCTTGATGCGCTGAGCGTGATGCTGAAAGACCTGCAGGAGGGGGGCACCACAGAAAACATCAACCAGACGCTTGGCTCGGCGCGCAAGGCCGCCGATGCCGTGGCCGAGGCCAGCGCGCGCCTGCCCGAGTTGAGCAAAAAGCTCGAAGAGGTGATGCGCGATCTTGACGGGGTGCTGGCAAGCTATGGCGCGCGCTCCGAGTTCAACACCGAAACCGTGGCGGCGCTGCGCCAGTTGCGCGCCACCGCCGCCTCGTTCGATACGCTCGTGCGGATGCTGCAACGCAATCCGCAATCGCTCATTCTCGGCCGATAGGAGATCATCCGATGCGCCCCCACCCCTCGTTGATCCGCAAGGCGCTCCCGCTCGTGCTTTGTGCCACGCTCACGGCCTGCAGCGGCGATGATGCGCTCTACCTGATCGAGCCGCCCGCCCCCGCCGAGCATCTGCCCAACCGGCTGGGCCGGGTCGAGCTGCGCGAGGTGGTGCTGCCGCAATATGCGACCGCGCCAGAGGTGACCGCGCAGGAGCCCGGCGGCGCGCTGCGCGCCAAAACCGACGCGCTCTGGGCCGATGCGCCCGGCGCTGCGATCACCCGCGTGCTGGCAAGCCAGATCTCGCAAATCAGCGGGGCGACCGCCGTGGCCGAGCCCTGGCCGCTGAGCGCCCCCCCCGACCGGCGGCTGGAGGTGCGGGTGGCACAGATCCTTGCCGGGGCAGACGGGCTCTTTCATCTGACCGGGCAATATTTCGTCGCCCCGGTCATGGGCGCGGGGCAGGATGTGGCCCGCACCTTCGCGATCACCGTGCCGCTGGCCAACAGTGATCCGGCCACCGTGGCGGCGGCGCAGGCCCAAGCCCTGCAACAGCTCGCCGCGCAGATCGCCGCGCTCAAATAACCCCGCCGCCTCAGATCTCTTCGCGCTTGGGTCTGCCGGCCCCCCGGCCCAGGCTCACCGCGGAGCGCATCTGAGGAGGAAGAGCGGCAGGTGCTGCGCCAAGACCGGGCGAATTTCCACACCTTCGGCATCGCCCAGCGCGGCGATGAATGGTATCCGCTGTTCAGCGATGCCAAGACCCGTGCGCTGATGGAGCAGATGGTGAGGAACGGCACGATGGAGCCCGCCGCCGCGCGCGACATCATGGCCGGGGGCGCCTGCGTTTTTGTGCAGATCTTCCAGGCGCCGCGCGGCGATTTTCTGCGCGTCAGCGTGTCGCGCTGAAACGGCCGTAGCGCAGCCGATACCAGAGCCGCGCCAGCGCCTCACGCAGCGCAAGCTTGAGGCGCTGGCGCGGCGCAAGCTCCGGCGCTGGCGGGCAGGAGAGCACCACCGCCAGCCCGAGCTGCCGCGCGGCCAAAGCCGCGCGCGCCGCATGATACGCGTCGGTCACCACCACGCGCCGGGCGCCGGGCACAAGCGCCGCCGAAAAGGTGAGGTTTTCGCGCGTCGTGCGCGCGCGCGGCTCCAGCGTCAGCGCCACCTCGGGCACCCCCGCGGCCCGGCAGAGCTGCGCCATCACCGCGGCCTCGCTCGGCGCGCCGTCAAAAGCGGCCCCGCTCAGCACGAGGTGCGACACCTCCCCCGCCCGATAAAGCGCAATCGCATGGCGCGTGCGGCGCACCACCGCCGCAGAGGGCGTGCCATCGGGCGCGATCCGCGCCCCAAGAACAATGGCAACCGGTGCGCTCATGCGCGCTGGAACCGGCGCCGCAGCGGCCGCACGATGCCGTTGAAAAGCCCCACCAGCCCCGCGCCAAGCCCCCCCGCCACGAGGCCATCGCACAGCGCCGTTACCGCCCATGAGAGCGCCTCGGCCACCGCTTCGGGCGCGCGCGCCGCCACCGCCTCGGCGAGGTGATGGATCGCCGCATAGGGCGCCCCGAGCCCGAGTTCTGCCGCGCCATGGGTGAGGATCGAGCCGCCAACCCAGAGCATCGCCGCGGTGCCCACGACCATGAGCAGTTTCAGAAACCCCGGCATCACCCCCACAAGGCCCCGCCCCAGCGCGCGGGTGAGGCGCAGCCGCCCTTTGCGCGCGAAAAAGAGGCCGATGTCATCGGCCTTCACGATCAGCGCCACCCCGCCATAGACAATCGCCGTGATGCCGATGCCGACGAGCGCGAGCGCAAGCGCCTGGGTCCAGACCGAACCGCCCGCAGGCAAAGCCGCAAGCGCGATGGTCATGATTTCCGCCGAGAGGATGAAATCCGTCTTCACCGCGCCCGAGACTTTTGCTTCCTCCAGATGCGCGGGATCGGTGGCGGGCTCGGGCGCATCTGCGGCGCTGCCGTGGCCGGGGCGCAAAGCGTGGAGCACTTTTTCGGCGCCCTCAAAGCTGAGATAGGCCCCCCCGAGCATCAGCAACGGCGTGATCGCGCCGGGCGCGAAGGCCGAAAGGATCAGGGCCGCGGGCAGGAGGAACACGAGCTTGTTGCGGATCGAGCCGAGCGCGATCTTGCCCACGATGGGAAGCTCGCGCGCCGCGGCAAAGCCATGCACATATTTGGGCGTCACCGCGGCATCATCAATCACCGCACCCGCGGCCTTCGCACCGGCCTTGGCCGCCTGTCCCGCCACATCATCGACCGAGGCGGCGGCAATCTTGGCAATGCCCGCCACGTCATCCAGAAGCGCAAGAAGACCGCTCATTTAATGCTCCGCTGTGTCCGGGCCAAGGTAAGGATGCGGGCGCGCAGCAACAAGGGCTGCCCTGCCGTTTCCCGACCCGCCTGCCCTTAAAGGAAAAGGCGCCCCGCGGGGCGCCTTACTCAAAGACCGAGTTTTTGCGCGACGATGTCGTTGACCGCCTTCGGGTTGGCCTTGCCGCCCGAGGCCTTGATCACCTGCCCCACAAACCAGCCGGCCAGCTTTGGATTGGCCTTTGCCTTTTCCACCTGATCGGGGTTGGCCGCAATCACCGCATCCACCGCAGCTTCAATCGCGCCGGTATCGGTGACCTGGATCATGCCGCGCGCTTCCACGATCTGTTCGGGCTCGCCCCCTTCGGTGAAGACGATCTCGAACAGATCCTTGCCGATCTTGCCCGAGATCTTGTCGGATTTGATCAGCCGGATGATCGCGCCAAGTTGCGCCGGGGCGACCGGGCTTTGCCCGATCTCGAGCCCGTCCTTTTTCAGCCGCCCGAACAGCTCGTTGATCACCCAGTTCGCGGCGAGCTTGCCATCTTCGGCGACCGCAACCACGGCCTCAAAGTAATCGGCATTCTCGACCTCGGCAGTGAGCACCGCGGCATCATATTCGCTCAAGCCCAGATCCTTGACAAAACGGGCCTTTTTCTCGTCGGGCAGTTCCGGCATCGCGGCGCCGATGTCATCGACCCAAGCCTGCTCGATCTCGAGCGGCAGCAGATCCGGGCAGGGGAAATAGCGGTAGTCATGCGCCTCTTCTTTCGAGCGCATGCTCCGCGTCTCGCCCTTGTCAGGGTCGTAAAGGCGGGTTTCCTGCACGATGCTGCCGCCATCTTCCAAAATGGCGATCTGGCGGCGCGCCTCATAGTCGATAGCGGCCTGAATGAACCGCATCGAGTTCATGTTCTTGATTTCGCAGCGCGTGCCCAGATGCGAGAAATCCTGCGTTTGCTGATATTTCTCATATTGGCCGGGGCGGCAGACCGACACGTTCACATCGGCGCGCAGGTTGCCGTTTTGCATGTTGCCATCGCAGGTGCCGATATAGCGCAGGATCTGGCGCAGCTTGGCCACATAGGCCGCCGCCTCCTCCGGGCCGCGAATGTCGGGGCGCGAAACGATCTCCATCAGCGCCACCCCGGTGCGGTTGAGATCGACAAAGGACATGTTCGGATCCATGTCATGGATCGACTTGCCCGCATCCTGCTCAAGGTGGATGCGCTCGATGCGCACCTTGCGCGCCACGCCCGGCCCCATGTCGACGATGATCTCGCCCTCGCCCACAATCGGGTGATAAAGCTGCGAGATCTGGTAGCCCTGCGGCAGGTCGGGGTAAAAGTAGTTCTTGCGGTCAAAGGCCGAGCGCAGGTTGATCCCCGCTTTCAGCGCCAGCCCGGTGCGCACCGCTTGGGCCACGCAAAATTCGTTGATCACCGGCAGCATGCCGGGCATCGCGGCATCCACAAAGGCAACGTGCGAATTCGGCTCGGCGCCAAAAGTGGTCGAGGCGCCCGAGAAAAGCTTGGCGTTCGAGGCCACCTGCGCATGCACCTCCATGCCGATGACAAGCTCCCAGTCGCTTTTCGCACCGGCAATGACTTTCGGCTCGGGGGCGGTAAAGGCAAGGTGATCGAGCATTGCATGTTCCCTATCTGGCTTGAGCCCTTCTAGGACAGGAGCAGGCGCGGGGCAAGATGCGGGCACGCCCTGAAAAGATCGCGTGGGGGCGCTGCCCCCACACCCCCGGGATATTTATGGCAAGATGAAAGGGCGGGGTTCATCTTGCTTCAAATATCCCGGGGTCCGGGGCAGCGCCCCGGCGCTTTCAGCCCGCGAGCCGCCCGACCATCTCGGCCAAATCGCGGCTGAGGCCCGGGGTGGCGGCAATCCGTTCGAGCGCGGCTTTTGCATGGGCCTGCCGGGCCGCATCATAGCGCCGCCAGGTTTCAAAAGCGGTCGACATCCGCGCCGCGGTCTGCGGGTTGAGCGGATCGAGCCGGATCAGCCAGTCGGCATAAAGCGCATAGCCCGCCCCGTCGGCGCGGTGAAAGCCCGCGTGGTTGGCGGCAAACCCGCCCAGCAGGCTGCGGAAGCGGTTCGGGTTCTTCCACTCGAACCCCGGATCGGCGGCAAGCCGCGCCACCAGCCCGGCTGCCGCCTCGGGCGGCGTCAACACGGCCTGCACCGAGCGCCATTTGTCCATCACGAGCGGCTCGGCACCCCAGCGCGCGGCAAAGCGCGCGAGCGCCGCCGCCGCCCCGCCCTCGGCCACGAGAACCGAGAGCGCGCCGAGGCTCTCGGTCATGTTTTGCGCCGCATCGAAGAGCGCCTGCGCGCGCGCGCCGCCATCGCGGGTGGCGAGGAAGGCGAGCGTTGCCAGACGCAGGCTGCGTTTTCCGGCCGGGCCCGCATCGGGGCTGTAGGGTCCGAGCACCGCCGCCCCCTCATAGGCCGCAACAAACGCCGCCTCATGTTTTTGGGCGAGCGTTTCCATCAGCGTGCGGCGTGCGGCATGGATTGCATCGGGGTCTGCGGCCACGCCTTTCGAGGCGATCGCCGCAGCGATCTCATCCTCGCCCGGCAGCCGCAGGCACGCGGCGCGGAAGCCCGGATCGGCGCCCTCATCCGCGAGCATCTGCCCCACGGCCTCAAGGTAATCGGGCGCGGGCGCGCCGCCTTCCGCCATCGCCATCAGCGTCTCGCGCGCAAGGCTGCGCCCGGCCTCCCAGCGGTTGAACGGATCGGTGTCATGGGCGAGCAGGAAGGCCTGTTCGGCGGGGGGGGTGGCGCGCTCAAGCAGCACCGGCGCCGAGAACCCGCGCAGGATCGAGGGCACCGGGCGCGCCGGAAGCCCCTCGAAGGCAAAGCTCTGCCGCGCCTGTGTCATCTCCAGCATTTCGGTGGGGCGCAGCTCGTCGCCATTGGGGCCAAGCAGCCCCACCGCAATCGGAATATGCCGCGGAGGCTTTTCCGCCTCGCCCGGGGTCGGGGGCGTTTCCTGTTCAAACTCAAGCGTATAGGTGCTGTCTTCAAAGCGCTCGGCCACCCGCAGCCGCGGCGTGCCCGCCTGCATATACCAAAGCTTGAACTGGCTCAGATCGCGCCCCGAGGCATCCTCGAACACCGTGATCCAGTCCTCGATCGTGCAGGCCTGCCCGTCATGGCGCTCGAAATAGAGATCAAGCGCCGCGCGGTAGCCCTCCGGGCCCAGAAGCCGCGCCAGCATGCCCACCACCTCGGCGCCCTTCTCGTAAACAGTGGTGGTGTAAAAGTTGTTGATTTCCTTGTAGCTTGAGGGCCGCGGCGGGTGTGCCAAGGGGCCGGCATCCTCGCGGAACTGGCGCGCGCGCAGCGCTGCCACATCGTCGATACGCTTCAAGGCGCCCAGCCGCACATCGCGGGTGAAGCTCTGGTCGCGGTAGACCGTCAGCCCCTCTTTCAGGCACAGCTGGAACCAGTCGCGGCAGGTGATCCGGTTGCCGGTCCAGTTGTGGAAATACTCATGCGCGATCACCGCCTCGATGCGCTCGTAATCGGTGTCGGTCGCGGTTTCGGGCGAGGCCAGAACCAGCTTCGAGTTGAAGATGTTCAGCCCCTTGTTCTCCATCGCCCCCATGTTGAAATCGTCAACCGCGACGATGTTGAAGAGATCGAGGTCGTATTCGCGCCCGTAGGCCTCTTCGTCCCATTTCATCGCGCGCTGCAGCGAGGCCAGCGCAAAATCGCAGCGGGTCTCGTCGCCCGGGCGCACCCAGATATTGAGATCGACCCGGCGCCCCGAGGCGGTGGTGAACTGCCCCGACGTGGCGCGCAGATCGCCCGCGACGAGCGCGAAGAGATAGGCGGGCTTCGGCCAGGGGTCATCCCATTCGGCAAAGCCCGGCCCCTGCGCCACCGGGTTGCCGTTTGACAAAAGCACCGGCAGGTCGCTCTCGATGCGGACATGGAAGCGCGCCATCACATCGGGGCGGTCGGGGTAGAAGGTGATCTTGCGGAACCCCTCCGCCTCGCATTGCGTGCAATACATGCCGTTCGACATGTAAAGCCCCTCGAGAGCGGTGTTTTTTGCGGGCGCGATCACAACTTCGGTCGCCAGCACAAACGGGCCTTCGGGGAGGTGCTCTGCCGGGATCGTGAGCCCGGTCCTGGTGAGCGCATAGGCCTCGGGCGCAAGCGGCACACCGCCGAGCGAGATCTCGCGCAAGGTCAGCTCCTCGCCATCAAGATGCAGATCGGCGCGCCCCGCCCGCGGCGCGAGCTTCAGCTCCGCGCGCACCACCGTTGCCTCCGGCGCCAATCGGAAGGTCATGGAAATATGTTCGATCTCAAAAGGATAGGGTTTGTAGTCGGAAAGAAGCGTCACGCCGTCCATATCATCCTCGCGCTCATGTTGCCCTCAAGCTAGGTGCGCATCGCCCCCTCGGCAAGATGCCCTCCTGCCACCGCGGGACGCAGACCCGGTTTCGCTTTTCGCTGGACAGAGGCGGTTGGAAGCACAAGATACCGCCCCAGAACAGGGAGGGCAGTATGACAAACCGCGTTGAGCGCGAAGGCTTGCAGGTGGCCGAAGAGCTGGCCGCTTTCCTGGAGACCGAAGCTCTGCCCGCAAGCGGCGTTGCGCCGGGGCAGTTCTGGGCCGGGCTTTCTGCGCTGATCCACGATTTCGGGCCGAAGAACCGCGCGCTTCTGGACAAGCGCGAGGCGCTCGGCGCGCGGATTGACGACTGGCATCTGCATCACCGCGGCCAAGGCCATGACGCCAGCGCCTATCGCGCGTTTTTGAGCGAGATCGGCTATCTTGTGCCCGAGGGGCCTGATTTCACCATCGAGACGCGCGGCACCGACCCGGAGATTGCCTGCGTCTGCGGCCCGCAGCTTGTCGTGCCGATCACCAATGCGCGTTATGCGCTCAATGCCGCGAATGCGCGCTGGGGCAGCCTTTACGATGCGCTTTACGGCACCGATGCACTGGGCGCGGCGCCAAAATCGCCGGGCTATGACCCCGCGCGCGGCGCCAAGGTGATCGCCTGGGCGAAAAAGTTCCTCGACGACGCCTGTCCGCTGGTTGCGGGCTCCTGGGCGGGGGCCTCGAAGCTGCGCCTTCACGATGGCGGGCTCTTTGCCGAGGTGGCAGGCGAGGAAACCGGGCTCGCAAGCCCCGCGCAATGTGCAGGCTTTCGCGGCGCGCCCGAGGCGCCCACGGAAATTCTGCTCAAGCACAATGGCTTGCATATCATTTTGAAGATTGACCCCGCGCACCGGATCGGCGCATCGGACCCCGCAGGCATTGCCGATATGGTGCTGGAATCGGCCGTCTCCTCGATCATGGATTGTGAGGATTCCGTTGCCACTGTCGATGCCGAGGACAAGACCCTTGCCTATCGCAACTGGCTCGGGCTGATGCAGGGCACGCTGACCGAAACGGTCACCAAGGGCGATAAAACCTTCACCCGCGCGCTCGCCCCCGACCTCAGCTTCACCGCCCCCGATGGCGGCACGCTCACCCTCAAGGGCCGCGCGCTGATGCTGGTGCGCAACGTCGGCCATCTGATGTCCACCCCGGCGGTGCGCTGCCGCGACGGGCGCGAGGTCTGCGAGGGGCTTCTTGATGCCATGGTCACCACGCTCTGCGCGCTCCATGATCTGAAAAAGACCGAAGGGCCGCGCAATTCCGAGACCGGCGCGATTTACGTGGTGAAGCCGAAGATGCACGGCCCCGAAGAGGTGGCC
This sequence comes from Rhodobacter lacus, assembly GCF_042683065.1. Taxonomy (NCBI): domain Bacteria; kingdom Pseudomonadati; phylum Pseudomonadota; class Alphaproteobacteria; order Rhodobacterales; genus Rhodobacter; species Rhodobacter lacus. The sequence goes on along the minus strand of NZ_JBHUIX010000009.1, from coordinate 176,383 downwards.
TTTGCCGATGCCGTCTTCACCCATGTTGAAGAGGTGCTGGGCCTGCCGCAATATACCGTCAAGCTTGGCATCATGGATGAGGAGCGGCGCACCTCGGTCAATCTCAAGGAGTGCATCCGCGCCGCCAGGCACCGGGTTGCCTTCATCAACACGGGCTTTCTCGACCGCACCGGCGACGAGATCCACACCTCGATGGAAGCCGGGCCGATGCTGCGCAAGGGCGAGATGAAATCGCAGCCCTGGATTGCGGCTTACGAGGACCGCAATGTCGATATTGGCCTCAAATGCGGGCTCGCCGGGCGCGCCCAGATCGGCAAGGGCATGTGGGCCGCGCCTGACAACATGGCCGAGATGCTGAGCCAGAAGATCGCGCATCCGATGGCCGGGGCAAATTGCGCCTGGGTGCCCTCGCCCACTGCGGCGACACTGCACGCCACACATTACCACCGCATCGACGTGAAGGCGCGCCAGCGCGAGATTGCGGCCTTGGCCCGGCCCGAACGGCTTGACGACCTGCTCACGATCCCGCTTGCCGCCGGGCGCAACTATTCCGAGGCCGAGATCGCCGCAGAGATCGAGAACAACGCCCAGGGCATTCTGGGCTATGTGGTGCGCTGGGTCGATCAGGGGATCGGCTGCTCCAAGGTGCCCGACATTCATGATGTCGGCCTGATGGAAGACCGCGCCACGTTGCGCATCAGCGCGCAGGCGCTCGCAAACTGGCTCCATCATGGGGTGGTGAGCGAGGGCCGGGTGATGGAGGCGCTGCGCAAGATGGCGAAGGTGGTGGACCGGCAAAACGCCCATGACCCCGCCTACCGCCCGATGGCGCCCAATTTTGACGGGCTCGCCTTTCAGGCCGCCTGCGATCTGGTGTTTCTCGCCCATATCCAGTCTTCGGGCTATACCGAGCCGGTGCTGCACCAGCGCCGCGCGCAGGTCAAAAAGGAAGCGCACCCCACCGCTTGATGGCTGAGGCGGCGCCAGTGGCGCTGCCTTCTGCTTTTGAGCCGCGCACCGCCTCCCCCGGCGCAGCAAACCTGCGCCGGGCCTTATGGGGCCTGAATCTCCTTGTAACCGGGTTTTCTGATCGCCTTTTCAAGAGCGGCGAAATCGCCCGATAGGTTCAACACCTCCGAAAATTCGGCCAAGAAGATCTTTGGTGTCAGCACCGCAGCATCCATGTTGATCAAAAGCGCGGGCGCGTTTTGCAACTTTTGCAACGCCTTTATTGCCTCCATATAGGCTCTGGAAATATGGATCGCGTCAAAAACACCCCCCGTAAAGCGCTTTTCCCGTGTGAGCACGGAGCGTGCAACCCCGAGCGGATTTCGGACGCAAATCACGAAAACAGGGTTTCGCAACACCGTCGAAAGCTCTGAAATATGTTCGCACGCCAAGGGAGCCTTGAAGCCCCAGCGGGCGTGATCGCGGTTTCTGGCCGCGACAAGATCCGTGAACGCGGCAGACCGCGCAAGGGTTCGTCCGAGAAATCTCCTCGGCGGGATCACACGTGCAAACGCCCTGTCTTCATAATTGCGCGGGCCCAGATCCTTGCCGATAAAATACCCCATCTCGTAAAGGAGATAAGCGACGACAGAGGTCGCTCCGCGCGCGGCACCGCAGACCACAAGCGTTTCTTTGCCAATGCGCTCCTTGAGGCGCTCCATGTTGATCGCAAACATGGTTCTCAACATCAAATGCGCGTCTTGATCTGAATGCTCCAATATACCCCCCTCGCAACTAAATGAACTCCGTGATCGTGCCTCGATTCTGTCTGTTTGCAGGCGTGTCTTTAAAAGATGCGCGCTTCAAAAAATTGGGCAACAGGTTTTCACGCGCGGCACGGTGGTTTCAAGGATCTTGCGGCGATGGCGGCCTGCCCCGCCGCTTCGGGCGCTGAGCGATCATCCCGTCGTCTCCCGAGCGCTTGCGCCGGGCGGCGCTGCGCGCCGATGCACAGAACCCGCGCAAAAGTGACTTGTCTCGCGCCGGGCGCCCTCGGCACTTCGCCCTATATGTCAGGGGCCCAGAGACAGGAGACAGAGATGAGCTGGAACCCGACACAATCTCATGACGCCCCCGGCCTGGGCGCGGTCGAAACGCTGATCATCCCGCGCGCCCGTGATCTCGGCGGGTTCGAGGTGCGGCGTGCCCTGCCTGCCCCGGCCCGGCAGATGGTCGGGCCTTTCATCTTTTTTGATCAGGTCGGCCCGGCGGAATTTCTCACCGGCGGGGGCATCGACATCCGGCCCCATCCGCATATCGGGCTGGCCACCGTGACCTATCTTTACAAGGGCGCCTTCCAGCACCGCGACAGCACCGGCGCCGACCGCATCGTGCATCCGGGGGCGGTGAACTGGATGATTGCGGGCAATGGCGTGACCCATTCCGAACGCACCAGCCTTGAGATGCGGACCCGCCCCGGCTCGCTTTTCGGCATTCAGACCTGGGTGGCGCTGCCCGAGGCCGAGGAGGAGCGCGCCGCCAGCTTTGAGCATCATGGCAAGGAGGCGCTGCCCGTTCTGGAGGCGGAAGGCAAACAGGTGCGGCTGATCCTTGGTCAGGCCTGGGGCGAGACCTCGCCCGTCAAGACCTTCTCCGAGACGTTTTATGCCGATGCCGTGCTGGCGGCCGGGGCGGCGCTGCCGCTTCCCGACGGGCACGAGGATCGCGGCGTCTATGTGGTCGAGGGGGCGGTGACGATTGCGGGGCAAACCTTCGAGTCCGGGCGGATGATGGTGTTCCGTCCGGGGGACCGCATCAGCCTGACCGCCGGCGCGGCAGGCGCGCGCCTGATGGTGCTTGGCGGCGCCACGATGAACGGGCCGCGCTATATTTCGTGGAACTTCGTGGCCTCCTCGCGCGAGAAGATCGAGGCGGCAAAAGAGGCCTGGGCGCAGGGGGACTGGGCACATGGCCGCTTTCAGCTCCCGCCCGGGGATGACGCCGAATACATCCCGCTCCCCGAGGTGGCCCCCACGTCTCCAGAGGGCAAACCCCCAGCGGGCAAACCCGCGCCGTGAGCGGCCCCGCCCCGGCGCGCGCCGCAAGGCCGCAGCCGCCGCCTATTTGAAGTTTCGGCTGTCCTTGATCTGATCCCAGGCCCAGACGACCTGTTGCAACAGCTCTTCTTGCGAGCGGTCGCCGCCGTTCATGTCCGGGTGGAGCACCTTGATCAGCGCCTTGTAGCTGGCGCGGATCTCGGTCTTTGTCATCGTGTCCTTCGCCTCAAGGATCTCCAGCGCGCGCCGCTCGGTCGGCGGCAGCTTGCGCCCGATCGTGGCCCGGCCCGGGTTCTGGGTGGCGTTCTGGCCAAGCAATTCCATCGGATCGGTGATGCCGTGGCGCGCCCAGCCCATTTCTTCCTTGGTGCGGCCAAAGGGCTTGGTCGGGCGTTCCCAGACATTCGCACTGTCAAGGAATTGCTGGAATTCCTCTTCGCTCTGGCCCTGAAAATAGTTCCACTTCAGGTTGTATTCGCGCACATGGTCCTTGCAGAACCAAAAATAGTCATCGAGCACTTTCGGGCTCTTGGGCGCACGATACTGGCCCGGCTCATTGCACTCCGGGTGATCGCATTTGCGCGTCGAGGTCTCGAACGCCCCAGACATGCCGCGCTTGCCCTTGGTGCGGCGCTGCTTGTCGGCAGCGGCGGAAATGTTGAAGCCGAAAGGGTCGGTCTTGCTCATGGGGCCTCGCGCATTCTCATCCTCGGCGCTGCTTCTGACGGCAACTGACCGACTCGGGGGGGAGAGGATAGTGCATTTGCCGCGAAGGCCAAGAGGCAAACGTGCCCGAACGGTCTTTGCCCGGCTGCGCCCTGCCGCATCGGCACAAGCCCGCCGCGGCACGGCTGCGAAATATTTTGTTTACAGCCCGCATGGGTCAGTTAACCTGCCCGCATCCGGGGGGGAGGCCGGTTCGCCGGACCCCGGGGGAAACGTCGCACACCAGACGACTGGGAGGAAATTCATATGGATCGTCGCACTTTCATCCGGAAGGGCGCGCTCGGCACTGTTGCCGCCGCCGCCGGAACCGCTCTTGCCGCCCCCGCCATCGCGCAGGAGAGCCCGACCGTCACCTGGCGGCTGACCTCGTCTTTTCCGAAATCGCTCGACACGATTTACGGCGCCGCGGAGACGATGGCGAATTACGTGCGCGGGATGACGGATGGCAAGTTCAACATTCAGGTCTTTGCCGGAGGCGAGATCGTGCCGGGCCTGCAGGCGATGGATGCCGTCTCCTCTGCCACGGTCGAGGCCTGCCACACCTGTTCTTACTACTACTGGGGCAAGGACCCGACCTTTGCCTTTGGCACCGCCGTGCCCTTCGGGCTCAACATGCGGATGCAAAACGCATGGTTCTACTATGGCGGCGGCATCGAGTTGCTGAACGAGTTCTACGCGGGTTACAACGTCACGGCACTGCCCTGCGGCAACACCGGCGCCCAGATGGGCGGCTGGTTCCGCAAGGAAATCAACACGCTTGAAGACCTCAAAGGGGTCAAGATGCGGATCGGCGGCTTTGGCGGCAAGGTGCTTGAACGGCTTGGCGGGGTGCCGCAGCAGATCGCGGGCGGCGACATCTATCCCGCGCTGGAAAAAGGCACGATCGACGCGACCGAATGGGTCGGCCCCTATGACGATGAAAAGCTCGGCTTCTACAAGGTGGCGCCCTATTACTACTACCCCGGCTGGTGGGAAGGCGGCGCCTGTCTGCATGCGATGTTCAACGTCGATGCCTATAACGCGCTGCCCGAGCCCTACAAGGTGGCGCTGACCGCGGCCTGTCAGGCGGCCAACCAGGATGCGATGGCAAGCTATGACTGGAAGAACCCGGCGGCGCTGCAATCGCTGATGGCCAACGGCACGCAACTGCGCCCGTTCAGCCAGGAAGTGCTCGACGGCTGCTTTGCCGCGGCGAACGAAGTCTATGCCGAGTTCGACGCCTCGAACGCCGCCTTCAAGAAGATCCATGACAGCCAATGGGCGTTCCGCAAGGACGCCTACCTGTGGATGCAGCTCTCCGAGTATAACTACGACACGTTCATGATGATCCAGCAGCGCAACGGCAAGCTCTGAGCCGGCCCTGCCCGATTGCCCCCGGAGACACCTCCGGGGGCTTTTCCTTGCCCGCCCCGCCCCCTAGATATGAGAAAACAAGGGGGGACAGATGCCCGGCATCCTGATTACCGGTGGCGCCAAACGGATCGGCGCGGCAATGGCGCGCGGCTTTGCGGGGGCTGGCTTTCGCGTGATGCTGCATTACCGCGCCTCGGCAGCGGAAGCGGAAGCGCTCGCGGCAGAATTGAACCAGGAGCACGAGATTTGCCGCATCGTGCAGGCAGACCTCGAAGACCCCGCGGCGGTGCAGGCGGTGTTCGACGCGGCGCAGGCCTGGCTTGGCCGGGTCGACGTGCTGCTCAACAACGCCTCGAACTTCATGAATGACGATGTCTTCACTCTCGACGGCGCCACGATGGACGCGCATTTTGCGGTCAACCTGAAAGCGCCGGTGGCGCTTGCCGCTCGGCTTGCCGCGCAGGACATGGCCGGCGCGGACGGGCTTGTGATCAACATGCTCGACAACAAGGTTCTGGCGCTGAACCCGGATTTCTTTTCCTACACCCTGTCCAAGGCGGCGCTGCTTGCGGCCACCGAAATGCTGGCGATGCGCTTTGCGGGCGCGCCGCGGGTGAATGGCATCGCCCCCTCGATCACCCTCATCTCCGGCAAACAAACCCCGGAGAACTTTGAAAAATCAAGCCGCATCAACCCGTTGGCGCGGCAAGTCACGCCCGAAGATCTCGTGCGCACGGCGCTCTATCTGTGGTCGGCCAAAGGGGTGACGGGCGAGGTGATCGCCGTCGATGGTGGCCAGTCGCTGTGGCAATTGCCGCGCGATGTGGCGTTTCTCGTGAAGCAGGGCTATGTGCATGGCTGATCTGATAATTCGGCTCGAAGAGCTTGAAATCACGATGTTTCTGGGCATTCACGACTTTGAGCGGGCCCGCCCTCAGCGGGTGCTTGTGTCGGCCGAGATCACCGTCACCGGCACCGACTGGGCGGCGGGAAAGTTCTTCGATTACGACCGGGTGGCCGCGTTCGTGCGCTCTTTCAACGGCACGCGGATCGACACGCAAGAAGAGCTGGTGAGCCGCATCCACACCTTCGTGCACACGCTCGAAGGGGTCGCGCATGCGGCGATCTCGTCGAAAAAGCCCGATGTCTACCCCGATGCGAAAGCTGTGGGCGTGCTCTTGCGCGGCTGACCCCGCCCCTCACGGGCGCCAAAATCCCCTCGGCAAAGCGTTTTTCGAAGTCAGACCTTAACCTTTACGGGCGAAAGTGCCGTGGGCGGGTGTGACCAGTGTGAGGTTTTAATGGTGGGGGGACACGCAGATTTTGAGGCTGTTCTGTCCGGGTTTCCGGGCGCAATGGCGCTCGTGGATGCTGCGGGACGGCTGCGCTGGGCCAATCCGGCCTTCAGCCGGCGCTTTGCCGGGGAAGGCGATCCCGTCGGACGCGCTCTGGCCGATCTGTTGCCGGAGGCGGTGCTGCGCCGCCTGATGCCTGCCCTCGCCCTCGCCTATGACGGCCCCACCCGCTTTCGCATGACCTGTGACGATGGCGATGACGGGCCCTGCCCGTTTGACGTCTCGATCTGGTCCGTCTCGACCGATGCGGGCCCCGCCTGCGCCGACAGCGCCGATCCTTCTGCCGATCCGGCCCCGGCGCTTTATGCACTGCAACTCGTCGAGGCGCTGCCCGGCGAAACCGGCCCCGGACGACTTGGGCTGGCGCTCGCGCGCGCCGAGGCAGAGCTTGAGGCCGCCCGCGCAGAGGCGGACATCCTGCGCATCTCTTCTGAGGCGAGTGGCATCGTCGCGTGGCATCGCTTCCCCGAACTCGGTTATGGCGAGGTCGGCGCGCATTTCGGCGCCTTGCTCGGCTATCCGCCTGAGACGCGCTTCGATTTTCAAAAGTTCATGGAGCTGACCCATCCCGACGATCGGGAAACCGTGCGCAACGATTTTCTGGCGATGTCCGATGGCGAGACGCAGTCTTATTGCCATGACTTCCGAATGCTGCGGGCCGATGGCACCTGGGCCTGGATCACCGCGCGCGGCCAACGCGTCGACCGGCGCGATCAGGGCCTGCCGGTGATGCTTTGCGGCGCCTTGACCGACATCAGCGACCGCAAGGACAGTGAGGCCTGGGTGTTTCAGGCCTTCGCCGAAGCGCAAAGCGCCCGTGACGCCGCCGCCACCTCGGCAGAGATGATGCGCACCGCCGCCGCGCTTGGCGGCTTTGGCGTCTGGGTGGATTGCCCCGAACTCGGCGAAAGCTGGATGAACGACGAGGGCTATCGCCAGCTCGGCTATGAGCCGGGCGAATTCAAGGCAGACTCGACAGGGTTCCGCAGCCTCTACCACCCCGATGACCTGCCCGATGCCATCACGCTGATCGAGGACATGATCGTTGACCGCGCTCCGGTGTTCGACAATACCGCGCGGCTGCGCCACAAGGATGGCTCCTACCACTGGTATCGCGGCATCGCCCGCAAGCTTGACCGCAGCGACAAGGGGCTGCCGTTTCAGATTTATGGCGGGCTGACCTGCGTCGACCATCTGAAGGCCAATGAAAGCCGGCTGTCGGAGGCGCTCGCCGATGCCCAGAAAAGCCGTGCGCTGGCCGAAGAACGGGCGGAACTGTTGCGCACCTCTGCGATTTGCGCCGAGATCGGCCATTTTTCGATCTGCCCGGAGACCGGCGAAGGCTGGACCCCGGATGAGACCTATCAGCTCTTCGGCTTCGCCCCCGACGCCTTCCCCTCGACCGAGGCGGGCTGGCGCGGGCTGATCCATCCCCATGACATGCCCGAGGCCATCGCGCAGGCCGAGGCGATGAAATCGGGAGAGTCCGACATCTATTCGCACGAGCACCGTCGGCGCCATGCCGATGGCAGTTGGCACTGGTACCGCGCGGTGGCGCGCAAAATTGACCGCTCCGATCAGGGCCTGCCCTATCTGCTCTCCGGCGCCATCATCAACATCGACTCGATCAAGGAGAACGAGCGCCGCCTCGCCGATTCCGCCGCGCAGGCCGAACGCGCCCGCGCCCGGCTCGACAATCTGGCCGACAACGCCCCCGGCGCGCTGTTCGAATACCGGCTCGACGCCTCGGGGCATGCGGAACTGCCGTATTTTTCCGCCAAGCTGCCGATCTTGCTGGGCGTGAGCGCGCATGCGCTGGCCGAAGATGCAAGCGTGATCTTCACGCATATGAGCGCAGAGCATCAGGCCCAGATCGAGGATCTGATCAAAACCTCCAAAGCGACCAATGGCAGCGCGATGGCCCGTTTTGCGGTGGACGATCCGCAACATGGGCGGCGCTGGCTCGCGGTGGTGGCCCAGCCCTATTGCCAATCCGATGCGGCGACGATCTGGTTTGGCAACGTGCTCGATGTCACCGAACAGGTGGCCAGCGAGGAGCGCGCGCAAATCGCGGCGGAAGAGCTGCGCCGGGTGCACGACCGAATGATGACGATGGCCGAGCATACGCCCGGCGCGATCTTCGAGTTTCACCTTCCGCCCGGCGGGGAGATGAGCTTCGCCTTCTTCTCTCCGGTGTTGCCCGAACTTCTGGGGGTGGACCCGGCGGCCCTGCACGCCGACATGCGCACGCTGTTCACGCATTTTCCGCCCGAGGATGAGGAACGCGCGCATGACGCGCTGGAGGTTTCGGCCCGCACCCTCAGCCGCTTTGAACTTGAACACCGGATTGATCACCCCGAGCACGGGATGCGTTGGCTCCATGTGTCGGCCCAGCCCTTTGCCCGGCCCGATGGCCGGATCGTCTGGTATGGCAACACGATGGATGTCACCGAGCGGGTCGCGAGCGAAAAGCGCGCGAGCGAGGCCGCCGATGCCGTGCGCCAAGCGCTTGAGCGGCTCGCCTGGATCGCCTCGATCGCGCCTGCGGGCCTTTACGAATTCAAGCGCGCCGCCGACGGGACAACCTCGATCCCCTATGCCAGCCCTTATTTTGAAGAGCTGATGGGGCTTGGCTATGGCTTCTTCCAGCAAGACCGCAGCGCCAAAGAGGTGTTTGACAATGTGCATTCGGGGGATCTGGACGCGTTCATCGGCCCGCAGGGGCTGACCGCGACAAAGATGGAATTCTGGAACCAGCGGTTCCGGGTCGAACATCCGAGCCGGGGCGAGATCTGGCTGGCCAACTCTGCCACGCCACGCATGCTCGAAGACGGCTCCGTGGTCTGGACCGGGGCGCTGCATGATGTCACGCAAGACGTGCGCCGGGAGGCGGAGCTGCGCTCGGCGCATCTGCTTGCCGAGGAGATGCGCACCGAAAACGAGCGCCAAGCGCTCCACGACGGGCTCACCGGCCTGCCGAACCGGCGCTTTTATGACAAGGTGCTCGCACAACGGATCGCCGAGACCCAGGATGGACAGAAGCGCGATTGCACGCTGATCCGCATCGACCTCGACCACTTCAAATATGTCAACGACACGTTGGGGCATGAAGCGGGCGACCTGGTGCTGGTGCGGGTGGCCGAGGTGCTGCAGGAAACGCTTCGCGCGAGCGATTTTGCCGCCCGCATCGGCGGGGACGAGTTTTCCATCCTGCTGCGCGCCGGCAGCAACCGCGAAGAGGCGAGCGCGATTGTCGAGCGGCTGCAGGCCCGGCTGAGCGAGCCATTGCTGTTCGAAGGGCGGCAGTGCCGCTTTGGCGCCTCGTTCGGCATCGCCCAGACCGAGGATCTCGGGCAGATGGGCTCCGAGATCCAGCTCTTTGCCGATGCCGCGCTCTACCGTGCCAAAAACACCGGGCGCAACCGGATGGAGTTCTTCACGCCGGAGCTGCACACCAACCTCCTGCTTGACCGCCGACTGGCGGCGGAGTTGCAAGAAGGGCTCGACCGGGACGAATTCGTGCCCTTCTTCCAGGCGCAGGTCGCGGCGGAAACGGGCATGCTGACCGGGGTGGAAACGCTGTTGCGCTGGCAGCATCCCGAGCGCGGCATCCTCGCGCCCGATGCCTTCATGCATGTGGCCGAGCAGCTCCGCCTCGTTCCCGAGATCGACCGGGTGATGATGGAAAAATCCCGTGGTGCGCTCGCGCGCTGGCGCGCCCGCGGGCTGAAGGTGCCGAAAATTTCCTTCAACGTTTCGGCCGGGCGCATGAACGACCCCGATGTGGTGCAATCCGCGCGCAGCATGGTGGATGGCGAGACCCGCGTGACCTTCGAGCTTCTGGAATCGATTTTCGTCGAGGAGGAGAGCGACGCCTTCCGCTTCCATCTCGATGCGATCCGCGAGGCGGGAATCGAGATCGAGATCGACGATTTCGGCTCGGGGCATGCCTCGATCATCGGGCTGATGCAGATCGCGCCCTCCGCGCTCAAGATCGACCGGCGCATCATCGACCCGGTGGCGCGCGACCCGCGCGCGGCAAGCCTCGTGCGGGCGATCATCGAAATCGCGGAAACGCTCGGCATCGGCACCGTGGCCGAGGGGGTGGAAACCGAGGCACAGGCCGATATCTTGCGCGGGCTCGGCTGTGACATCTTGCAGGGCTACCTGTTCTCTATGCCGCTCTCGGCAGAGGATTTCGCGCGCCGCCAAGGTTTTTCTGGCCTTTCGGGCATCGACGGGCGCACCCCGATGCGGCGCAGCTCCTGAGCCGGTGCCCGCCGGTGCCGCGTGACGCGCCCCGCGCAGGCTTCGCCCGCGCGGAGAGGGGCTTGACATGGCCCCGCTCTGGCTGCGTCAACGACGCCAGACCGGCCCCGGCGCAGTTCATAGTGCATCGGGGCCCCGACCCCGGGAGGCTCCGTGCTGTATCTGTTGCGCCATGGCGAGACCGCTTTCAATCTGGAGGGCCGGTATCAGGGCCGGCTCGATTCGCCGTTGACCGCGCGCGGCACGGCGCAAGCCCGGCGCATTGGCGCGCATCTGGCCACACTTGCGCCGCGCCCGACGCTCTGGGTCAGCCCGCTGCCGCGCGCGCAAACCACCGCCGCGCTGATCGCAACCGAGATCGCGCGGGCCACCGGCACCCCGCCTCCGCTGGTGCTGCAGCCCGACCTTCAGGAGATTGCGCTGGGCGCCTGGGACGGGCTCACCCGCGCCGAGATGGAGGCGCAGGCCCCCGGCTTTCGCAAGCGCCATCCCCGGCGCCAATGGATGTTCCATGCCCCCGGAGCCGAGCCGCTCGCCGCGGTTCTGGCCCGTCTCGCCGATGTGCACAAAGCCGCCTGCGCGCAGCCGGGAGACCTCGTGCTGATCTCTCATGCCTTTACCGGCCGGCTTCTGCGCGGGCTGCATGCCGGGCTGCCGCTTGCGGAAGCCGTCGCGCTTTCGGCCCCGCAAGATGCCTTCCATGCGCTCGAAGACGGGGGCGTGGTCACGCGCATCGAGCTTCCCGCCCCGGTCTGAGCCGCGCTGGCCCGGTTGGCGTAAATATTGCTTTGTGCACGTTTCACCCTCGACATTGTCCGCTTGGCGGCACACTCTGGTGCGACACTCCGTCCCGCGCCCCAACAGACTCCGCAAGATCCGCCTGAAGACTTTCCGTGCTCCCCTCGACACGCCCCCTCCCCGACACCGCTCGAGATCTGCTGCGCATCGACGCGCTTCGGGTCAGCTTTCCGCTTCTGCAAGGCGAGGTGGAGGCCGTGCGCGGGGCTTCCTTGCGGGTGCGGCCCGGCAAGATCACCGCACTTGTGGGCGAGTCGGGCTCGGGCAAGAGCGTCACCGGCCAGGCGATCCTCGGGCTGCAACCGGCCAATGCCCGTGTCTCCGGCAAGGTCTGGCTCGACACCGGCGCGGGCGCACCGGTCGATCTGCTCACCTTGCCCCATGACGGGCGCGCCATCCGCGCGATCCGCGGCGCGCAGATCGGCATGATCTTTCAGGAGCCGATGACCTCGTTCTCGCCGGTGCACACGATCGGCAACCAGATCTCCGAGGCGCTGCGGCTGCACCAGCCGATGCCGCCCCGCGCGCTGCGGGCGCGCTGCGAGGAGATGCTGGGCCGGGTCGGCCTGCCCGACCCGAGGCGGATCTATGACATGTATCCGTTCGAGCTTTCAGGCGGGATGCGGCAGCGCGCAATGATCGCGATGGCGGTGATCTGCGGCCCGGCGCTGCTCATTGCCGACGAGCCCACCACCGCGCTCGACGTGACGATCCAGGCGCAGATCCTTGGGCTGATCCGCGATCTGCAACGGGAATTTGACCTCGCCGTGCTGCTGATCACCCACGATCTCGGCGTGGTCGCCAACCTCGCCGACGAGGTGGTGGTGATGCATCACGGACGGGTGCTGGAATCGGGCCCGACCGAGGCGATCTTTGCCGATCCGCGCCATGAGTATCTGCGCGGGCTGATGAACGCCGTGCCGGTCTTTGGCCCGCGCGCGCGGGACCGGCTCAAGCCCCTGCGCGAGGTGCCCGCCGAAGGCATCCGCGCGCTTGCCGCGATGTCCGTTCCGGCCGCGCCCGCGCCCGCCGCCTCTGCCACGCCAGCGCACCCGCTGATCACCGTTTCGGGGCTGAGCAAAAGCTTTTTGCCGCGCAACCGCTCCTGGGGGCTGTTTGCACGCTCGGAGCCTGCGCTGCGCGCAGTCGACGATGTCAGCTTCGAGATCCGGCGCGGCGAATGCCTCGGGCTCGTGGGCGAGAGCGGATCGGGCAAAACCACCGTCGGCAAGATGCTGGTGCGCGCCTTTGCCCCCGATGCGGGACAGATCCTGCTCCATGACAGCGCAGGCGGCGTGCTCGACGTGCCCGGGGCCGCGGGCGCCGAGCTTACCGCGCTGCGCCAGCGCGTGCAGATGATCTTTCAAGACCCGATGTCCTCGCTCTCGCCGCGCATGACGGTGGGCCAGATCCTCTCCGAGCCGCTCGACATCCATGCCCGAGGCACCCGCGCCGAGCGCGACCGGATGGTGGCGGCGCTCCTTGCCGCCATCGGGCTAGGGCCTGCGGTCGCCTCGCGCTATCCGCACAGCTTTTCGGGCGGGCAGCGCCAGCGCATCGGCATCGCCCGCGCCCTCGCCCTTGGCCCCGAATTCATCGTTTGCGACGAGGCCGTTTCCGCTCTCGACATGTCGGTTCAGGCGCAAATTCTGAACCTTCTGAAAGACTTGCAAAAAGAACTTCAACTCACCTACCTGTTCATCTCGCACAATCTCGCGGTGGTGAACTATCTGGCCGACCGGATTGCGGTGATGTGGCGGGGCCGGCTCGTGGAACTCGCCCCGCGCGAGGCTCTGATGAACGCGCCCGCCCATCCCTATACCCGCGCGCTTCTGGCCGCCGTGCCGCATCCAGACCCGCATCACCCGCTCGACATCGCCGCCGCCTGCATGCCCGCGGCGCAGGCCGAGAGCGCCTGGCCCGCCGCCTTCCGCGAAAGCGCCGAGGCGCCGGGTGAGCTGGTCGATCTGGGCGACGGGCATCTGGTGCGGATGCAGCCGATGGCCGACCGGCGCGACCTCGACGGCACGGGGGGGGCAAGATGAAGAACCGCGGCTTTTCCGGGCGCCCGATCGGGCGGCGCGAGGCGTTGGGGCTGATTGCCGCGGGCGCGACACTCTCGCCGAGCCTTGCCGAGGCTTTTGTCAGCGCCCCCTATTTTGCCGCGCAAGAAACCATGGGTGCCCTGCCCCCGGTGGCCGCGCGCCTGCCCGACGTGCCGCGCGTGATCGACCTTGCCGCGATGGGGCGCACCCCCGGCCAATGTGGCGGCACGCTCCGCATGGTGATCGGCGGGCAGCGTGATGTGCGCTACATGCCGATCCTCGGCTATGCGCGGCTGCTTGCCTACACGCCCGAGCTTGAGCTCGTTCCCGACCTGCTGCGCGACTGGGAGGTGGAGGGCGACCGCATCTTCACGCTGCATCTGCGCCCCGGGCACCGCTGGTCGGACGGTCATCCCTTCACCGCCGAGGATTTCCGCTACTGCTGGGAAGATGTGATTGGCCATCCCGAGCTGGGGGGCATGCCGCCCGAGATGCTGCTCGACGGGCGCGGCCCGAAATTCGAGATCCTTGACAAGGTGACGGTGCGCTACAGCTGGCACGCGCCGCTGCCCGAATTCCCGGCGCGGCTGGCCGAACCGGTGCCGCTGCGGCTCTTCCTGCCGGCGCATTATCTCAAGGCGTTCCATGCCCGCTACACACCGATGCCGCGGCTTGAGCAGCTCGCCAAGCACTGGCGCGTCGATGACTGGAGCTCGCTGCACCAGAAGGTGAGCCGCTCAAGCCGCCCCGAAAACCCCGATCTGCCGACGCTTGAGCCGTGGCGGCCACGCACCTCGCCGCCCTCCGAGCAATTCGTGTTCGAGCGCAACGCCTATTTCCATCGGGTCGACAGCGCGGGCGTGCAGCTTCCCTATATCGACCGGTTCGAGATGGATGTCTCCAGCTACGACATCCTGCCCGCGAAGGTCGCCACCGGCGAAAGCGACCTGCAAGCCACCGGGCTCGAATTCAGCGATTACACGCTGGTCAAGGAGGCGGAGACTCGGTTTCCGATCAAGGTCGCGCTCTGGACCCGCAGTCAGGGCTCGCGCGTGGCGCTGATGCCGAACCTGAACTGCCTCGACCCGGTCTGGAATACGCTTTGGCGCGATGTGACGGTGCGCCGCGCGCTGTCGCTTGCGATTGATCGCGACGAGATCAACCAGGTGCTGTTCTTTGGCCTCGCCACGCCGAGCCAGAACACGATCCTGCCCGAGAGCGTGCTCTACCAGCCGCACTACGCCTCGGCCTGGGCGAGCCACGACCCCGAGCAAGCCAATGCGCTCCTTGACCGGACCCTGCTCGGCCTGCGGCACCGCGACGGCTTCCGACGCATGCCCGATGGCAAGATGGCGGGGCTGATGATCGAGACCGCGGGCGAGAGCAGCCTGCAGACCGATGTGCTCGAAATGATCCGCGACCATTTCCGCGCCGTCGGCCTTGCGGTCTGGACCCGCAATTCGCAGCGCGAACTGTTCCGCTCCCGCGCGCTTGCGGGCATGACGGTGATGTCGGTCTGGAACGGGCTCGACAATGCGCTCCCCACCCCCGAGATGCCGCCCTACGAGCTCGCCCCCACCGCCGAGGACCAACTCAACTGGCCGCGCTGGGGCGCGCATTACGTCTCGCAGGGGCGGCAGGGGATTGCCCCCGACATGCCCGAGGCGCTGATGCTCTTGCGCCTGCTCGACCGCTGGCGCGGCTCGACAAGCCAGGACGAAAGGACCGAGATCTGGCACCAGATGCTCGCGCTGCACGCCGATCAGGTGTTCTCGATCGGCACCGTCAACGCGGTGCCGGAGCCGGTGGTGCGCAGCGCCCGGTTGCGCAACCTGCCCGAAACCGGGCTGATCGGCTATGTGCCGACCTCGATCCTCGGCGTCTACATGCCCGACACGTTCTGGCTCGACGACACGGACGGGAAGGAGGGCTAGCCGATGCTGCGTTACATCCTTGCCCGGATCGCGATGATGGTGCCGACGCTCTTCGTGATCTCGGTGCTGGTCTTCACCATCATCCAGCTTCCGCCCGGCGATTACTTCGAGAGCTATGTGCAGGAGTTGCAGATGCTCGGCGAACCCGCCGACCTGCAGGAGATCGCGCTGCTGAAGGAGCATTATCATTTCGACGACCCGATGCCGCTGCAATATCTGCATTGGGTCACCGGCATGGTGCACGGTGATTTCGGCTACAGTTTCGAATACCGCATGCCGGTGAGCGAAGTGGTGGGCGACCGGCTCTGGCTGACGATCATGGTCTCCACGGTGACGATCGTGTTCACCTGGCTTCTCGCCTTCCCGATCGGGGTCTATTCGGCAACGCATCAATACAGCTGGGGGGATTACGGGCTGACGCTGCTCGGCCTGATCGGCCTCGCCATTCCCAACTTCATGCTGGCGATCATTCTGATGTATTTCGCCAATGTCTGGTTTGGCCTCTCCATCGGCCATCTGATGGACATCGAATACCTGAACCAGCCGATGAGCTGGGACAAGCTGCATTCGATCCTCGCGCATCTGTGGATCCCGGTGGTGATCATCGGCACCGCGGGCACCGCGGGCATGGCGCGGCGGCTGCGCGCGAACCTGCTCGATGAGCTGGGCAAGCAATATGTCACCACCGCCCGCGCCAAGGGGCTCTCGCCCGGACGTGTGGTGGCGAAATATCCGCTCCGCCTCGCGCTCAACTTCTTCGTGGCCGATATCGGCTCGGTGCTGCCGCAGATCATCTCCGGCGCCGAGATCACCGCGATCATCCTGTCGCTCGAGACCACGGGGCCGATGCTGATCCGCGCGCTGCAATGCCAGGACATGTATCTGGCGGGATCTTTCCTGATGTTTCTGGCCTTCCTCACCGTGATCGGCGTGCTTGTCTCCGACATTGCGCTGAGCCTGATCGACCCGCGTGTGCGGCTGCAAGGGAGGCGCGGATGACCCCCCCGACCGAACCGGATATGCAACCCGGGCCGTTGCCTGCACCGGGCGCGGCGCCGGGCCATTTCGTCTCCGCCGAACCCTTCGATCCCGCGGCGGAATCTCCGGGCCTTGCGGGCGGGCTTGGTGGTGCGGCGGGCGGTCAGGCGAGCCAGCTCCGCATCATGTGGATCAAGTTCCGCCGCCACCGGCTTGCGCTGATTTCGGCGGTGTTCCTGATCGTGATGTACACGACGCTGCTGATCACCGAATTTCTCGCCCCCTACCGGCTTGAGGATCACGACTACACCGCCATCTACGCGCCCCCGCAACAGGTGCATCTGTTCCACGACGGCAGCTTTGTCGGCCCCTTCGTCTACGGGCAAAGCGTCACCCTCGACATGGTGCGGCTCAAGCGGGTCTATGCGGACGACCGCTCCGATGTGCAGAAGATCCGATTCTTCTGCCACGGCACCCCCTACCGGATGCTGGGCCTGATTCCGGGCGATCTGCACCTCGTCTGCCCGGCCGAAGGCGGCCGGTTCAACCTTCTGGGCACCGACCGGCTCGGGCGTGACATTCTGTCGCGCATCCTCTATGCGGCGCGGGTTTCGCTCACGATCGGGCTTCTGGGCACCTTCGTCGCCTTCTCGCTTGGCATCCTCATCGGCGGCATTGCGGGCTATCGTGGCGGCTGGTTCGATGTCGCGATGCAGCGCACCATCGAGGTGATCCAGTCGATCCCCTCGATCCCGCTCTGGATGGCGCTCGCCGCAATCATCCCGCTCACCTGGAGCCCGATCTTTGTCTATCTCGGCATCACCGTGATCCTTGGCATGCTGGACTGGACCGGGCAGGCCCGCGCCGTGCGTTCCAAGCTGTTTTCCTTGCGCGAAGAGGATTATGTGCTGGCGGCAGAGCTGATGGGCGCCCGGCCCCAGCGCATCATCTGGCGCCATTTGCTGCCCGGATTCATGTCGCATCTGATCGCCTCGGCGAGCCTTTCGGTGCCCGGCATGATCCTTGGCGAAACCGCCCTCACCTTCCTCGGGCTTGGCCTGCGCCCGCCGATCACAAGCTGGGGGATCTTGCTCACCGAAGCGCGCGGCATCAACATTATCGCGCTTTATCCATGGCTTCTGTGGCCGATGGTGCCAGTGGTGCTGGTGATCCTCGCTTTCAACTTTTTTGGCGACGGGCTACGTGACGCCGCCGACCCGCTCAGATAAACGTGTCCGGCGCTAACGGAGTGGCGCTTGCTTGTCCCGAAGGTTTTGACCAGTAGTGTGCCCATGAATAGCCAGCGCCTCGAAAACGCCCGTATCCTCATGTATAGCCACGACACTTTCGGTCTTGGTCACTTGAGCCGATGTCGCGCGATTGCCAATGCCCTTGTCGAGACCTATCGCGGCCTCTCGGTGATGATCATCTCGGGCGCGACAATAGCGGGGGCCTTCGATTACCGGGTGCGGGTCGATTTTGTCAAAGTGCCGAGCGTGATCAAGCTGCACAATGGCGAGTATCAATCCATGGCGGCGCATACCTCGCTCACCGATACGCTGGCGATGCGACGCGCGATCATCCGCCATACCGCCGAAAGCTTCCGCCCCGATATCTTCATCACCGACAAGGAGCCGATGGGGCTGCATGGCGAGGTGGAGGAAACGCTGGCCTATCTCAAGGCGCGCGGCACGCGGCTGGTGCTCGGGCTGCGCGAGATCATGGATTCCCCCGAACTTCTTGCCAGCGAATGGGCCGGCAAGGAGATGATGGAGAAGATCGAGGCCTATTACGACGCGATCTGGGTCTACGGGCCGGAAGGGTTCAACGACCCGCTCTCCGGGCTCGATGTGCCCGAAACGGTGCGCGCGCGCATGCATTACACGGGCTTCTTGCGCCGCAGCCGCCCGCGCTCCGAGGCGATCCAGCCGCGCCCGGCAGAGGGCTATCTGCTCGTCACCACCGGGGGCGGCGGCGATGGCGCGGCCCTGGTGGAGGCGGTGCTCGCCGCCCATGAACACGCCCGAACCACGCCCGAAGAGGCCGCGGTGCCGCGCACGCTGGTGGTGTTCGGCCCCTATCTGCCGCCGCGCGAACGCACCGATTTCATCGCCCGCGCCCGCGCGCTGCCCAATGTCGAGATCATCGAATTCGACAACCGGATGGAAGATCTTGTTGCGGGTGCACGCTGCGTGGTGGCGATGGGCGGCTACAACACCTTCTGCGAGATCCTGAGCTTTGACAAACCCGCGCTGATCGTGCCGCGCACCACGCCGCGGCTCGAGCAGGCCCTGCGCGCCGAGCGCGGGCAGGAATTTGGCCTTGTGCGGATGATGCCCGCCGAAGACATCACCGACACGCCCCGCTTTGCCGGGGCGCTGCGCGCGCTGTGCGATGCGCCGCCCCCCTCGCAAACAGTCGATGCGCGGATGCGCTCGGTGCTGGAGATGAACGGGCTCGAAACGGTCTCGGCCGATGTCGGCGAATGGATCTTTTCGGCCGCGCGCCCCGCCCCGCCGCCGCGCCCGGCCCATCGCGAACCCGCCCCGGAAATCCGGCTCGGCTCATGAGTGATCCGCTCCTCGTTGTTGTGCTCAAGGGCTATCCGCGGCTCTCGGAGACCTTCATCGCGCAGGAGCTTTTGGGGCTTGAGCGCGCGGGGCTGAGGCTTTCTCTTGTGTCGCTGCGCCGCCCGACCGACACGCGCATCCATCCGGTGCATCGCGAGATCAAGGCGCCGGTGCATTATCTGCCCGAATATCTGCACGAAGAGCCGCTGCGCGTGGCGCGCGCGGCGCTTTCGGGGCTGCGCCTGCCGGGCTTTCGCGCCGCGTTTGGCGCGTTCTGGCGCGATCTGAAACGCGACATCACGCGCAACCGGCTGCGCCGCTTTGGCCAGGCGCTGGTGATGGCGGCGGAGCTTCCGCCCGGAAAGCTCTGGATTCACGCCCATTTCGCCCATACCCCCGCCTCTGTCGCGCGCTATTGCGCGCTGCTGCGGGGCCAGAGCTTCACGATTTCGGCCCATGCCAAGGATATCTGGACATCGCCGGACTGGGAGCTTGCCGAGAAGATGGCACAGGCGCGCTGGACCGTGACCTGCACCGCGTCGGGGCGCGATCATCTGGCCGGCCTCGCGCCCGGTGCGGCGGTGCATCTGGCGTATCACGGGCTTGATCTTGACCGGTTTCCGCCCTTCGCAGGCCCCCGCCCGCCGCGCGATGGCCGCGCGAGCACCGATCCGGTGCAGATCCTCTCGGTGGGCCGGGCGGTGCCGAAAAAGGGCTATGACGTGCTGTTGCGCGCGCTTGCCAAACTCCCTCAGGGGCTGCACTGGCGCCTCACCCATATCGGCGGCGGCGGCGAGCTTGCGCGGCTGCAAACGCTCGCGCGCGAGCTTGGCCTTTCCGGGCGCATCAGCTGGCAAGGCGCGCTCGCGCAAGAAGACGTGCTTGCCGCCTATCGCAGCGCCGATCTTTTCGTGCTCGCGAGCCGACGCACGCCCGAGGGGGACCGCGACGGGCTGCCCAATGTGATCGTCGAGGCGGCGAGTCAGGGGCTAATGCCGATCGGCACCGAGCTATCGGGCATCCCGGAATTTGTCACCGAGGGCGAGACGGGCCTGCTCTGCCCGCCCGAAGACCCGCAAGCGCTGGCCGCCGTGCTCACACGCGCCATCACCACGCCCGATCTGCGCGCCCGCCTTGGCGCCGCGGCAGAGGCGCGGGTGCGCACCGAGTTTGACGCGCGCCCCGGCATCGCCCGGCTCACCGCGCTTTTCCGCAGCGCCTGGGGGGGCTGATGGCAAACCGTATTCTCTTTTATATCCAGCACCTTCTGGGCATCGGCCATCTGGCGCGTGCAAGCCGCATCGCCAGCGCGCTGATCGAGCGCGGCGCCGAGGTCACGCTCGTCACCGGCGGCATGCCGGTCTCGGGCTTTCCGCCGCCGGGGGTGCCGCATGTGGCGCTGCCGCCGCTGCACGCGGCCAGCGAGGGCTTCAAGGGCCTTGCCGATGGCTCCGGTGCCGTGGCCTCCCCCGCCTATCTCGACGCGCGGCGCGATCTTCTGCTCCAGACCTTCCGCGATCTGCACCCCGATGTCGTCGTGACCGAAGCCTTCCCTTTCGGGCGGCGCCAGATGCGGTTTGAACTTCTGCCGCTGATCGCAGCGCTTGAGGCCACCACGCCCCGGCCACGCCTTGTTGCCTCGGTGCGCGACATCGTGCAGGAAAAGACAAAGGCAGGCCGTGACCGCGAAACGGTGGAGATGATCCGCGCGCATTACGACCTCGTGCTCGTGCATGGCGACCCCGCTTTTGCCGCGCTGAAAGACAGCTTTCCCCTCGCCGACGACATCGCCGACAAGATCCGCCACACCGGGCTTGTGGTGCCGCCCGCGCCGGAGCCCGCCACAGACGGCGTCGATATCGTGATCTCGGCTGGCGGCGGCGCGGTGGGCGCGGCTCTGTCGCGCGCGGCGCTCGGCGCGCTCGCGCACCTGCCCGGGCGGCTCTCGGTCTGCCTGATCACCGGGCCGAACCTGCCCGAGCCGGTGCGGGCCGACCTTGCCGCCACCGCCGCCCGCCTGCCGCAGCATGATCTGCGGCTCGAAACCTTTTACCCCGGCCTTGCCCGGCTTCTTGCCGCCTCCAAGCTCTCGGTTTCGCAGGCGGGCTACAACACCGTGGGCGACATCCTTCAGGCGGGCTGCCGCAGCATTCTGGTGCCCTATGCGGCGGGCGACGAGACCGAGCAGACCCGGCGCGCCGAGCGCCTTGAGCGGATCGGCCGCGCGCGCGTGATCGCAGAGACCGGGCTCGATGCCGAAAGCCTTGCCGGGGCGATCACCGAATCCCTTGCCGCAGCAAGGCCCGCACCGGGCGGCGGCGGGCTCGCCCTTGATGGTGCCGCGCGCTCTGCAGAACTTCTGTGCGCCCTTGCCGAGGAAGGCTGAGCTTCACGGCACTGGCGCTTTGACCCGCTCTGCGCCATAACCCGGCTAACCAAGCGACGGACGGTGCCCACCGCCCTCGCCTTCCCGCGTGATCCGGATCGAGCTGATGGACCCCAAACTGTTTCGGTATATCTGGACCTATACGCGCCGCGAGCAGATCGCCATCATGCTGATCGTTCTCGTGTCGATGATCCCCTATTACATGGCCTTCGATCTGCCCAAGGCGATCGTCAACCAGCCAATCCAGGGCCACGGGTTCGAAACGCCGGGCGCCACGCTGCCCTTTCTGGACCTGAGCGTCTCGCTCCCCGGGCTCGGCCCCGTCACGCTCTTTGACGGCTTCCAGCTCGACCGGCTCGAAACGCTCGCCGCGCTCTCGGTCACTTTCCTCGCCATGGTGATCGTGAACGGGCTCTTCAAGCTCACCATCAACACCCGCAAGGGGCGGCTCGGCGAGCGGCTCTTGCGGCGCATCCGCTATGACCTTGTCGACCGGATCCTGCGCTTCCCCAATGCGCGGTTCAAGCAGATCAAGGCGGGCGAAGTCTCCAGCATGGTGAAGGACGAGCTTGAGCCACTCGGCGGCTTTGCGGGCGATGCTTTCGTGCAACCCGCGCTTTTGGGCGGGCAGGCGCTCACGGCGATGCTCTTCATCTTCGTGCAGCATTTCTGGCTGGGCATGATGGCGGCGGGGATGGCGGCGATTCAGGTGCTGATCATCCCGCGCATGCGCCGCGCGCTGATCGTGCTGGGGCGCGAGCGGCAGGTGACGGCGCGCGAGCTTGCAGGGCGCGTGGCCGAAATCGTCGACAATATCGAGACCGTGCACGCCAATGACGGCGGCAACTGGGAACGCGCCGATATCGTCAGCCGGCTCGCGCGGATCTTTTCGATCCGCTACGAGCTTTATCAGCGCAAGTTCATGGTGAAGTTCCTCAACAACCTGATCTCGCAGATCACACCGTTTTTGTTTTACGCGATCGGCGGCTATCTCACGATCACCGACCGGCTCAACGTCGGCCAGCTTGTTGCGGTGATCAACGCCTACAAGGAGCTGCCGGGGCCGCTGAAGGAGCTGATCGACTGGGATCTGGCGCGCCAGGACACGCAGATGCGCTACGAGCAGGTGGTGGAGCGGTTCGAAGACGAACACATGGCAGAGCCGGAGCCGGAGCCCGGCGAGGAGCTTTGCACACTGCCCCCCGCGCCGGCCCTTGAGGTGATGCATGTCACGGTGAAAAGCGACATGGGCGCGGTTTTGCTTAATGATTTCAGCCTTGAAATCCCACCCGGGCGCACGGTTGCGCTCACCGGCGGCTCGCTTGGCGGCTCCAGCGTGCTGGCCGAACTCCTCGGGCGCATCCTCACGCCCTCAAAGGGCCGCGTCACCGTCGACGGGCACGATCTGTTCCGCCTGCCCGAAAGCCTTGCCACGCAGGCGATCGGCTATGTCGGCTCAACCCCCGCGATGTTCTCGGGCACGATCCTCGACAATATCTGCTACGGGCTGCGCCACCGGATCCCGCTGATCACCCATGAAGATGGCTCGCCCCGCATCGACGCCAACCACAACCAGTGGCATTGGCGCGAAACGGCGCGTGCCGGCAACCCGCTCTTCGATGTCGATGGCGACTGGATCGATTACGACGCGCTGCAACCGGTGAGCGGCCCCGAAGGGCTGCTGCCGTCGATTGCCACCGTGCTTGAAGTGGTGGAGCTGAGCCAGGAAGTGCTGATGCTCGCGCTCAAGGAACGGATCGGCCCGGAGGCGGGCACGATCCTGCCCGAGGGGGTGCTCGCGCTGCGCACCATCTTGCGCGAGCATCTGACCGCGCATCGGCTCGAGGGGCTGGTTCTGCCGTTCGAACCGGACCAGTTCAACATTCAGACCACGATTGGCGAAAACCTTCTCTTTGGTGTGACGGGCGATCCGCAAAACCGGCTGCCGAGGATCGTGCGCCACCCGTTCTTTGCGCGCACGCTGATCTCACAGGGGCTCGACGCAGAGCTTTTTGCGCTTGGCTGGAACTTCGCGCGGATCACCCTCGATCTCTTCAACGGCGTTGCCGATACGCCGGAGGTGCTGCAATGGCTCACCTACATGACACCCGAAGAGATGCCCGCCTTCGAGAAAACGCTCGCCCGCACCACGCCTGACGGCGCCGACAGTGCCACGCTCGAAGACCGGGTGCGGCTGATCCGGCTCGCCTTTGACTATGTCGAGCCGACCTACCGCTTTGGCCTGCTCGACGACGGGCTGCGCGCGCGCGTGGTCGCCTGCCGCCACAAGCTGCACGCCAACATGCCCGAGGAGCTGCGCGCGCTGGTCGATCGCTACGAGCCGGCGCGTTATCTGTTCAACGCCTCGCTGATGGAAAACATCCTGTTCGGCAAGATCAACCGCCGCTACGGCCACGCCGAAGAGCGGGTGCAGCAGGCGGTGCTGGCGGTGCTCAACCGCGCCTTCGAGACCGACCCGGAGATGCGCGATCAGATGATGGGGCTCGGCCTCGCGCAGGAGGTCGGCCCGGGCGGGCGGCGCATCACGCGGCTGCAGCGCTCCAAGATCGGCCTCGCACGCCTGCTGATTCGCAACGCGCGGTTCTATGTGCTCAACGAGGCGCTCGCGGGGCTCGATCCTGCGTTGCAACAGCGTCTGGTGAACAACATCTTGGAGTATTTGCACCAGTTGCCGCAAAAGCCCGGCGTGATCTGGGCCCTCACCAACACCACTTTTGCCCGCCAATTCAGCGAAGTGGTCGAAATTCGCGATGGTCGTGCCCATTGATGCCTCAGGCAGCTCTCTGATGCGTGAAGAACTATTTACGTAGCTTTCATGCGCCCCCATATTATAGGAGGAGATGGTCTGGCGACGGACCCTCCCGACTGGGAAAGGAGACTTTCATGCTGTTTCGCGATGAAGTCGAACTGATCGGCAAGCTGCCGCTGCTCTCAGGGGTGGACCCCTCCCGGCTGCGGATGCTGTGTTTTGCATCAGACCGGGAAGCATTTTCCCCCGGAGATGTGATTTTTCGTGAAGGCGAGACCAACGAGGGCGCCTATGTGATCCTCTCGGGCGAGGTCGATGTGCACAAGGCCAGCGACGGTAGCCATATCATCAAGCGCGGATCAGAGGCCGGCGTGGCGATTGTCGGGCAGAGTTCGATGATCCAGGACGCGCCCTATGCCGCCACCGTCACCGCCCGCACCGAGATCGAGGCGCTGCGACTGAACTCGCGCTGCTTCATGAAACTGATGGCCTCCTGCCCGAAAAGCAGCGAAAAGATCATGAAGGCGCTTGGGGCGCAACTCAACGCCAATGGCGTGATCGCGCCCGGCGCCGCCTCGGATTACTTCGACCAGATCCGCAAGGCGCACTGACCCCCGCCGGCTGACGCCGCCTCTCCCGAGGGGGCGGCTTTTATCCTTCAAGCTCCGCAAGCAACCGCTCCGCGCCAACCCATTGCGCGCCGGCTTGCGTTGTGAGTGCCGCGAACTCTTCCAAGAACGCCCAGCAGGCCGCATCATGCACAAGATGATGCGTCAAAAGCCCGGCATAGGGCAGATCCGTCTGCGCCAGGGCCGCAAGGTCTCGCCAGAGCGTGTCGGGGGCGCGCAGGGAGCGCGTGCCGTGCCAGTCCATGATGTCGAGATGGGTGTTGATCTGCGCCACCGGCCCCTGCCCTTTGGGCACGCCAAAGGTGGAAAGCGCCTTGAACCCCGCCGCCCCGAGCCCGGCACGGACCGCGGGCGCGATCCGGTTCCACGGCGGCACAAGGAGCGCGAGGCAGCGCTCAGGGTGCAGCGCGCGAAGCTGCGCATGACCGCGGGCAAGCTCCTCAAGCACGCTCTCGGCCGGGCGCGCCGGACCAAGCTCGCATTTCTTTTCCTGCGGCCCGGCGTGATTGGCGTGGCTGTAGCCATGCGGCGCGACGCGCACGCCCGCTTCCCCCGCCAGCCGCTCGGCAAGCGCGGGCCCGCTCGGCGCCGCCCCCTCGGGCGCGGGGATCACCGCAAGCGTGAGCGGCAGCCCGTGGCCTGCCACAAGATCGAGAAGCCGGTCGAGCGGGGCGCTCGGCGCCACCGCATCGTCGTCGCGCCACCACAGCCGCAGCGGTCGCCCGGCGGCGGCACGCGCAGAAAGCGCCTCGATCGCCCGCCGTTTTCCCTCATCCATCGGCGTTCTCCTTGCCTTTCATCGCGCAGGCAAGCCCGCGCGCCAGATCTGCCACCGCGCGGGGCCGGGCATGGCGCGCGAGCACCCGCGCCCGGGCCGCCGCCCCCATCTGCCGCTTCAGCGCGGGATCGTCGAGAAGCCGCGCCAGATCACGCGCGAGCGCCGCCACATCGCCGGGCGGGCTCAAGAGCCCCGTCTCCCCCGCCGCCACCACTTCGGGCACCCCCGCGGTTGCCCAGCCAACGACCGGCAGCCCCGCGGCCTGCGCCTCCAGATAGGCAAGCCCATAGGCCTCACCGCAGCCGGGCCAGAGATAGACATCCGCCGCCGCCAGTTCTGCGCGCACCCCCTCGGGGGGCAGCGCACCGGAAAAGCGCACCCGGCCCGGCGGCAAAAGCGCCTCCACCTCGGCGCGCATCGGCCCGTCCCCCACCACGGTGAGCGCCCAGTCCGCGCCTGCAGGCAGATGCGCGAGCGCCTGCGCCAGGGCGCGGTAGCTCTCCATCTTGTCGCCCGCGCGCATCATCGCCACGGTGACGATGCGGCGCCCGGCAAGCGGCGCGGGCGGCGGCAGCGCCGCCAGTTCCAGAAACGGATGGAGCCGCATCAGCGCAAGCCCCGGCGCCCCCGCATGGAGCCCGGCTGCATCGCGCGCGGTGAGGGCAAAATTCATCCCCGCGCCAAGCAGCGCGCTGCGCATGCGCCCCTGCGTCTCGGCCCAGAGCCCGATATTGCGACGCGCCGACAGCGAGGCCTCGGCGCTGACCCAGGGCAGGCCGAACCGGGCCGCGAGCGGCGGGCCGATCAGATCTGGCGCCTTGTAATAGGGGTGGTAGCAAAACCACAGATCGGGCGGGCCCGCGCGCTCCCAAAGCGCCGCGATGCGGGCGCGCTCGGCCGCGGCCTCCGTCTCAAGGCGCTCGAGCGCCGCGCGGTCCTCTGAGCGCGGCAGAAAGGCGCGCAAGGAGGAGGCGAGCCCCACCTCCGCCCCCGTCGCCGCAAGCGCCGCCATCAACTGCCGCGCCATCAGCCGGTCGCCCGAGGCCACCGGATGGTCGGGCGCTTTCAGCGGCGCGTAAAACGCGATGGTCCGGCACGGCGGGGGGGCAGGCATGCTCACCTTATTCGCCCAGCCCCGCGCAGACCGAAGCCGGGGCCACAGCGCGGCAGGCAGGCCCGCGCGCGAAACTGTCAAAATAGAGCGTCCAGGGGCTTTGATGCGCGTCGCGGTAAGGGCCGAACTTGAAATACTGGTGCTTGCCCAGCCCCTTGCCCGCAGCGCCGATCACCCCCTCCGCGCGCACCACCCGCCGCCCGTCAACGACAAGCTCGATGCGCCCGCCTCCCTCCGGCCCGGGCCGGGTGTAAAAGAGGTAATCGTGCCAGATCGGGCGCGCGGCGGGCAGGAACCCGGGGCCGCTGAGCCGCAACGCATCGCTGCAGCGGTCGAATTCACGCGCGAGTTCTGGCCGCCAGCCCGCGCCCACCGCCACCAAAAAGCGCATCTGCCCGGTGTCCGGCCGCAGCCAGACCGGCACCAGCCCGCGCGGGCATTGCCCCTTTTCTGGCCGGGGCAGCCCCGGCCGGGGCGGGTGATAATTGCTCTCGATCGTGGCGAAGAGCACGCCCGCGCGCATCCTGAGCGCCAGAAACGGACTGAAATCGCCCTCTGCCCCCGGGCGAATTTCGCGCTTCCATTGCATCATGACATAGCGGTGATCATCTTGCGGCACCGGCGCGCCAAGCCGCATCGAGAGCGCGGTCCAGACGCCTTCCTCGTAGGGCACGCGGTTGCGGGTATCTTGCCAGACCTCGGCACGCTCGCTGCAGCGCAGGGCGTCGGGCGCGCAATGCGGCACAACCCTGAGCTCAAGCGCCCCCTGCCCGTCCCGCGCCCCCTCCTGCACGAAGCGGTAGCTTCCCGCGCGCTGCTCGGCATTGTCGCGGTAATAAAGGCCGCTCTGCGGAGAAAACGCCCCGCCCTCGAAGCCGTCACGCAAAAGCCGTGCCGCCGGGTCTGGCCCGGCGGACACCGTCTGCGTGAGGGGCCCCCCCGCAAGCAACGCCAGAGCCAACACCCGAGCGATCCGGCGCAGCGCGGCTGCCCGAACGGATAAATCTGGTGACTTCATGCAACCTCGGCCGTTGTTTCAGGTTCCTGCCCTCGGGTCAGCTTGACACGCCCGCGCCGAACTTCCAAGTCGGACCCACCAGCTCAGGACATCCCATGCAAGACCTTTCCGAACCGCTCTCGCCCCTCGCCGCAACCTTGATGGACCGGATCACGACCCGAAAGGCGCGCGCCGGCGTGATCGGGCTCGGCTATGTCGGGCTGCCGCTCGCGGTGACGCTTGCCCGCGCCGGTTACAGCGTTACAGGCTTTGATATAGACCCCCCCAAGGTGGCACAGATCGCACGTGGTGCGAGCTATATCGAGGCGGTCCCCTCGGAGGTTCTGGGCCCGCTCGTGAGCGCGGGCCAGCTTGAGGCGACCGCAGATCTCGCGCGGCTTTCCGAGTGCGATGTGATCGCGATCTGCGTGCCGACGCCGCTCTCAAAACATCGTGACCCGGACCTGAGCTTTGTCGAAGAGACCACCCGCGCCGTGGCGCGCACGCTGCGCCCGGGCCAGTTGATCATCCTCGAATCGACCACATGGCCCGGCACCACCGACGAGGTGCTGCGCCCGATCCTGCAGGCGGGCGGCCTTGTCTCCGGGCAGGAATTCTTCCTTGGCTTCTCGCCCGAACGCGAAGACCCCGGCAACCGCGATTTCACCACCGCAACGATCCCGAAAGTGGTCTCGGGCGACGGGGCGGCGGCGCGCGCGCTGGTCGCGGCCTTTTACGGCGCGGCGCTGGAGCGGATCGTGCCGGTCTCGACCAATGCCACCGCCGAAGCGGTGAAAATCACCGAAAACGTGTTTCGGGCCGTCAACATCGCGCTCGTGAACGAGTTGAAGGTGGTCTACGACGCGATGGGGATCGACATCTGGGAGGTGATCGAGGCGGCGAAAACCAAGCCCTTCGGCTTCATGCCCTTTTATCCGGGGCCGGGCCTTGGCGGGCACTGCATCCCGATCGACCCGTTCTATCTCACATGGAAATCGCGCGAGTTCGAGCTGCCGACCCGGTTCATCGAGCTTGCGGGCGAGATCAACGCCGCGATGCCGCATTATGTGGTCGACCGGCTTGCCGAGGCGCTCGACCGGCATGCGGGCAAGGCGCTGAGCCGGTCGCGGGTGCTGGTGCTGGGCGTTGCCTACAAGAAGAACGTGCCCGACATGCGCGAGAGCCCGGCGCTGAAGCTCATTCATCTGCTCGAAGACCGCGGCACCGAGGTGCTCTATCACGACCCGCATGTGGCCGCGATTCCGCGCACCCGCGCTTACGGCCATTTCGAGGGCCGCTGCTCGACCCCGCTCACCCCCGAAACCGTGGCCGGGCTCGATGCGGTGCTGATCGCCACCGATCACGACGCGGTCGATTACGCGCTTGTGGCCGAGGCGGCGCTTGTGCTCGACACCCGCAATGCCATGCGCAAGCACGGGCTGGAGGGCGCGCATATCTTCAAGGCCTGATCTGCCCCGATGAAAAGGCCCCCGTCCTTGCGGACAGGGGCCAGGTTCGTCGATCAGGCTCTTCATTGGTGCCCGAGGTTTTGGTTTCGCCTGGGCCTTCTCGACGTCTGGGGCAAGCGCACCTGCCCCGGATCTCGGTCTCAGTGCAGCGCGCGCGCACCGGCATGCATCAGCGTCACCGTGGTGGTGGCGCCCGCCATGCGGATATCGGTCACATCGAGCCCCGCAAGCGGCAGGCCCGCGCCCGTCACCTCGATCGTGGCGCCGCCAAAGCTCGCATCAATCAGCCGCCGCAGCGCCTCGCCCTTCGCCTCGGCTTCATAGCCGCCGGGGATGGGGCGCAGCGCCACTTCGGGCAGGGTCTTGGTGCCAACGATCAGATGCACGGCAGGGTCTCTCTAAGCTTTCAGGAACGTCAGGGGATCGGCAGGCCGCACCTGGCGCGCGGCCCCGTTCTGTCTCAGCTGCAGCCGCTCGTGGCGCCGCAGGTGTTGCACTTCATGCAGGTGCCGTTGCGCACGAGCGTGTAGTTGCCGCATTCGCCGCAGGCCTCACCCTCGTAGCCCTGCATCTTCGCCTTGGCGCGCGCATCCATCGACACCACGCCGGAGGCCACCGCAGTCGAGCTTGTCACCGCCACATTCGCCCCCACGGCCATGGCCGTCTCGGGCACCAGCGTGTTGAGCGCGGCAACCGGGTCCAGCCCGCCCATGCCGCCCTTGAGCACCACAAGCTCCTGCGGCAGCCGCTTGCGCAGATAGCCGCTCGAGGAGATCTGGCGCAGCACTTCGAGCGATTTCGAGGCCGCGCTCTCGCTCACCGGCTCGACATTGGAGCGCTTGCCCTCGTCCTTGCCGCCGCCCAGATCGTCAAACATCGTGCCCTGCGGCTTGATGTGGGCCAGATCGGTGCGGTCGAGATAGCTCACCGCCAGTTCGCGGAACACATAGTCCAGTATCGAGGTCGCGTTCTTGATGCTGTCATTGCCCTGCACCATGCCCGCGGGCTCGAATTTGGTGAAGGTGAAGGCGTCGACAAACTCTTCCAGCGGCACGCCATATTGCAGGCCCACCGAAACCGCGATGGCGAAGTTGTTCATCATCGCGCGGAAGCCCGCGCCTTCCTTGTGCATGTCGATGAAGATCTCGCCCAAGGAACCATCGCCATATTCGCCGGTGCGCAGATAGACCTTGTGGCCGCCGACAACGGCTTTTTGCGTGTAGCCCTTGCGGCGATCGGGCAGCTTTTCGCGGTGCGAGCGCACGATCTCTTTCACGATGATCTTCTCGACCACCTTTTCGGCCAGCACGGCGGCCTTTTCGGCCTGGCTGCCGGTGGCAAGGATCTCTTCGGCTTCCTCATCGTCTTCCACCAGCGCCGCAGCGAGCGGTTGGGAAAGCTTCGAGCCGTCGCGGTAAAGCGCATTGGCCTTGATGCCGAGGCTCCACGAAAGCTCATAGGCCGCCTTCACATCCTCGATGCTCGCGCTGTTGGCCATGTTGATGGTTTTCGAGATCGCGCCGGAGATGAAGCTTTGCGCCGCCGCCATCATGCGGATGTGGCTCTCCACGTTCAGATAGCGCTTGCCCTTCTTGCCGCAGGCATTGGCGCAGTCGAACACGCCCAGATGCGCGGATTTGAGGAAGGGCGCGCCCTCAAGGGTCATCGTGCCGCAAACATGGTCATTCGCCGCCTCGATCTGCGCGCGGGTGAAGCCCAGATGGCGCAGCATGTCGAAGGTCGGGTCGCTCAGCTTCTCGGCCGGGATGCCAAGGGTTTTGGTGCAGAATTCCTCACCCAGCGTCCATTGGTTGAAGACGAAGCGGATGTCGAAGGCCGAGGGCAGCGCCGCCTCGATCTTCTCGATCTCGCGCGGGCCGAAGCCATGGCCGATCAGCGCGGTGTGGTTGATGCCGGGGCAATTGCCCAAGCTGCCATGGCCCACCGCATAGGCGATGATCTCGGCGATTTGCGCAGAGGAATAGCCAAGCGTTTCGAGCGCGCCCGGCACCGAGCGGTTGATGATCTTGAAATAGCCGCCGCCCGCGAGCTTCTTGAATTTCACCAGCGCGAAATCGGGCTCGATGCCGGTGGTGTCGCAATCCATCACAAGGCCGATCGTGCCGGTCGGGGCAATCACCGAGACCTGCGCATTGCGGTAGCCATGCGCCTCGCCAAGCGCGAGCGCCTCATCCCAGGCCATCTTGGCAAGCGCGATCAGGCCCTGATCGGGGCAGTTCGGCGCATCGAGCGCGACGGGCGGCACCTGCAGGCCCTCATAGATGCCATTGCCATGCGCCGCGGCGCGGTGGTTGCGGATCACGCGCAGCATGTGCCTGGCGTTTTTCGCATAGCTCGGAAAGGCGCCGAGTTCGGCCGCCATCTCGGCCGAGGTTGCATAGGCGATACCGGTCATGATCGCGGTCAGCGCCCCGCACAGCGCGCGGCCCTCATCGCTGTCATAGCCAAGGCCCATGTTCATCAAAAGCCCGCCGATATTGGCATAGCCAAGGCCCAGCGTGCGGAAATCATAGGAGCGCTGCGCGATTTCCTTGGACGGGAATTGCGCCATCGTCACCGAGATCTCAAGCGTGACCGTCCAGAGCCGGGTGGCGTGGATATAGGCTTCCGCATCGAACTCGCCGCCCTTGAAGAAGGTCAGCAGGTTCATCGAGGCGAGGTTGCAGGCGGTATCGTCGAGGAACATGTATTCCGAGCACGGGTTCGAGCCGCGGATCGGCCCGTCTTCGGGGCAGGTGTGCCACTCGTTGACCGTGTCATGGAACTGGATGCCGGGGTCGGCGCAGGCCCAGGCGGCATGGCCCACCTGATCCCACAGATCGCGCGCCTTGATGACCTTGGCCACCTTGCCATCGGTGCGGCGCAGAAGCTCCCAATCCGCGTCGTCCTTCACCGCCTTCAGGAAGGCGTTGGTGACGCGCACCGAGTTGTTCGAGTTTTGCCCCGACACCGAGATATAGGCATCGCTGTCCCAATCGGTGTCATAGGTCGGAAATTCGATCGAGGTGAAGCCCTGCCGCGCATATTGCAGCACGCGGTTGATATAGGTCTCCGGGATCATCGCCTTCTTGGCGGAGCGGATCGCCGCCTTGAGCCCCTCGTTCACCGCCGGATCGACGCGCCCGCCCTCAGAGCCGTCGAAGCTGCGGATCGCCTCGAAGATCCGGTTCAGCTCGCGTTCGTGCATTTTCGAGCCGGCAACGAGCGAGGCAACCTTTTGCTCTTCGATCACCTTCCAGTTCACGAATTCTTCGATATCGGGGTGATCCATGTCGCAGATCACCATTTTCGCGGCGCGCCGCGTGGTGCCGCCCGATTTGATCGCGCCGGCCGCGCGGTCGCCGATTTTGAGGAACCCCATCAGGCCGGAGGATTTGCCCCCGCCCGAGAGCTTCTCGCCCTCGGCGCGCAAGCTCGAGAAGTTGGTGCCGGTGCCGGAGCCGTATTTGAACAGCCGCGCCTCGCGCACCCACAGATCCATGATGCCGCCCTCGCCCACGAGGTCGTCCTTCACCGATTGGATGAAGCAGGCATGGGGTTGCGGATGCTCATAGGCCGAGGCCGATTTCACGAGCTTGCCCGACATGAAATCAACGTAGTAATGGCCTTGGCTCGGCCCGTCGATGCCGTAAGCCCAGTGCAGCCCGGTGTTGAACCATTGCGGCGAGTTCGGCGCCGCCATCTGCGCCGCGAGCATGTAGCGCATCTCGTCGTAATAGGCGCGGGCGTCTTCCTCGGTGGTGAAATAGCCGCCCTTCCAGCCCCAATAGGCCCAGGCGCCCGCCATCCGGTCATAGACCTGCTTGGCGGAGCTCTCGCCGATGAAGCGGTCTTCCTCGGCCATCTTTTCAAGCGCCGCAGTGTCGGGGACGGAGCGCCACAGGAATTCGGGCATGCCCTCTTCCTTGACCCGCTTGAGCGCGGCCGGAACGCCCGCCTTGCGGAAGTATTTCTGCGCCATCACATCGGCGGCAACCTGGCTGAACTGCTCGGGAACCTCGACGCAATCGTTGTGGAACACGATCTTGCCATCCGGGTTGCGGATCTCCGAGGTGGTGGTGGTGAAGGCAATCGCGCCATAGGCGCCGCTTTCCGCCGAGGTGAACTTGCGTTCGATCTTCATCTGCCCGTCCCTTGGTGCGTTCGTGGTCTCGTTTCGGTCTTGAGACGCCTAGAAGACCCGCTTGCAAATCCCCTGCCCGGGATCTCGCAATTGCGGGTCGTGCCTGGCGGCCGACCGTTTTGATTGGCTGTCTCGCTTGAGCTGCCACACTAGATCTGGTGGCTCAACTTACGACGTCCCACAACCTGCCGCGTGCAGCGGGCAGCGTCAACGCAATTTTCACCAATTCCAGATGCGTTTTTCGGTTGACGGGGGATGGCGGATTTTCCGCCCAGATTCTTCCACATCCGGCAAGGTCGCGGCGCAGCTCGGGAAGGCGCGAATTTCCCTTTCTGCGCACCCTTTTACACGTCAAAGTTGCCGAAAATCCTGAAATCATCCACAGCCCCCCAATATCTTGTGGAGAATTTGAGCACGGACCGCGCCCGGGCCTGGCGGCGGCTGCAGTGGGGCCGATCTGCCACAGTTCCGCGCCAAAGCGCGGAAAAAGAGAGCAAAAGACGCTTCAAACTGCGGTGGGGGATTCGCGCCTCCGGCCCGCTCACACCACAATATACAGCCCCCGCCCGCGGGCTCGGCCCATACTATATGTGGTAGACCTATCCTTTTGATGGATGGGCCGCAAATAAGGATGGGGCGCCGAGTCGCGGCATTTTTCGGGGTTTACTGGCGCACGAAGGGCCGATCAGCGGGATGGTCGGGGCGGCGAGATTCGAACTCAC
The DNA here is from genome assembly GCF_042683065.1 of Rhodobacter lacus. NCBI lineage: Bacteria > Pseudomonadati > Pseudomonadota > Alphaproteobacteria > Rhodobacterales > Rhodobacter > Rhodobacter lacus. The sequence goes on along the minus strand of NZ_JBHUIX010000009.1, from coordinate 142,341 downwards.
GACCTTCTGTACCCAAAACAGACGCGCTACCAGGCTGCGCTACGCCCCGACGCGCTCTCTCTAGCGGCAGGGCGCGGTGCTGAAAAGCAGAAATCTCGGGGGAGGATCTCAGGGCAGGAGCGGGGCGACCGCAAACCCCGGCGCCAGCCCCAGCGCCGCGGCCTGCCCGCCGCCCAGTTCGAGCACATATTGCACCGGTCCGCCGGAGGGGATCGGGGTCTCGTCGAGCGGGCGGGCGTGCGCATTGATCCGCGCGATCCGCCCCGACGCATCAATGAAGATCATGTCGAGCGGGATGAGCGTGTCGTGCATCCAGAACGCGACCACCTGCGCCTGGTCGTAAACGAAAAGCATTCCGGTGCCCGGCGGCAGCGCGGTGCGCCCCATCAGCCCCTGGGCACGTTCCTGCGCATCATCGGCAATTTCGACGCGGACCCCTGCAAGGGCCGCGCCCTGCCCGTCAAGGATGCACAGCGCGCCAAGTCCGCCCGTCGCGCGCGCCGCAGCCAGAGCGGCGGGCGTGCGAGATTCAGGCACACAAGGCCCGGCCCAGGCCGCCCCGGCACTCAAGAGAGAGACTGTCAGACAGATCAGGCGCGCAGCGCCGCTTCCCAGCTTGCGACCTGCGCCGCCATGCGGCCCCGCCGCCCCTCGATCACCCGCAAACATACCGCTTCCCCCGGCGCCAAATCGGCAAACCCCGAGCGGCGCAGCACCTCGACATGGATGAACACATCTTCAGGCCGACCGAACACATTTGCAAAACCAAATCCCTTGGCCTTGTCGAACCACTTCACCCGCGCGGGCTCATAAGGGAGCGCCGCCACCATCTCGGGATCAGCGTCGCCAAGATCTTCGATCGGCGCGAGTCTTGTTTCCGTTTCCGGCGGCAGGATCTCGAGCACTTCGACCGCCTGCGCGCCACGCGGCGTCGCCTGCACGCGCACCCGGATACCGGCGTTGTCTGCCACGGAGCCCTGACCGAAGTTGCGAAGCACATTCGCGTGCAGCAAAATATCCGGCCCACCCTCTTCATCGAGGATGAAGCCGAAGCCCTTGCCTGCATCAAACCATTTAACGCGCCCGGTAATTTCCCGGACACTGTTGTGTGTTTCCAGCATTCGCCGTTGTCCTTGCCCTTGCGCGGGCCACCTTCGGATCTCTCGCGCGTCAGGTCTCAGTTGTCACAGGTTTGCGACCGGATTCAAGCCGAAAAGACCGATCAGTTCGGATGTTTGCAACTCACGAAGCGCGAATGGCGGCACCGATGCATCACTCGGAAAAACGTCATAAGAACAGGCTTTCACGGGTTACGCCGCGTCACCTCCCAGGGGGTTCCGGGGGCGTCGCGCACCCAGCGAAACCTGTCGTGCAAGCGAAAAGCCCCGTCTGCCCAGAACTCTATCTCCAGCGGCACGATCCGAAAGCCGCCCCAGAATGGCGGCCGCGCAGGCATCGGCCCATGGGTGGCCGTCACCTTTGCAACCTCTGCCATCAGCGCCGCGCGGGACGAAAGCGCTTCACTTTGCCGCGATGCCCAGGCGCCCAACCGCGACTTGAGCGAACGCGACGCATAATAGGCGTCCGCCTGCGGCCCGTCCTCGCGACTCACCAGACCGCGCACCCGGATTTGCCGCCGCAGGCTCTTCCAGTGCATCACAAAAGCGGCCTTGCCCTGCCCCGGCCCCTCCGCCCCGATCTCCTGCGCCTTCACCGAGGTGTAATTCGTGTAGAAGAGAAACGCGCCCCCCGAAGGCGCCTCCCCCCCCTCGATCTCCTTGAGCAGCACCATCCGCACATTGGGCAAGCCCTCCGGGTCGACCGTGGCAAGCGCGATCGCATTCGGATCGTTGATCTCGGTCTTTTCGGCTTCGGCGAGCCAGACCTGTGCCAGCGCGAAAGGATCGTCCCCCGCGAAAATACCCGTCCTGTCGCTCATCCGATTGTCCTTCCTGTCGGGCTGCGGGCACGCCCTCGCTGCGACGACAGGACTGCTGCCCCGGCGTCAACCCGCCTTGATGCTCGTTCATTCTTCGCCTAATGCTTTCGCACTTACCAGAGGGAAGCGGGAGAATCCGACATGACGACGGGCCTTATGGCGGGAAAGCGTGGTCTCATCATGGGGCTGGCCAATGACAAGTCGATCGCCTGGGGGATCGCCAAGGCGCTCTCCGATGCGGGCGCCGAACTGGCCTTTTCCTATCAGGGCGAAGCGCTGAAAAAGCGCGTCGAGCCGCTCGCCGCCTCGCTCGGCACGCCGCTTCTCTTTGAATGCGATGTCGCAAGTGAAGAGAGCCTCGACGGGCTCTTTGCCGGGATCAAGGACGCCTGGGGCACGGTGGATTTCGTTGTCCATGCGATCGGCTTTTCCGACAAGAACGAGCTGCGCGGCCGCTATGTGGATACCTCGCGCGGCAACTTCACGATGACGATGGACATCTCGGTCTATTCCTTCACCGCCGTTTGCGCCCGCGCGGCGGAGCTGATGCCGAACGGCGGCGCGCTGCTCACGCTGACCTATTACGGCGCAGAGCAGGTGATGCCGCATTACAACGTGATGGGCGTGGCGAAGGCGGCGCTTGAGGCCTCGGTCAAATATATCGCGGAAGATCTTGGCAAGATCGGCATCCGCTGCAACGCGATCTCGGCCGGGCCGATCAAGACGCTTGCGGCCTCCGGCATCGGGGACTTCCGCTACATCATGAAGTGGAACGAGCTGAACTCGCCGCTGCGCCGCAACGTGACACAGGAAGAGGTCGGCAAGGCCGCGCTTTATCTGTGCTCCGATCTCGGCTCGGGCACCACGGGCGAGAACCTGCATGTGGATGCGGGCTATCACGTCGTCGGCATGAAGGCGGTGGATGCGCCCGATATCGACGTGGTGACGGGCCGCAAGGACTGAGCCCAACCCCGAGGGAAGAATGACGCTCGCCGCCTTTCTTGCGATCTATTTCGTGAACCTGGCGGCGGCAATCTCGCCGGGGCCGGCGGTTCTGCTTTCGGTGCGCACGAGCCTGCGCGAGGGCTTTGCCCGCGGGGTCTGGCTGGCCATCGGCATCGGGCTCGGGGCCTGCATCTGGGCCTTGGCCGCCCTCTTCGGCCTTGCGCTTCTCTTCAAGATCGCCCCCGCCCTCTTGAGCGTGCTCAAACTCGCGGGGGCGGGCTATTTCTTCTATCTGGCGGTAAAGATGTGGCGCCACGCGCCCGAACCGCTCGATACGCGGATGGACGAAATGACCTCGGCGCGCTCGAACCTTGGCCTGGTCTGGCAAGGGATCGCGGCGCAGCTCGCCAACCCGAAACCGGCGGTCTTCTTCGGCACGATCTTCCTCACCTTCATTCCGCCGGATGCCGCCCTCTGGGCTTACGGCGTGATCCTCTTCATCGTCTTCTTCAATGATGCGGCCTGGAATGTGATCGTGGCGCGGATCTTTTCGCTCGACCATGCACGCCGGGTCTATCTCGGGTTGAAGACCGTCATCGACCGTTTCTTTGGCGGGCTTCTGGGGCTTTTGGGCCTCAAGCTCGCCCTGAGCTGAGGAGCACACGCATGGCCGAGCGCCTGCCGCATGAAAAAGGCTTTCACGTAAGCTGGGACCAACTCCACCGCGACGCGCGCGCGCTCGCCTGGCGGCTGGATGGCAAGGGGCCCGGCGACGGCGCCTGGCGCGCCATTGTCGGCATCACCCGCGGCGGCATGGTGCCGGCGGCGATTGTGGCGCGCGAGCTCAACATCCGGGTGATCGATACGATCTCGGTGAAGGGCTACAACCACCAGACCCAGTCCGACCCGGTGGTGATCAAGGCACCGCAGGATGAGCTGATGGGCGAGGGCGGCGAGGGCATTCTCGTCGTCGACGATCTCGTCGACTCGGGGCGGACGCTGGAGCTGGTGCGCAAGCTCTACCCGAAAGCGCATTTCGCCACCGTCTATGCCAAGCCGAAGGGGCGGTTACAGGTGGATACGTTCATCACCGAGGTGAGCCAGGACACCTGGATCTTCTTCCCCTGGGATATGGCGCTGCAATATGTGCAACCCTATCGCGGCACCGATTGAGGGGGGCGGCCCTGCGGGCCGCTGGCCTCCGGCGGGGATATTTTTTGCAAGATGAAAACGACACGGCGTCTTTCGGGGCGCCGTTTTCTTTGCTGCGGGCCGGCCCTCCCGGCCCTTGCCAAGCGCGCGCCCCGGTGGTGAGGTGGCGCGACATTTGCCGGAGGCCCCGATGACCCTTTCCCCGCTCAACCCCGCGCTTGGTGCCACCTTCGCTCCCCCGGTGATGGAGGCGCGGCGCTGGCTTGAGGGGGTGCATTTTGCGCCCGAGCGGCCGCTGATCAACGTGTCTCAGGCCGCGCCGGTCGAGCCCCCGCCGCTGGCGCTGCGCCAAGCCATTGCGACCGCCGCGCTCGACACCCCCGCCGCGCATCTTTACGGGCCCGTGCTCGGCCTGCCGGAGTTGCGCGCAGAACTCGCCGCGCAATGGTCGACGGCTTATGGCGGTGAGATCCGCGCCGATCAGGTGGCGATCACGCAGGGCTGCAACCAGGCCTTTTGCGCGGCCCTTGCCACGCTTGCGGGCGCGGGCGATGCGGTGCTTCTGCCGACGCCTTGGTATTTCAACCACAAGATGTGGCTCGACATGGCCGGGGTGGAGGCGGTGCCGCTCCCCACCGGCGAGAGCCTGCTGCCGGACCCGGACCGCGCCGCAAGCCTGATCACGCCCGCCACCCGCGCCATCGTGCTCGTGACCCCCAACAACCCCGGGGGCGTGGAGTATCCGGCAGAGCTTGTGCGCGCCTTTTACGAGCTTGCCCGATCGCGCGGCCTTGCGCTGATCCTCGATGAGACCTACCGCGATTTTGACGCCCGTTCGGGCGCGCCGCATGATCTTTTTGCCGATCCCGACTGGGCCGAGACGCTCATTCACCTTTATTCCTTCTCCAAGGCCTACCGGCTCACCGGCCACCGCGTCGGCGCGATTGTCGCCTCTGTCGCGCGGCTCGCGGAGGTGGAGAAATTTCTCGACACCGTGGCGATCTGCCCGAGCCAGCTTGGCCAGATCGGCGCGCTCTGGGGCATGCGCAACCTTGCCCAATGGGTCGCGGGCGAGCGCGCCGAGATCCTCGCGCGCCGCGCGGCGATGACCCGGGGCTTCGCCACGCTCGAGGGCTGGAAGCTGCTCGGCTGCGGGGCCTATTTCGCCTATGTCACCCATCCCTCCCCCCTGCCCGCCCCCGATTTTGCCCGCGCGCTGGTGCGGGAGGCCGCGGTCCTGCTGCTGCCCGGCACGATGTTCATGCCCGCCCATGACCCCTTGGGCGCGCGCCAGTTGCGCATCGCTTTTGCCAATATCGACACGCCCACCATCGGCGAATTGATGAGGCGCCTCGCCGCCCTCGCGCCCTGAGCCTTGCGGCTCCGCGCCCGAAGCCCTAAACACCCCTGAAAGGCCGAAAACCGGGAGGACGGGATGTCGACGAAGCTGCGCACGCACGGCAAGGGCGTTGTGGTCTGGATCCTGCTTGCGATGCTCGTCTTCGGGCTTGGCGGCTACGGCGTCACCAGTTTCTCGGGCGGGATGAAATCCATCGGCTCCGTCGGCAAGACCGAGATCACGGTGCAGGAATATGCCAATGCGCTGCGTCAGGAGATGAACGCCGCCGCCGCGCAATTTGGCCGGGCGCTGAGCCTTGAGGAGGCCCGCGCCGTCGGCATTGACCGGGCGGTGCAGGCGCGCCTCTTTGGCGCCGCGGCGCTGAGCGAGCAGGCGGCAAAGCTCCACCTCTCTGTCGGCGATGCCGAGGTGAGCCGCCAGATCGTGCAGGCCGCCCCGTTCCAGGGCCCGGATGGCACGTTCGACCGCACCGCCTATCGCGAAGTGCTGCGCCGTCAGGGCTACACCGAAAAAGCCTTCGAGACCCGGCTGCGCGCCGATGTGGCCCGCTCGATCCTGCAAGGGGCGGTGGCGGGGGGCGCGGCAGCGCCCCAAGCGCTGGTTGAGGCCTATGTGAGCTATCTGGGCGAGACCCGCGACATCAGTTTTGCCGAAATCACCGAGGCGGATCTGCCCGCCCCTGTCGGCACGCCCGATGAGGCCGCGCTGAAAGCCTATTACGACGCGCATCAGGGCGATTTCACCAAGCCCGAGGCGCGCGAGATCACCTATGCATGGCTCACGCCCGAGATGCTCGCCGGCAACGTGACCATCGACGAGGCGACACTCAAGGCGGCCTATGACCAGCGCAAGGACGAATATCTCCAGCCTGCGCGCCGCACCGTTGCCAAGCTAGTCTTTCCGACCGAGGCGGAAGCGTCCGACGGCATGGCGCGCATTGCAGCCGGAACGGCGACGCTTGCCGATCTGGCCAAGGAACGCGGGCTTGAGGCGGGCGATATCGCGCTTGGCGATGTAAGCGAAGCCGAGATCGGCGGCGATGCCGGCAAGGCGGTTTTCGCCGCGGCGGGCCCCGGCGTGATCGGCCCCTTCGCCACCGACCTCGGCCCGGCGCTGTTCGAGATCACCGCGATCCTGCCCGGCGAGGAAACCACGTTTGAAGAAGCCAAACCCGACCTCACCGCCGAGCTTGCCACCGAGCGCGCGCGGCGGATGATCTCGGACCAGACGGGCGATCTGGAAGACCGGCTCGCCTCGGGCGCCACGCTGGAGGAAATGGCGCAGGAGACCGACATGGAGCTGGGCCATATCGCGGTTTCGGCGGGCACCACCGACGGCATTGCCGCCTATGAGAGCTTCCGCGAGGCCGCAAACAAGGTCACGGCGGAAGATTTCCCCGAACTTGGCACGCTCGATGACGGTGGCGTTTTCGCGCTGCAACTTGACGGCATCACCCCCGCCGCGCCGATCCCGTTTGAGGAGGTGCGCGAGAAGGTGGCCGAGGGCTGGCGGGCCGCGGAGCTCACACGCCTGAAGCAAGAGCGCGCGACAGCAGTGATCGCCGATCTCGCCGCGGGCAAGAGCCTTGCCGATCAGGGCTTTGCCGCGCGCAATGAGGCCGGGCTCTCGCGCGGGGCCTTTGTCGAGGGGGCGCCGCAGGCGCTCGCCCGCAGCGCTTTTGAAACCGCCCCCGGCACGGCCGCGACAGTTGCCGATGCGGGCAAAGTCTTCGTGGTTGCGGTCGAGGCGATCCATGCCGCCGATCTTGAGAGCGCCGAGATGAAACAACTCGCCAGCACGTTCTCGGAGCGGCTGGGCCAGATGATCGGCGATGATCTCGTCGATTTTTATGCCCGCGCCGCGCAGTCCGAGGCCGGCATCACGATCGACAGCACCGCGCTCAACGCGGTGCAGGCACAGATCCAGTAACGGAGGCCCCCATGGTTGCCCTTTCTCCCAGTTACGAGGCATTCGAGGCGGCTTGGAACGCGGGGCAGAACCAGCTCGTCTATGCGCGCCTCGCCGCCGATCTGGACACGCCGGTCTCGCTGATGCTCAAGCTTGCGGATGCGCGCGAGAACTCCTTCATGCTCGAATCCGTCACCGGCGGCGAGGTGCGGGGGCGCTACTCGATCATCGGCATGAAACCCGACGTGATCTGGAAATGCCACGGAGAGACGGCCTGCATCAACCGGCAGGCCCGGTTCGAGGATCGCTTCGAAGACCTGCCGGGCCATCCGTTCGAAAGCCTGCGCGCGCTCATTGCCGAAAGCCGGATCGAAATGCCCGAAGATCTGCCCGCGGCGGCGGCGGGGCTTTTTGGCTATCTCGGCTATGACACGATCCGGCTGGTCGAGCATCTGCCAAACGTCAACCCTGACCCGCTCGGCGTGCCCGATGCGGTGCTCATGCGCCCCTCGGTGGTGGCCGTGCTCGATGGTGTGAAGGGCGATGTGATCCTTTGCGCCCCCGCGTTTCAGGGCTCGGGGCTTTCGGCGCGCGCCGCCTATGCACAGGCCGCCGAACGGGTGATGGATGCCTTGCGCGATCTCGACCGCAGCCCGACGCAGGGCCGCGAGATGGGCGAGGTGGCGCAGGTGGGGCCGTTGCGGTCCAACTTCACGCCCGAGAGCTACAAGGCCGCGGTTGAAAAGGCGAAAGATTACATCCGCGCGGGCGATATCTTTCAGGTCGTGCCGGCGCAACGCTGGGCCGCCGATTTCCCGCTGCCGCCATTCGCGCTTTACCGCTCGCTCCGGCGCACCAACCCCTCGCCCTTCATGTTCTTTTTGAACTTCGGCAGCTTCCAGATCGTTGGCGCCAGCCCCGAGATCCTCGTGCGGCTGCGCGAGGGCGAGGTGACGATCCGCCCGATCGCAGGCACCCGCCCGCGCGGGCAGACGCCCGAGGAAGACCGCGCGCTTGAGGCCGATCTGCTCGCCGACAAGAAGGAGCTGGCCGAGCATCTGATGCTCCTGGATCTGGGCCGCAACGATGTGGGCCGGGTCGCGAAGATCGGCACCGTGCATCCGACCGAGAAATTCGTGATCGAGCGCTATTCTCACGTCATGCACATCGTCTCGAACGTGGTGGGCGAACTCGCCGAGGGCGAGGATGCGCTGTCCGCGCTGCTTGCGGGGCTGCCTGCGGGCACGGTGTCGGGCGCGCCCAAGGTGCGGGCGATGGAGATCATCGACGAGCTGGAGCCCGAAAAGCGCGGCATCTATGGCGGCGGCGTCGGCTATTTTGCCGCCAATGGCGAGATGGATATGTGCATCGCGCTGCGCACCGCCGTGGTGAAGGACCAGACGCTCTATATCCAAGCGGGCGGCGGCGTTGTCTATGACAGCGACCCCGAGTCCGAGTTTCAGGAAACGGTCAACAAATCCAAGGCACTGCGCCGCGCCGCGGAGGATGCGGGCCTGTTCGTCCGGCACGGCAACAGCTAAGCTGCGGCGCCCTCAGGGCGCCGCCATCGCCGCCACTGTGGCCGAGAGCGGCGCGAGGTTCAGGCCGCTGGCTGCGCCTGCGCGCCAGTCCTCAAGCCCCGCAACGGATTCGGGCCAGGCCGAGAGCATCACCACCACCGCGCCATCGCGCCCCGCCTCAAAGGCCGCGCGCGCCAGCGTGCGGGAGATGAACGGCGCCTTTTCGCGGCGTTGATCCAGCTCGCGCCAGATCCGGCTTTGCAGGCCCGCCCCTGCCGCGCCCATGCCCGCCGGACGCGTCACATAAACCATCCCCTCATCGGCGAGCGCCCGCTCGACCTGCTGGCGCAACAGGCTCACGCCCTGAAACACCGGCGGATCGGGCTCGACGAGGGCAAGCGCCTCCGGCATTGCCGCGCGCCATGCGGCCAGCGCCACCTCCACATCCTTGGGCTCGGCCCCCGCCGGGAGCGGATCGGCCAGAAACGCCACCTCGAACCCCGCCGCGCGATAATCGGCGGCAGCGGCGGTTGCGCCGGGGCGGGCGGGGTCGAGCACCACCGTCACCCAGGGGCCAAGCGCCTTGATCGTTTCGCGGTCGAGCCCGCCCGCGGCGGGGCCAACATCGCGCAACAGCACCGTGAGCCACGGCTTGCCGGGTTTTTCCGCATAGGCGGCGGCGAAGCGCTCGATCGCCGGGCCTTCGGCGGCGGGCATCGGCGCGGCTTCGGGCGCGGGCGCCGTCTCTTCCGCCGCGGCCTCTGTCGCCGGGCCCGATTGCGCGGCGGCGCCAATCTGCGGCAGGCGGTTCACCTTCGTGCCCGCGGCATCGCCAAAGCCACTGCCCGCGCCCGGCTCAAGCACGCCCGGCAGCGCAGGGCTTGCCGGCACAAGCCCGCCATCAGGCATCAGCGTGATCTCCTGCCCGGGTTCGGGCGGCGCGGCGACCGGCGGCAGATCGGGGGCAACCGCCTCCCCGGGCGGCGGCACCGGCATCTCGGGCGCGGCCTCGGGCGGCGTTTCCAGCGCGGCTTGCGGCGTCTCTGGCGCCGCCGGGGCGGCGGGCGCATTGGCAGAGGTTTCCGGGCGCGGCGGCGGATCGGTCACCGGATCTGCCGCTGCGGTGGCCCGCTCCGCAGGCGGGGCGACGGGAGGTGCGGCGGCCCCGCCCGGCACGGCAGTCTCCGACCCAAGCACCGGGGGCGCCTCGGCGCTGTCGCGGGCAAATTCCGAGCCTGCGGGCAAGGGCACGGCCTGCGCCGGTCCGTTGTCTGCAACAGGCGCGGGGTCCGCGGCGGGCGGCCTCTCGGGCGCCGGTGTGGCGGCATGATCGGGGGCATCCGGCGCCGGATCGGCGCGCGTCACCGGAGCCTCGGCCCGATGCGGCGGCTGCTGCGACGGCTGCGGCGGCGGCAGCATCAGCGAGGCAGCCGCCAGCCCTAGCCCCGAAACGACGACGCCCGTCGTCAGTCCCGCAATCACGCCACGCGCCATTTTACGCTCTCCCGTTCCAGACCTGTTCCGGCCTTTGCTGCTTTCTGCGCCCGAGGGCCGCGCCCCGGATCCACCTTGCGGGCTTGACCCCGGCCGCCTGCTCTGAGCATCTATACCCCGACGTCCGGCCCGGTTCACCCCCAGAATGCGGGCGGCGAGGAAGGAATGCCCATGCTGCTGCTCATCGACAACTACGACAGCTTCACCTACAACCTCGTCCATTATTTCGGCGAGCTCGGCGCCGATGTGAAGGTGGTGCGCAACGACGCGATGGATGTGCAAGAGGCGATGGGCCTTGGCGCCGAGGCGATCGTGCTCTCCCCCGGCCCCTGCGACCCGGCGCAGGCGGGCATCTGCATTCCGCTGACGCTGGCCGCCGCCGAGGCGGGCGTGCCGCTGATGGGGGTCTGCCTTGGACATCAGACCATTGGCGAGGCTTTTGGCGGCAAGGTGATCCGCGCGGGCGAGATCGTGCATGGCAAGATGGGGGCGATCCACCACGAAGGCAAAGGCGTTTTTGCCGGGCTGCCCTCGCCGTTTCAGGCCACGCGCTATCATTCGCTGATCGTCGAGCGCGAGAGCCTGCCCGACTGCCTCGAGGTCACCGCATGGCTTGAGGGGGGCATGATCATGGGCTTGCGCCACAAGGAAAAACTGATCGAGGGGGTGCAGTTCCACCCCGAGTCGATCGCCTCCGAGCACGGCCATCAGATGCTGCGCAATTTCCTCGAATCTGCGAAAGTGAAGGTGAGCGCATGAGCGAGCTCAAACCCCTGATCGGCCTTGCCGCCGAACGTGCCCTGACCCGCGCCGAGGCGGAGATCGCATTCGAGGCGCTGTTCGAAGGGGCCGCGACCCCCGCGCAGATGGGTGGGCTTCTGATGGCTTTGCGCACCCGCGGCGAGACGGTGGACGAGATCGCCGCCGCCACCTCGGTGATGCGCGCAAAAATGACCCGGATCACCGCGCCTGCAGGCGCAATCGACATCGTCGGCACCGGCGGCGACGGCAAGGGCACGCTCAATATCTCGACCGCGACCGCGCTTGTGGTGGCGGGCGCGGGCGTGCCGGTCGCCAAACATGGCAACCGCAACCTCTCCTCCAAATCGGGCGCCGCCGATGCGCTTACCGCGCTCGGGCTCGATGTGATGAAGGGCCCGGCGGCGGCGCAACAGGCGCTCAACGAGGTGGGCCTCGCCTTTCTGATGGCGCCGATGCACCACCCGGCGATGAAGCATATCGGCCCGAGCCGGGTCGAGCTTGGCACCCGCACCATCTTCAACCTGCTCGGGCCTCTGACCAACCCGGCAGGCGTTACCCGTCAGCTGACCGGCGCCTTCTCCCGCGCCTGGATCCGGCCAATGGCCGAGGTGCTCAAGGCGCTCGGCTCGGAGGCCGCGTGGCTCGTGCATGGCTCGGACGGCACCGATGAGCTTTCGATCTGCGGCGTGAGCTGGGTCGCGGCGCTGCAAAACGGCGAGATCAGCGAATTCGAGGTCCACCCCGAAGAGGCGGGGCTGCCCGCCCATCCGTTTGAGGCGATCATGGGCGGCGAGCCGGCCGAGAATGCCGCGGCGCTGCGCGCGCTGCTGGCGGGCGAGCGGACGGCCTACCGCGATGCGGTCTTGCTCAATGCCGCCGCCGCGCTCATTGTGGCGGGCAAGGCGGGCACGCTTCGCGAGGGCGCGGGCCTTGCGGCCGAGAGCATCGACAGCGGCGCGGCCGCGGCCAAACTTGCGGCGCTGAAGGCGGTGCTGGACGCATGACCAACATCCTCGACCGGATCAAGGCCTACAAGCTTGAGGAAGTGGCGGCAGCAAAGGCCGCGCGGCCTCTGGCCGAGGTGGAGGCCGCGGCCAAGGCCGAAGCCCCGGCCCGTGGCTTTGCCGAAGCCCTTCGCAACAAATCCGCGCAAGGCTATGGCCTGATTGCCGAAATCAAGAAAGCCTCGCCCTCCAAAGGGCTGATCCGACCGGACTTTGACCCGCCCGCGCTTGCCCGGGCCTATGAGGCGGGCGGCGCCGCCTGCCTCTCGGTGCTGACCGATGGCCCGAGCTTTCAGGGCGCGCCCGACTTTCTCGTTGCCGCCCGCGCGGCCTGTGCGCTTCCCGCGCTGCGCAAGGATTTTCTCTACGATCCCTATCAGGTCGCCGAGGCGCGTGCCTGGGGGGCAGACTGCATCCTGATCATCATGGCCTCGGTGGAGGACAGCCTCGCCGCAGAGCTGGAAGACGCGGCCTTTGGCTGGGGCATGGATGTGCTGGTCGAGGTGCATGACGGCGCAGAACTCGACCGCGCCCTGAAACACTTGAACTCCCCGCTTCTGGGCGTGAACAACCGCAATCTGAAGACCTTCGAGGTGACGCTCGATGTCACCCGCGCGCTTGCGCCGACGATCCTTGCCGAAGGGCGCGAGCTTGTCTGCGAAAGCGGGATCTTCACGCGCGACGACATGGCGGCGATGGCCGAGGTTGGCGCGCGGCGGTTTTTGATCGGCGAAAGCCTGATGCGGCAGGCCGATGTGGCCGGGGCAACCCGCGCGCTGCTCGCATGCTGAGCCATTTCGACACCGCCGGAAAGGCGCATATGGTCGATGTCTCCGAAAAGCCGGTAACGGCGCGCGAGGCGGTGGCGGAGGGCTGCATTGTGATGGCGCCCGAAACGCTGGCGCTGGTCCTAGAGGGCACGGCGGAAAAGGGCGATGTTCTGGGCATCGCCCGCGTCGCCGGGATCATGGGGGCCAAGCAAACCTCCGCGCTCATTCCGCTTTGCCACCCGCTGCCGATCACCAAAGTGGCGCTGGATCTGACCCCCGACGAGCGCCTGCCGGGTGTTCGTATTCGCGCCACGGTGAAAACCGCGGGGCAAACCGGGGTGGAGATGGAGGCGCTGACCGCCGTTTCCGTGGCCGCGCTGACCCTTTATGACATGCTGAAAGCGGCTGAAAAATCCATGCATATCGAGGGGATACGCCTCGTCATGAAAGATGGCGGCAAATCGGGCCGCTATGAGGCGCGCGCGTGATCTCTGTTGCCGCGGCGCTTGATCAGGTGCTTGCTCTGGCAAGCCCGCTCGCGCCCGAAACGGTGCCACTCGCCGAAGGCCTTGGCCGCGTGCTCGCCGCGCCCGTCCACGCCCGCCTCACCCAACCGCCCTTTGATGCTGCGGCCATGGATGGCTACTGGATTGCCGCCGAAGATGCTTTGCCCGGCGCCGTGCTTGCCGTGACGGGCGAGGCTGCGGCGGGGCATGCGCATCAAGGCGCCCTGCCGCCGGGCCATGCGCTGCGCATTTTTACCGGCGCCCCCTGCCCCGCGCGGCCCGGTCGGGTGATCCCGCAAGAGGATGTGATCCGTGAGGGCGACCGCATCACGCTCGCCTCCCTTCCCGGCGCGCCCCATATCCGCCCGCGTGGCGGAGATTTTTCCGAAGGCGCGCCGTTCTTTCCGCGCCGCCCGCTCAGCCATCGCGACCTCGGGCTGCTGGCGGCAATGAACATCGCCGCGCTGGACGTGCATCGGCGCCCGGTGGTGGCGATCGTCACCACCGGCGACGAGTTGGTGATGCCGGGGGAAACGCCCGGCCCGGACCAGATCATCTGCTCGAACAGTTTTCTGCTTGCAGGCGCCGTGACGCGCGCGGGCGGTATCGCGCGCATGCTGCCGATTGCCCGCGATACCGAGGCGAGCCTGCGCGCGGTTCTGTCCAAGGCCCGGGGCGCCGATCTGGTGCTGACCTCCGGGGGCGCCTCGGTTGGCGATCATGATCTTGTCGGCAAAGTCGCCGCCGAGATCGGGCTTGAGCGCGCCTTCTGGAAGGTGGCGATGAAACCCGGCAAACCCCTGATGGCGGGGCGCCTTGGCAAGGCGCTCATGCTGGGCCTGCCCGGCAATCCGGTCGCGGCAGCGGTTTGCGCCGATCTGTTTTTGGCGCCGCTTCTTGCGCGGTTTCAGGGGCTTGAGGGCCGACCCTCCACCGCCTGGGCGCGCCTTGGCTGCGATCTTCCTGCGGAGGGCGCGCGCGCCCATTACCAGCGCGCCCGGCTCACGCCGGGCGAAGACCTGCCCATTTTGACCCCTTTCGCACAGCAAGATTCCGCAGCGCTGCGCGTGCTTGCCGAGGCGGATGCGCTCCTGATCCGCCCCGCCCATGACCCTGCCCGGCGCGCGGGCGAGCGTGTCGAATATCTGCCGCTCTGAGCCAGCCGCGTTGACACGAAACGCGAACGGGGCTAGAACAAGAGGTGAACGCTTGGGGGCGTCTGGAGCGAAGGGAACGGAATGCTGACACGCAAGCAACTGGAACTTCTGGATTTCATCCAGAAGCGAATGGCGCGCGACGGGGTGCCGCCATCTTTCGACGAGATGAAGGACGCGCTCGATCTGCGCTCCAAATCCGGCATCCACCGGCTGATCACAGCCCTTGAGGAACGCGGCTTTATCCGCCGCCTCGCGCATCGGGCCCGCGCGCTCGAAATCGTGAAACTGCCCGAGTCGCTCGAGGCTGCGGCGGCTTTGGCGGCAGAGAAACCGGCCTTCCGCCCGGAGGTGATTGCCGGCGACAAGGTCGATCCTCCGCGCGGGGCGATGGCGGTGGCGGCGGCTGCGCTCGAGATCCCGGTGATGGGGCGGATCGCAGCCGGGGTGCCGATCGAGGCGATTGCCGAGATCTCGCATCACGTGGCGGTGCCGGGCTCGATGATCTCCGGGCGCGGCGCGCATTATGCGCTGGAAGTCAAAGGCGATTCGATGATCGAGGCCGGGATCAACGATGGCGACATCGTGGTGATCCGGGCGCAGGGCGCGGCGGAGAATGGCGATATTGTGGTGGCGCTGGTCGAGGATCATGAGGCAACGCTGAAGCGGTATTTCCGCCGCGGCGGCATGATTGCGCTTGAGGCGGCGAACAAGGCCTATGAAACGCGGATGCTGCGCGAAGATCAGGTGAAGGTGCAGGGCCGCCTTGTCGGCTTGATCCGCAGCTACTGAGGCCGGGTCCAGAGCCGCGCGCCCGCCTCGGCGCGGGCGCTGCGGATCTGGCCGCGCGCATCGAGGCTGAGCGCGCCCGTGCGCGCGAGTGCGGGCTTGTCGTAAAGCGTGCACTCGCCCGAAACCCCCTTTGGCGCGGCGACATCGAGCACCACGAGCGCCGAGGCCCGGCAGGCCTCGGGCAGGGCCGCGAGCGCGCCCTTCCCCGTCAGATGCACGAGTGCGCGGCCCTGCCACTCTGCCTGCCGGCGGCCCCTTGGGCCGACAAACCCCGGACGTTGAGCCGCCTGATCTGGCGTTGCGGTGTCGCCATCGGCGGCGAGCCAGCCCTCGGCGGTGTAACCGGGAGAGGCTTTGGAGAGCGCGCGGCCAGAGGGGGTCATCACCCCCACGAGGGCGCCCTCAGAGGCGATCAGGAGCGCGGGGCGCGGGGTGAACACCCAGCCTGCCGCAGCGGCACAAAGGGCGGCCAGGGCGAGCGCGCGCGGCGCGCCACGCGCAAGCACCGCCGCCCCGGCCGCAAGCGCCAAGGTGGGGAGCACCCAGCCCGGCGGCGCGGGGAGCGCGGTTTGTGCCCCGCCGAGCCCCGCCACCCAAGCGGCGACGGCGAGCACCCATTCTGTCCCCTTTCCCATGACCCAGAGCGCGGGGGCGGCCAGCCCGAGCGGCGCGAGGCAGGCCGCAATCACGCCCGCGGGCATCACCACAAGGCCCATCACCGGCACGGCAAGCATGTTGGCCAGAATGCCGTAATGCGACATGCGCCCGAAATGCGCCGCGGCGATGGGGGCCGTGACAAGCCCCGCCGCGAGCGAGGTCAAAAGCAGCGCGAGCGCGGGGCGCAGCAGCTTGGGCACGTGGTTTTGCAGCGCCGGTGCGGGCCTTGCGATCAGAACGAGCGCCACGGTCGCGGCAAAGCTCATCTGGAAACCGGGGCCGAGCAGCGCCTCGGGGGTGAGCAAGAGGAGCACGATCGCGGCCAGCGCCACGGTATGAAGCGAGAGGGCGCGGCGCTCGACGAGCACGGCGGTGAGCATCACCGTTGTCATGATCCAGGCGCGCTGGGTGGCGATGTCGGCGCCCGAAATCCACAGATAGAGCGTGGAGGCGAGAAGCGCGGCGAGGGCGGCGATCTTTTTCGTGTTCCAGCGCAGCGCAAGCCAGCCAAACAGCGCGAGGCCATGGCGGATCGCGGCAAAGACGAAGCCCGCGAGCATCCCCATGTGCAGCCCCGAGATCGAGACGATGTGATAGAGGTTCGAGGCGCGCATCCTCTCGTTTGTGGCCTCGGTGATGGCGGAGCGGTCGCCCGTCATCAAGGCGGCCGAGACCGCCCCTGCCTGCCCGGGAATATGCGCCTGCATCGCTGCCGAGAGATGCATGCGCAGCCGATGCGCGGCAAGCGCCCAGTCATTGGGGTCGGGGGGGGCGATCACCACGATCGGGCTGCGGGTGTAGCCAACCGCACCAAGGCCCGCAAACCAGGCATTGCGGCGAAAATCCCACCCGCCCGGTGCCACAGGCCCGTTCGGCGGGCTCAGATGCGCGGTGGTCATGACCACAAGGCCGGGCTCGGGATCCAGGGTGTCGACAGCCCCGTGCAAGGCGATGCGGATCGTTCTCGGGGGCGGCTCGCGGGGCGCGCCGGGCAGGCGCACGTGGTCGAGCGTGAGGCGCAAGACATCGCGCGCGGAGCGGTCGATGCGCAGGATGCGCCCCTCGACCGGGCCGTAATAGCGATGCCCCAGCACCGGCGCGGCAACCGCATGGGCGCGCAGATCAGCGGCGAGAAGCCCGACCGCGGCAAGCAAGACCAGAACGGCGGGAAAGCGCAAGGGACCGGGGCCGCGCCCCCAGAGCGGTGCGGCAATCAGCGCCGCCGCGATGCAAAGGGCGAGCCCCCCCGGCCCCGGCTCGGCGGGAAGCGCGAAATAGGCGCCGATCCCGAGGCCAAGCGCAAAAGGCGCCCAGAGCATCCAGTCGAGCTGGGCCCGCGCAAGCGCGCCCAAAGGATCGCTGAGCCCGGCAAGCGAGATAAGCCGGGCGCCCAGCCCCGGCCAAACCCCGGCCCGCAGCGCTCCGGCGATCCGCTGCACTTGTCCCGCCCCCCCCTGGTGATTTAGAGAAATCCCCAAGAGAGAGCCTACGGGCATCATGGTTTCCAAAAGGTTAATGCGGTCGCTCCGAACCTGAGGGCGGGCCGCAAGAAAGGCCCCAATGTCGCAAGAATCCACATCGCAAAAGATCGTCACCCGCTTCGCCCCCTCGCCCACCGGTTATCTGCATATCGGCGGTGCGCGCACGGCGCTGTTCAACTGGCTCTATGCGCGCGGCCATGGTGGCACCTTCCTGTTGCGCATCGAAGATACCGACCGCGCCCGCTCGACGCCCGAGGCGACGGCAGCGATCCTGAAAGGGCTCGACTGGCTCGGGCTCGATTACGATGGCGAGGTAGTGAGCCAGTTCGAGCGCGCGCCGCGCCATGCCGAGGTGGCCCGCGAGATGCTGGCCCGCGGCATGGCCTACAAATGCTTCTCCACGCAGGAAGAGATCGAGGCGTTCCGGGAGGCCGCCCGGGCCGAAGGCAAATCGACACTGTTTCAGAGCCCGTGGCGGGATGCAGACCCTGGCACGCATCCCGATGCGCCCTATGTGATCCGCCTGAAAGCCCCGCGCGAGGGGGTGACGGTGATCGAGGACAAGGTGCAGGGCAATGTGACCTTCCGCAACGACCAGCTCGATGACATGGTCTGTTTACGTTCGGATGGCACTCCGACCTATATGCTGGCGGTTGTGGTTGACGATCATGATATGGGTGTGACGCATGTCATCCGCGGCGATGACCACCTGACCAATGCCGCGCGGCAGGTGCAGGTATATACGGCGATGGGCTGGGATGTGCCCGCCTTCGCGCATATTCCGCTTATTCACGGCCCCGATGGCAAGAAGCTCTCGAAGCGCCATGGCGCGGTTGGCCTCGAGCAATATCAGGCGATGGGCTACCCGGCGGCGGGGATGCGCAATTACCTGACCCGCCTTGGCTGGAGCCATGGTGATGACGAATTCTTCACCGATGCTCAGGCGAAGGAATGGTTCGAGCTGGAAGGAATCGGCCGCGCGCCCTCGCGGCTCGACTTCAAGAAGCTTGAGAATATCTGTGGCCAGCACATCGCGCAGATCCCCGATGCCGATCTGATGCCGCAGATCCTTGCTTATCTGGCAGCGGCGGGGGAGCCCTCACTTTCTCTCAACCAAGCCAATGCTTTGCTTGCGGCGCTGCCGCTCGCCAAAACCGGCGCGAAGACCTTTGGGCAACTGCTTGAAAAGGCACGCTTTGCGCTGATCTCGCGGCCTGTTGAAATGGACGAAAAAGCGGAGAAAACGCTCGACACTGTATCCCGTGGTATACTGAGAGAATTGACGCAGAGCCTGCGAAATGCTAGCTGGACGCGGGAAGACCTCGAAGCCGTTGCCGCGGAGCTCGCGCAGGCGCAGGGAATCGGTCTTGGCAAGATTGCCGCGCCGATCCGTGCCGCGCTCGCAGGCCGCACGGCAACACCGTCGGTATTCGACATGATGGAATTGCTCGGCCGTGACGAAGTCCTGGCCCGGCTGGAAGATCAGGCGGCCTGACCGGGCCGCCTTTCCCGGGAAACCGGAAAAGACCGCTAGCCGGCCCCGCCGGCGCACGGCCCAGACGCGCCGACGCGAACCGTCGGCTGACAGGAGAGGTTCTTATGGCTGAAACCCAACGCGTTGCCACACTTACGCTCGACGGCAAAACTTACGAATTGCCGGTGATTTCGCCCACCGTCGGGCCGGACGTGCTCGATATCCGCAAGCTCTACGGGCAGGCGGATGTGTTCACTTATGACCCCGGCTTCACCTCCACCGCAGCCTGCGAATCGGAGATCACCTATATCGACGGGGACAAGGGTGAGCTTCTGTACCGCGGCTATCCGATCGAGCAATTGGCCGAAAAGTCGCACTACCTTGAAGTCTGCTATCTGTTGCTGAACGGCGAACTGCCGACCGAGAAGCAGATGACCGACTTCGAATATCGCATCACGCGGCACACCATGCTGCATGAGCAGATCCACATGTTCTTCCGCGGGTTCCGTCGTGACAGCCACCCGATGGCGACGATGGTGGGCGTGGTCGGCGCGATGTCGGCCTTCTATCACGACTCTCTCGACATCAACGACCCCTGGCAGCGTGAGGTCGCAGCGATGCGGATGATCGCGAAACTGCCGACGATTGCGGCGATGGCCTATAAATATTCCATCGGTCAGCCGATGGTCTATCCGCGCAACGATCTCGATTACGCCGCCAACTTCCTGCACATGTGCTTCTCGGTGCCGGCCGAAACCTACACCGTGAAGCCGGAACTGGCCAAGGCCATGGACCGGATCATGATGCTGCACGCCGATCACGAGCAAAACGCCTCGACCTCGACCGTGCGCCTTGCGGGCTCTTCGGGCGCGAACCCGTTTGCCTGTATCGCCGCCGGCATCGCCTGCCTTTGGGGCCCGGCCCATGGCGGCGCCAACCAGGCCTGCCTTGAGATGCTGCGCGAGATCGGCTCGGTCGAGCGGATCCCGGAATATATCGCCAAGGCGAAAGACAAGAACGACCCGTTCCGCCTGATGGGCTTTGGCCACCGCGTCTACAAAAACTTCGACCCGCGCGCCAAGGTGATGAAGGAATCGGCCGACGAGGTGCTCGACCTGCTCGGCATCCACAACAACCCGACGCTGCAAGTCGCCAAAGAACTCGAACGGATCGCGCTTGAGGACGAATATTTCGTCTCGAAAAAGCTCTATCCGAACGTCGACTTCTACTCCGGCATCATCCTCGAGGCGATGGGCTTCCCGACTGCGATGTTTACCCCCATTTTCGCGCTTTCGCGCACGGTGGGCTGGATTTCGCAATGGAAAGAGATGCTTGGCGATCCGACGGGCAAGATTGGCCGTCCGCGTCAGCTCTATACCGGCAAAACGATGCGCAACTATCTCGACGTGGCCGCGCGCTGATCCGCGCCCCCCGCAGCTTGGAAAAAGGCCGGGACACTCCCGGCCTTTTGACTTTGCAGCGCTTGACGGATGCGCCGCCACGCGCTTCTCTGAAGGGGTATCGAACACCCCGGAGGGTCTGATGGGCAAGCCGCAGTCGATCACCATTTCCGCCACGCCACAGCAGGTTTTTGCCCGGTACGAGGCGGTGGAAAGCTGGCCGCAATGGGACCCGGAGGTGCATGCCGTCTCGCTGCCCGAGGGGCTTTTGGTGGGCGCACGCGGCTGGCTGAAACCGCGCAAGGGCCCGCGCTCCGGGATTGTCGTCACCGAGGTGACGCATGGGCAGTCCTTCACCGTCGAGAGCCCGTTGCCGCTTGCAAAACTGCGCTTTCATCACCGCATCGTGGCAACGGCAGAGGGCTGCACCACGACACATTGGCTCAGCTATGGCGGCCCGCTCGGCTTTCTGGTCGCGCTGACCGCCGGGCGCGCGATCGCGGCCACGCTGCCGCAAACGCTTGCCGGGCTGAAGGCCGAATGCGAGGGCACCGCCCCCGCCTCCGCGCCCTGAGCCGCGCCCGCTCGCCCCGCACATTGCGCCCGGCCCTTGCGGGTGCTATTTCTGACCAGTCCGCGCAAGCGGCGCATCGGGAAGGAGAGGCGCATGGTCTGGCTGCTCACGCTCTACACGCTGTTTTCGCTCGCGCTGCTGTTTGGCGCCGCCGAGCTGGAACGCCGCGCGATCACCGCCCGCCGCCGTGGCCCGAACGGGCGCGCGATGCTGATCTCGCTGTTGATCTCGGTCGTCGCCTCGATCTTCGTGATCATCGGCGGCGCGATCTCCTCGGGATGGATCTACATCCTGCATATGCTCGGCGCCTCGATCCTCTATCATGGTTTCATGGGGATCTCGCTCGTGCATGGCCTGCAGGAAACCTCGGCCCGCACCGCCCGGCAGCGCCTGCCCGCCCGCGTCTGAGCGTTCCGCCAGCGGGCGATTGCGCTCGCGTGCGCGCAAATGTCGCTTTCGCGCAGTTTTGCAGACCGGATCCGGCGCTAGGGTGGCGCAAAGGGAGACGGCGATGTTTCTGAGCGTTTTCGATATTTTCAAGGTGGGCGTCGGCCCTTCCTCCTCACATACGATGGGGCCGATGGTGGCAGGCGGGCGGTTTCTCGACACGCTGCGCGCCTCGCCCTTTCATGCCCATGGGCTGCGGGTGCATCTGCACGGCTCGCTGGCCTTCACCGGCAAGGGGCATGCCACGGATCGTGCCTCGATCCTCGGCCTCGCCGGGTTTCTGCCCGAAAGCTATGAGCACGCCGCCGCCGAGGCCGCGCTCGCCGCCAACCGCGAAACCCGCCGCCTCACCCCCGAAGGGCTTGGCCCGCTCGCATTCGACCCGGATCATGATCTCATCTTCGACTATGGCGCGGCGCTGCCCGGTCATGCCAACGGCATGGTGATCGAGGCGCTCGACGCCGAGGGCGACGTGATCTTGCGCGAAACCTATTATTCGATCGGGGGCGGCTTCGTGCTGACCGCAGCAGAGCATGCCGCCGTGGATGACCGCGCGCTCTCCACCCCTTCGGCGGTGCCCTTCCCCTTCCGCTCGGCCGCAGAGATGCTGACGATGGCGCATGGCTCGGGGCTGACGATCGCGCAGATGAAATGGCGCAACGAGCGCCGCTACCGCTCCGAAGAGGAGATCACCGCCGGGCTCGCGCGGGTCTGGCAGGTGATGAACGATTGCCTCACCCGCGGGCTTGAGGGCGCGGGCGAACTGCCCGGAGGCTTGCGCGTCAAGCGGCGCGCCAAGGCAATTCACGAGGCGCTGCTGGCCGAGCGCGGCATGAACCTTGCCGCGCCGCATACGATCAACGACTGGATCTCCTGCTATGCGATGGCGGTGAACGAGGAGAATGCCGCGGGCGGGCAAGTGGTGACGGCCCCCACCAATGGCGCGGCGGGCGTGGTGCCCGCGGTGATCCGCTACTGGCTCGACCATGTGCCGGGCGCGACCTCCTCTCGGGTCGGGGAATTCCTTCTCACCGCCGCCGCCGTGGGCGGGATCATCAAGACCAATGCCTCGATCTCGGGCGCGGAATGCGGCTGTCAGGCAGAGGTCGGCTCGGCCGCAGCGATGGCGGCGGCGGGGCTGGCGGCGGTGCTTGGCGGCACCCCCGAGCAGATCGAGAACGCCGCCGAGATCGCGCTCGAGCATCATCTCGGCATGACCTGCGACCCGGTGAAAGGGCTCGTGCAGGTGCCCTGTATCGAGCGAAACGGCCTTGGCGCGATCAAGGCGATCTCGGCAGCCTCGCTCGCGCTGCGAGGTGATGGCACCCATCTCGTGCCGCTCGACGCCGCCATCGAGACGATGCGCCAGACCGGGCGCGACATGCATGAGCATTACAAGGAAACGAGCCTCGGCGGGCTCGCGGTGAACGTGCCGAACTGCTGAGGCCGGAGGATTGCGCCCTCCTTGAGCGGGCAAGCCCGCCACGCGTCGGGCGCTGCGGGGGCGCTGCCCCCTCTTGGCGCTGACGCGCCAATTCACCCCCGGGATATTTTCACAAAGTCGAAGAGGGAAAGCTCTTTGCCTTCGACTTTGTGCAAATATCCCGGGGGGAGTCCGCTTGCGGACGGGGGGCAGCGCCCCCCTGCCCGCTCAGATATGCAGCGCGCGGCCGTAGGCGTCGAGCACCGATTCGTGCATCATTTCGCTCAGCGTCGGATGCGGGAAGACGGTCTGTATCAGATCTTCTTCCGTCGTTTCCAGCGTGCGCCCGATCACATAGCCCTGGATCATCTCGGTCACTTCGGCGCCGACCATATGCGCGCCCAGAAGCTCGCCCGTCTTCGCGTCAAACACGGTTTTCACCATCCCCTCGGCCTCGCCAAGTGCAATCGCCTTGCCGTTGCCGATGAAGGGGAAGCGGCCCACCTTGACCGCATAGCCCGCCTCTTTCGCCTTGGCCTCCGTCAGCCCCACGCTCGCCACCTGCGGGTGGCAATAGGTGCAGCCCGCAATCGTGCCGGGCTTGATCGGATGGGCGTGTTGGCCCGCGATGAGTTCGGCCACCATCACGCCCTCATGGCTCGCCTTATGCGCAAGCCAGGGCGCGCCGGCGATGTCGCCAATCGCATAGAGCCCCGCCACACCGGTGCGGCAGAATTCATCCACCACCACATGGGTGCGGTCGATCTTCACCCCAAGCGCCTCAAGCCCCAGCCCCTCGACATTGCCGACGATGCCGACCGCAGAGATCACCGTGTCGAATTCCGCGGTGGTCACACCCTTGGCATCTTCAAGATGGGCCACGACCTTGCCGGGGGACCGGTCGAGTTGCTTCACCGTGGTCTTTTCGAGGATCTTCATCCCCTGTTTGACGAACTGCTTTTTCGCGAAGGCGGAGATCTCGGCATCTTCCACCGGCAGCACCCGGTCGAGCACTTCCACCACCGTTGTATCGGCGCCGAGCGTGTTGAAGAAGCTCGCAAATTCGATCCCGATCGCGCCCGAGCCGATGACGAGCAGCTTTTTCGGCATGCGTTTGGCCACCAGCGCGTGCTTGTAGCTCCACACCAGGTCGCCATCCGCCTCAAGGCCGGGCAATTGCCGGGCCCGCGCGCCGGTGGCGAGCACGATGTTTTTCGCCGTGATCTCTTCGACCGTGTCGCCGGATTTCACCGCCACCACGCCTTGGCGCGGCAACGTGGCCTCGCCCATGAAGACCGCGATCTTGTTTTTCTTCATCAGATGGCCGATGCCACCCGAGAGTTGCTTGGCGACGGCGCGCGAGCGCGCCACCACGGCGGCGAGGTCAAAGCCCACCTTCTCGGCGGAGAGGCCAAATTCCTTGGCGCGGTGCATCAGGTGGAACACTTCCGCCGAGCGCAGCAGCGCCTTGGTCGGGATGCAGCCCCAGTTCAGGCAGATGCCGCCCAGATGCTCACGCTCGACCACCGCGACCTTCAGGCCCAGTTGCGCGCCGCGGATCGCGGCCACATAGCCGCCCGGCCCCGCACCGATAACGATCATGTCGAAGCTTTTCGCGGCCATATGCCCCTCCATCAAAAGATGGTTTGGTGTTAAACTATTTCCGCGCCCGCTTCAAGAAGCCGCACCCCAAAATACCAACGCGCCCCGCAAGGGGCGCGATGTGAGTCGGGACGCTCGGCGCTCAGCGGTCGAGCGAGGCCAGCATCCGGTCATAGCCGCCAGCCCAGAGGAAGGCTGCCTCCTCGTCGGAGGAGTAGCGCCCGACAAGTTCGTTGCGCCACGGAAAACGGCCAAAGCGGGCAATCACCGCGTGATGCGCCTTGGCGTGCAGCAGATGCTCATCGGGCATCCGCTCCTCGGCCAGCCGCACGCCCTTTTCCTGATCGGCAATGTTTTCCGAATGCATGAAGGGCACATAGAAAAACTGCCGCAGCGGGTCCTCGATCTGCATGTCGAAGCCCTTCTCGATCGCCGCTTCCGCCACCTTGCGGGCGAGCGCATCCGACGCGAAGGCCTGACGCGAGCCCCGAAACATGTTGCGCGGCAGTTGGTCGAGCAAAATCACCAGCGCCAGCGCCCCCACCGGCGTCTCGGCCCAGGCGTCACAGCCGCCCGCCTGAGCGCGCTGCCACAGCGCGGAATAGCGCTTGAGAATGTCTTCGTCGAGTTCCGGTGTCGCGTTATACCAGCGTTCCGGGCCGACTTCATCGTGCCAAAACGCGATCAGCTCCTTGATCGGCTCCATCCAGGACCCCCATATCGGTTGAGCAGTGAACCAAGCCTGACGATAAGGGAAAGAAGCGCAAGCCTGACCGCGCGTCTGCCCTGTTCTGCGTCGCAGAAATTTTCCAGTTCGCCCAATATGTGAGCAAGCAGCTCAACCCAAGGGTTATTTATGCGTATTTTCTGAGCCGTCCGAGGGGGCGCTTGCCTGCGTCGCGGCGGCAGAGGGGTCTGTCCCCGGACCGGCCTCGGCCCCGGACTCTGAGCCGGACTCTGAGCCGGAATCGAGCACCGCCTCGACGGCGAGCGCCGTTGCGCCGGGCGAGACCACAGCGAAAGCCGCCGGATGCGCCCCCTGCCGGTCCGGGGCGCGCAAGATCCGCCACAGCGCGTAAAGCGCGATCCCGGTCATCAGAAGCCCAACGTAGAGGAAGAAGCCGCCCGGCCCGAGTGTTTCCATCAGCCAGCCCGTGACCGGCGGGCCGGTGATGGCGCCCACGCCATTGACGAAGAGAAGCCCGCCCGAGGCGGCTGCCATGTCGGTGCTGTCGAGATAATCGTTCGTATAGGCGAGCAGGAGCGCATAGAGCGGGTTCGCGACCCCGCCGATCACCGCGCTCAGGAAGAGCAGCACCCAGAGCCCCGGCGCAAAGAGATAGGCTGCCAGCATCGCCGCCGCCCCCACCACCGCGACCCAAAGGATCAGCCGGCGCCGGTCCATCCGGTCCGAAAGCCAGCCGATCGGGAATTGCGCGACAAGCCCGCCAAAATAGATCGCCGCAACAAACAGCGAGATCTGGCTGACCGAGAGCCCGACCTGCGTGCCCCAGACCGAGACCATCGAGAAAAGCGCGGCAAAGGTGCCGCCCATCAGGAAGATGCCCACCACGCCAAGCGGCGAGATTGCAAAGAGCTTGCGCAGGCTCAGGCGGCGCACCTCGGCAAAGGCGGGTGCGGGCCCGGCAGAAAGCAGGATCGGCGTGAAGGCGAGCGACACCAGCACCGAGGGAATGACGAAGAGCAGATAGCCCGCCGGATCGGCGACGTTCATCAACGCCTGCCCCGAGATGATGCCGATCATCTGCACGATCATATAGGCCGACAGCGCCTGCCCGCGCAGCTCGTTGCGGGTGGACGAATTGAGCCAGCTTTCTGCGGTGATATAGACACCCGAGAAGCAAAAGCCGATCAGCACCCGCATCAGCGCCCAGGCGAGCCAGTTTGGCCAGGCGGCATAGAGGATCAGCACCGCCGAAATGAGCGAGCCGAGCGCCGCGAACACCCGCACATGGCCAACCCTGCGGATCATGATCGGCGTCATCTGCGAGCCAAACAGAAAGCCCGCGAAATAGGCCGCCATGACAATAGACATCTGATAGGTGCCGATCCCTTCGATCGCACCGCGGATGCCCAAAAGCGTGCCCTGCATGCCGTTGCCAACCATCAGCAGCATGATCCCCAGAAGCAGAGGCCAGGTGGTGCGCAAAACGGTCAGCATCGGTGAATCACTCGCTTCTTCAAGATCATGCAGGCGGAGCGGTCAGGATAGGCTGCCCCGCAAGCGGCGTCACCCCCCGAAGCGACAGCCGCACCTCACGGCTCCGGGATCAGCAGCGACGCATCCCCATAAGAGAAGAACCGATACCCTTTCGAGACCGCATGCGCATAGATTTCGCGGATGCGCTCCTGCCCCATCAGCGCCGAGACAAGCATCAGAAGCGTTGATTTCGGCAGGTGAAAATTGGTCATCAGCGCATCGGTGACGCGGAACCTGTAGCCCGGATAGATGAAAATATCGGTGGTGCCGCGGAAGGGGGCAACCACGCCCTCCGCTCCGGCCGCGCTTTCAATCAGCCGCAGCGCCGTGGTGCCCACCGGAATCACGCGCCCGCCCGCGGCCTTGGTGGCATTGATCTCACGGGCGGCCTGCTCTGACACTTCGCCCCATTCCGCATGCATCCGGTGCGTGGTCACATCCTCGACCTTCACCGGCAAAAACGTGCCCGCCCCGACATGGAGCGTCACCTCGGTGAACTGGACGCCGTTTTTACGCAGGGTCTCAAGCAGGTCCGGGGTGAAATGCAAGCTCGCCGTGGGCGCGGCCACCGCCCCCGCATGCCGCGCGAAAACGGTCTGGTAATCGCTCTTGTCGGCCTCGTCGGGGGCGCGCAGCGCCGCGATATAGGGCGGCAGCGGCATAGCGCCCGCCTGCGCGAGCGCGGCATCAAACTCTGCCCCCGTCAGGTTGAAGGCAATCCGCATCTGCCCTTCGGCAATCGCCTCGACCTCGGCGCTCAGCGCATCCGAAAAGCGGATCTCTTCGCCCTCCCGAAGTTTGCGCAGCGGCTTGGCAAGCGCCATCCACGCCCCCCCCGCCGCGGGCTCAAGGAGCGTCACCTCGACCTTGGCAACCACCTCCCCCTGCGCCGAGGCGCGGGTGCGCTGCCCCGAGAGCCGCGCCGGAATCACCTTGGTATTGTTCAAAACCAGCCGGTCACCGGGGCGGAACAGCGCGGGCAGATCTGCCACGGTCAAATCCCGCAGCCCGCCCGCCGCGGCCACAAGCAGTTTGGCCGCCGTGCGCGGGCGCGCGGGCCGGGTCGCGATCAGCCCCTCGGGCAGATCAAAGTCGAAGTCATCGAGTGTCATCATCATTCGGTCACAAGCTGCGGCGGCGCGCGGCGGAAGATCTCTCGAAACGCGCCGGGCGTGAAGATCGAGAGCGGGTTGATCGAGATCTGCGGTTTATCCGCTGTGCCGTCGAGCCGATAGGTAAAACCGAACAGCCCCTCGCCCTTGCGCGAGAAAATCTGCCCGATCGCATTGACGAGATAGAAGGGCGTGACCACGCCCTCCATCTGCAGCCGCTTGCTCTGCGGGAAATAGGCGCCCGTCATCGTCACCCCCATCGAAGCGCCGACCGCCTCGCCCGTGTCCACCGAAATCCCCTGCGGCGTGATGCGGAAGGTGCTCGAAACATCGGAAAAGAGGATGCCATCGCCATTGAGCTGTTCCAAAAGCCCGATCACCGAAGCGGCCGAGAGCATCGAGGCAAGCACCGGTGCATCGCGCACCTTGAGGTTGGTGATCTTGGCCGAGCCGGAATAGCTTTTTGCCTCCAGCGGCAGAAGCGCGAGATCAAGCTTGCCGCCGCGCGCCTTGGCAAAAATGCCCGCAGCCGCAAGCACCGCGCCGCCGTCCTGCGCAAGGATCCGCACCGCGACCCGGCCCTTTTGCGGCACCACCTGCCCCGTGAGCGCGGGCCCGCCGTTCAGCGTGGCACCAAAATCGCCGGTGAGCCCGCCACGGTTGGAGAATTTCCCCGCAAGACCGGTCAGCGCAATCCCGTCCGTCACCGTGACCTGATCGAGCCGCGCCGAGATCGCCCCGCCGTCGGAGCCATTGCGGCCCCGGCCAAACTCCGGCAGCGACCGCAGATCAAGCTTGCCCGACCGCACGGCAATATCGGGCGCGCGGTTCGGCCCGCGCCCGGTCAGATCGACCGCACCAGAAAACCAGCGCCCGATGGCAAGACGGTCGAACCGCGCCGCCTTGAACCCGGCCTCCGTCAACTCGATCCGCCCGGCGGCGGTGAGCCCCGGCGCCTCGGCGGTCAGTTTTTCCACCGTGGGCACCGGCCCGAGGTTGCCCGCAAGCGTCAACAGCCCCTTCGTGCTCGCCGCCTTCGACCAGCCGATCTCCGGGATCGCGATCCTGAGCCCCTTGAGATCGGTTCGGAAAGCATAATGCGTGGGCGTATCCTTGCGCAGATCAAGCGCCAGATGCCCCCAGCCCGCGCCCGCAACCGCCCCATTCGGCAGCGCAATCTTCAGATGATCGAGCCCCTCGGGTGTCACCTCGACAAAACCGTCCACGGTGGAATGGCCGCGCTCTGCGGGGCCAAAGCGCTGCGTCCAGCGGCCCTGAAACGGCACGATGTCAAACTGCCCGGCGCCCGCCACTGTCATCCCGGCGCCATCGGCCACCAGCCGCAGCACCGGCGCGGCAATCACATGGCCGGGCACGAGCTTGTCGGAATGCACATCGGTGAGCCGCGCCTCCACCTCGAAGGCCACATCCTCGGCCAGGATATGCTTTTCCAAAAGAAACTTCAGCGTCGTATGCGCCTCCGCCCAACCCTGCGCGATATCGGGGTGTTGCCCGGCCTTGGACAGGAAGCGAAAGGGCTCCTGATCGAGGAGGGAGAGCGCCGCCGGGATCGGCGAGCGGGTCACGAGTTTCACTTCTGCCCGCGCCGGGTTCTCGCGGATATCGGGCACGGTCATCACCGAATCCGCCACCTCGATCTCGCCGCCCTCGGGCGCGACAAGCCGCCCCTCCTCGACCATCAGCGTATGCATGTTCTCGGTGATACCGGCAAAGCCGCGCCCGGCGCGCACCGGCGGCAGGGTGCGCAGCACATGCACATCGGCGCCGCGAAATTCGTAGCCCAGTTCCAGCCGCGGCTCGGTGCCCGGACGCAGCCGCACCGCCGCGCGCACATTGCGCAGCTCGCCCGTCGCCACATTCTCCGAAAGCCAGTCGCGGGTGTGCGGCACCAGCGCCTTGGGCCAAAGCGCCAGCAGATCGGCCGAGGCAATCTCGCCCACCGCGGCATCAAAGGCCACGGTCCAGCCCTCCGGCCCCGCCGAAATATTGCCACGCCCCTCGACCCGCCGCGGCCCTTCGACAAGCTGTACCTGCCCGAGATCAACCCGGAACGGGTCGAGCCTCAGCCGCAGGTCGAGCGCGCCTTGCGAGATCCGCGCGGGTTTTTCAAACAGCCCTTCGGGGTCAGACTGGATGTCGGAAAGCGCCACCTGCGCCAGCGCCTCGCGCGGCAGCCCGCCCTCGAAATCGCGCAGGAGCACCTGCCCCGAGGCGCCCAGCTTCAGCGCCCGGCTTTGCAGGTCGAGCCGGTCGATATCCACGCGCCGCGCCAGAGGGTCGTAATGCAGCCGCAGATCGGCGCCTTCGAATTCCACCGGGCGCGCCCCCTCGACGGGGCGCAGCGCCCCGGTGCCGATGCGCAAGGTCGCGTCGAGCCGCTCCAGCGCGCCGGTCTCGGTAATGCCCGAATGGATCGTGCCCGAGATCGGCGCATCAAGCAGCCCCAGCATCGCCAGCGCCGGGCTCTGCACCGCCAGATCGGTGGCGGGAACTTCGGTCACGGCGGCCCCGAAAGCCGCGCGCGGGCTGTGCTTCGAGGTCGAGGCCGTCAGCGCCACCTGTGCGGGCAACCGGTCCCGCTCGCCCACGTCAAATCCAAGCGACAGCGCGATCGTTTCGGCATCTTGCGTCAGCCGCACGCGCCCGTCGCGCACCTCCCAGACCCGGTCAAGCCGCGCATCCACCAACCGGATGTGCAGATCTTCCGCCGTGATCTCGGCCACGGGCGCCAGCGCGGGCGTGGCGAAAAACGCCTCGATCGCATCGGTGACCCGGTTCGGATCGGTCAGATCCAGCCCGGCGAGCGCCGCCTCGCCCCCCGCTTGCGGCAGCGTGAGGTCAAGCCGGCCATCGGGGCGACGAAACAGCGCCACCCGCGCGCCGCGCACCGCAAGGCTTTGCGGCTCGACGCGCCCCGACAAAAGCCCCGAGAGCCGGAACCGCACATCAATCTCTGGAAAGGCGGCGATCGGCAGGCCCGTGGGCTGATCCAGTTGCACAAAGCGCAGCCGCACCTCCGGCACAAGCCCCGGCACGATCGCCACCGCCGCGCCGCCGATCCGCAAGCGGACCCTGCCGCTGAGCGCTTCGTTGGCGCGCGTCTCGAGCAGGCTCACAAGCCCCTGCGGCACCGCGACGGGCGCATGGCTGAGCGCCAGAAAGCCCAGCAGCGCAAGCGGCAGCAAAAGCGCGGCCGAGAGCACCATCCAGATGCCGAGCCGCCGACGCCAGCGCACGCGCAGCCTTCGGCGGCGCGGCATTCGCGCCTCCGCCGCACGCTCCCGCGCGTCCTCTTGCTCGTTGTCGATGCCCTGCAACACTCCGCCCAGCTGCCCGATGGCGCCGCTTTGACGGCGCATTATTCTGCCCTAACTTAACCTTCGCATCTGCCATGGAGGAACGCAAATGATCGCTGTCGGCGAAAACGCGCCGGATTTCACCCTTCCGCTCACCGAACCGGGCACCGAACCGGCCGAGCTTTCGCTCTCGGCGCTGCGTCCGGGCAAGGTCGTGCTCTACTTCTACCCGAAGGACGACACCCCCGGCTGCACCACCGAGGCGCTCGATTTCACCCGCCTTGCCGCTGATTTTGCGGCGGCAGGCGCAACCGTGGTCGGGATTTCGAAAGACAGCCCGAAAGCGCATGAAAAGTTCTGCCAAAAGCACGGGCTGGGCATCAAGCTCGTTTCCGACGAGACCGGCGCGACCTGCGAGGCCTATGGCACCTGGGTCGAGAAAAAGATGTATGGCAAGACCTCGATGGGGATCCAGCGCGCCACCTTCCTGATCGACGGCACCGGCACCGTGGTCGCGGCGTGGCCCAAAGTCTCGGTCAAGGGCCATGCCGAGGCCGTGTTGGAAGCGGTGCGCGCGCTCGGGTAAGCGCCAGCGCCTCCTTGCCGGGCCAAAGCGCGGGGCCGGGCCAAAACGCGGGCCCGGTAAGGAATTTTCAACCATAAGGCGATAAATATAGATCCTGATCGCGCCCAAAGAGCATGTTTCGGCAGGATCTTGCGCAGTGACGCGCCGTGATCGGCAGATTCGCCCCATCGCCGGGCAAAACGGGTTGCGGCCCGGTTCTTCCCCTTGTTAAGCCTCACGCGGTCCCGGCAGCGCAAGGCGCGCCCGGGAGGAGGACAGGGCCGTTCCCTCGCCGGCCCGCAACCGACAGGAAGATCGCCTTGCCCCGCCGTATCCTCGACCGCGTCAATACCGTTCTCGAGCCTTGGCTGCCCGAACAGCGCCTGTTTCTGAAATCGGAAGATGCCACCCGCTTCGTGCGGATGCGCCCGCTCACGCAAGCGGTGACGCTGTTCCTTGCTGGCATGCTGTTTCTGTGGTCGGTGATCGCGACCTCGCTGCTCTTCATCGACGGGATCTCGTCGGGGGGGGCGCGCGAACAGGCGCAGATCGCCAAGGCCCAGTTCGAAAGCCGTCTCGACATTCTCGCCCATCAGCGTGATCAGCGCGCCGCCGAGGCGCTTGCCGCGCAAGACCGTTTTCAAATGGCGCTCGCGCAGGTCTCGCAGATGCAGTCACAGCTTCTCGCCTCCGAGGAGCGCCGCCGCGAACTGGAAACCGGCATTGATGTGATCCAGTCCACCCTCAAGCGCACCATGGCCGAGCGCGACGACGCCCGCACCGCCCTTGCCGCCGCGCATGGCACCGGGGCGCAAAGCTCCGAACGGCTCGCCGCACGCATCGGTGACATGGGCGGCACGGTCGATCTGCTCACCGTCGCGCTGGCGCGCACCGCCACCGAGCGCGATCAGGCGAGCCGGGCGGCGCTGGAAGCGCGCGATCAGGCCGAACAGGCCGAACTCGACCGGCGCCTGATCGAGGAACGCAACGACGAAATCTTCGATACGCTCGAAGGCGCGGTGCGGATCTCGATGGAGCCGCTCGACCGGATGTTCCGCAAGGCGGGCATGAACCCCGACGACATTCTCACCCAGATCCGGCGCGGCTACTCGGGCACCGGCGGCCCGCTCCTGCCGGCGGCGATCTCCTCCAAGAGCATCGCGGGCCCCGATGCCGATACCGCCCGCGCCGAAGGCATCTTGCAGCGGCTCGACGAGATGAACCTGTACCGCATCGCCGTCGACAAGCTGCCCTTCGCGATTCCGCTCAAGGGCGGCTACCGCTTCACCTCGCCCTTCGGCTACCGCTGGGGGCGGCTCCATGCGGGGATCGACCTCGCCGGTCCGGTGGGCATGAGTGTCCATGCCCCGGCCGATGCGGTCGTGACCGAAGCGGGCTGGGAAAACGGTTACGGCAACGTCATCAAACTGCGCCATGAATTTGGTGTCTCCACGGTCTATGGGCACCTCTCCAAAATCCGCGTGAGGGCCGGGCAAAAAGTGTCGCGCGGGGAGGTGATCGGTGATAGTGGAAATACCGGACGGTCCACCGGACCGCATCTGCACTATGAAATCCGGGTCGGTGGCGCCCCCATCAACCCGATGACCTTCATCAAGGCGGCTCAGGATGTTTTCTAAAAGCAAGATCCACGAACCCGGCCCGAAAGCGGCCCCCGATTCCGAGAAAAAGCCCGAAGCCGCGCCGGCGCCTTCGCGGCCCTTGGGCGATTTCGTCCCGGCCGCCGCGGCACGCCCGAAGCCTGCGGCGTCGGTGCTCTCCTCCGATCTCACCGTGATGGGCAATATCAAGACCACCGGCGACATTCAGGTTGAGGGTATGGTCGAGGGGGATATCCGCGCGCATCTGCTCACCGTCGGCGAAAGCGCCACGATCAAAGGCGAAATCGTCGCCGATGATGTGGTGGTGCATGGCCGCGTGGTGGGCCGCGTGCGGGGCCTCAAGGTGCGCCTGACCTCCACCGCGAAAGTGGAAGGCGACATCATCCACAAGACGATCGCAATCGAATCGGGCGCGCATTTCGAGGGCTCGGTGCAGCGTCAGGATGATCCGCTGCAGGGCGCGAATGCGCCCAAGCTGATGCCCCCCGAGTCTGCCCCGGCGCCGAAAGCGCCCGCCGCGCCGCCCTCGGCTGCTGGCAAGTAATCCCGCGAAAAGGCTTGAACGAGGGCGGCTTCGGCCGCCCTTTTGCGTTTCTCCGCCGCGCCCCCAGGTCTCCGCCGGGCCGAAGCCACCGATGCACACACAGCCCCCCCAAGAGGAGCGCCCTTGCAGGGGGTCCGGGGGGCGGCAGCCCCCCGGCGGGTCGCTTCGGCCCTGCCGAAGCGAAACCCCATCCCCGAATGGAAAAGGCACCCCGCGGGGTGCCTTCGCCTTGCCTGATCTGTCAGGGGATCCGCTCAGTCGATCGGCACCGCCACAAAGCGCGGCTCGCCACCGCGGCGGATCAAAAGCAGAACCGACTTGCGCCCGCCTTCCTTCGCCTCGCTCACCCGCGCCTCGAGATCGCCCACCGACAACACCGGCTGCTGCCCGGCCTCGACGATCACATCGCCCTTGCGCAGCCCCTTGTCGAAGGACTCGCTGCTCTCGTCGACATCGGTCACAACAAGCCCGATCATCCCCGACGGCAGGTTGAGCTCCGAGCGCAGTTGATCCGAGAGCGGCGAGAGCGTCATGCCCAGCACCTCGCCATCGCTGCCGCCCGGCGTGGCCTTGCCGCCGTCGTCCGACCCGTCCGACCCTTCCGCCAGCTCCCGCTGCCCGAGCGTGACAAGCAAGGTCTGCTCCTTGCCGCCGCGCATCACGACAACGCGAACCGCCTCGCCCACCGGCGCATCGGCAACGCGCCGCACCAGCTCCTTGCTGTCCTTCACCGGATTGCCGTCAAAGCTCACGATCACATCGCCAGACTGCATCCCGGCCTCTTTCGCCGGGCCATCGGGCACATCCGAGACCATCACGCCCTCGGGCGCCGAAAGGCTCATCGCCTCCGCCATGTCGGGCGTCACATCCTGAATTTTCACGCCCAGCCAGCCGCGCCGCGTCGCGCCGAATTCCTTCAGCTGGCCCACCACTTTCGACACCACATTCGAGGCCATCGAGAAGCCGATGCCGATCGAGCCGCCATTGGGCGACATGATCGCGGTGTTCACGCCGATCACCTTGCCCGAAGTGTTGAAGAGCGGCCCGCCCGAGTTGCCGCGGTTGATCGCGGCATCGGTCTGGATGTAATCGTCATAGGTGCCCGAAAGCTCGCGGTTGCGCGCCGAGACGATACCCACCGAGGTCGAGAAGCCCTGGCCAAGCGGGTTGCCCATCGCCATCACCCAGTCGCCCTCGCGCATCGTGTCGCTGTCGCCAAAGCTCACAAAGGGCAAGGGCTTGTCGCTCTCCACCTTCAAAAGCGCAATATCGGTTTTCGGATCGGTGCCGACCAGCTTGGCGTCAAGCTTGGTGCCATTGGCAAATTCGATCGAGATCTCGTCGGCATTCTCGATCACATGGTTGTTGGTAACGATATACCCATCTTCCGAGATCACGAAGCCCGAGCCCAGCGCATCGGAGCGGTGCGGGCGCGCCGGGCCTTGCGGCCCCTGCCCCGGCATGTTCGGCATGCCGAATTCCTTGAAGAACTCTTCGAACGGCGAGCCCGGCGGAAAGCCCGGCATGCCGCCCGCCGGTTCGGTGACAACGGTGGAGGTGGTGATCATCACCACCGCCGGTTTCACCTGTTCGACCAGATCGGCAAAGCTTTCGGGCGCGGCAAAGGCATGGGCGGGGGCAATCGGCGCCACGGCAAGCGCGGTCGAGACGAGCGCGGCGCCCAGAAGCGTCTTGGCAAAATGGGATGCCGCAGCACGGGGCTTTTGGCGAGGGGCGGTGGTGGTCATCAGGTTCTCTCCCGTGGTCCTTGCCGGCGCGGGGACCGGCCTGGCGTTGTTATGAAGCCTAAGCGGCACTTCCATCAAATGAAAGCCCGTCGCGGCGCGTAAATTCGATGTGAGAGCCTGCGCGGGCGCGGTTGAGGGGCCAGTTCAGGACAAGAGCCGCACCAGCGCCACCACCCCCACCCCGGCGGCAACGGCGGCAAGCCCGATCCGGCGCCGCCCCTCGGGGCCGAGCGCGGCGATCAGCGCCAGCACCTCCTCGATACGCCGAGGGGCCAGCGCAAGCGCCAGCCCCTCGATCACCAGCACAAGACCAAGTGCGGTGAACAGCGATGTCATCAATTCCCGTCCGCTTCCGGCCCGAGCGATTTCATGAACCGATTATAGTCGAAATAGAGGCTGTCCGGCTCGGTCACGAGCGAGGAGGAGCCCGGCTTCAGACTCTCGGCATAGAATTGCAGCGCCCGGGTGAAGGCAAAGAACGACGCATCCTTGCCATAGGCCTCCGCATAGATCCGGTTGCGCTCGGCATCGGCCTGACCGCGCACGATCTCGGCCTGTTTGCGCGCCTCGGAGGTCAGCTCGACCACCTGACGGTCCGCCGCCGCCCGCACCCGCTGCGCCGCCTCGCCGCCGCGGGCGCGCTCATCCGCCGCCTCGCGTTGCCGCTCCGCCCGCATCCGCTCATAGGTGGATTGCAGGTTCTGCTCGGGCAGGTCGGTGCGGGTGAGCCGCACGTCGATCACGTCGATGCCCAGCGCATTGGCCTCACGCTTGGCAATATCGCGGATCTGGTTCATCAGCGCGGTCCGGTCGTTCGAGAGCACCGCCGTCGACGGCACCGAGCCCATCACTTCGCGGATCGCGTTGTTCAAGATGCCATCGAGCCGGTTTTTGGCAAAGCTCTCGCCCCCGTCGCCCACCGCCTCGCGGAATTTCACCGCATCGATGATGCGCCAGCGCGCAAAGGCATCCACCACAAGGCGGCGGTCATCCAGCGGCGTCACCTCGAGCGGCTGGGTGGACAGGGCCAGAATGCGGTCGTCATATTTCACCACATTCTGCACCAGCGGGATCTTGAAGCCGATGCCGGGCGCCGTGCGCGAAGACACCACCTCGCCGAATTGCAGCACCAGCGCCTTTTCGCGCTCGTCGACCGTGTAGACAGAGGACAGGGCAACGCCGAGCGCGATCACGCCGACGGGGATCAGAAGTTGCGCGCGCATCAGTTGCTCCCTCCGCTGGTCGGGCCGCCCTGCGGGCGCAGTTGATCAAGCGGCAGATAGGGCACCGCACCGGCATTGCCGTCGATCACCACCTTGTTCACATCGCCCAGCGTCTGGCTCATCGTCTCGTAGAACATCCGCCGCTTCGTCACATCGGGAGCCTTGCGATATTCCTCGTAAACCGAGGTAAAGCGCGCCGCCTGACCTTCGGCATCATTGACCACCGAGGCGCGGTAAGCTTCCGCCTGTTGCTGGATCTGTGCCGCCTGACCGCGGGCCTCTGCCGTCACCTTGTTGGCATAGGCATCGGCTTCCTTCTCGAGCTTGTCGCGCTCTTGTTGCGCGGCCTGCACGTCGCGGAAGCTGTCGATCACCTCGCGCGGCGGGTCGGCGCGGTTGAAGTTCACCCGCACGATGTTGATGCCCGCCTGATAGCTGTCGAGCGTCTGCTGCACCGCGGTGCGCAGGTCGGCGGCAATCACGCCGCGGTCGCGGTTGAGAATGGGCGCGAGCGCCGAGCGCGCGATGATGTCGCGCATCGCCGATTCCGAAACCGCCCGGATCGTGTCTTCCGGGTCGGCGAGGTTGAACAGATATTTCTGCGGGTCCGAAACATTCCAGACGATCTGGTAGTTCACATCCACGATGTTCTGGTCGCCCGTGAGCATCAGGCCCGAATCCATCGCGCTGCCGCGCCCGGTGCCGATCTCGGTGGTGCGTTCGTCGGTGACGGGGATCACCTCGGCCGTCACCACGGGCCAGGGCGCGAAGTTGAGGCCCGGATTGCCCGTTGCGCGATATTTGCCGAACATCAGTTCGATCGAGCGTTCGTTTTGCTGCACGGTGTAAAACGAGGCCCAGGCCCAGACGGCCAGAAGCGCCAGCGCCCCAAGCCCGAGCGTGCCAAGCGTGAAGGCGGGGCCATTGCCGCGCCCGCCGCCGCCGCCGGGGCGACCGCCATTGCCCGAACGCCCGCCCATCAGCACGCGGAGCTGTTCGGACCCCTTTTTCATGATCTGGTCGATCTCGGGGATGGAATTGTTGCCGTCCTGCGGGCGGCGCGGGCCGGGGCGGCGCGGCGGTTCGCGGTCATCGCCGCCGCCCGAGCCCCAGGGTCCTCCGTTCGTCAT
Organism: Rhodobacter lacus; assembly: GCF_042683065.1. Taxonomy (NCBI): domain Bacteria; kingdom Pseudomonadati; phylum Pseudomonadota; class Alphaproteobacteria; order Rhodobacterales; genus Rhodobacter; species Rhodobacter lacus. The sequence continues at coordinate 104,498 of NZ_JBHUIX010000009.1, read as the reverse complement.
GCTGTCCTCACCTAGTGTCTCTTACGCCCCGAAGTGGGGATCATGCGTCAAATTTCAACCGTTTCGCTCATGTTTGCCGCAGGCTTTTGCCGCGTCAATGGGCGTCAGTGATGCCGCACCGGTGCGCGCATCGTCACCAGCTCCTCCGCCATGGTCGGATGCACCGCGCAGGTGGCATCAAATTGTTCCTTCGTGGCCCCCATCTTCATGGCGATGGCGGCAAGCTGGATCATCTCGCCCGCCTCCGGCGCAACGATATGGCAGCCAATCACCTTACGGCTCTCTTTTGCCACAATGAGCTTCATCAGCACCCGCTCCTCCGCGCCTGCAAAGGCAGAGCGCATCGGCCGGAACGTGCTGACATAAACCTCGACCGGGCCGCCTTTGCGCGCCTCTTCCTCAGACAGCCCGCAGGTGCCGAATTCGGGCCGGGTAAACACCGCCGAGGCGATCAACGCGTGATCGGTCTTGCGCGGGGCCGCGCCAAACACGGTATCGGCAAAGGCATGGCCCTCGCGGATCGCCACCGGCGTCAGGTTTACCCGGTCGGTCACATCGCCCACGGCATAGATCGAGGGGATATTGGTCTGCGACCAGTCATCCACCACCACGGCACCATTTTGCGCGAGCCTCACCCCCGCCGCCTCAAGCCCGAGGCCATGGGTGTTCGGCACCCGCCCCGTGGCATAGACGATGGCATCAAATTCCTGACTGCGGCCATCGCCACAATGGGCCACAAACCCGCTGTCGGCTTTCGTCACCCGGTCGATGACCACGTTCTCATGCACGTCAATGCCGCGCGCGCACATCCGCTCCACGATCAGGTCGCGGCATTCGGTGTCAAAGCTGCGCAGCAGGGGCGAGCGGTTCCATTGCGTAACGTCGCTTCCCAGCCCGTTGAAGACACAGGCGAATTCGGAAGCGATATAGCCGCCGCCCACAATCAGCAGGCGCTTGGGCAGGGCCTCGAGATGAAAGAGATCGTTGGAGGTCAGCACATGCTCGCAGCCGTCGAACTTCGGCACGAACGGGCGCCCGCCCACCGCGATCAGGATGTGTTTGGCGGAAATCACCGTGCCATCGGCGAGCTGCACCTCATGCGCCCCCGCCACGGTGGCGCGCTGATTGAAAACGCGCACCCCCGCATTGTCCTGACCGGCACGGTAGATGCGCTCCAACCGGTCCAGCTCGGCATGAAGCTTGGCGCGGAAGGCAAGCCAGTCGAACGCCCCGAGTGTCGCGCTCCAGCCATAGGCCTGCGCCTCGTCCACCGCCGCCGGCATCGAGGCGGCGAAAACCATCAGCTTCTTGGGCACGCAGCCGCGGATCACGCAGGTGCCGCCCATCCGGTCTTCCTCGGCGAGCGCCACCCTGGCGCCATAGCCCGCCGCGATCCGCGCCGCACGCACGCCGCCGGAGCCGCCGCCGATCACGAAGAGGTCGAAATCGAAGCTCATCTGCCGTCCTTTCCCAGCGCGGCCCCTGATGCCGCCAGAAGGACTTAGCCCCGCCTGCCCGCGATAACAAGGCAAGCGGCCTACTTGCCGCGCGTCACCGCAGCAATGGCGGGCACGCGCGCGGCCAGTTCCGCACGCCAGGCGGCATCTTCGTCCTTGGTCAGCACCCAGCCCGGGATCGACAGCGCGCGCAGCCGCACCGCCGCCTTGCCGCCCGCTTTTGCGGGATCTTCGTCCTTGTCATGCAGCTCGGCATAGCTGACAGAGGAATATTTTCCCCAAAACCGCGCCACTTCAAGCCGGTCGGGGCGGAACACCAGCGCCGGACGCGGCAGCGACCAGAGCACCCATGCAAGGAAGAAGCACAACACCGCACCAACAAGCCCGGTCAGCGCAGACCAGACCATCCCCGCCTCGCCCCCGCCGCGGAGCATTTCCACCAGCGCGAAAGCCGGCGAAATCGCCTGCACAAGCCCGATCAGCACGATCCCCGCCGCCCAGACATGGGGCATCTTCGCCCGGCCCTCGATCACCAGATCGGGCCGATGCTCGGGATGGTCTGCCTGTGTCTGTGTCGCCATGGTTTTGCCCCGGTCGATTGCTCAGTCGATATCGGCAAATATGTTGGCATCCTCGGCAAAGTCGATGCGCTCCTGCGTCACGGTGCCCTCGTTGATGTCGCGCAACTCGACCGCGCCATCGGGCCCGCCAATGATCACCATGTCACAGATGTCGATGAAAAGGCCGTTCTCGACCACGCCCGGGATCTGGTTCAGCGCCATCGCGAGCTGACGCGGATTGGCGATGCGGTTGAGGTGCAAATCCACGATATGGTTGCCCTCGTCGGTGATATAGGGCTGCGAACCGTTGAGCCGCAGCGTCGTCTGCCGCCCCAGCACATCGACCGAGATCAGCATCTCCTCGATCAGCGCGCGGGTGGTCTGCCAGCCAAAGGGCACCACCTCGACCGGCAACGGAAAGGCGCCCAGGTTGACCACTTCCTTCGAGGCATCCGAAATCACGATCATCCGGTCAGACGCGGTGGCGACGATCTTTTCTTGCAGCAGCGCACCGCCGCCGCCCTTGATCAGATTGAGCTCGCCGTCAAATTCATCGGCGCCGTCAATCGTCAGATCGAGCCATTTCGCCTCGTCGAGCCCGACAACGGAAATCCCCACCTGCCGGGCCAGATCCGCCGTGCGCGACGAGGTCGGCACACCAGTGATCCGAAGCCCCTCCTCGCGCACCCGCTCACCAAGGCAGCGCACCATCCAGGCGGCGGTGGACCCGGTGCCGAGGCCGACCTTCATGCCGTTTTCGACAAAGTCGACGGCGCGGCGGGCGGCGGCGAATTTCGCCTTGTCGATGGGGGAAAGCTCGGCGGGCATGGCAACTCCTCTCGGACAATCGCCGCGGCGAAGCGGCGAGAGATGGGCGATGGTCTTGCGCGGTTATAGCCAAGCCAGCCCGGCCGTGCGAGCGGTATTTGCCTGTGTTCAGACCCGTTGCAACCCCGCCACCTGCGCCGGGCCCTGCCCCGCGCGATGCTGCAAGATCAGCCGCCCGACCTTGGAGGGCGGCACGATCGGGCGCGCGGGCAGCCGCAAAAGCGGCGCCTCGGCGAGCGCGTCGCGCAGGCCGCGCGCCTGCACCGGCTCCATGATCCGCATCGCCTGCGGCCCGAGCAGCAGGCTCTCGGCGCGGGCATTCTCGGCAAAGATCACCTCATGGGCGGGCAGAAGCACATGCACCCATTCGATCCGCGCACACGGCATGCGCGCCACGCCGGGCAGCCCGACGAGCGATTTCGCCGCCACCAGCACCTCCTCGCCTGCAAGCGGCCCGGCGGTCGGGCGCAACAGCACCCGGTGCTGACCGGAGACGAACAAGGGCCGGTCATTGCCCAAAACCCCCGCGGCGATCCGCACCGGCGCCGAGGCGCCTTGCGCGTTCACGCGCCAGCGCCCGACCCAATCAACCGGGACAAACCCGTTGTCAGAGGTCTGGAGCCGGTCGCCCGGCATCAGTGTTTCCACCGGCTTCGGCCCGCGCCGTGTGGCAATCAGCGTGCCAGCGGCAAAACAGACCGCGAGGCTGGAATAGGGCACGGCCGGGTCATTCGATTCGATCGCCACGATCTGATAGGTCTGGCCGGCAAGGAGCCTTTCCGAACTGGCGATGCCATGCACATGCGCCTCGACCTCCAGCGCATAAATGGTGATGTTGTCAGCCGGGTCATGCGAGCCAAGTGGCCGGATCACATAGGAATATTCGGTCTCCAGATCCCCGGCGCTGCCGGTGCCGTAGCTCCCCCCGTCAAAGGTCATCGCGGTGGCGAGTTCCTGCGAACCGTCTGCATCCTCGAACATCGCGTCATCATCGGCCAGATTGACCAGGCGCACCGTGGCATCGGGCAAGATCGTGAATGTGGTCGCCCCCACCGCATCGGCATTGGCGAGTGCATCCGATCCAAACGGATCGGGGCCGGAAATGATCAGATCGCTGAGCTGCCAGGCGCCAAAGAGGGGCATAGGGGGTCCGGAATTTTTCCCCAGTTTCCGCATCAAGGATGAAATTCGGTTTAACGGGGGCCGGCTGTCAGGGCGGGATGCGCCAAAGCGACGCTTGCGCGGCCCCGCGCGCGCCCCTAGAACCCGAGTGAAAAGATCGGAGGAGCCCATGACCGACCAGCCGCAAAAGAAACTCGCCCTCGTCACCGGAGCCTCGCGCGGGCTCGGCTTTGCCATTGCCGAGGAGCTGGGCAAGGCGGGCTGGCATGTGCTGGCGGTGGCGCGCACCGTCGGCGGGCTTGAAGCGCTCGACGACCGCATTCAGGCGGGGGGCGGCTCGGCCACGCTCGCGCCGCTCGACATCTGCAAACCCGAGGAAATGGAAACCCTCGCCAATGGCATTCTGGGGCGCTGGGGCGGCTTGCAGCTTTGGGTCCATACCGCGATCCATGCCGCGCCCTTGACCCCCGCGGGCCATCTCGACGCCGAAGATGTCGAGAAATCGGTGGCGACGAATTACACCGCGCTCACCGCGCTGATCCCGCTGATCGAACCGGCGCTTCGCGCGGGTGAGGGCACCGCGCTCTTCTTTGAAGACGACCGCACCGGCCTGCCGTTCTGGGGCGCCTATGGGGCGACCAAGGCGGCCCAGATGTCGCTGGTGCGCAGCTGGCAGGCGGAAACGCAAAAGATCGGGCCGAAGGTCTGCATTGCCCAGCCGCAACCGATGGAAACCGCGGTGCGCGCGCGCTTCTTCCCGGCCGAAGACCGCGATCCGCTGATCGACTGCCATGAGGAGGCGCGGCGCATTCTGGCAGAGCTTGGCGCATAGGGGGCGCTGCCCCCTCTTGGCCTGCGGCCAATTCACCCCCGGGATATTTGCACAAAGTCGAAGGCACGATCGGCGCTGCCTTCGACTTTGCAAAAATATCCCTGGGGGAGTCCGAAGGACGGGGGGCAGCGCCCCCCTCCTCGCCCCGACAAAGGCGCAACCGAGTCCTGAAGGGCACACCGGCGCGCCAATCGCCCCCTCTTGCTTGTCGTCACGCCGGGGCCTTGTTAAGCAGGCGCATGGCCGCAAGAGGACGAGCGATGCGCATTCTCATCACCAATGACGACGGGATCAACGCGCCGGGCCTTGCCGTGCTCGAACAGATTGCCGCCGAGCTTGCCGGCCCCGAGGGCGAGGTTTTCATCGTCGCCCCCGCTTTCGAGCAATCCGGCGTGGGCCATGCGATCAGCTTCAACCGCCCGCTGTCGATCGCCGAACTCGCCCCCCGTCGCTTTGCCGCCGAGGGCAGCCCCGCCGATTGCGTGCTCGCGGGGCTTTACGACGTGCTCACCGATGCCCGCCCCGATCTCGTCCTCTCGGGCGTCAACCGCGGCAACAACTCGGCCGAAAACGCGCTTTATTCCGGCACGATCGGCGGCGCGATGGAGGCCGCCCTGCAGGGCATTCCGGCGATTGCGCTGAGCCAGTTCCTCGGCCCCGCCTGTGTCGGACCGGGGCGTGACCCGTTCGAGGCGGCGCGGGTGCATGGCCCGGGCCTTGTGCGCAAGATCTGGGAGCGCGGGATCTGGGACGACGGCCCCTACCGGGTGTTTTACAGCGTGAACTTTCCGCCGCTTCCCGCCGCCGCCGTCAAGGGCGCGCGCGTGGCCGCGCAGGGCTACCGCACCGACAGCTTTTTCTCCGTCGCCCCTGCCGTCTCGCCCAATGGGCGGCGGTTCTTGTGGATCAAGGGCGGCCCGCAGCACGGCGCCACCGCGCCGGGCACCGATGCGATGCTCAACCTTGAGGGCTACACGTCGATCACGCCGATGCGCGCCGATCTCACCGCGCATGACCTGCTGTCTGATCTTGCCGGGCGCCTTGAATGACCGAGGGAGACGATCTCGCCCAGCGCAAGATGCGCTTTCTCTTCGCGCTGCGCTCCAAGGGCGTGACCGAGGCGCGGGTGCTCGCGGCGATGGAACGCATCGACCGGGGCGCCTTTGTGCGCGGGATCTTTTCCGAGCGCGCCTATGAAGACATGCCGCTCCCCATCGCCTGCGGCCAGACCATCTCGCAGCCCTCGGTCGTGGGGCTGATGACCCAGGCGCTCGAAGTGGGCCCGCGCGACACCGTGCTCGAGATCGGCACCGGTTCGGGCTATCAGGCGGCGGTGCTCGCCGTGCTCGCGCGCCGGGTCTACACGATTGACCGGCACCGCAGGCTCGTGCGCGAGGCCAACGCCGTTTTCGAGGCGCTGGACCTCTCCAACATCGTCTCGCTCGCCGCCGATGGCTCCCGCGGGCTTCCCGATCAGGCGCCGTTTGATCGCATTCTCGTGACCGCCGCTGCCGAAGACCCGCCGGGGCCGCTGTTGTCGCAGTTGAAGATCGGCGGTATCATGGTATTGCCCGTCGGCCAGTCCGATACCGTGCAAAGCCTGATCCGGGTGCGGCGGACCGAGACGGGATTCGACTACGAGGAACTGCGCCCGGTGCGCTTCGTGCCCCTGATCGAGGGAATGGCAGGGGACTGAACAGCCGCGCGACACAGGCGAGGCAGAGGCAAACCCCGAGAAACGGGGCGAAAAACGAGGAGCGAGCGATGGCAGACCGCAGCCGCAACCTGACCCGACTGGCGCTGACCGGGGTCGCCGCCCTGGCCCTATCGGGCTGTATGGATGCCGATCTGCGCGGCTTTGGCAATCTCGGTTTTGACACCGCCGAAGCGGCGCGGCAGGCCACGGCCAACCGCCCTGCCCCCGATGCGCGCGGCGTGATCTCTTACCCGAATTATCAGGTCGCGGTGGCGCGTCAGGGCGATACCGTGGCGACGGTCGCCGCTCGCCTCGGCGTCGACCCGGATGCGCTGGCGCGCTACAATGCGCTCAAACCCACCACCGCGCTCAACCGCGGTGAAGTGCTCTCCCTGCCCAGCCGCGTGGCCGAGCCGAGCGCCGCCGCCGCCGCGACCGCGGCGGGAAGTGACCGGATCGACATCACCTCGCTCGCCTCCGGCGCGATTGACCGCGCCGCCGCCGGGCAGCACGCCAGCAGCGCCCCCGCAGCGCAGCCCGCGCCGGCGCCGCGCGCCACGCCCGCCGCACGCCCCGCGGCAACGGGCGCCCAACCGGCGACCGCCGAGCCCGTCCGTCACCGGGTTGCCCGGGGCGAGACCGCCTATTCCATCGCGCGCTATTACAATGTCTCGGCCAAGGCGCTGGCCGAATGGAACGGCCTGCCCGCCGATCTGAGTGTGCGCGAAGGGCAGTATCTGCTGATCCCGGTGGCCTCCGGCAAGCCCCCGGCCGCGGCCACCGCCGCAGTGACCCAACCCGGAGAGGGCTCGCCCACGCCCGAGCCGCCCTCCGCGGCGGCGCCGCTCCCCGAAGACAACACGCCGCGCGCATCTGCGCCGGTCGACAAATCCGCCGCCCCCGATCTCGGGGCGAACCGCACCGCCGCCTCCTCGAATGCCCAGCTTGCAATGCCGGTTTCGGGCAGCATCCTGCGCCCCTATGTGAAGGGCAAGAACGACGGCGTGGATATTTCTGCCGCCCCCGGCAGCGCGGTGAAAGCGGCTGAGGCGGGCGTGGTTGCGGCGATCACCAAGGACACCGAGCAGGTGCCGATCCTCGTTCTGCGCCACGATGACGGGCTGCTCACCGTCTATGCCAATCTGGACGGGATCGCGGTCAAGAAAGGCGATCGGGTGAGCCGCGGCCAGACCATTGCCAAGGTGCGCGCGGGCGATCCGGGCTTTGTCCATTTCGAGGTGCGCAAGGGGTATGATTCCGTCGATCCGATGCCCTATCTGGACTGAAGACCTTCCCCGGCGTCAGCTGCACAAAGCGCTCAAAAAGGCGGCCCTTGCCGCCTTTTTTCATCACTTCACAGAGGCTTGACCTGAGCCCCTGCTTCGGCGCACGCTGCGCTCGGGGAGGGCACCCAAGAGGAGTGGGGTGACCATGGGTCTTATGCATTTTCTACATTCGTTATCGGAAGTGGCGCTCGCCTCGGCAGCGCTGGCACTTGCAGGCGCCTTGGGTCTTTTGCTCGGCGGGCTGAACTGGCGCGGCATCGGGCTTGGCATTGGCGGGGTGCTGTTTGCCGGGCTGATCACCGGCCATTTTGCCGCGATGGCGGGGCTGAACCTGTCCACCGAAATGCTCGAATTCGTGCGCGAGTTCGGGCTGATCATCTTTGTCTTCACGATCGGCATTCAGGTCGGGCCGGGCTTCTTTGCCTCACTGCAAAAGGCGGGGCTGCAATTCAACCTGATCGCCGCCGCGATCGTGCTGCTCGGCGTCGTCACCACGGTATCGCTGCATTTCATTGCCGATATTCCGGTGCCGGCGCTTGTCGGGCTGATGTCCGGCGCGGTGACGAACACGCCCGGCCTTGGGGCGGCCACGCAGGTTCTCAAAGATGCGGGCGTTGCCCCCGAGGTGATCTCGGAAGCCTCGCTTGGCTATGCCGTCGCCTATCCGTTCGGGATCATCGGCATCCTGATCACGATGATCACCCTGCGCACCGTGCTGCGGATCCGCATCGAGGCGGAGGAGGCCGATTTCGAGGCCGCCCGCGCCAAGGGCGCGCAGGAGCTGCCCACGCTCAACGTGGTCGTGCACAACACCAACCTCGAGGGGCTCCCGCTCGGCGAGGTGCCTGATCTTTATGATCGGGGCGTGGTCGTCTCGCGGCTCAAGCGCGGCGAGGTGTTGATGCACCCCTCCCGCAAGATGGCGCTGCATCTGGGCGATGTGCTCCATCTCGTTGGCCCGGCCGAGAAGCTGCATGCGATGGTGCTGATCCTCGGCGAGGAGGTCGATCACAGCATCACCAGCACGAAGGGCAGCCAGCTGACCTGGCAACGCATTGCCGTAACGACGAAAAAGGCACTTGGCAAACGGCTGAGCGATTTCGGGCTCGAGGAGCGTGGCGTGTCGATCTCGCGCTGCACGCGGGCGGGCACGCAATTGCCCGTGGAACCCGCGCTGAGCCTGCAATTTGGCGACATTCTCACCGTGGTGGGGGCGCCGGCCGATATCGACGCGGTCAAGCCGCTCTTCGGCAATCAAACGAAGAGCCTTGAGTTGGTGCAATTTGCAGGTGTGTTCTTCGGCATCCTGATCGGCATCGGGCTTGGCTCGATCCCGATTGCGGTGCCGGGCCTGCCCGCGCCGCTCAAACTCGGCCTCGCGGGCGGCCCGCTCGTCGCGGCCATCATCCTGTCAAGGATCGGCTTTTTCGGCCCCTTCGTGTTCTTCATGCCGCCGGTGGCCAACCATGCGCTGCGTGAGCTCGGGATCGTGCTGTTCCTCGCCGCGGTGGGGCTGAAAGCCGGCGGGCGTTTCATCGAGACGCTGGTCGATGGCGAGGGGCTTGCGTGGATGTTCTACGGCATGTTCATCACCCTGATCCCGCTGATGATCGTGGGCTTTGCCGCGCGGCTGATCTGGAAGGTGAACTACCTCAGCCTTTCGGGCGTGCTGGCAGGCTCGATGACCGATCCGCCCGCCCTCGCCTTCGCCTCGAACATGTCAAATTCCTCTGCAGCGGCGGTGGGCTATGCCTCGGTCTATCCGCTCGTGATGTGCCTGCGCATTCTTGCCCCGCAGATCATCGTGCTGGGGCTGATGGTGTAGAGGGTTTCGCTTCGGCAAGGCCGAAGCGACCCGCCGGGGGCTCCGCCCCCGGACCCCCGGGATATTGAGAGCAAGGAGAAAGAAAACCGCCCCCTCTTCGGGCGGAACAACCGTTTTCGTCTGCCGAAGAACCGGCGCCACAAATTGGGGGGATTGGGGGGCGAAGTCCCCCGACAAAGCGGGGGGTGCGGGGGGCGGCAGCCCCCCGCCGGGTCGCCTCGGCCTGCCGAGGCGAAAGCCGTCAGACCGCGCGGACCTGCGGCGCGTTGCGCCCCGGCCCGGTGCCGGAATTCGCATCGATGAAATCCAGCACCAGCGGGCGGATGTTGTTGCGCCAGCTCCGGCCCGCAAAAATGCCGTAATGCCCGGCCCCGGGCTCCAGATGCTGCGCCTTCATCTCCTCGGGCAGGCCGGTGCAGAGCCGCAGCGCCGCCACACATTGCCCCGGCGCCGAAATGTCGTCATTCGCGCCCTCGACGGTTTTCACCGCCACTTTGGTGATCTTGCCGATGTCAACGCGCTTGCCCGCCACGGTAAAGCGGTTCTGCGCGATTTCGAGGCCCTTGAAGATCCGCTCCACGGTGGAGAGATAAAACTCTGCCGTCATATCCATCACCGCGAGATATTCGTCATAAAAGACGTTGTGGTGATCGTGCTCCGAGCCCTCGCCCTGCGCCTCCGCCATGATCTTGTCGGAGAAGGCTTGCGCGTGCTTGTCGATGTTCATCGAGATGAAGGAGGCAAGTTGCATCAGCCCCGGATAGACCATCCGCCCGGCGCCCTTGTATTTGAAGCCGACGCGCTGGATCACCAGTTGCTCAAGCTGCCCCATCGTCACGCGCCGCCCGAAATCGGTCACCTCGGTCGCCGCCGCATCGGGGTCGATCGGCCCGCCGATCAGCGTCAGCGAACGCGGTTGCGCCTCCGGGTCTTCCTCCGCCAGATAGGCCGTCGCCGCGAGCGTGAGCGGCGCGGGCTGGCACACCGCGATCACATGGATCTCCGGCCCGAGCGCGCGCATGAACTCGACGAGATAGAGCGTGTAATCCTCGATGTCGAACTTGCCGGCGCTGACCGGAATGTCACGCGCATTATGCCAATCCGTCACATAAACGTCGGCATCGGGCAGCAGGCTCGCCACCGTCGAACGGAGAAGAGTCGCATAATGGCCGGACATCGGCGCCACCAGCAGCACCCGCCGCGGCATCGGCGCGCGCCCCTGCACCTTGAAATGAATGAGCGCCCCGAAGGGCTTGTCGAGCAAGGTCTCGACCTCGATCAGATGGTCCCGGCCATCGGCGGCGGGGATCGAGCGGATCCCCCAGTCCGGCTTGATCACCATCCGCGCAAAACTGCGTTCGGTCACCCGGCCCCAGGCCGACATCAGCTTGAACATCGGATGCGGCGCGAGGCCCCAGACGGGATAGGAGGCCATAGCGCGCGCCGAAGCCCCCATCCACTCGTTCGTGTTCCTGATGGTTTCCATCAGGTCGTAACTCATCATCCCTCTCATGGCGCTCCCTCGCAACCGCGCAGAACCCCGCTTGCCCCTGATGCATGCGACGTTATGCTCATTCCTCAGGATAGGGAGGAAAGCCACGCATGACAACGCCGGAGAAGATCGAATCTGCCGCATCGCAGCAAATGCGAGACAATCTGGCCAGGATCGAAACGCTGACCACGCGGCTTCTGGATGCCGTGACGCACAAGCGCACCCCGAACCCCGCCCTTGAGGGGCCCGGGATGGATCTCTACGTCGCCTCTTCCGCCGCCTATGTGAAGGCGCTTGCCGAACATCCCGCGAAGATCTTCGAGACCCAGGTGAAATACTGGGGCGAGGCGATGACGCATTACCTTGAGGCGACCCATGCCTTTGCGCAGGGCACGATGCAGCCCCCCGCCGACCCGGGGCCGAAGGACCGCCGCTTCACCAACCCACTCTGGGACACGCATCCCTATTTCAACTTTGTCAAACAGCAATACATGATCGCGGCCAAGGCAATCGAGGAGGGCGCGGCGCAGATCGAGGGGCTCGACCCGGTGAACCGCCGCCGGCTCGACTATTTCACCCGCCAGATCATCGACCTGATGGCGCCGACGAACTTTTTGGCCACCAACCCCGATGCGCTCGAACGCGCGGTGGCGACCGAGGGCGAAAGCCTTGTGCGCGGGCTTGAAAACCTCGTGCGCGACATCGAGGCGAACAAGGGGGATCTGATCGTCACGCTGTCTGACAAGAACGCCTTTTCCGTGGGCGAGAATATCGGCACCGCGGTCGGCTCGGTCGTCTACCGCAACCGGATGATGGAGCTCATCCAATATGCGCCCACCACCGAGACCGTGCACAAGACGCCGCTGATCATCTTCCCGCCGTGGATCAACAAGTTCTATATTCTGGATCTGAAACCGCAAAACAGCCTGATCCGCTGGATCGTCGATCAGGGCTTCACGCTCTTTGTGGTGAGCTGGAAAAACCCCGATGCCTCCTATGCCGATGTCGGCATGGAGGATTACATCACCGAGGGCTATCTGACCGCGCTTGATGAGGTGAAAAAGATCACCGGCGAGGCAAAGGTGAATGCGGTGGGCTATTGCATCGCGGGCACCACGCTCTCGCTCACGCTTTCACTGCTCCACAAGCGCAAGGACCGCTCGATCAATTCGGCGACCTTTTTCACCACGCTCACCGATTTTTCCGATCAGGGCGAGTTCACCGCCTTCCTGCAAGACGATTTCGTCAACGGGATCGAGGCGCAATGCCGGGCGGACGGGGTGCTGTCGAGCTATTTCATGACCCGCACCTTCTCGTTTTTGCGCGCGAATGACCTGATCTATCAGCCCGCGATCCGCGCCTATATGCTGGGCGAGTCTCCGCCCGCCTTCGATCTGCTCTACTGGAACGGGGATTCCACCAATCTGCCCGGCAAGATGGCGGTGCAATATCTGCGCGGCCTGTGTCAGGAGGATGCCTTTACCGGCGCGGGGTTCGAACTGTTTGGCGAAACCCTGCAGGTGCAGGATGTGAAGGTGCCGCTCTGCGCCATCGCCTGCGAAACCGACCATATCGCGCCCTGGGTGTCGAGCTTTACCGGCGTGGCGCAGATGGGCGCGAAGGACAAGACCTTCATCCTCTCCGAATCGGGCCATATCGCCGGCATCGTCAACCCGCCCTCAAAGAAGAAATACGGCCATTACACCTCTCCGGTCCCGGTCGAAGACCCGGCGGAGTGGAAAGCGGCGGCGGACTATCACGAGGGGAGCTGGTGGCCGCGCTGGGGGGCGTGGCTCGCAGAACGCTCGGGCAAGAAGATCCCGGCCCGGCCCGTGGGTGACGCCGAGCACCCGCCCCTCTGCCCCGCGCCGGGCAGCTATGTAAGCGAAGTGGTGGTGGTGTAAATCTTGACAAATGCGCAGATAATGCGCATATTTTGCACATCCTTGATCCTGTTGCGGAGACCATAATGAGCGTGCGCATGAATCTCGTCCTCTCGGACGATCTGAATTCCGCGATCGAGCAGGTGGTGACGGAGAGTGAAAGCAACAAAAGCGAAGTGATCCGCAAGGCGTTGCAACTCTTCATCGCGGCGCAAGAAGGCAAGAAACGCGGCCTCAAGCTCGGTCTTGTGGAGCCACAGACCCGCCGGATGGAAACCGAGTTCGTCGGCCTGTGACCGAGCCGCGCGTCTACGACCTCAGCGCCGCGCCGCCCGGGCACACCTATACGGCAACGGTCAAACCGGAAGAAACCCAGATGGATGCCTGGGCGCGCGTGATCCGGGAATTTCTTGTCCTGTTCGCCGCGCTCGGATTTCTGGGCCTGATCGCATGGATCTGTGTCGAGACGCTCAGGTCGTCCGCGGCCAGTGCCGAAGAGAAGAAATGGGCCATGTCATTTCTGACCGGAGCCGCCGGGGGCCTGATCGGCTACCTTGTAAAAAAATGACCCCGCGCGGGACAGGACGGCAAGCTCACTCCTCCAGCTCTTCCGCCGCAGGGCCAAGCCGGGGGGCGCGGCCTTCGGGGGCGCGGGTGCTCAGGAACGCGCGGCGCTCGGAGGCGGGGGCGTCGTCGTAACTCTCCACCAGCTCTGCGCGGGCACGGCGGGGGGCAGCATTCTCCAACGGCCGACGGAACACCATCAGATTGTGATAGACCGTCGTTTTCGAGGTGAGGCCGGTGCGCTCTTCGGCGGGCAGCGTCTCGGCGCGCCAATATTCCCAGCCCTCGGCCGCGAGTTCGTTCATCATCAGCCCGAGCGCATGGGCAAAGCGCGCGGCGCCCGTTTTCAGCCCGCGTTCCTTCTCGCCCCGCACCGGCGCCGGCACAACCTTGTATTCCCAGACCTGCATCACCGCCCCCATCGTCTTGCGCGCGCAGAAAACACCGCCCCGCCGGACGGGTCAAGGAACGAAGGGGTGAGGCCCCATTTTCTCTGCGCGCGCTGTGCCCGTCACAATGCGCCTCTTGCACGCCCTCCTGCGATGCGCCACAAAACGGGGATACGACAGTGAGGAAAACCGATGCTCGACCAGACCGCCAAGCCCACCGAGGAGATCGACCTGCGCGAGGTGTTCGGCCTCGAAAGCGACATGAAGGTGAAAGGGTTTGCCGAGCGCACCGAGCGCGTGCCGGACCTCGACCCGACCTACAAGTTCGACCCGGATACGACGATGGCGATTCTGGCGGGCTTTGCCTACAATCGCCGCGTGATGATCCAGGGCTATCACGGCACCGGCAAATCCACCCATATCGAGCAGGTGGCGGCGCGGCTCAACTGGCCCTGCGTGCGGGTGAACCTCGACAGCCATGTGAGCCGGATCGACCTGATCGGCAAGGATGCGATCAAGCTCGTCGACGGCAAGCAGGTGACGGTGTTCCATGAGGGCATCCTGCCCTGGGCGCTGCGCAACCCGACCGCCATCGTGTTTGACGAATATGATGCCGGGCGCGCCGATGTGATGTTCGTGATCCAGCGCGTGCTGGAGGCCGACGGCAAGCTGACGCTGCTTGACCAGAACGAGGTGATCACGCCGAACCCCTATTTCCGGCTCTTCGCGACGGCCAACACCGTGGGTCTGGGCGACACGACCGGGCTTTATCACGGCACGCAGCAGATCAACCAGGGCCAGATGGACCGCTGGAGCCTTGTCGCCACGCTGAACTACCTCAGCCACGATGCCGAGGCGGCGATCGTGCTTTCCAAGGTGCCGCATTACAACACCGAAAAGGGCCGTCAGGTGATCAACCGGATGGTGACCGTGGCCGATCTCACCCGTACCGCCTTCATGGCGGGCAACCTCTCGACCGTGATGAGCCCCCGCACCGTCATTGCCTGGGCACAAAACGCCGACATCTTCCGCAATGTCGGCTATGCGTTCCGCCTGACCTTCCTGAACAAATGCGATGAACTTGAACGCGCCACGGTGGCCGAGTTCTACCAGCGCCTCTTTGACGAGGAACTGCCCGAAAGCGCTGCGGTCATCGCCGGGCGCTGATGCGGCCCGGCCTGTTCCTTGCCCTCTGCCTCGCGCCGCTCCCGGCGCTGGCCGAAGGATCAGGCGGGCCGGTCTTCCATCCGATGACGCCGTTCGTGATCAAGCGCTTGCCCTCGGAAAACGCCACGACGCCGGAAAAGCCTGCGCGCGCCGACTGTATCGCGCTCGATCTGGCGATGCGCGCAGCCTTCGCAGAAGCGGACCTGTTCCTGCCAGAGGGTAACCCGCTCGGGATCACGCAAGCCGAACGGCGCGAGGCCGAGCCGCGGGTCGAGGATTTGAAACCAGTGATGCAGGACTATGCAGGCACGTTGCGCGCGCTGCAAAATGGCCATGAAACCAGTTTCAGCGACAAGGCTTTCCTGATCCCCGGACAGATTTTTACCTGTATCCAGCACTACGCACAGCCTTCGACCGCCCTGGACTGACAACGCCCACCCACATGCCGCCGATCCGTTGAAGGCCCCCTTCGGTGCCGGGGCACATGCAAACGGCGCGCCCCGAGGGACGCGCCGTTTCGTTTCGTGAGGGGATTTTCTCAGCCTCAGCCGCGCGCGGCCTTGGTGGCGGCGCCCCACCAGGCGATGTCATCAAGCAGCGCCTTGGCCGAGCCTTCGATATGCGGGGCAATCGTGCTCATCTCGGCATTCTGGCCCATCGGCGAGATTGCCATGAAATCACCGCCGCCGATGTGGACAGCATTGCGCACCGGCACCATCTGCAGCTCAACCGCAATCGCGCGCAGATGTTCGATCGCACGCCCCGCGCCGAGCCCGCCATATCCCACCGCGCCCATCGGCTTTTTGCCCCATTCGACATAGGCCTGATCGAGCGCGTTCTTCAAAACGCCGGTGATGGAGTGGTTGTATTCGGCCGTCACGAAGATGTAGCCGTCGAACTCGCCCACTTTCTTTTGCCATTTCACCGCTTCGGCGGATTGCGAGGGCGCCCAGGCGTTCGAGGCGACTTCGTCAAAGAACGGCAGGTCATAATCGCGCAGGTCGACAAGTTCGAAAGCGATTTCGGGATGTTGCGCTTTGGCAAAATCCAAAAACCACGTCGCGGGCTTGTCGGCCAGACGCGTCGGGCGGGTCGAGGAGAGGATGACGGCAATCTTGAGTGCTTGGGACATGGAAACCTCCGGGGTCCGGGAATGTGCGCTCAGTATTGCGCACAACTTTCGCGACGTCATGCGGTTTTCTGCGCAATCACGCACAGGTGCAGTGCCTTGGCGCGGGGCGCCACCTCCGCCGGCCCGCGCCCCCCATGCAGGTGCTTTACGGCGCGCGCTGGCGGTGCTTTACATGAGCCATGAGCAAGCCCCAAGACAACCCCGCCGACCCGTTCAAAAAAGCCCTCGCCGAGGCCACGCGCACGCTCGCCGATACGCCCGAGCTGAAGGTGAGCTTTTCGGTCGACCCCTCCGGGGTTTCGGGCGATCAGATGCGGCTGCCGCAGGTCAGCCGCCGGATGACGCGCGACGAGGTGATGCTTGCGCGCGGCACGGGCGATGCGCTGGCGATGCGCGAGCGCCACCACGATACCAAGGTCGCCGCACGCTACTCCCCCACGGGCGAAATGGCGAAAAGCCTGTTCGACGCGATGGAGACCGCGCGTTGCGAGGCGCTCGGGGCGCGCGACATGCCGGGCACGCTCACCAATATCGACTTCAAGATCGGCCATGAGGCAGAGCGCAAGGGCTATGGCCAGATCCGCACGCAGGCCGAGGCGCCGCTCTCGGTCGCCGCGGGCTATCTCGTGCGCGAGATGGCAACGGGGCGCAAGCTGCCTGCCGCCGCCGATCACGTGCTCGACCTCTGGCGCGGGTTTCTGGAAGACAGCGCCGGGCAAGACCTTGAAAACGTGGGCCATGTGCTCTCCGATCAGGCGGCTTTCGCGCGCATGGCGCGCAAGGTGATCGCCGATCTCGGCTATGCCGATCAACTGGGCGACGACCCGGATGAAGAGCAAGGCGCCGACAGCGAGGCCGAAGAGGCCGAGAATGACCCCGATGCCTCGAACGAGGATCGTTCGGAGGAGGATCAGGTCGAGGAGGACAGCGAGGCGACCGCCGAGCGCTCTCAGGAAGAGCAGCAGGACCAGACCCAGACCACGGTCAGCCAGGATGATCTTTCCGATCAGGAGCTGGGCGAAGAGGTGGAGATGCCGCAGGCGGATGCGCCGCTGGAGCCGCCGCCGCCCCCGCCGCACAGCCAGGCGGACCCGAATTACACCGTTTTCACCACCGAATTCGACGAGGAGATCCGCGCCGAGGATCTGGCCGAACCGGTGGAGCTGGAACGGCTGCGCGCCTATCTCGACACGCAGCTTGAGCCGCTCAAAGGCGCGGTGGCGCGGCTTGCCAACAAGCTGCAACGCCGCCTGCAGGCACAGCAAAACCGGAGCTGGGAGTTTGACCGCGAGGAAGGCACGCTCGATGCGGGCCGCCTTGCGCGCGTGGTGGCAAACCCGACCACGCCGCTCAGCTTCAAGATCGAAAAGGACACCGAGTTCCGCGACACCTGCGTGACGCTGCTGCTTGACAACTCCGGCTCGATGCGGGGCCGGCCGATCTCGATTGCCGCGATCTGCGCCGATGTGCTCGCGCGCACACTGGAGCGCTGCTCGGTCAAGGTCGAGATCCTCGGCTTCACCACCCGCGCCTGGAAAGGCGGGCAATCGCGCGAGCGCTGGCTTGCCGAGGGCCGCCCGCAGGCCCCGGGCCGCCTCAACGACCTGCGCCACATCATCTATAAAAGCGCCGATGCGCCCTGGCGCCGGGTGCGCTCGAACCTCGGGCTGATGATGAAAGAGGGCTTGCTCAAGGAAAACATCGACGGCGAGGCGCTCGAATGGGCCTACAAGCGCGCCACCGCGCGCCCGGAGGCCCGCAAGATCCTGATGGTGATCTCGGATGGCGCCCCGGTCGATGATTCAACGCTTTCGGTCAACCCCGCGATCTACCTCGAAAAACATCTGCGCGACGTGATCGCCATGGTGGAGCGCAAGCGCGCGGTGGAGCTGATCGCGATCGGCATCGGCCATGATGTGACGCGCTACTATAGCCGCGCCGTCACCATCACCGATGTCGAGCAGCTCGCGGGGGCGATGACCGAGCAGCTCGCCGCGCTCTTTGACAGCGATCCCCGCGCCCGCGCCCGTGTTCTGGGCATGAAGAAGGCCGTCTAACCCCTCCCGGAGGCAGCATGTTTCAGGATTTCACCAGCCGTTCCACCCCGGATCTCGGCGCCGGAAGGCTGGCGCGGCTGCGCGCGGCGGCCACACAGGCGGGGCTTGCGGGCTTTCTTGTGCCGCGCGCCGATGCGCATCAGGGCGAATATGTCGCCGATTGCGATGCCCGCCTCGCCTGGCTGACCGGGTTCACCGGATCGGCGGGCTTTTGCGCGGTGCTGCCCGAAATCGCGGGCGTCTTTGTCGATGGCCGCTACCGGGTGCAGGTGCGCGCCGAGGTCGACCTTGCCGCCTTCACCCCGGTGAACTGGCCCGAAACAAAGCTTGGCCCCTGGCTTTTGGAGCACGTCCCGCAGGGCGGGCGGATCGGCTTTGATCCGTGGCTGCACACCCGCCGCGAGGTGGAGGAGCTGCGCCGCACGCTCGCGGGATCGCCCATCGAGCTGGTCGAAAGCGCCAATCTTGTCGATGCCATCTGGGAGGATCGCCCGGCCCCGCCGATGGCGCCCGCACGGGAGCATCCGCTTGCCTTCGCGGGCGAACCGAGCGCCGAGAAGCGCGCCCGGCTGGGGCATGGCCTGTCCGCGCGGGGCGCCGCGGCGGCGGTGCTGACGCTGCCCGATTCCATCGCCTGGCTTCTCAACATTCGCGGCGCCGACATTCCCCGCAACCCGGTGATGCAGGCTTTTGCCGTGCTCCATGCCAGCGGCGAATGCACGCTTTTTGCCGAGGCCGCGAAGCTCTCGCCCGCGCTGCGCGCGGCCCTCGGCCCCGAAATCACCCTGCGCCCTGTCGCGGCTTTCGAGGCCGCCTTGCGCGCCCTCACCGGCCCGGTTCTGGTCGATCCGGCCACAGCGCCGCATCAGGTTGGCCGCGAGCTTGAGGATGCGGGCATCGCCGTGGTCTGGGGCGAAGATCCCTGCAGCCTGCCCAAGGCGCGCAAGAACGCGGCTGAAATCGCGGGGATGAAGGCCGCCCATATCCGCGATGCCGCGGCTCTGGTCGCGTTTCTCGCCTGGCTCGACGCGGAGGCGCCAAAGGGACAGCTCACCGAGATTGATGTGGTCAAGGCGCTCGAAGAGGCCCGCCGCAGCACCGGCGCGCTTCTCGACATCAGCTTTGACACGATCTGCGGCGCCGGCCCCAATGGCGCCATCGTCCATTACCGGGTGAGCGAGGCCACGAACCGCCGCGTCACCCCGGGCGCGCTCCTGCTCATCGACAGCGGCGCGCAATATCCCGACGGCACCACCGATATCACCCGCACCATCGCCGTGGGGGCGCCGCCCGAGGGGGCCGCCGAAGCCTTCACCCGCGTGCTGCAGGGGATGATCGCGCTCTCGCGCGCCCGCTTCCCGCGCGGCCTTGCCGGGCGCGATCTCGACGCGCTCGCGCGCAGCGCGCTCTGGGCCGCGGGGATGGATTACGACCATGGCACCGGGCATGGCGTCGGTGCGGCGCTTTGCGTGCATGAGGGGCCGGCGCGAATCTCGCGGGCCTCGGAGGTGGCGCTCGCCCCCGGCATGATCCTCTCCAACGAGCCCGGCCATTACCGCGAGGGGCATTGGGGGATCAGGATCGAGAACCTGCTCCTTGTCGAGGAGGCGCCCCCCCTTGGGGACGGGCGGGACCATCTCGCCTTTGCCACGCTCACCTATGTGCCGATCGACCGGCGCCTGATCGTGGCCGCGCTGCTCTCCCCCGCCGAACGCAGCTGGCTAAACAGCTACCACGCCGCGGTCTTTGCCCGCATCGCGCCGCTCGTCCCCGCCCCGGCGCGGCACTGGCTGCACGCTGCCTGCGCCCCCCTCTAGCGCGCCAGAGCGCCGGCCCTGTCGGCCCGCCGCTTGCAACGACAGAGCCCCGCGACGACAGGGCCCTTCGACTTTGCACAAATATCCCGGGGTGAGGACCCGTCAGGGTCCGAGGGGCAGCGCCCCTCCGGCCCAGAGCCAAAGCCCTCGCCGCAACAAAAGCCGCAGCGCGGGTTCGGGGAATGCCCTTGGGCAGAGGCGTCTGGCAGGGGGTCCGGGGGGCAGGGGGTCCGGGGGGCGGCAGCCCCCCGGCGGGTCGCCTCGGCCCTGCCGAGGCGAAACCTTAGTGTCTCAACGCCGACGTCGCGGCAGCGTCTCAACGCCGACGTCGCGGCATCCTTACAGCTTCAGCGCCGACTTCGCGGCGCGGGCGATCACGATCTCCTCGTTCGTCGGGATCACCCGCACCGGCACATGTCCGGTCGAGATGTCGCGCGCATGCGCCACATTGGCTTCCTTGTCGATCTCGATCCCTGCCCAGCCGAGGGGCGCACAGACCGCCTCGCGCACCAAGGCGGAGTTCTCGCCCACACCGCCGCAGAAGATCAGCGCATCAAGCCCCCCCATCGCCGCGCCAAGCGAGGCGATCTCGCGGCTCACCCGGTGGCAGAAATAGTCGATCGCCTCCTTCGCATGCGGCTCCTTCGAATCGATCAGCGTGCGCATGTCGTTCGACACGCCCGACATGCCCCAAAGCCCAGAGCGCTTGAACAAAAGCTCGGTGATCTCGGCGGCATCCATCTTTTCCTGATCCATCAGGTAAAGCACCACCCCCGGATCAAGCTCGCCCGCCCGCGTGCCCATCGGCAGGCCCGACAGCGTCGAGAACCCCATCGTGCAGGCGATCGACTTGCCATTGTGGATCGCGCAGATCGAGGCGCCCGAGCCAAGATGGGCCACCACCACACGCCCCGCCCGGAGCGCCGGCTCCTCGGCCGCCAGCACCCCGTCGATATAGGCATAGCTCAGCCCGTGAAAGCCGTAGCGCCGCACGCCCTTTTCGTAATAGCTGCGCGGCAACGCATAGGTGTCCTCGACAAAGGGATGGCCGCGGTGAAAGGCGGTGTCGAAGCAGGCCACATTCGCCACCCCCGGAAAGGCCTCGATCGCCGCGCGCACCCCGGCAAGGTTATGCGGTTGATGCAGCGGCGCAAAGGGGGTAAGCCGTTCGAGATGGTCCATCAGCACATCCGTCACCAGCTCGGGCTCGGCATGCTGAATGCCGCCATGCACGATCCGGTGCCCGATGGCCGTGATCTCGAGCCCGGGCAGATCGGCGCGAAAGGCCGAGAGCGCCGAGCGCAAGGCCAGCGTATGGGTGGCAAAATCGTCTGCCGTAAACCCCTCGCTTGGCATCTTGTGCCCGTCCGCATCGGTGAGCTTCAGGCATGCCTCGGGCGCCCCCAGACGATCGACATGGGCCGTGGCGAGGGGGGCAAGCGCCTCGTCAAAGAGCCCCAGCTTGAGCGAGGACGACCCCGCATTCAGCGTCAGGATCGCGCGCGTCATCACACATTTCCCCCGGTCATGCGATGCCAGTGGATCGAGGCCACCGCCGCCGAGGCGAGCCGCGCCATCGCGCTGTCAGACCGCGAATTGAGGATCACCGGCACCCGCGCGCCAAGCACCACGCCCGCCGCTTCGGCATGGGAAATATAAGCAAGCTGCTTGGCGAGCATATTGCCCGCATCGATCCCCGGCACCACGAGCACATCGGCCTGCCCCGCCACCGGGCCGCGCAGCCCCTTGGTGCGCGCAGCACCGAGATCGACCGCGTTATCCATCGCCAGCGGCCCGTCGACCACGCCCCCCTTGATCTGGCCGCGTTCCGCCATTTTGGAGAGAAGTGCGGCATCAATCGACGAGGGCATCGCCGGGTTCACCGTTTCCACCGCGCTCAGCACGCCCACTTTCGGCGTTTCCATGCCGAGCGAAATCGCAAGGTCGATGGCATTTTGGCAGATGTCGACCTTGGTGGGCAGATCGGGGGCGATGTTGATCGCCGCATCGGTCACCAAAAGCGGATGCGAGACGCCGGGCACATCCATCACGAACACATGGGTGAAGCGGCGACCGATCCGCAGCCCTTTTTCCTTGTCGAGCATCGGGCGCAGCAGGTCATCGGTGTGCAGATGCCCTTTCATGATCGCCTGCGCCCGGCCCTCGCGCACCAGCGCCACGGCCGCACGCGCCGCATCGCGGTGCGAGGTCATCTCCAGCACTTCGAAATTGCTCAGGGATTTGCCAAGCGCCTTCGCCGCCGCCTCGATCTTGGCGGGAAGGCCAATCAGGATCGGCTTGATCAGCCCACGCTCCGCGGCAATCAAGGCCCCTTCCAGCGCGCTCTGCTCTTCGGGGCAGACCACCGCCGTCGCCAGTTCAGGCAGATCTTCGGCTTTTTCCAAAAGCGCCTCGAAATGGCGATGGCGCTGCACGATCAGACCGGGGGCGTCAATCTCCTCGTAGCGGATATAGGTGGTGGGGGCATAGACCTTGGCAGTGCCAGAGCAGACCACTTCCCCGCCATCAACGCGGCGCACCTCGGTGTCGAGCGCCACGAGACCGTCGCCCTCCTTCGCCGTCACCGTGACCTTTGCGACGAGCTCTTCGCCCGCGGTGACGTAATCATGAAAGCTGATCTGCTGATCGCGGTAGCGGGTGCCGGGGCCGGGCAGGATCGAGCCCAGAAGCGAGGAGATCAACGACGCCACAAAAAGCCCGGGGGCCAGCGGTTTTTCCTTCTGGCCCTCCGCATCGACATGCTCGAGGTGCATCGGGTTGTGGTTCCCCGAGGCTGCGACGAAGGCATAAATGTCGTCTGCGGTGCAAAGCCGGCGCAGCTCTGCGCTCATCCCCGGCTCGATTTCGTGATACATGCGGCTTTCGAAAATCATTTCGGTCTCCTTGCAGCGCCCCAGCGGGTGGCGCCTCCCTTTCCCGCCATATCTCCTGCGCTCTTCGACAGAATTGATCAACAACAAGTCACTGCGATTTTTCGCCCCTTTCGGCCTCAGGCGCTAACGCCTAGAAGGGGGCGAAACGGCGGAGGACAGTATGGATCGGGCAGAGTTCTGGAATGAGGCTGAGGCGCTTCTTGGCGCAAGATTGTTGCGCACAAAGGCAGAATGCGATCTTCACGGCCGTTCGGAAACATGGTTCGCGCCGAGCCCGCCCGAGGCGGTCGCCTATCCCGAGAGCACCGCGGAGCTCGCCGCCCTCACGAAAATTTGCGCGGCCCATCGGGTGCCAATGGTGGGTTGGGGCGCGGGCACATCGCTCGAAGCGCATGCGCTGGCGATCCACGGGGGAATCGTTGTCGATTTTGCGCGCATGAGCCGGGTGCTTGAAATCCGCCCCGAGGACCGGCTTGTGCGCGTGCAACCGGGCCTGACCCGCGAGGCGCTCAATACCGAGCTGCGCACCACCGGGCTCTTTTTCCCGGTCGATCCGGGCGCCAATGCCTCGCTGGGCGGCATGGCGGCCACCCGGGCCTCGGGCACCACCACGGTGCGCTATGGCTCGATGCGCGACAATGTGGCCGCGCTGGAGGTGGTTTTGGCCGATGGCCGGGTGATCCGCACCGGCTCCGGCGCGGCAAAATCCGCCTCGGGCTATGATCTCACCGCGCTGATGCTCGGCTCGGAGGGCACGCTCGGGCTGATCACCGAGCTGACCCTGCGCCTGCATGCCCAGCCCGAGGCGGTCTCTTCCGCCGTCTGCGCCTTCGAAACGCTCGAAGCCGCGGTGGAAACGGTGCAGCATGTGATGCAACTGGGCGTTCCGATGGCGCGGATCGAATTTGTCGACACCGAGATCGTGCGCGTTTTCAACAAGATGAACGGCTCGGCCATGCCCGAGAAGCCGCATCTGATGATCGAGTTTCACGGCTCGGAAGCAGGCGTCGCCGAAGACAGCGCACGCTTTGGCGAGGTGGTCACGGAAATGGGCGGGGCCGATTTCCAATGGGCCACCACGACTGAAGACCGCAACCGGCTCTGGAAGATGCGCCACGCCGCCTATTCAAGCTGCCTCGCCTCGCGGCCGGGCTGCATGGGGCTCGTGACCGATGTCTGCGTGCCGATGTCGCGGCTCGCCGAGGCGGTGGCGCGGGGCCGCGCGATGATCGATGCCGCCGGCCTCACCGGGCCGATCCTCGGCCATGTGGGCGACGGCAATTTCCATGCGATCTTGCTTCTGGACCGCGCGGACCAGGACGAGCTTGCCCGGGCGAAAGAGGTGGCGCATGATCTCGGCCATATGGCGCTCGAGATGGGCGGAACGATCACCGGCGAGCATGGGATCGGCATGGGCAAACGCTATATGATGGTCGAGGAACACGGCGCCGCCTGGGGCGTGATGGGCGCGATCAAGGCGGCGCTCGATCCGTTGGGCATCCTCAACCCCGGCAAACTCGTGCCCGGGCCGGGTGAGTCGTCGTGATGCTGAGCGACCCCGCCGAGCTGGCACGCCGGTTTGCGGCGCTCTGGGGCACGCGCGACGCGCGCGGCATCGCGGCCCTTTTCGCGCCCGATGGCGAATTTCTGAGCCTCACCGGCGGCGTCGGGCAAAACCCGAAAGAAATTGCCGAACTTCTGGCGGGCGAATTCGCGGGCGCGTTTCAACGCGCGCGCCTCGTCACCGGACGCAGCCGGTTGCGGCCGATCGGCGAAGGCGCCGCGGTGATCTGGCAGCGTTTCGTGCTCTCCGGGCTCGTGGATGAAAATGGCGCCGAGGCCGGGCGGATCGGCGCGGCGCTCTGCGCCACGCTCGAGCGCACCGGCGCGGGCTGGCAGATCGTCTCTGCGCAGTTCGTGGTGGAAGCCTGAGCAAGGGGGGCGCTGCCCCCCGTCCGCAAGCGGACTCCCCCCGGGATATTTGCACAAAGTCGAAGCAGAGCCGTTTGCGCCTTCGACTTTGCGCAAATATCCCGGGGGGTGAATTTTCCGCAGGAAAAGAGGGGGGCAGCGCCCCCCTGCCTCAGCCCGCCAAAAGCGCTTCGGCTGCGGCGCGGGCGGCATCGGTGACTTCGGCGCCTGCGATCATGCGCGCGATCTCATCCACCCGCGCCGCCGGCGCGAGCGGCTCGACGCGCGAGGTGGTCATGCCGTCGGCGACCGATTTCGCCACACGAAAATGCGTTGCGCCGCGCGCGGCCACCTGCGGGGAGTGGGTCACGACAAGCACCTGCGCCCCCTCGGAAAGTTTCGCCAACCGCCGCCCGACGGCATCCGCGGTCGCCCCGCCGACACCGCGGTCGATCTCGTCGAAGATCAGCACCAAAGCATCCGCGCCGCGCGCCAGCACGACTTTCAGCGCCAGAAGAAAGCGCGACAGCTCGCCGCCCGAGGCGATCTTGTCAATCGGGCCGGCGGGCGCGCCGGGGTTGGTGGCCACGGTGAAGGCCACCGCGTCGCGTCCCTCGGGCCCCCCCTCGCCCGCCTCGATCCGGGTGGAAAACACCGCGCGCTCCAGCTTGAGCGGCGCAAGTTCTGCCGCCATCGCGGCATCGAGCCGCCCCGCAGCCGCGCCGCGCGCCGCTGAAAGGCGCTCCGCCGCCGCCGCATAGCTGCGCTCGGCCTCGGCCAGGTCCGCCTCAAGCTGCGCAATCCCCGCCTCGCCCGCATCAAGCGCCGCGAGCCGCGCCCCAAGCGTTTGCGCAAGCCCGGCAAGATCATCCGCCTGCACGCCATGTTTGCGCGCCGCCGCGCGCAGCGCAAAGAGCCGCTCCTCGCAAGCCTCAAGCGCGCGCGGATCAAAAGACATCGCCTCGAGCGCCGCCTCGACCCCCGAGGCGGCCTCGCCAAGCTCGATCAAGGCGCGCTCCAGCGCCGCCAGCGGCGCATCGAGCGCCCCCTCGGCACGGTCCGCCGCGGTTTGCAGCCAGCGGTCGGCATCGCGCATCGCGCCCTCCGCCCCCTCCGGGCCCAGCATTTGCGCGGCACGGGCAACATCGGCGCGGATCTTTTCGGCCGCCTGCATCTGGCGCCTTCGCGTGTCGAGTTCGGCCTCTTCGCCGCGCTGGGGCGCCAGCTTCTCGAGCTCGGCCCCGGCATGGCGCAAAAAATCTTCCTCGGCCTGCACAGCCGCAAGCGCGGCGCGCGCCTCTGCCAGGCGCTTGGCAATCACCGCCCGCGCGCCCCAGGCCGCCCGGCAGGCAACGAGCAGATCATCGTGGCCGGCAAAGGCGTCAAGTGCCGCGCGGTGGCCACGGGCATTGAGCAGACCGCCATCATCATGCTGGCCATGCAGCTCGACCAGCGTTTCGGAAACCGCCCGCACCACCTCGCCACTCGCACGCCGGTCATTGATGAACGCGGTCTTGCGGCCATCGGTGCCGTTCACGCGCCGCAAGATCAGCTCATCGGCAACCGGCAGCCCCGCCCCCGCCAGAACCGAGCGCGCCGCATGCCCCGCGGGCAGATCGAACACGGCGATGACCTCGCCCTGGCTCGCGCCCTTGCGCACCAGTTCCGCCCGGCCCCGCCAGCCCAGCACAAAGCCAAGACAATCCAGCAGAATCGATTTGCCCGCCCCGGTCTCGCCGGTCAGCACATTGAGCCCCGGCCCGAAATCGAGTTCGAGCCGGTCGATCAGCAACATGTCCCGAATATCGAGCGTGCGCAGCATGTCTGTCCTCGCACTCTGGCCGCAGCCCGGCTCAGAGCCACTCGCCCTTGATCACCTGACGATAGAGTGTGGAGAGCCAGCTCTCGCCTTTGGCTTCCGGTTCCAGCCCCTGCTTTTTCAGGCGCCGGTAGGCATCGTCATAGAAGGGCGAGGACTGGAAGTTGTGGCCAAGGATCGCGCCCGCCGTCTGCGCCTGATCGGTGAGGCCAAGCGCAAGATAGGCTTCGACAAGACGTTCCAGCGCCTCGGGGGTCTGGGTTGTGGTCTGATATTGTTCGACCACCACGCGGAACCGGTTGATCGCGGCGGTGTAATGCCCCTTCTTGAGGTAATAGCGCCCGATCTCCATTTCCTTCGCCGCCAGATGGTCGAAGGCAAGGTCGAACTTCATCGCCGCAGAGCGGGCGTAATCGCTCTCGGGATATTGCTCGATCACCTCACGCAAGGCTTGCAGCGCCTGGAAGGTGAGGCCCTGATCGCGGCCGACCTCGTCGATCTGGTCGTAATAGCTCAGCGCGAGCAGGTATTTGGCATAGGCCGCGTCTTCCGAGCCCGGATAGGTGTCAAGATAGCGCTGCGCAGAGACCCGCGCCTCCTCGTATTTCTTCGCCTTGTGCTGCGCGAAAACCTGCATGATCAGCGCGCGCTTGGCATATTCCGAATAGGGATAGAGCCGCTCGACTTCCTGAAAATACCGCAGGGCCTCGCCTGGCCGACGCGGGTTGCCGACCTCAAGCTCGTATTCGCCGCGCTTGAAGATCTCTTCGGCGGTGAAATTCTCGAGCGGCGGTTCCTTGTTCGAAGAGGCACCGCCGCCACAGGCCGCCAGCGTGCACACAAGCACGAGACTTCCGACCCGTAGCGCCGCCGATCTGCCCAGTGCCATGCCCTGCCTCTTCCGTTCTGCCGCCGGATTCGGTTCCGGCCATCGCTTGCAACCCCGAAAGGGCCGTGCTTCGCCCCTCCTAGCACAGAAAAATCGGCGGCGCAAAACGCCTTTCACACCCAAGGCGGCGGCTTTCGCAACCGTGACCACACCCGGGCCGCAGCGCGGTCATGCGGGCTCGAAAACCGCAAAAATGCAATGCGGCCGGGAGCTTCCCGACCGCCAAGGCAAACCACAATGGAACAGACGATCAGCGCGCCGCCACCGAAACCGGGCGCAGCACACCCGCGCCGGGCAGCCGGTGCACTTCATCGCTCGAGCAGGTCTCGCGCCGCCATGCCCGGGCATCGGCAAAAAGCGCGCGCAGGAGCTGGTTGGTCATCGCATGGCCCGCGCGGTGGCCCACGTAGCGGGCAATGAGCGGCGCCCCCGCAAGGGCAAGATCGCCCATCGCATCGAGCATCTTGTGGCGCACGGCCTCATCGGCGTGGCGCAGGCCACCGGGGCTGAGCACTTTTGCCCCATCGACGACAACGGCGTTTTCATAAGTGCCGCCAAGCGCAAGGCCATTGGCCTGCATGAACTCGACATCGGATTGGCGGCAGAAGGTGCGACTGTCCATCAACTCGCGCACGAAGGCGCCGTTCGACATTTTCAGCCGCTTTTCCTGCCGACCGATCGCCGCATCGGCAAAATCAATGGCAAAATCAATTTCAAGCGCGGCGGCAGGTTCGAGCCGGGCCCAAGCCTCGCCAGAGCGCACTTCCACCGGCTTGAGCACGCGGATCGCACTGAGCGGCGCAGACAGCGCGCGCAGCCCGGCGCGGCGGATTTTTGCCACGAACGGGGCGGCCGAGCCATCAAGGATCGGCACTTCCGGCCCGTCGATCTCGATCAGCGCATTGGTGACACCAAGCCCGGCAAGCGCCGCCATGATATGTTCGATGGTGGAGACCGAAACGCCATCGGCGTTTTCGATCAGCGTGCAAAGTTTCGAAGGCGTGACCCGATCCCACAGCGCGACGACACGCGGATCCGCGCTCGGCTTGAGCGTTCCAAGCTCCGCCGCTTTCGCCACATCGGTGCGGCGGAAGGTGATGCCGTGATCGGTCGGAGCCGGGTGCAGCGCCATGCGCACCGGAGCGCCCGAATGGAGCCCCACCCCTTCGAAGGTGACGGTTTTTGCAAGCGTCGTTTGCACGATCATGCGCCTTTCATTCCCAACCCCCTCAGCCTCATCGACCCAACATTCGATCCGGCCCAAGGTTCCCAGTGTCAGTTAAGGAGCATGGCGCCGCACCACAACTCACCTTTTGCAACAGACTGAAACATTGCCGCCCGCGCCGGGCAAAACCCCGCCGAAACCTAGCTAAAGCTTTGCTTTAAAAAGAAAAAGGGCCGGGAGAACCCGGCCCTTCCGCGACATTTCGTGATGCGTCAATTTGCCTGGCGGCGCAGGAATGCGGGGATCTCGATCCGGTCTTGATCGGTTTCCGCCTCATCCTCGTAAGCTTGATGCTGCGGCGCGGCGGGCATTGCACGCTGAGTCGCCGCGGCAGCTTCGCCCCCGTGGCCAGTCATGCGGTTAATCAACGAGTTGATGCCGAAGCGGCCTTTTTCGCCACCCTGCTGCGGCGCAGAAGGCGCAACGGCACGGCTCGCGGCCATCGGCGCAGGCGCCGATGCGGCGGGGCGTTGGTAGCCCCCCGCGGGCACCTTGTTCACCGCGGCCTGCAGCCGGGCAAGCGCCTCGGGCGAGGGCGTGCCGGGCGCACGCGGGCGCGGCGCGACAAAGCTCGCCTCGTCGTCGTAACCGGCCGCGTAGCTCGCGGGCTCGGCGCGCTGCGGCGCCGGACGCGGCTGGTAGGCGGGCGGCGGAAGCTCGTCTTCGACCGGCGCATGTGCCACCGGCTGCGGCATCGGCGCAGGCTCGGCCACCGGCGCCTCAAACAGCGTGCGGTCATAGCTTTGCGGCGCGGCAACGGGCTGGTGCACCGGGGCGGGCGCAGCTTGCTGCGGCGCGGGCTGCGCGGCCGCCATCACCGGCTGCGCCGAGGTCACACTCAACGCCGGTTTCGCCGGTTCGGGCGCATGCGCGGTTTTCAGCGGCTCGGCCATCGAGCGGCGCGGCACCGGGATCTCGGTCGTGGCGGGCGCGGCGTCGATGCCGGTGGCCACCACGGAGACACGCATCATGCCTTCCATGTTCGGATCGAGGGTCGAGCCGACGATGATATTGGCATCCGGGTCGACTTCCTCGCGGATGCGGTTTGCCGCCTCGTCGAGTTCGAACAGCGTCAGGTCGTAGCCGCCGGTGATGTTGATCAGCACGCCCTTGGCGCCCTTGAGGCTGATTTCGTCCAGAAGCGGGTTCGAGATCGCCTTCTCGGCGGCCACCACGGCGCGGTCGTCGCCCTCGCCCTCGCCCGTGCCCATCATCGCCTTGCCCATCTCGTCCATCACCGCGCGCACGTCGGCGAAGTCGAGGTTGATCAGGCCGGGGCGCACCATCAGATCGGTCACCCCCTTGACGCCTTGATAGAGCACGTCATCTGCAAGCGCGAAAGCCTCGGTGAAGGTGGTCTTTTCGTTCGCGAGCCGGAACAGGTTCTGGTTCGGGATGATGATCAGCGTATCGACGACCTTTTGCAGCGCCTCGATGCCGGCTTCCGCCTGACGCATGCGCTTGGGGCCTTCGAACTGGAACGGCTTGGTGACAACACCCACGGTCAGCACGCCCAACTCACGCGCGGCCTGCGCAATGATCGGCGCGGCGCCGGTGCCGGTGCCGCCGCCCATGCCCGCGGTGATGAAGCACATATGCGCGCCCACGAGGTGATCGACGATTTCCTCGATCGTCTCCTCAGCCGCCGCAGCCCCGACCGACGGCCGCGCCCCCGCGCCAAGCCCTTCGGTCGCCTTCACCCCCATCTGGATGCGGGCTTGCGATTTCGATTGTTGCAGGGCTTGCGCGTCGGTATTGGCCACGACGAATTCGACGCCCTCAAGCGCCTTTTCGATCATGTTGTTGACCGCATTGCCGCCCGCACCGCCGACCCCGAAAACGGTGATCCGCGGCTTGAGGTCTTCGTTGTCTGATACGATCAGATTCAAGGTCATTGGAGTCCGCCTGTGTGTTCCCGCGGCCTTGTGCCGGCCGACTGTCCCCGCAATTAGCTCCAATATTACCGGTCTTTCCCCGGCGCGTCACCCCAAAAACACGGGCTTTCCACAAAATATGGAGGGGCAAATGCCTCTTTTGGCGGTATTTCGCGCATGCTCCAGCATATGGGGGAATCGAATCGTGATTCCCCTGTGGGTTGTCTTACCAGTTGTCGCGGAACCAGCGGATCGCGCGCTTGAAAGAGCGCCCCGACATACGTTCCACGGGAATCTCGAAATCCCACCACTCGTCTTGCGGGCAAGCGGCAAACAGCGCGAGCCCGACCATCGCCGAGAAGCCGGGACCGCGGGCGGCCTCCGGCATGCCCTGCACCCGCATCGGGCGGCCAAGGCGGACGTTCTGGCCAAGGATCTTCGCGGCCAGCATGTCGAGGCCGGGGATCTGGCTTGCACCACCGGTGAGCACGATCTGCTGGCTCGGGAGCAAATCAAAGCCTGCCACATCGAGCCGCGCCCGCACCTCTTCGAGGATCTCCTCGACGCGCGGGCGCATGATGCCGATCAGTTCGGTGCGGCTCACCCGGCGGCGATCCTTTTCCCAGTCGCCGGAATTGGCGGAAAGCTCGATCATCTCGCGGTCGTCCATGCCGGTGGCATAAACCCCGCCATGAAAGGTCTTGATACGCTCCGCCATCGCCATCGGCACCTGCAGGCCCGCGGCAATGTCGCGCGTCACGGTATCGCCGCCCATGCGCACGGCATCGGCAAAGATCATGTGCTTTTTCAGGAAGATGGAAACGCCCGTTGCGCCACCGCCCATATCGATGCAGGCGGCCCCGAGCTCCTGCTCATCTTCCACCAGCGCCGAGAGCCCCGCAACATAGGCCGAGGAGGCGATGCCCGCGAGTTCAAGATCGCAGCGGCGGATGCAATGGATGATGTTTTGCACCGTTGCGGCATCGACGGTGAGCATATGCATGTCGGTCGCGAGCCGCGCCCCGACATGGCCGCGCGGGTCATTGAGCCCGGAGCGGTGGTCGAGCGCAAAGTTCACCGGATGGGCGTGGAGCACCTCGCGCCCGTTGCCGATCTCGGGCAGGTCACAGGCGGCCAGCACCCGCGCCACATCCTGCTCATCGACATGGCTGCCCGCCACCTCGACCTCGCCCGCCAGCCCGTAAGAGCGCGGATCGCCCCCCGCAAAGCAGGCGATGACGTGATCGACCCGCGTGTTCGCCATTTTCTGCGCCGCCTGCACCACGGTGCGGATCGCGCGCTCGGTCTCCACCATCGCATCAATCTCGCCGTAACGCACGCCCTGCGCGGCGATCGTCTTCGCCCCCACCACGCGCATCGCCGATTGCCGGTAGAGCGGGCTCACCACGTCATTTGCCGGTTCGGGCGGATCGAAGCGCAGCACGAGGCAGGAAACCTTGGACGTGCCAATATCGAGAAGTGCGATCACGCCGCGGCTCATCGCGGCGGTCCGCATCGACCGCATGGCGCGCTGAGTCTTGTGGAACTCGGTCATGGAGTGGCCTTTGCTGAGGTGGAAAGGGTCCGGGCGTCGTGCAGCGCGGTCAGCGCCGCCGCACTCAGACGGATCGTCGGGCGCGCTTCGGTGCGCAGATCAAGCTGGGTGAAATCGCGCGCAAGGAGGTCTTCGGCGCTATCAAGCGCAAGCGTCCGCTCCACCGCGCGCACCGGGTTTTCCTCTGGCAGAAGAATGCGTTGGCCGCGGTCAAGCACCAGATCCCAGCGCCGCTCGCCCACCCGCACAAGGCCGCGCGCGCGCGGCAGAATCGGGCGCGCTGCAGCAAGAATGGCGAGCGCCTCGGGAACGGCGCGATCCGCCCCCTCGCCCGCGATCAGGGGCAGGTCCGGGCGGGCATCGCGGCGCGTGAGCGCGGCGGTGCGATGGCCGGTGGCATCAAGCATCTCGATGCCGCGCGCGGTGCGCCACAGCATCACCGGCACCCGCTCGGTCACCCGCACATCGAGCGTGCCGCCCGATTGCACCACGATCGTCACCGATTCCACCGCATCAAGGCGGCGGATCGCGGCGCGGTAGCTGTCGAGATCAATGGCGAAGCGCGAGGCGGGCAGGCCCACCGGCAAAAGCGCGCGCACCGCCCCCTCGACCTCGGCGGAAGCGCCCTCGACTTGCAGCGTGGACAGGCGGAACTCGGGGCGGTTCTGGATCTGGGTCTTGAGGATCTCGTAGCGCTCGATCAGCTCCGCCCGGCGGCCGGGATCGCCGAGCCAGAGCCCGAGGCCAAGCGTGACGCAAAACACCGGCACCCCGATCCGGGTGACGAGCCGCACGAAGGGGGTGAGCCAGAGCCGCTCAAGGCGGAACGCCAGCCGCGAGGGCGGCGCGCTGCGGCGCGCAGCTTTTTGCGGCTTGGCGGCGCCAAAGCCCATCGGCGCGGCACCGGCGCCTTTCGCCTTCGGCACCGCGGGACCACGGGCGGGATAGCGCGGCTCGGCGCTCAGCGGTCGCATGAGGCATCCTCCACGATCCAGCGGCAGAGCGCCGGGAAGTCGATCCCCTCGGCCGCCGCCTGTTCGGGCGCGAGCGAGGTGGGCGTCATCCCCGGCTGGGTGTTGGTTTCAAGAAGGATCAGCCCGGCAAGGCCCTCCGCCGCGTTCCAGCGAAAATCGGTCCGGCTCACACCGCGGCAGCCAAGCGCGCGATGGGCGCGCAACGCATAGTCGCGGCAGGCGGCGGCAATGTCGGCGGGCAGGTCTGCCGGGCAGACATGGCGCGAACCGCCCGCGGCATATTTGGCCTCGTAATCATACCAGCCCGCGGTGAGGATCTCGGTCACGCAAAGCGCACGATCCCCCATCACGGTGCAGGTCAGCTCACGCCCGGGCACATAGGCCTCGACCATCACCACCTCGGGCATGGCCTCGGACAGAACCGGCGGGCGGTTTGCGCCATCAAGCACCAGATAAACGCCGACGGAAGAGCCCTCGTTATAGGGTTTCACGACATAGGGAACGGGGAGCACATGCGCCGCGGCCACCTCGGCCTTGCGCGCCAGGCGGCTCTCGGCCACCGGCAGCCCGACGGCGGCATAAGCCTCCTTGGAGCGCGCCTTGTCCATCGCCAGAGCCGAGGCCAGCACGCCCGAATGGGTATAGGGCAGGTGCAGCCATTCCAGCAGCCCCTGCACGCAGCCATCCTCGCCCCAACGACCATGCAGGGCATTGAACACGACATCAGGGGCTGCCGCGCGCAACCTTTCCGCGAGGTCTGCCCCCGCGTCGATCTCCAGAACGTCAAAGCCCGCCACCCGCAGCGCCTGGGCGCATTCACGCCCTGATGACAATGACACTTCGCGCTCAGACGAAGGTCCGCCCATCAATACCGCCACAAGGGGGGTTGCCCTGCTCGACATACCCGCCACTTTCGCCTCTGCCGGGTTTGCCCCGGTCCGTTTGCGCCCGGATTGCTCCGGGACATCATGATCTTGTTATAGCCGCGCCTCAGGCCTCAATATTCGCCGATGCGCATGATTTCCCATTGTAACGAAATTCCCTGCGTCTGCAAAACCTTTTTGCGCACCTCTTCGCCCAGCTGCTCAAGATCTTGCGCTGTGGCGCCCCCGGCATTGATCAGGAAGTTCGAGTGTTTCTCGCTCATCTGCGCGCCGCCAAGCCGCGCGCCGCGCATTCCCGCCTTGTCGATCACCGCCCAGGCTTTCAACTCATGCGTGTCATCCGCGCGGCCCGTCGAAGAGGCGCCCGACGGGTTGCGGAAGGTCGAGCCCGCGGACCGCTCTTTCGTCGGCTGCGAGGCATCGCGCTTGGCGATCTGCGCCTCCATCCGCGCGGCCAGCGCCGCCGGGTCGCCCGCCCCGGCGCGGAAGGTCGCCGCAACGATCACCGCCCCCTCGGGCAGCTCAGAGCTGCGATAGGCAAGATGCAGATCCGCCGCCGGAAGGCTCACCGCCTCGCCCGCGCGCGTGATCAGTCGCACCGAGACCAGATGATCCGCCACATAAGCGCCGTAACAGCCCGCGTTCATCCGCACCGCCCCGCCAATCGAGCCGGGGATCGTGCGCAAAAAGGTCAGATCGCGCCCGGCTTCGGCGGCGCGGCGCGCCACATGCGCATCGAGCGCCGCCGCCCCCGCCGTCACGGTTTCGCCCGCCACCTCGATGGCGTTGAAGCCCCGCCCGAGCCGGATCACCACCGCCCGAATGCCGCCATCGCGCACGATCAGGTTGGAGCCCACCCCCATCGGGAAGATCGCAACCTCGGGCGGCAAGGCGCGCAAAAACGCGGCCAGATCGGCCTCGTCGGCGGGCTGGAACAACCAGTCCGCCGGGCCGCCCACGCGCAGCCAGGTGAGATCGGCCAGCGGACGGTTCGGCGTCAACGCGCCACGGGGGGTATAGGTCAGGCTCTCCATCCCCCAGCCCTAGCGCGGCCCGCTCCATCGGGCAAGGGGGCTGGGGCCCCGCAGCAGCGGATGCTTAGCAAGTGGCACGCCGATGGGCTGCCCCGCCTTTCATCCGCCGCGCCGCTCCTTGTGCGGCGGAACGGCGGATCAGAGCAGCGCCTCGATCTCGCGGCGCAGCGCCTCGGGCTTGGTGGCGGGGGCAAAGCGCTCCCGCACCCGGCCCTCCCGGTCGACAAGAAATTTGGTGAAGTTCCACTTGATCGCCGTGCTGCCCAGAACTCCGGGCGCTTGCGCGCGCAAATACTTGAACAGCGGGCTCGCCTCCGGGCCATTCACCGCCACCTTGGCAAACATCGGAAAGCGCACATCATAGGTGAGCGAACAGAAGTGCGCGATTTCCTCGGCCGAGCCGGGCTCCTGCGCGCCAAACTGGTTGCAGGGAAAGCCGAGCACCACGAGACCGCGCGGCTCAAGGTCTTCATAAAGCGTCTCAAGCCCCGCATATTGCGGGGTAAATCCGCATTTGCTTGCGGTATTGACGATCAGAAGAACCTTGCCGCGATAGTCTGAAAGCGGCATTTCGGCGCCGGCAAGTGTGGTCGCGGTGAAATCATAGATCGTGCTCATGGGGTGCTCCTTCAGAGGGCGGGGGGCGCGCTGCCCGGCGCCGCGCCCGGGTCCAGTGCCGCCAGAAACAAGGAAAATAGCTGCGCCTGCGAAGAAATCGAGAGCCGCCGATAGGCGTTCTTGCGGTGCACCTTCACCGTTTCCTCGCTGATTTCGAGCCGGGCACTGATCGCGCTGGAGGAATAGCCGCGCAGCACCATGGCGATCACCTCTGCCTCGCGCGGTGTCAGCACCCCGTCGGCGATGCGGTCAATCAACACCTGCAGCGGCGGCAGCGTGAGCGGGGCAGGCCCCGGCGCAGGCGCCCAGATCGCCCCCCAATGCGCGCGCATCAGCGCCTCGATCACCGGGCCGACCGCCTCCAGCCGGGCGCGCTCGCGCGCGCCAAACACCGGCTGGCCCCGATCCCGCGCGAAGCTGAGCACCGCCACCCGCCGCGCGTCGAGCCCACAGAAAATGCCGATCTCGTCGCGAATGCCGGTGCGGCTGTAATGCTTGGCGTAATATTCGGACTGGAAGAATTTGTCGGGTGCCATCTGCCGCAACCCCACCATGCCCGAGCGCCGCCCCGCCTCGGTCTGGGCATAAAACGGATCGAGCAGATAGGGGCCAAGGCAGTAATCCCAGATCACCACCTGCGCCGTCTCCTCCGGGAGGTTGTGATAAAGCGATTGCGGCGTCGCATTGCCCTCATAGGCAAAGACCATGCAGATCCGGTAGCCGAAAAGCGCCTGCGCCGCCGCATCGAGCCGCACCGGAAAAGCCTCCGTTCCCAAGGCGGCAATCGCTTCGGCAAGGCGCGCGTTCCAGTCTGGCATGCGGTCTCTCATGGTTGGCTCGGAGCGGTCGACCCTACCCCTCGGGGGGTATTGGTCAGGTCTGGAAACACTCTAGGCTACCCGGAGATCAAGCAAGAGGGAACGTCATCACAATGCCGTCCGAAAACCACCGCGCCCCTGACATGCACGAGACCCTCGACCGGATCGGCGCGCACCATGTTCACATCGGCATCTTCGATCAGGACGGGCTGTTCCGCGTCAAGCGGGTGAGCCGGGCAAAGGCGGAAAAGCTCCACAAGGGCGGCTATCCGTTTTGCGACGTGCTCTACAACTGGGACAGCGCCGAGCAGACCTATGGCGGCGGCGATTACCTCGACATGCCCGCCGAAATCTACCCCGAGACGCTGCGGCCCTGGCCCTTCGAGGGTGATCAGGCGCTCTGCATCGCCGATTTCGCCCAGCCCTTTGGCGCGCGCTCGGCCCGCCACCAGCTGATCGGGCAGATCGCCAAGGCAGAGGCGATGGGCTTCTCGGTCCATTCCGCCTTTGAGTTCGAATTCAACCTGCTCGACGAAACCGCCGCCTCGCTGCGGGCGGGTGGCTTCGCGCAGCCCAAGCATTACGCGCTCGGCAACCGGACCTATTCGCTTGAGACGCTGGCGAACGAGGCGCCGCTCCTCTCCGGGCTCGAGGCGATGGCGGAGCGGCTCGGGATCGGCATTGATGCGCTTCATACCGAGCTGGGGCCGGGCTGCCTCGAGATCCCGCTGAGCCATGCGCCGGGGGTGAAGGCCGCCGATGATGCGGCGCTGTTCAAGAACTTCGCGCGGACCTATTTCCGCCGTCACGGGCTGACGGCCTGCTTCATGTCGAAGCTGAACGAAAACCTCCCCGGCCAGTCCGGCCATCTGCATGTGTCGCTGCGCCATCTGGCGGGGGGCGCCCCCGCCTTTGTCGATCCTTCCGCCGCTGACGGGCTGAGCGCGACCGCGCGCCATTTTATCGGCGGGCTGACCCGGCTGATGCCGGAAATGCTCGCGCTGTGCAGCCAGACCGTCAATGCCTACCGCCGGATGGTGCCGGGCATGTGGGCGCCGACCCATGCAAGCTGGGGCATCCAGAACCGCACCGTCGCGGTGCGGGTGATGAACGACAGCCCCGAGGCAACGCGGATCGAGTTTCGCGTGCCCTCCGCCGATACCAACCCGCATGCCGCGCTTGCCATGTGCCTTGGCGCCGGGCTTTGGGGGATCGCGCACCGCGTCGATCCGGGCCCCGCGGCCACGGGCGATCAATATCTGAGCCTCCCCGCGCCCGAGCGCCGCTTTCCCACCGATCTCGGCATCGCCGCCGACCGGCTGGATGCGAGCGCCGCCGCGCGTGCGATCTTCGGGGATGTGTTCATCGACACGTTCGTGCGCGCGCGCCGTCACGAACATACGGCCTTCGCGCGCCATGTGAGCGAATGGGAAAGGGAACGCTACCTCGAAGTCGTCTGATCATAACCAATCACAACAGACGCAATCTCCATCAACAGGGAGTCATGGAAAGATGAAACAATCCAAGGGACTGACGATGTTCTCGCCAGATCGGCGCCGGGTTTTGCAAGGGCTTGGCGCGGCGGGGCTGCTGGCGGCAACGGGCGGGCTTCCGGGCCGCGCACAGGCGGCGACGGCGCTCAAGTTCATGTGCTGGGAAGGCTATGACAGCCCCGCGATCCTCGGCCCGTTCGAGGCGGCGCAGGATGTCTCGGTTTCGGTCGACCTGATCACCGACAGCCCCGGCGGCTTTGCCAAGCTCGCCGCCGGCGCCTGGCGCGATTTTGACGTGGTGGCCACCGACAGCCCCTGGGTGCAGCGCATGGGCCCGGCCGGGATCGCCGATTTCCTCGACGATGCCGAATTCGCCGATGTCTACGAAAGCTTCTATCCGCAGTTCCGCGCCCCCTTCGCGCCGCTCGATTTCGAGGGCAAGGCGACGGGCCTGCCGACCCGCTGGGGCTGGGTTGGCCCGACGGTGAACACCAAGTTCGACAAGCTCGAAACCTGGCGCAGCTATGCGCCCTGCTTTGACCCGGCCTACAAGGACAAGATCTGCCTGCTCGACTGGGGCGACTGGCCGATCATGCCGATGGCGCTTTACGCGGGCATCGACCCTTACAAGGAACTCGACGACGCCGAGCTGAACGAGATCCGGCTGGTGCTGCGCGCGCTGTTCAAGAACACCCGCGCCATCGTCGGCGATCTTTCGGTGGCGCAAAAGGGCCTGATGGACGGCTCCTTCCGCGCCCTGATCGGCGGCGGCACCTATTGCACCTCGGCGCTGCGCAAGGACGGGCAAAAAGAGATCATGTCGATCGTGCCCGAGCCGAAAGACGGGCTCAAACAGGGCATCATCTGGATGGAGGCGGGCGGCGTGGTCAAAGACCCGGCAGACCCGGCCAAGGCGCGCGCGCTCTTGCGCCACCTGACCTCGCCCGAGGTGGCGGTGGATCTGGCCTGGACCGAGACCACCTGCAACCTCGTGCCCTCGCAGGCCGCCGAAGCGCTGTTTTCGGACGAGCAAAAAGACGTGCTGCAGATGGATTACATGTGGGAGGCCTGGGAGAAGTCGCATTTCCACACCGTCGCGCCCAACATTGACCAGATGCTTGAGATCTGGTCGCAAGAGTTGGCCGCCGCGCGCTGAGCCGCCCCTTTGCGGGGGCGGCCCGATCCGCCCCCTGCCCTTTCCGAGACAGGATGACCCCCTTGGCTGCACCCCTCATCCAGGCCACTGACATCACCAAATTCTACGGCACCTACCGGGCGCTGAGCGACATCACGCTGAGCGTGGCCAATGGCGAATTTCTCGCCCTTGTCGGCCCCTCGGGCTGCGGCAAGACCTCGCTTCTGAAGATCCTTGCGGGCTTCGAGGAGGTTTCCTCCGGCAGCCTGATCATCGACGGCAAGGACATGGCGGGCGTGCCCGCCTCGGCCCGCCCGACGCGGATGGTGTTCCAGAAGCTCGCGCTTTTCCCGCACAAGACGGTGGCGCAGAACATCGGCTTTCCGCTTATGCTCGCCAAGCGCCCGAAGGCAGAGATCGACACCGCGGTGCGCCGGATGCTGGAGCTGATGCATCTCAAGGAAAGCTATCTGAACCGCTTCCCGCATGAGCTGTCGGGCGGAGAACAACAGCGCGTGGCGCTCGCCCGCTCGATGGTCTCGCAACCGCCCGTCCTGCTCCTTGACGAGCCGATGAGCGCGCTCGATGCCAAGCTGAAAAAATCGCTGCAGGCAGAGCTGAAATACCTGCACCGCCATGTCGGCACGAGCTTCGTGCATGTCACCCACGATCTGGAAGAGGCGATGATGCTGGCCGACCGGATCTGCGTGATGCGCGCCGGCCGGATCGTGCAGCTTGGCGGCCCGGCGGAAATCTATTACCGCCCCGCCAATGCCTTTGTCGCGGGCTTCATCGGCGATACCAACCTGCTCCCGGTCACGCTCACGCCCGAGGAGGGCGGGTTTCACTTCTCCTGCCTCCCGCTGGCCTGCGCCGCGCCCCGGCTCGGCGCCGATCAGGTGGCGCCGGGCGCGGCCTCGGGCGGCACGGCGCTTTTGATGATCCGGCCGGAGATGCTGCGCCTCCTCGCCCCCGGTGAACCCGCCGAGGCGGTGATCGAGGGGACGGTGAGCGAATATTTCATCCGCGGCGCCTCGATCCAGTATCGCATCGCCGCCACGGACGGCACCGAAATCGTGATGGATGTGCCCGGCACCTCGGTGCTGCCTGCCGATCAGGGGGCGCCGGTGCGCCTTGGGCTCACGCTCTCCGATCTCTTCGTGGTGGAGGCCTGAGATGGCCGAAATCCGCAAATCATGGCGCGACGGCGCGCTGCAGCTCTCCACCATGCCGCTGCTGGTGATCCTCGGCGCCTTCTTCGTGATCCCGCTCGTGATGACGGCGCTGTTGAGCTTTCAGGGCACCGCCTATTACCGGCTCGTCTGGACATGGGATCTGAAGATCTGGCGCGATGTGTTCAGCCAGATCCATTACTGGTCGATCATGTGGCGCACGCTGGAGATGGCGTTGATCTGCACCGCGCTGTGCACCCTGCTGGCAATCCCGGTCGCTTACGGCATGGTGCACCGGCTGGTGCGCTGGTCGGGCGCGGTAACGCTTCTGATGGTCTTTGCCTTTCTCACCGATGCGGTGCTCAAGACCTTTGGCTGGGTGCTGTTTCTCGATCGCAGCGGGGTTCTCAACGGCGCGCTCGCGGCGATCGGCCTGCCCCCTGCCGCGGTGAACATCCTCTTCACCCCCAACGCAACGCTGATCGGCATGGTCTACAACCTCCTGCCCTACACGATCTTCACCACGGCGCTCTCGATGGCGCGGATCGACCGCGATCTTGTGCTTGCCGCGCGCGATGCCGGCGCCTCGCGGATGCGCGCCTTTGTCGAGGTCACGCTGCCGCTCGCCAAACCGGGCATCTGGGCCGGGGCGGTGCTGGTTTTCGTGCTCAGCCTTGGGGTCTTTCTGGAACCGAAGGTGATGGGCGGCGGCACCTCGCCGATGGCGGCCGAGCTGATCCGGCAAAGCTTCGAGACGCGAGTGAACTGGCCTCTGGGCGCCGCGCTCACGCTGGTTCTGATCGTGATCGGCGCTGCGGTTCTGGCGGTTGCGGGCGCGGTGGCGCTCCTGCGGGGACGGAGGACAAGCGATGAATGACCGGCTCGAAAAGCGTCTCGCCGACATAACGCTTGTCGGCGCCGTGATCGCGGCGCTCGTGTTCTTCTATATTCCGATCGCAACGCTGATCCTGTTTTCCTTCACCCAGAGCCGGTTCCTGTCCTGGCCGATCACCAGCTTCTCGACGCGCTGGTATGGCGCGCTGCTTGCGGATCGCGATTTCTGGACCGCGCTTGGCAATTCGGCGGTGCTCGCCATTGCCGCAACGCTCTTTGCAACGCTTCTGGGCATCGGCGGCGCCTTTGCCTGGAGCCGCTACCGGTTCCGCTTTCAATGGGCATTCCGGGCGCTGACCTTTGCGCCGCTCCTGTTCCCGCAACTGCTCCTTGGCGTGGTGATGCTTTTGTGGTTCTCGGTGCTCGCGGGCTGGCTCAACCTCTCGCCGGGGCTCTGGTCGGCGGTGATCGGCCATGTCGTCTACATCACGCCGTTCTGCATCGTCATCATCTCGGTGCAGATGCAGGGCTATGACGACACGCTCGACGATGCCGCCGAAGATGCGGGGGCGACGCGCTGGCAGATCCTGCGCGAGATCACCCTGCCGCTGATCTGGCCCGGCATCCTCTCGGCGGCGACCTTCGCCTTCCTGCTCTCCTGGGGGAACTTTTACATCACCTACAGCCTCTCCGGCTCGGCGCGCACCCTCCCCACCTATGTCTTTTCCGGCATCGCGGTGGGCTCCTCGCCCATCTACCCCGCGCTCGCCACGCTCACCTTCCTGCCCGCGCTCGTGCTGATCTTCGCCGTCGACCGGCTGCGCCGCCGCGCGGCACGCCGGCGCATGCGCCGGGTCCTTGACACCTGACCTCCCACGGAGACCCTGATGACGACCTGCCCAGATTTTTCGACCCTGCAAACACGCTGGGGCTTTCCGACGCTGGTCTGGTTCGGCGCCGGGCGGCTCGCCGACCTCCCCGCCGCCCTTGCCGAAATCGGCGCCAAGGCCCCGCTCATCATCACCGACCGCGGCCTTGCCAGCTCCACCATCGTCGCCGCGGCGCAGGCGGCCTGTGCCAAGGCCGGACTCATGGCGGGGCTCTTTTCGGAGGTGCAGCCAAACCCGACGGTGGCCAATGTCACCGCCGGGCTCGACGCGCTGCGCGCAGGCGGGCATGATGGCGTGATCGCTTTTGGTGGCGGCTCGGCGATGGATGCCGCGAAGGCGGTGGCGATGATGGCGGGGCAAACCCGACCGCTGCTCGATTTTGAAGATGTGGGCGACAATTTCCGCCGTGTGCAGACCGCGGGCATGGTGCCGGTGATCGCGGTGCCGACGACCGCAGGCACCGGCTCGGAATTTGGCCGCTCCTCGGTCATCACCGATGAGCAAACGCACCGCAAGGCGATCATCTTCCATCCCCAGATGCTCCCCGAACTGGTGATCCTCGACCCGGAGGTGACCGTGGGCCTGCCGCCCGGGTTGACCGCCGCCACCGGGATGGACGCGCTCTCCCATGCGCTTGAGGCGCTTTGCGCGCCCGGCTGGCACCCGATGGCGGACGGGCTCGCGCTCACCGCGCTTGGCCTGATCGACGCGGCCCTTGAAAGGGCCGTGACCGAGCCCGCCAATCTTGAAGCGCGCGCGAAGATGCTCGTGGCCTCGGCGATGGCCTGCACCGCGCTGCAAAAGGGGCTTGGCGCGGTGCATGCGCTCGCCCATCCGCTTGGCGCGCGCTATGA
This sequence comes from Rhodobacter lacus, assembly GCF_042683065.1. Taxonomy (NCBI): domain Bacteria; kingdom Pseudomonadati; phylum Pseudomonadota; class Alphaproteobacteria; order Rhodobacterales; genus Rhodobacter; species Rhodobacter lacus. The sequence goes on along the minus strand of NZ_JBHUIX010000009.1, from coordinate 61,518 downwards.
CGCCCATCACGGCCTGCTCAACGCCGTTCTGATGGCACATGTGCTGCGGTTCAACCTTGCCGCGGTGCGCCCGCAAATGACGACATTGGCGCATGCGCTCCACCTTGAGGGGGAAGATCCGGGGCAAGCGGTGCTGGGCTGGCTGGAAGCTTTGCGCGCGCGCATCGCCCTGCCTGCGACGCTCGGGGAAATGGGGCTTGGCGTGGCCGAGGAGGATATCCCCGCGCTTCTCGCCGATGCGCTGCGCGACCCCTGCGCGCTTGGCAACCCGGTTCCGCTGACCGCCGCGAGCCTTGAGCAGATCCTGCGCGCCGCGCTCTGACCCCCGCCCCACTGACCTCAGCCCAACCAAGGAGGCGCCCTTGAAACTAGCGCTCGTGCAACCGCATCCGCCCGCGCCCTGCCCGGATCAGACCCTCGCCGCGATCGAGAGCTGGGTGACCGGGCTCGCCGCACTCGGCGCCGATCTTGTGGTGCTGCCCGAGCTGATCTTGCCCGGCTACAACCGGCCCGAGCGCCATCGCAGCGCGGCCCAGCCCCTTGGGGGGGCATGGTGCACCGCCATGGCGGCGCTCGCCCGCACCGCGGGCACCGCGCTTTGTTATGGCTGGGCCGAACGCGCGGGCGGGCAGATTTTCAACGCCGCCTCGGTGATCGACAAAAAGGGCACGCAGATCGCGCATTACCGCAAGATCCAGCTTTTCGGCGCGGTGGAGCGGGCGAGCTTTGCCTTCGGCACCGAGGCGCCCGCGGTGTTTGATCTCGGCGGCACGCGGATGGGCCTCCTGATCTGCTATGACATCGAGTTTCCCGAGCATGCGCGCGGGCTTGCGCGAGCCGGGGCGGAGGTGATCCTCGTGCCCACCGCCAACCCGGCGGGATATGACCATGTGCCCGAGATCCTTGTGCGGGCACGGGCGAGCGAGAATGCGCTGAGCATCGCCTATGCCAATTACACCGGCACCGATCACGGGCTCCGCTTCGGGGGGCGCTCGCTCATTGCCGGGCCCGATGGTCAGGCGCTGGCACAGGCCGGATCGGCCCCCGCCGTGCTGCTGGTCGATCTGCCGCAGCGGCAGGATTGCCGCCCAGAGACGATTTCGGCGCAACTCACGGATCTGCGCCAGCCCTTCGGGGCCGAAGAGACGGCGCGCTGAGTGCGCGCGTGTTGGGCGCGGATGTCGCGCGCATCGAGATCCGCTAGGGCAAGGTGATCACGCGTGACCGAGGTGCTTGCGCCCGGCGGATGATGCGCGCCCCGTGCCCGTCCGCTGTGGTGCGGCCGGCGCGGCCCAAAATCGGCCGGGCAAAACGGCACTGACATGGGGCCGGCGGGCCAGACCATCCGGGCCGTATCCCACCGCGCGGGGTGTTTCCCTTCCCCTTTTGCCCCGGTCTTATTGCCGCACGCAGGGCCCCGCGCCCAAAGCGGATATTCGCCCGCGCCCCCGGCGAGACAGCGCCAAAAACAGGTTTTTGACATTGCGTTGCGCCATCGGGGCTCGGAAGAAAATAAAATTGCAAAGCGGGCTTGCTGTGGACAGCAATCTTGTTTCTTTATATCGAGCGGCATGGAGCACTTGGAGGTGCGTCACACCAGGGGCCGCTCGGCCCGAACTACGACGGGATGAGATTCATGACATTCGGAACATTTGGCGGGATCGTCGGGAAAACCGCGCTGGCGGGTCTTCTGGCGAGCGCGATGATGGTCAGCGCGGCCACGGCAGAAACCCTGCGTCTGTCGCAAAACACCGGCGACACCACGACCTGGCAAAAAGGCGCCGAGAAATTCGGTGAGCTCATCGCCGATGCGACGGGCGGTGACATCAAGGTGCGCGTGTTCCCGAATGCCCAGCTCGCCGGTGGCGACCAGATGAAACAGGCCGAAATGGTCGGGCGTGGCGCGATTGACCTTGTGGTGAGCTCGGCGATCAACGTCACGCCGCTCGTGCCCGAGATGGCGGCCTTCTCGCTGCCCTATCTTTATGCCAATTACGCGCAGATCGATGCCACAACGCAGGGCGAGCCGGGCAAGATCCTCGCGGGCATCCTGAAGGAAAAGGGCATCATCGTTCTGGCCTGGGGCGAGAACGGGTTCCGCGAAGTGACAAACAACGTCCGCCCGATCAAATCCCCCGCCGACATGAAGGGCCTGCGCATGCGGGTTGCGGGGCCGATGTATATCGACGTGATGAACGCGCTCGGCGCCAACCCGCAACAGATGCAATGGAGCGAAACCCTGACCGCGCTGCAACAGGGCGTGGTCGATGGTCAGGAAAACCCGATCGGCGCGGTGATCATCCCGCAGCAGGTCTATGAGATGCAGAAATACCTGACCACCTGGCATTACTCCTACGACCCGATCTTCCTTGGCATCAGCCAGGCGAAATGGGACAGCTTCGACGAGGCGACGAAGGCGAAGTTCCAGGCTGCCGCCGATCAGGCGATGGCCTATCAGCGCGAGATCTCGCGCGAGGCAACGGCCTCGGGCGTCGCGTTCCTGCGCGAGAAGGGCATTGATGTCTATGAGCCCAGCGCGGAAGAACTCGCAGCCTTCAAGGCCGCCACCCAGCCCGCCTTCGACAAATGGGCCCAAAAGGTCGGCCCGGATCTGGTGAGCGCATTCGAAGCGGCGATCGCCACCGCGCAATAAGCGCGGCCATCGCAACGACCTGCGAGGCGCCCCGCACCGGGGCGCCTTCCGCAGTGAAAAGACCCAGGAGACCCAATGCCCCTCTTAAAGTTCCTTCTGCGTGATGCGGAAAAGATCCTCTGCGCGGTGATCTTTCTGGCCATGACGCTGCTTGGCTTTGCCAATGTCGTGGTGCGCTATGGCACCCATTACTCTTTGGCAGCCACGGAAGAGCTGCTCACCAACGGGTTTCTGCTTTTGACGATTTTTGGCGCGGCGATCGCGGCGCGGCGGGGCGAGCATCTGGCGGTGGAGCTGGTGAACGACATGCTGCCGCGCGCCGTGCAACGGGTGGTGCTGGCGGTGTCGGTGCTGGCCTCGGCAAGCCTGCTCGTGCTTTCGGCCTATTTTTCGTGGGATGCGCTGCAAAACCTCCTGGCCAATGGCATGCGCTCTTATGCGCTTGGCATTCCGGCGTGGTATTATCAGGCCGCCGTGCCCTTCGGCTTTGCGCTGATCCTGATCCGCTATCTGCAACATGCCTGGGAAGAATGGCGCCGGGGCCACGCATTCGGAGAGATCGGCGATGTTTGATCTGATCCCCGGCCTGTCGACCGGCACCGAGATGGTGCTTTTGTTCTTCATCCTGCTGGCCTTGCGGGTGCCGGTGGCGTTTTCGCTCGGCCTGTCGGCGATTTATGCGATGTGGCAGATGGGCTTCGGGCTCGACATGGTGGGCGATCTGATCGCCGCCGGGATCACCAAGTTCTCGCTGCTGGCGATCCCCTTCTTCATTCTCGCGGGCACGCTTCTGGGCACGCTCGGAATTGCCGAGCGGATGATCCGGTTCTTCCGGGTGCTGATCGGCAATGTGCCGGGCGGCATGGGGCTCGTGGGCACGGTGGTGTGCCTCTTTTGGGGCGCGGTGAGCGGCTCTGGGCCCGCCTCGGTGGCCGCAATCGGCCCGATGATCATCAAGGGCATGGAAGACGACGGCTATCCGCGCGCCTTTGCCGCCGGGCTGGTGTGCACCGGCGCGGCGCTCTCGATCGTGATCCCGCCCTCGATCGGGCTGGTGATCTATGGCGTGATCGCCGAGACCTCGATCTCGAGCCTGTTTCTCGCCGCGATCGTGCCCGGGATCTTCATGGGGCTGTTGATGCTCTTCACGCTGCCCTTTGCCAAAGCCAGGGGCGCGGGCCCCTCGGCCACGCTCGCGGCGCTCAGCCCGATGCCCTATGCGGGCCATTCCTACCCGCACCGGCTGCTGCTTGCTTTCAAGGACAGCTTCTGGGGCCTGATGACGCCGGTGGTGATCCTTGGCGGCATCTATTCGGGCATGTTCACCCCCACCGAGGCGGCCCTTGTGGCCACGGTCTATGCGCTTTTGGTGGGCGGGCTCGCCTATGGCACGCTGACGCTCTCGGGGCTTTACGCGGCGCTGACCAATGCGGCCGCCTCTTCGGCGATGGTGATGCTGGTGGTGGCCTATGCGAGCCTTTTTGGCTGGGTTGTCTCGGTCGAGGATCTGGTCGGCACCTATTCGGGTGCGCTGCTCGGGCTTTCGGGCAACGAGACGGTGATCCTGTTCGTGATCATGGTGATCCTGCTCATCGCCGGGATGTTCATGGATGCGATCACGGTGATGTTCATCTGCCTGCCGATCTTCCTGCCGGTGGCGCGGGAACTCGGCTGGGATCTGGTCTGGTTTGGCGTGCTGATGATGGTGAACCTCGCCATCGGCCTGATCACGCCGCCGGTGGGCATCAACCTTTATGTGGCGGCGAATGTCGCGCGCCTGCCGATCGAGCGGATCGCGCGGGGCACCCTGCCCTTCCTCCTTGTGTGCCTGATCGGGCTGGCGCTGATCGCGGCCTTCCCGGCGCTGTCGCTGATCGGCTCCGGCAAGTAGGCGCGGCGCCGGCGCGCTTACAGCGGAAGGTCGATCTCGATGGTGAGCGAGAACCGGCGCGTCTCTCCGGGCGCAAGCGCGACACTGAAGGGGCGCGCCGCGATCTCGGGGCCCGCCCCGAGCCGTGCCGGCAGACCGTGCCATGGCTCGATGCACAAAAAGCCCGCGCCGCGCGGGTGCCAGAGCACGAGGTTCGGCAGCCCCTCGGTCACAAGGCGCAGCCCCCTGCCCGCGCGGGTGCCATAGCGCAGCGCCGCCCCGGTTCCCTTTGCGAAAACAAGCGAGCTGTCTTCGGCAAAGACCTCCTCGGAAAGCGCAAGCCGCCCGCCCCTGAACGGCGAGGGCAGCGCCCTTCCGGTGAGCAGCCCGCCCGCAAGCGCCTGCGCCGCAGGCTCCGCGCCGTTTTCCAACCGCAGCTCATGGGCCTGCCCCGCAAGCCCCGGCAACGGCCACAAAAACCCCGGATGCAGCCCCAGCCCGAACGGCATCGTCTCGGTGCCGGTGTTCTCGACGCAGACCGTCAGGCTCAGCCGCGCCTCCTGCACGCGATGCTCGACACTGAGCCGGAAATCGCGCGGGTAAATCGCCCGCGTCGCCGCCGAGGCGCACAAGTCATGCCGACAAAAGGTGGCCCCCTGTGCCACGGGCACGAAATCGGCCGCCATGGCAAAGCCGTGGATCGTCATCCGCGCCGCGTGGCCCGCCACGGCGATCAGGTCATGCTCTGCCCGCCCCGCAATCGGAAACAGGAGCGGCGCCCGCCCGCTCCAGATCGCCGGATCGCCCTGCCAGAGAATTTCTGCGCCGCGATAACGGATCGAGCGCGTCTCGGCGCCCCGCGCCGCCACCTCGACCGTGAGTTGGTCAGTGCCGATCCGCATCGAGCCGCTCCAGAACCGCCGCCGCCGCCCGCTCCACGCCGGGCTCGGCCTGCATCCTCGCCGAAATCGCTGCCAGCCGCGCGCGCATTGCGTCATCTTCGAGCAGATCGAGGATGGTCTGGCGCAGCTCATCGGGCGTCCAGTCCGAGCGGTGCAGATGCGTGCCGACGCCGGTGTCGGCGGTGCGGCGGGCGTTGTCATGCCCGTCCCAGCAATAGGGCATCACGAGCGAGGGAACGCCGTGGAACAAGGCCTCGCAAAAGGAATTGTTGCCGCCGTGATGGATGAAGAGATCCGCGCGCGCCACCACCGAGGGCTGCGGAAACCAGCTCCCCAAGAACACATTGTCGGGCACGCGCCGATAGGCATCGAGATAGCCGCCGACATTGACAAAGAACCGCGCCGGCATGGTGTCAAACACCTCCAGCATGCGCTTGATCTGCGCGGTATCGACGGCGCCAAGGCTGCCGAAGCTGAGATAGACCAGCGGCCCGGCGTTGCGCGGCAGCACCGGCGGCTCAAACCGCCCCTCCTCCCGCACGCAGCCCTCCAGAAAGACGAAGCGCTCTTCCGGCAGCGGCGCCTCGCGCTTGTAGCGCACGGCAGAGGGCGCGAGCAGCAGGTTCAGGCAATCGGAGTTTTCCAAAAACTGCCCGGCGGGCAGCGGCTTGAGGCCACGGGCCTTGCGAAAGGCATTGTAGCGGTTGTGGGCGGGGCGCAGCAGCGGCGCACAAAGCCGCTCCCAGCGCGCCCGGCCCGCGCTGTCGGCGGGAGAGAGCCCGGACAGATAGGGCGGCACGCAGGGATCGGGGATCTCGGTCTCGGCGCAGGACACGACCCGCACCCAGGGCCGCCCCGAACGCAAGATCGCGGGAAACATGATGACATTGTCGAGCAAGATCGCCTCGGGCCGGATCTGCGCAATCAGCGCCTCAAGCGAGTCCTCGACCGCAATCACGGTGTCGACAATCGCCTCCCATGTGGGCGCGACATAGGTTTCAAGCTGCGCTTCGGGCGAGAGGTCGAAATGCGGCAGATGGGTGTTGACGAAATCCTGCCAGCGCCCCTGCCCCGTCTCCGGGCCGGTCTGCAAATGGTATTCCCGAAACCCGTATTCGGCAAAAACACCGGTAAAGCCCGGATGGCACAAAAACACCGGCTCGGCGCCGCGCGCCTGCAGCGCGCGCGCAATGCCCACGCAGTTGAGCGCGGCCCCAAAGCTCGCCTCGGGAAAAAGCGCTATCACGGGCGAAGGGCTCACCGGGCGGTTCCTTTGGACAACGGGCCGGAGGGCTGCCTCCCCTGCAGCAGGGACACCATTCCGCGCCCTGCCGTTTCAGGCCGCCGGATCCCCGAGCGCCGCAGATGCAACACCATCTGATCGGCGGCAAGTTCCAATTGATTGCGCTCAAGGCTGTCGAGGATGTCGAGATGCTCCTCCATCGCCTGACGCAACCGGAACGGCGGCGGCGCGGCCTCCTTTTGCGCGGCGGCCCGCAGCCGGTGATGCGCGAGCAGCGCCCCTTGCGCGAACCGGTTCGCACTCGCCTCGGCGATCATCACATGAAAGTCGATGTCGATGCGCCGAAACGCCGAAGCGCTCAGCCGCGCATCGGGCAGCGCCAGAAACTCCCGCATCCGGCTGCGCATCACCCCCGCACGCGGCGGATCGAGCGCAAAACCCGCCGCAAGGATCGCCTGCGGCTCCAGCGTCAGCCGAAAGGCGAAGCTCTCCGAAATCGCCCTTGGCGTATCAAGAAGCGGCTGAAACGCCCAGGCGCGGCCCGGAAGTTGGGATACGATCCCGTCGCGTGACAGTATTTTTAGCGCATTTAATACCGTGATGCGAGAAACAGCATACCGACGCGCCAAAGCGCTTACAGATTGCACATCCGGGATTCGTCGCGCCGCGCGATCTGCCAGAATTCGCTCGAACAGGCTTTGCTCCAGATCCGCCACAACAAGGGAGTCCTCCGAAAGACCATCGCGGGCGCTCAGCTTCACCTGATAGCCCTCCTCCTCTCGCCACGAAAGAATCCCATTTTCCTCCAATATTTTGAAGGCAGCGCGAATGGGTGTGCGCGAAACCCCGCACGCCTCGGCGATGGCCTGCTCCGGCAAATGCTCCGCGGCCCTCATGCCGCGCTCCAAAATCAGCGTAATTATGCGGCGCGCCAGCTCCAGATGATTGTGGCGCGAAGACCGACGCAGTTCAGCCATGAGCCCTCCCAAGCCGTTACGGCTAAGATGTAACGCAAAACCAACAATACCGTTTGACGTATTTTTCCAATCAAACGTACGCTCTGTTTCAGTGGTCAGCAAGAACCGCATTTTCCAACAGGCCACCGGCGACGGTGGATCATCAACAGGAGGTCGCAATGACAACCTTTTCGTGCCGGGCGGGGTCTCTCGCCGGCATAATGCTTGGGCTTGGAACGCTTTCCGCGGCGGCGGAACCGCTGGTGATCTCGAACTGGGATGGCTATCTCGCGCCCGATGCGATCGAGACGTTCAACGCCGCCACCGGCAACAGCGCCGAGCTGGTGCTGCATGCGACAAACGAAGAGATCATGGGCAAGCTGATCGCCGCGAAGGGCAAAGGCTATGACGTCGTCTTTGTCTCGTCGCCCTTTGCCGAGGTGCTGCACAATCTCGGCCTTGCGGAAGATCTCGACCACGCAAAGCTCCCCAACCTTGCAAACCTTTACCCCGAGGCGACGGAGCTCGCGCATGACAAGGGCAACGCCTTCTCGGTGCCCTATACCTGGGGCACCACGGGGCTGTGCTACCGCGCCGATCTGACGGCAGCGCCCGCCTCCTGGTCGGATCTGCTTGCGCCCAGCGCCGAGGTGAGCGGCAAGACAACGATGCTCGCCACCGAGCGCTGGCTGCTCGCCGCGGGTTTTCTGGCCGAGGGCTATTCGGTCAACGAAACCGATCTGGCCAAGCTTGAACAGACCCGCGATCGGCTGATTGCCGCCAAAAAGACCCTGCTCGCCTATGACGACACCACCTTCTATTCCAAGCTCGTCTCCGGCGAGGCAGTGCTGGTGCAGGCCTGGGACGGCTGGTGCAACTACGGCATCACCGAAAATAACCAGATTAAATACGTGATCCCGAAGGAAGGCTCGGATCTCTGGGTCGACACGATGGTGATCCTGAAAAGCTCCGAGCACAAGGATGCCGCCTACGCTTTCGTCAATGCCATGCTCGACGGCGCAACCCATCGCTGGGCGGCGGAAAACATCCTCTACAAGGTGCCCAACAAGGTGGCGATGGAAGGGCTCGATCCGAGCCTGATCGCGACCTATCCCAATATGGGAATGCCCCCGTCCGAACTGCTTGCCTTCGAGCAGTTGCGCGATGTCGGCCCGGCGCAGCGGCTCTATTCGCGCACCGTCTCGGAGATCATGGCCTCGAACTGACGGGCCACGCCTCTTTCTCTTTCCTGCCAAGCCGGCGGCCCTCGGGCGCCGCTGCCTTCCCGGATGGGGCCTCAGCGCCCCGTCTGCCTCCGCACGGGCCATGCGCCCGGACAGGATCGGACCCCGCCCATGCAAGACAACAGATCCCTTGCCCTGATTGCCCCGGCCTTCGTCTGGCTGACCGCCTTCATGGTGGTGCCCTGCCTTCTGATCCTTGCGCTCGCCTTTTTCCGGCGCGGCATCTATGGCGGCATCGACTACACGTTCACGCTGGAAAACTTCGCCCTCGTCTTCGATCCGCTCTATGCGCGGATCTTCCTGAAATCGGCCTGGATTGCGGGGCTTGCGGCGACCATTGCCGCGGTGCTCGGCTATGCCGCCGCCCATGCGATCGCGCAGATGCCGCGCCGCGATCAACCCCGGCTTCTGTTCTTCGCGATCCTGCCGTTCTGGTCCAACTATCTGGTGCGGACCTATGCCTGGATCGTGCTGCTCAACCGCGAGGGGCTGATCGTCAACCTTGCCCGCGCGCTCGGCTATCAGGGCGAGTTGCCGCAAATGCTCTACACAGAGGGCGCCGTGATCACCGGGCTCGTCTACAACTACCTGCCCTTCGTGATTTTGGCCGCCTATGCGCCGCTCTCACGCCTCAACCCCGAAATTGCCGAGGCCTCGCGCGATCTCGGCGCGAGCGGCTGGACCACGTTCCGACGGGTCACCCTGCCGATGACGCTGCCGGGCGTTGCCACCGGGTTCGTGTTTGTGTTCGTGCTCTCGATCGGCAATTTCGTCACCCCCGCGCTGCTGGGGGGCGGGCAGTTCCAGATGGTCGGCAACCTCGTCTATGCGCAATTCCTGACCTCGAACGACTGGCCCTTCGGCTCGGCGCTCTCGATGGTGCTGATTGCGGTGATGCTCGTGCTTTTGACGCTGCAGACCTTCGCCAATGAGCGCGCCTCCTCCGGGCGTCAAACCGAGGATCAGGCCCATGGATAGGCCTTCGAACACGCCCCTTATGGTGGCGATCCTGATCCTCGTTTTCGGTTTTCTCTATATCCCGATCTCGGTGTTGATCGGCTTGTCCTTCAACGCGGGCGGCATGCCGACAGCCTGGACCGGGTTTTCGCTCAAATGGTATGGGGCGCTGTTTGCCAATGGCGATATTCTGCGCGCCGCCGCCAATACGCTGATCGTCGGGCTGGTCTCGACCGTCTTTGCCACGCTGCTCGGCACGCTTCTGGCGCTTGGCGTGGAAATTCGCCGCCGCAAGGGGCGGCTCCTTGAGACGCTGATTTTCGCGCCGATGGTGATCCCCGATATCGTGCTTGCCATCGCGCTGCTGAGCATCTTTTCGCTGCTCGACGTGCGGCTTGGCCTGCACACGGTGATCATGTCTCACGTAGTCTTCAACCTGGCCTTCGTCTGTGCGGTGGTGCGCGCGCGGCTCAAGACCTTTGACTGGTCGATTGTCGAAGCCTCCGCCGATCTGGGCGCCTCGACCTTGACCACCCTGCGCCGCGTGGTGGTGCCGGTGCTTGCGCCCGCCATCATCGCGGGGGCGCTCCTCGCCTTCACCCTCTCGGTCGATGAATTCATCATCGCGTTTTTCACCGCCGGGGCCGAGCGCGCCTCGATCACCCTGCCAATGCAGATCTACGCGATGATCCGCTTTGGCGTGACCCCTGAAATCAATGTGCTTGCCACGCTCGTCATCGGCTTTTCGGTGCTGACGCTGACGCTTGCGCAACGGTTCAACCGCGGAGGCCTGCCGGGCCAATGAAACCCCTTCTGTCTCTCTGGAATGTCGAAAAACGCTTTGGCACGGTGCGCGCGGTGAATGGCGTCTCGCTCGATATCCGCGAAAACGAGTTTTTCGCGCTGCTGGGCGCGTCCGGCTCGGGCAAGACAACGCTGTTGCGCATGCTCGCCGGGTTCGAAACCCCCACCTCGGGAGCGATCCTGCTCGATGGCAAGGACATTTCCCACACCCCGCCAAACCTGCGCCCGCTGAACCTGATGTTTCAAAGCTATGCGCTCTTTCCGCATATGACGGTGGCGCAAAACATTGCCTATGGGCTCGAGATGGAGCGCCTGCCCAAGGCCGAGATCCGGGACCGGGTCGCGGAGATGCTCGCAACGATCCAGCTTGCCCCCCTTGCCGCGCGCAAGCCCGATCAGCTTTCGGGCGGGCAGCGCCAGCGCGTGGCTTTGGCGCGCGCACTGGTAAAGCGGCCACGGCTCTTGCTGCTCGACGAGCCGCTTGGTGCGCTCGACAAAAAGCTGCGCGGCGAGATGCAACTGGAGCTGAAGCGGATCCAGCATGATTTTGGCATCACCTTCATCATCGTCACCCATGATCAGGAAGAAGCGCTGGTGATGGCCGACCGCATCGCGATCTTGCAAAACGGGGCCCTGCTGCAATGCGCCCCCCCGCGTGAGGTGTATGAATACCCCGCCAGCCGGTTTGCCGCCGAGTTCATCGGCGTGATGAACATCATTCCCGTGCACCATGACGGGCAAAGCCTGCGCGCGGGCGACGGCAGCGTGATCCATGCCGAGCGCCCCGAGGGGCTGGGCCCGCAGGCCGTGGCTGCGATCCGCCCGGAACGGCTGCGCCTCGATGCGCAGCTGCATGAAAACCATCTGAGCGGGCGCATCACCGCGATGGCCTATCACGGGCTCGACCTGCAAATCCATGTCGATACGCCGATCTCGGCGCGCCCGCTGATGTGCCGGCTCACCGCCGATCAGGCGGAGGCGCGCCCGCTGAGCATCGGCGACACCGTCACTTTGGGCTGGGATGCCCGCGACACCCGCGTTTTCCCCGCCTGAGCCCCTCTCCCTCCCGCCTTCCGAGGCCGCATCAACGAGGTTCTCCATGACCAGCAAAACCTTCGCGTTCTTCCCCGAAGCCGCCTTTGGCCCCGCGCTGAACTCGGTTGGCATTGCGCAAGCGATCACCCGGCTCGGCCACAAGGCCGTGTTCCTCTCTGACCCCGGTTTCGTCTCGGTATACCAGGGCTACGGGTTCGAGGCGCATCCGGTGGCGCTTTCCGCACCGATGCCGCCCGAACAGATGGCGAAATTCTGGGAAGATTTCATCAATGGTCATATCCCGAACTTCGCGAAAAAGCCGATCGACCAGCTCGACAACTATGTGCGGGAATGCTGGGAGGCGATCGTGGACAGCGCAAAATGGGCGCAAAAGGATCTGCCCGCCGTGCTCGACCGCATCCGCCCCGATGTGATCGCCGTGGACAATGTGATCCTGTTCCCGGCGATCAAGCACCATGGCGTGCCGTGGGTGCGGGTGATCTCCTGTTCGGAAAACGAGATCGAGGACGAGGCGATCCCGCCGCATCTTTCGGGCCTGAGCGAGACCGATACCGAAGGGCATGCCGCCTTCCGCGCCAGGTTCCATGAGGTGATCACGCCGATCCACGACGATTTCAACGCCTTCCTCGCCGCCCAGGGCGAGGCCGCCTATCCGCTCGGGCAGTTTTTCGAGGCCTCGCCTTACCTCAACCTGCTGCTCTACCCCGAGCAGGCGAAATACCACCGCAAGGAGCCGCTCGATCCGGTGCGGTTCCAGTATCTTGAGGGCTGCGTGCGCAAGGAGGCCCCCTATACCGTCCCCACCTTCGGCAAGAACAACGATGGCCCGCTGCTCTATATCTCCTTCGGCTCGCTCGGGGCGGGCGATACCGAGCTCTTGAAACGGCTGATCGCGCTGATCGGCACGACCCGCTACCGCGCGCTCGTCAATGTCGGCGATTACAAGGACAGCTATCACGACATCCCCGAGAATGTGGTGATCGAGAGCTGGTTCCCGCAGCCCTCGGTGATCCCGCAGGTCGATGCGGTGATCCATCACGGCGGCAACAACTCTTTCACCGAATGCCTCTATTTCGCCAAGCCCGCGATCATCATGCCCTATGTCTGGGACGGCCATGACAATGCGATGCGGGTGCAGGAAACCGGGCACGGCTTCCGCTCGGAGCGCTACGACTGGACCGATGCGGAGCTGATCGCCAAGATCGAGACCTGTCTGACCGATCCGGCGATGCAGGCCCGGCTTGCCGCAACCGCAGCGCATATGCAGGCCTGTGAAGGCCCCGACAAGGCGGCCCGGCTTCTCGTGGCGCTGACGGAGGCGGGGCAATGACCGATCTGGCCAGTTCGGCCCCGCATATCCATGCGGCAAGCCACTATGAGGATCTGCGCGACTGGGGCGCGCAGCCCGAGCCGCTGGCGGGCGCCTCCCATTCCACGGGGCGGCTGCTGTTCAAGGGGCCGGGCAATGTGCCCGAAACCGGGATCTGGGTCTGCACCCCGGGGCGCTGGCGCATCTGCGTGCCACGCGACGAGTTTTGCCACTTTGTCGCCGGGCGTGCCCGCTACACCGCCACGACGGGAGAGGTGACCGAAGTGCGTGCCGGAACCTGTGTGCTGTTTCCGGCGGGCTACGCGGGCGAGGCCGAGGTGATCGAGACGATCCGCAACATCTACATGCTTGCCTGACAGGGAGAGACCATGAAAACGCCAGTGATGCAAAACCCGCTCGAAATCACCGATGTCGTCGATTGGGGCGTGATCCCGACGATGATCGAGGGCACATCGCATGTTTCGGGCCGGGTGCTTTACAAGGGGCCGAACGGCGACTCCGAATGCGGGCTCTGGATCTGCACCCCGGGAAAATGGGCCTGCCATGTCACCTCGGACGAGTTCTGCCACTTCCTCGAAGGGCGCTGCACCTATGTGCATGAAAGCGGCGAGGTGATCGAGATCACCCCGGATACCGCTGCCTTCTTTCCCAAGGACTGGAAGGGTATATGCACGGTTCATGACACCATCAAAAAGGTCTATATGATCCGATGACGCAGGTTCCGAGCCAGCCCCTTTCCCCCAAGTCTGCAAGCCTTGAGCCGCCTGCGGTGACCTTCATGGCCCGCCACGGGATCGTCGGCATCGCGCCGGTCGCCCTGCCGGGAGATGCCTCCGCGCGCCGCTACTGGCGGCTGCCGGGGGCGGGGCTGCTGCTGATGCACGACCCCTCCGATCCGGTCGGGTTTTCCTCCTATATCCGGGTGGCGCGGCATCTGAACGGGCTTGGCCTCTCGGCGCCGCGCGTGGAGGGGGCAGACCCGGCGATGTGCCTTGCGCTGATCGAGGATTGGGGCGAGGCCACCTATACAAACTGCCTGCAAGCGGGCGCCGACGAGGCGGAGCTTTATACACTCGCCATTGATGCGCTGCTCGCGCTCCATCATGCGCCTGCGGCCGCGCAGATTGCCCAGCCCGCCTATGATCGCGCCACATGGTTGCGCGAATTGCAGGTGTTTTGCGACTGGTTCGTGGCCGCGCTGGACCCGAGCTGCGACCGGGTGGCCTTTGACGCGGCCTTCCGCGCGCTTTGGGAGACCGCGCTTTCCGACCTCATGGACCGGCGCGAAACCCTTGTTTTGCGGGATTTTCACGTCGACAACCTGATGCTTCTCGCGGGCCGCGCGGGCGTTGCGCGCTGCGGCTTGCTGGATTTTCAGGACGCGGTTCTGGGCCCGTGCGAATACGATCTCGTCTCCTTGCTGCAAGATGCAAGGCGCGATCTGCCCGCCGGGCTGGAACCGGCGCTGCTCGCCCGGTATTGCGCCGCCGCCCCCGAGAGCCTCGGCGGGCCGGAGCAGATCCGCGCCCGCTATCACCTGATGGGGGCGCAGCGCCATGCCCGCATCTGCGGCGTCTTCGTGCGGCTCTGCCTGCGCGATGGCAAACCGCAGTATCTGCGCTGGCTGCCCCGCGTGCTGGGGCAGCTGGAAACGGCGCTCGCGGCAGCCGGTCTGGACCAGATCCGGGCCCTGCTCGACGATGCGCTCCCCGATTGGCGTGCCCGTGGCGTGGCACTGGCGCAAACCCTGCCCTCGGGCGCGGCGCCGCAACAAAGGACCAGACCATGACCGAGCCGTGCCCGCCGCGCTATTACATCAGCCCCGGCTTTCTTCCCTCTGCCGGCCCGAGCCATCCGGTGATCGACCCGGCAACGCTCGACATCGTCGGGCTGCGCGCCGAGGTGACCGAGGCGGAACGCACCGCGGTTCTCACCCGCGTCAATGCCGCGCAAGCGCTCTGGAAGCGCACCGATGCCAAGACCCGCGCGCTGCTTTTGCATGCGCTTGCCAACCGCATCGAGGCCGCCGATTTCACCGAAACCGCGATCCTGATGAGCCGGGAGATGGGCAAGCCCTACCCCGAAGCCATCGGCGAAATCGCCAATGTCGCGCCGATCTTTCGCTATTATGCCGAGATGGCGCGCGACGAGGCGGGCAAGATCGCGGGCACCACCCAGACCGGCTCGACGCAATATGCCCGTTATGAGGCGCTTGGCGTCTCGGTCCATATCATGCCCTTCAACTTCCCGATCCTGCTGATGTGCTGGACGGTGGCGGCCTCGCTCGCCGCGGGCAATGGCTGCATCATCAAGCCGGCAGAGGCGACAACGCTCTCAACGCTCGACTTCATGCGCGTCTTTGACGGGCTGCCCGCCGATCTGGTGGCCTGCCTGCCCGGCGGCGCCGCCACCGGCAAGGCGCTGGTCGAGAGCCCGATGACGCATGCGGTGGCCTTTACCGGCTCGGTCGCGGGCGGGCGGGCGGTGGCGGTGGCCGCTGCCGCGCAGATGAAACCCGCCGTGATCGAGGCGGGCGGATCGGACCCGATGATCATTGCCGCCTCTGCCCCGATTGATGTGGCCGCGGCGGGCGCGGTGACGGCGGCGTTCCATCTGTCGGGGCAGGTCTGCACCTCGACCGAGCGGATCTATGTGGTCGATGCCGTGCATGATGCCTTTGTCGCCGCCTTTGTCGCGCGCACCCGCGCCTTGCGCATCGGCAACGGGCTCGGGCCGCACGAGATCGGCCCGCTCGTCTCCAAGGCCGCGCGCGACAAGGTCGAACGCCTCGTGGCAGATGCGCTGGCGAAAGGGGCAACGCTCGAATGCGGCGGGCGCATTCCGCCCGGGCTCGACACCGGCTGGTTTTACGAGCCGACGATCCTGTCCAACTGCACCCCCGAGATGGAGATCCTGCACGAAGAGATCTTTGGCCCGGTGGTGGCGCTGTGCCGTGTTGCCGATTTCGAGACCGCGCTCGAGGCCGCCAATGACAGCCCCTTCGGCCTTGGCGCCTCGATCTTCACCACCGCGCTTGACGAGGCGATCGAAGCCTCGGAGCGGCTCGAGGCGGGCATGGTCTGGGTCAACAATCCGATGATCGACAATGACGCCCTGCCCTTTGGCGGCTGGAAAGCCTCCGGCATCGGGCGCGAACTGGGGCGGCAGGGGCTTGACGCGTTCCGACGCAGCAAAATGGTGGTGATCGACCACAAACCCCGGATTCACGACTGGTGGTATCCCTATCCGTCGGAGTGGTTTCTGGATCGCACCGGCGAGGGGGGGCGCAAACATGTCTGAGGCAGGAGCACCGCCGATGCACAAGACCCGGCTTTACATCGCAGGCGCCTTTGTCGCGCCACAAGAGGGCGGCTCTTTCCCCGCCATCGACCCCGCAACCGAGACCGCCTTTGCCGAGGTGGCCGCGGGCACGGCGGCCGATGTCGATCTGGCCGTGCGCGCCGCGCGACAGGCCTTTGACAGCGGGATCTGGTCAGAGCTGAGCGGCGCCACCCGTGCCGCAATGCTGCGCCTCGTGGCCAAGGGGCTGCGCGCCCGGCTGGCCGAGATTGCCGCCCTTGAGGTGCGCGACAATGGCAAACCCCTGCCCGAGGCGGAATGGGATGTGGGCGACGCGGCCTTCACCTTTGAGTATTACGCCGATCTGGCCGAGGCCCGCGACGGCGCCGCGGAGGAAGCGGTGGATGTGGGCGATGCGCGGTTCACGGCCTCGATCCGGCGTGAGCCGCTTGGCGTGGTCGCCGCGATCACGCCGTGGAACTTCCCGCTTCTGATGGCGGTCTGGAAAGTGGCGCCCGCGCTTGCCGCGGGCTGCACCATCGTGCTCAAACCCTCCGAACTCTGCGCCATGTCTTGCGAGATTCTGGCAGAGATCATCCATGCCGCGGGCATCCCGCCGGGCGTGTTCAACCTTGTGACCGGCACCGGCCCCGCGGCGGGCCAACCGCTTGCAGAGCATCCGGGCGTCGACAAGGTGGCCTTCACCGGCTCGGTCGCCACCGGGCGCAAGGTGATGACGGCGGCGGCGGCAGGGATCCGCACCGTCGCGCTGGAACTCGGCGGCAAATCTCCCTTCGTCATCTTTGCCGATTGCGACATCGACAAGGCGGTCGAATGGATCCTGTTCGGGATCTTCTGGAACAAGGGCGAGGTCTGCTCGGCCACCTCGCGGGTGCTGGTCGAACGCAGCCTCTATCCGGCCTTGCTCGCGCGCCTCACCGAGGCGACCGAGGCGATCCCCATCGGCCCGGGCAATGCCCCCGGCATCAAGCTCGGCCCGATCGTGTCGCAGGGGCAATATGACAAGATCCGTGCCGCCATCGCCGCAGGCAAGAAAACCGGCGCCCGGCTTGTCACCGGCGGTGACCGCCCCGAGGGCCTGCCGCGCGGCTATTTTTTGCGCCCGACGATCTTTGCCGAGGTGCCCACCGGCTCGGCACTCTGGCGCGAGGAGATCTTTGGCCCGGTGGTCTGCATCAACCCGTTTGACAGCGAGGCGGAGGCCATCGCTTTTGCCAATGACAGCGCCTTTGGCCTTGCGGGCGCGGTGATGTCGGATGATCTGGCGCGGTGCGAGCGCGTTGCGCGCAAGCTGCGCGCCGGGATCATCTGGGTGAACTGCTCGCAACCCACCTTCACCCAGCTGCCCTGGGGCGGCGTCAAGAGCTCCGGCATCGGGCGCGAATTGGGGCGCGCCGGGTTCGAGGCCTATTTCGAAACCAAGCAGATCACCCGCTTCGATCCCGCGCAGCATTGGGGATGGTATCTGGACACCGCCCCATGACCGCGGTTGCGTCGGGGGGGGCACGCAAACAAAAGGGGCGCGTGCTCTTTGAGCCACGGCATCGCCCTTGCCCGTGCCGAAGGCCGCCGCGGCGGCTGTGTCAAAACCAATCCACGCGCGGGGGCCGGCATCCCGGCGCGCACCGCGCTGGCCCGGCGCGAACAGCGCCTGTCCGAACAGGTCCGGGGGGAGCATGATCCAGTTCGATAACCGCCTCAACGGGGCCGCGCTGCGCCCTTACTGGTTCGAAACCGTGCCGGTGGGGCCGCCTTGCCCGCCCCCCGGCGCCGATCTGCGCGCCGATCTGGCGATTGTGGGGGGCGGGTTCACCGGGCTTTGGGCCGCCGTTCACGCCCGGCTCCGGGCGCCCGAGGCAAGGATCGTGCTGCTTGAGGCCGGGCGCTCGGGAGAGGCCGCCTCGGGGCGCAACGGCGGCTTTTGTGCTCCCTCGATCTCGCATGGCGTAGCCACGGCGCTGATGCGCTGGCCTGCCGAGGCCGAAACGCTGATCCGCCTCGGGCGCGAAAATCTGGATGGCTACGCCCGCGACGTCGACACGCTGGGGCTCGACATCGGGTTTCGCCGGGAGGGCAAGCTCACCATCGCGCGCACCCCGTGGCAGGAGGCTTCGGTCGCGGCAATGGCGCGCGACTATCGCCGGTTCGGGATCGACTGCACCGTGCTGACCGGCGCCGCCCTGCGCACCCGCCTGGACAGCCCGATCCATGCGATGGGCCTGTTTGAGCCCAATTATGCCCTCGTCAATCCGGCGCAAACCGTGGCGGAGTTGCGCCGTGTTGCGCTCAAGATGGGGGTGGAGATCCATGAAGAGACGCCCGTCACGGCGCTGCGCGAGGGCGCGCAGGAGATCACCCTTCGCACCCCCGGCGCCGTGGTGCAGGCGGATCGGGTGATCCTTGCCACCAATGCCGCGGTGCCGCTTTTGAAGCGGTTGCGGCCCGCGATCATCCCGATCTTCGACTACACGATCCTGACGCGCCCGTTGAGCGATAACGAGCTTGCCGCGATCGGCTGGACGGAGGGCCATTCCGTCGCCGATATGGGCAACCAGTTCCATTACCTGCGCAAAACAGACGACAACCGGATCCTCTGCGGCGGCTATGATGCGATCTATCATTTCGGCGCGCGGCGGGATGCGGAATTGCTCGACCGGGTCGAAACCTATGACCGGCTGGCGAAGAATTTTGCCCGCGCCCTGCCGCAACTGGCGCATGTGCCCTTTACCCATGCCTGGGGTGGCATCATCGACACATCGGCCCGCACCACTCTTTTTGCCGGTCAGGCCTGCAAGGGCCGCCTTGCCTATGCGATGGGCTTTACCGGGCAAGGGGTCTCGGCGAGCCGCTTTGCCGCGCTTGCCATGCTCGACATGCTCGAAGGCCGCGACACCGAGCGCACGCGCCTGCAGATGCTGCGGCGCCCCCCCTTCCCCTTCCCGCCCGAACCTCTGCGCTGGCTGGGGGTCCGCTGGGCACAGGCCGGTCTTGCCGCCGAAGACCGCACCGGGCGCCGCTCCGTGCTCAACCGCATGCTCGACAAGATGGGCATCGGCTTCAACTCCTGAGGCTGAGCCTGAGGCGGGCGCGCGGCGCCGCGCTGCCCGCGATCAGCGCCCCGTCAGCCAGTTGGCAAAGCGCGCATAGCCGGAGGTTTGCGCCCGCATGCTGTGCGCCTCATGCCGGTCTGCCATCGCGTAAAGCTGATACATCCCGTGGATGCCCAGCCAGCGCAGCGGCTCAGGCTCCCATTTGCGCGGCAACCGGTTTACCCAGGGCAGCGCGCTGCGCTCGGTGTCGTGCCCCAGCACCAGATCGGCGAGCGTCTGCCCCGCGAGATTCGAGGTAGAAACACCCAGCCCCACATAGCCCCCCGCCCAACCGATGCCGGTTTGCGGATCAAGCCCGACCGTCGCGCACCAGTCGCGCGGCACGCCCAGCACCCCGCACCAGGCATGATCAAGGCGCAGCCCCCGCGTTTGCGGCAGCATCCGGTAGAGAATGGCCTTGAGCGCGGCAATCGTCGCCGCCTGCGTCTTTCCGGTCTCATCAAGGCCCGAGCCAAAGCGATAGGGCACGCCGCGCCCGCCCATGGCGATGCGCCCCTCACGGGTGCGCTGCGCGTAACAATAGGCATGCGAGGCATCGCCCAAGAGTTCCGCCCCTTGCCAACCGATCTCGTCCCAAAGCGCCGCGGGCACGGGCTCGGTCACCACAAGCGCACTGTTGAGCGGGATCCAGTCGCGCGCATGCCCCGGAAGGCTGGGGGTAAACCCCTCGGTCGCGCGCAAGATCCGGTCCGCCGCAATGGTGCCGCGCGCGGTCGTCACCCGGTGCGGGGCGATGCCGATGACCTCTGTGTCTTCATAGATCGGCACGCCGAGGCGCTCCACCACGGCGGCGAGCCCGCGCACCAGCTTGGCAGGCTGCACCCGCGCCACACCATGCGTTACCAGCGCGCCCAGCGCCCCCGGCACCGTGATCCGCGCCGCCGCCGCCGCGCCCTCAAGCAGCTCCACCCGTTCCGGGCCAATTCCCCAATCGCGCTCCTCGGCGAGGCTCTCGCGCAGCCGCTGCATCTGCGCGGGGCTGCGGGCGTAGGTCAGGCAATCGGTTTGCAACAGATCCGCCTCGATCCCCTCGGCGGCACAGATGCGCGAGATCTCCGCCACCGTGCCGCGCAGATGCCGCTCAAAGGCGATCACCCCCGCGCGGCTGCCGGTCTGGAGGTATTTCTCGCGGCTCCAGCCGAACTCGCCCGAGCACCAGCCGCCGTTGCGCCCCGAGGCGCCAAAACCGGCAAAGTGCTTTTCCACCACCGCGATCGAGAGCGCGGGATCGGCCCGCTTGAGATAGTAAGCCGCCCAGAGCCCGGTAAAGCCCGCGCCGATGATGCAGACATCGACCGCGATGTCACCGGGCAAGGCCGGGCGGGGCTTCGGCAAGCCGCCCATATCGGCAAACCAGAACGACACCTGCCCATTCGTCATATCGGTCATCATGGCCCCTCCCCTTCAGCCCCTCCCCTTCGGCCCCAGCGTCTCGCCTGTCGGGGGCGGAGGCAAGCCCGATCTGCAGCGCATCGCAGCGCCACGGCCTTGCGGGCGTAACGACCGCGCCCCCGGTGCGGAAACAAGGCCAAAGGCGCGCCTTTGCGCATAATTTGATCATCTTTCGCACCCCGGAAAAACCGGGTATTCTTGGCGCTTCGATCAGCCCGAAAGGACGACGGTGGACAGCTTCGCCCCAAGAGAGCCCGCGCATCTGAGCGTCTATCGCGGCATCCGCGATCTGATCCTGTCGGGCGATCTGGCACCGGGGCATCCGGTCACGATTCAGGGGCTTGTGGCGCGGCTCGATGCCGGGGTCACGCCGGTGCGCGAGGCGATCCGGCGGCTGACATCAGAGGGCGCGCTGCAGTTTCACGACAACCGCCGCGTCACCGTGCCGATCCTCAGCGTGGCGCAGGTGGATGAGCTGATCTTTGCGCGCAACGCGCTCGAACCCGAGCTGGCGCGGCGTGGTGCCCTGCGGGCCGGGGCGCGCGAGATCGACCGGCTCGCCGGCATCGACGCGGCCCATACCGCCGCCATCGCAGAGGGCAACACGCGCCAATACATGGTGCAAAACCACCGCTTTCACATGACGCTTTATGCGCTGGCGGGAACGGAGGTCATTTTGCCGGTGGTCGAGGCCTTGTGGCTGCGTTCGGCCCCGGCGTTGCGGGTGATGTGCGGGCGGTTTGGCACCTCGAACCTGCCCGACATGCATCAAGCCGCGCTCAAGGCGATGCGGGCGGGCGACCCGGCGGGCGTGGCCGAGGCGATCCGGCTCGACATCCTGCAGGGGATGGAAAATGTCCGCGAGCTTCTTGCCGCGGCGCAGCCCGGCTGAGGCGCCGGGCTGCCGCCCTTGCCTCAGGCGCTTTTGTTCAGCCCTTCCGCGGTGATGCGCTCAAGCGTTTCATCAAGCGATTTCAACGCTCTCTCGATCAGAATGTCGATCTCGGCGGGGGTGATGACGAGCGGCGGCGAGATGATCATGCGGTCCCCCACATGGCGCATAACGAGGTTGTTGGCAAAGCAGCGCTCGCGGCAGATATAGCCCACCGTCCCCGCTTTGGAGGCAAATTTGGCGCGCGCCTCCTTGTTCGGCGTCAGCGCGATCGAGCCCATCATGCCGATGATCCTGGCCTCGCCCACCAGCGGATGCGCGGCAAGGCTTTCCCATTTCGCCTTGAGATACGGCGCGGTCTCGGCGCCGACGCGGGCGACAATGCCCTCCTCGTCGAGAAGCCGCAGGTTCTCGAGCGCGACAGCCGCCGCGACCGGATGGCCCGAATAGGTGTAGCCATGCGCGAATTCATCCGAGCCGTTGATGACGGCGGCGACCTTGTCCGAAACGATCGAGGCGCCCATCGGGATATAGCCCGAGGTCAGCCCCTTCGCGACGGTCATGATGTCGGGGGTGATGCCAAAGGTCTGGCAACCAAACCAGTTGCCGGTGCGCCCGAACCCGGTGATCACCTCATCGGCGATCAGCAAGATGTCATATTGGCGGCAGATGCGCTGGATTTCCGGCCAGTAGGTCGCGGGCGGAATGATCACGCCGCCCGCCCCCTGCACCGGCTCACCGATGAAGGCCGCGACATTCTCGGCGCCGATTTCGAGGATCTTTTCCTCCAAGAGACGCGCACGGGCGAGGCCGAACGCCTCCGGGCTCATCTCGCCGCCCTCGGACCACCAGTCGGGCTGCTCGATATGCACGATGCCCGGAATCGGCAGCCCGCCCTGTTCATGCATCCCCTTCATGCCGCCGAGGCTGGCCGCGCCCATGGTCGAGCCGTGATAGCCGTTCCACCGCGAAATGATCACATTTTTCTCGGGCTTTTCGAGCGCCTGCCAGTAGCGGCGCACCATGCGGATATTGGTATCGTTCGAATCCGAGCCCGACCCGTTGAAGAAGACATGGTTCAGATCGCCCGGCGCGAGTTCGGCCAGCCGCTGCGCCAGCTGGATCGCGGGGATATGCGAAGTCTGGAAGAAGGTGTTGTAAAACGGGAGCTGGCGCATTTGCTGGGCCGCCACCTCGGCCAGCTCGTCGCGCCCATAGCCCACGTTGACGCACCAAAGCCCGGCCATACCGTCGAGAATTTCCTCGCCCTCGCTGTCGGTGATCCAGACCCCTTTCGCCTTGGTGATGATCCGGGCGCCTTTTTTGGCCAGCCCGTTGCCATCGGTGAACGGGTGCATGTGATGGGCCGCGTCGAGGGCTTGAAGCTCGGCGGTGGGGAGGTGGTTTTCGAACATCGACTGTCCTTTCCGGTCTGGATGCCGCGGGGCGGCACATCGCGCCGGGAGCGGCGCTGCATGGGCAGCTTGGCCCTTTCCCAAGATATGATCAAATTACCGGGCGCCGTCAATCCGCCGCATCAGCGCCTCGCCCGGCGCCCCCGCGATTCGCGCCGCGCCACGGGTCACAACCTTAGGGCGAGCGTCGAATCCGCTCTCGAGGCAGGGCGATGAATTTCTGTGCGCTTGGCGAGTTACAGGGCGTCAAACGAAAGAAAGCCTTGCCAGCACGCCGGATCGCCACAAAACTCGCCTTAATATGATCAAATCCGAAAGGATCTGGCGTGGCTGCTCCCGTCATCTCGGCACGCAATCTGGTGAAAGCTTTCGGCACGGGCGAATTCGCGGTGCGGGCGCTCGACACCGTTTCCCTCGACATCCGCCCCGGCGAATTCTTCACGCTTCTTGGCCCCTCGGGCTGCGGCAAAACCACACTTTTGCGGCTGTTTGCGGGGTTTGAGATGCCCAGCGCGGGCACGATCTTGCTGGATGGCGAGGATGTCACCACCCTGCCGCCGAACCGCCGCCCGATCAACACGGTGTTCCAGAGCTATGCGCTGTTTCCGCATCTGAGCGTGGCCGAAAACGTCGGCTTTGCGCTCAAGATGCAGGGCAAGCCGCGCGCGGAGATCGAGGCGACAGTGGCGAAGATGCTCGCGCTCGTGCAGCTTGAGGCGATGGCCGGGCGCAAGATCACCCAGCTGTCGGGCGGGCAGCAACAGCGCGTGGCGCTGGCGCGCGCGCTTGCCCCCCACCCCAAGGTCTTGCTTCTTGACGAGCCCCTTTCCGCACTTGATCTCAAGCTGCGCAAGGAAATGCAGGTCGAGCTGAAGCGGCTGCAGAACGAGACCGGGATCACCTTCATCTTCGTCACCCACGATCAGGAAGAGGCGCTGACGATGTCGGACCGGATCGCGGTGATGAGCGCGGGCAAGCTGCAGCAGGTGGGCACGCCGAAAGAGATCTACACCCATCCGATCAATCGCTTCGTTGCGGCCTTCATCGGGGAGACGAACTTTATCGAGGCCGTGGGCGAGGCGGGCGGCGCACGGCTCAAGACCGGCGATCTGATCCCGGTCGAGGGCGTGCTGCACGGCCCCGTGACCGTCGCGATCCGGCCCGAGCAGTTGCGGCTGGTCGCGCCCGAGACCGCGCAGGCGATCCCGGCGACCGTGCGTGATCTGGTCTATTTCGGCACCGATACGCATTGCCACATCGCGCTGGCCGATGGCACCGCCCTTACCGCGCGGCTGCAAAGCCCGGCGAATGGCGAGGTCGGTCTGGGCATCGGCGACAGGGTTGGCGTTTTGCCCACCCCGGGCGCCGCACAGCTTTTGAGGGAGTGAGATGAGCGCGGCGGAAGAGGCGCAGCGCGCCCGCACCACCCGAAACGCCTGGGCGCTGGTTGCCCCCGCGCTGATCGTGCTCTTTGCCGCAGCGATCGGACCGCTCGTTCTGGTGCTGATCTACTCTTTCCTGACGCCGGGCGACTACGGCAACGTGGTCTGGCGCTTCTCGCTCGAAGGCTGGCAAAAGGTCGTGGTCGAGCGCGACATTTTTGATGAAACGCTGCATCTGGCACAGGCACATCTGACAATCTTCTGGCGCTCGGTCAGCCTGTCCTTCGTCACCACGGTGCTCTCGTTCTTTGCGGGCTTTCCGACCGCATGGTTCATCGCCACGCGCCCTGCAAGCCAGCGCGCCTTCTGGCTGTTCCTGATCACCCTGCCGTTCTGGACGAACCTGTTGATCCGCACCTTCGCGATCAACCAGATCATCCGCAACGAGGGGCTTTTGAACACGATCCTTCTGAAGCTCGGGATCATTTCGGCCCCGCTGCAGATGACCTATACCGAGGGGGCGCTCCTGATCGGCATGGTCTATGTCTACCTGCCGCTGATGGTGCTGCCGCTCTATGCCGCGCTCGAACGCTTCGACCGGCGGCTGCTTGAGGCGGCCTATGATCTTTACGCCTCGCGCTGGCAGGTGCTGCTTCGCGTCGTGCTGCCGATTGCGCGGCCGGGCATCGTCGCGGGCTCGATCCTTGTGTTCGTGCCCTGCCTTGGCGCCTATGTGACACCGCGCATTCTGGGCGGCGGCAAGCTGATGATGATCGGCAATTTCATCGAGCTGCAATTCGGTCAGGGGCGAAACTGGCCGCTCGGCGCCGCGCTCTCGATCGTGCTTCTGGTGATCGTGATGGCGGCGCTGCTGGTCTATGTGCGCGCGATCAACGGGGAGAAACGCGATGGCTGAGCCCCGCCCCTTCCGTGTTGTGGATCTGCCGGGCGTTGGCCCGACCGCGCTTTTGGTCTTTGCCGGGCTCTATGCGCCAATCGTGACGCTGGTGGTCTATTCCTTCAACGCCGCGCCCTCGGTCGCCACCTGGGATGGCTTCACCTTCGCGTGGTATCTGAAGGCCTGGCACAACGATGCGGTGATGAATGCGGCCGCCAATTCGCTGATCATCGCGAGCCTTGCCGCGCTCTTGTCTACCGTTCTGGCCACGCTGGCCGCGCTTGGCACCACCCGCCGCCCGGCGTTTTTTGGCATCACCGCGATCTATGCCGCAATCAATCAGCCCTTGATGGTGCCCGAGATCGTCACCGCGGTGGCGCTCTTGATCGTGATTGCCGCGATCAAGGCCGCCACCGGCTATTCCGGGCTGGGCTATCTGGTGGTCGCGCATACCGCCTTTTGCATCCCCTTTGCCTATCTGCCGATCCGCGCGCGCCTTGAGGGCATGGATCTGACGCTCGAAACCGCCGCCGCCGATCTTTACGCGAGCCCGTGGCAAAGCTTCCGCTTTGTCACCCTGCCCCAGCTCACGCCCGGCATTCTGGCGGGCTGGATGCTCGCCTTCGTCACCTCGCTCGATGATGTGGTGATCACCGAATTCATCAAATCCCCCGGGCAGGACACCCTGCCCACCTACATGCTCGGCCAGCTGCGCCGCGCCATGACCCCCGACATCAACGCGCTGTCCGCCGCCCTGCTGGGGCTGACGCTGGTGCTTCTGTCGGGGTTTTTCCTGCTCAGCCGCCGCAAGAGCTGAGAGATATGAACGCACCAACCGGGAGACGACCAATGAAAAAACTGCTTGCCGCCTCAGCGATGCTTTTGGGCAGCGCAACGCTTGCCGCAGCCGAGGGGGAGCTTTTCCTCTACAACTGGGGCAACTACACCAGCCCCGATCTGATCAAGAAGTTCGAAGAGACCTATGACGTCAAGGTCACGATCACCGATTTTGACAGCAATGACACGGCGCTGGCCAAGGTCGAGGCGGGCGCCTCCGGCTTTGATCTCGTGGTGCCCTCGGCGGGCTTTGTCGGGATCTATGCCGACAAGGGCCTGATCCAGAAGCTCGATCTGAGCCGCCTGCCCAACCACAAGAACATTGCCCCGCAATGGATGGATGTGGCCTGGGACAAGGGCCGGGAATGGTCGATCCCGTGGCAATGGGGCTCGACCGGGATGACCGTCAACACCAAGGTCTATACCGGCGACATCAACACCTCGGCGATCTTCATGGAGCCGCCGGCGGAGCTTGAGGGCAAGATCAACGTGATCCCCGAAATGGGCGACGTGATGGCGCTTGCCACGATGTATGCGGGCGGCAATGTCTGCTCGGACGATCCGGCGGTGATGAAAAAGGTGCGCGATCTGCTCGTGGCCGCCAAGCCGAAATGGCTGTCGATGGATTATTCGACCGTCGAAAAGATGACGAACAACGACTATGCCGCGACCGTGGACTGGAACGGCTCGGCGATGCGCGCGCGGCTGGGCAATGCCGACGTGGCCTATGGCTATCCGAAAGAGGGCTATGGCCTGTGGATGGACAATGTCGTGCTCTTGCAAGATGCCAAGAACGTCGACAACGCCTATCTGTTCATGGATTTCATCATGCAGCCGGAGAATGCGGCGATGCTTTCGGCCTTCGCGCGCTACGCCAACGGCATCGCGGGCTCGGAGGAATTCCTGCCCGATGACATGAAGGGCGCGCCCGAGCTGACGCCGCCGGCAGAATTTGCCGACAAGGGGCAGTTCGTGACGATCTGCACCGGCAAGGCGCTCGACTACCAGAACGCGATCTGGACCGAGCTGCAAAAGTAAGCCGCGCGCAAAACCTTTGTGACCACGCCCCGCGTCCCGGGGCGTGGCCGTTTCTCTTGCGAAAGCGCCCGCCATGCCGACCCCCGACCTGATTGTGACCAATGCCCGCATCCTGACGATGGACAGGGCCTGCCCCCGTGCCGAAGCGATTGCGCTGGCGGGCGGGCAGATCCTCGCTCTGGGACGCACGCCCGAAATTCTGGCGCTCGCCGGCCCCGCAACCCGCGTGATCGACGCGCAGGGCCGCAGCCTTTTGCCCGGCTTTTTCGAGGGGCATGTGCATCTGGGCCTGGGCGGGGCGGAGCTGTCGCATCTTCATCTCGACACGCTGCATGGCACCGCGGCGGTGAGCGCGGCCTTTCGCGCCTTTGGCGCGCGCCACCCCGAGCGGCCCTTGCTGATGGCGCAGGGCGCCGATTACGGCATGCTCGATGCGCCGATCACCCGCCATGCTCTCGATGCGATGATCGCCGACCGCCCGATTGCGATGATGTCCCACGACCACCACACGGTCTGGGCCAATACCGCAGCGCTTGAGGCGACCGGGCTCATGCGCGGCGCGCCAACCCCGCACGGGCATGAGGTGGTGCTGGACGAAACCGGCCTCGCCACCGGCGAATTGCGCGAGTTCGAGGCTTTCGGGCCGATCATCGCCATGATCGGCGAGGCGCGCATCAACCTTGGCATCGCCACCGGCGAAGAGCCCGCGCGCCCGCCCACGCCCGAAGAGCGCGCCACCGACAAGGCAATGCTGCTTGCGGGCATGATGCATTGCGCCAAACACGGTGTCACCAGCCTCGTCAACATGGATGGCAACCGCTACACGCTGGAGCTGCTTTCCGAAATGCAAGCCGAGGGCCAGCTGCCCCTGCGCGTCAAGGTGCCGTTCCACTTCAAGCCGCATATGGGGCTTGAGGCGCTTGAGCGCGCCACGGCGATGACGCGCGATTTTGACAGCGACTGGCTCAGCTCGGGCTTTGTGAAAATGTTCATGGATGGCGTGATCGACAGCCGCACCGCCTATATGCTCAACGATTACGTCGATGCGCCCGGGCACCGCTCGGAGCCGCTCTTTGCCCCCGAGACCTTCAAGGCGATCGCCACCGAGATCGACCGGCGCGGGCTGCAGATCGCGGTGCATGCGATTGGCGATGGGGCGGTGCGCACCACCATTGACGGGATCGAAGCGGCGCAAGAGGCCAACGGCCCCCGCGACGCGCGCCACCGCATCGAACATATCGAGCTGATCGACCGGAGCGACATTCCCCGCCTTGGCGCGCTTGGCCTCACCGCCAGCCTGCAGCCGCCCCACCCGCCCGGCGCGATGGAGTTTCCGCTGGAGCCGACGCTGAGCCGGATCGGCCGCGCGCGCTGGCCCGATGCCTATCTGTGGAAGACGCTCAAGGCCGAGGGCGGCGCCAAGATCGCCTATTCGAGCGACTGGCCGGTGACCGATGTCTCGGTCCTGCGCGGCATTCATGCCGGGGTGACGCGCGCGCCTTTCGAGGGCTGCACCGACGAGCGGCTGAACCTGATGGAAACACTCTATGCCTATACCGCGGGGGGCGCATGGGCCGCGCATCGCGACCATGTCACCGGCACGCTGCGGGCCGGGATGGCGGCCGATCTGGTGATGCTGGGCGGCAATATCGAAACCTGCGCGCCCGAGGCGATCCCCGATCTTGGCATTGCGCTGACGGTTTGCGGCGGGCGCATCCTGTGGGAGGCAGACACCGCCCCCACGGCGCCCTAACGCCACGCCCCAAGCGCAAGCTGCGGCCCCGCCCAAAGAGGCCGAGGCCGCGGGCCTTCAGCGTTAGGCCTGGAGCGCCTCGCGCTTGGCAAGGGCCGCGAGCACGATCGCGGCGCCATCATCAATCGCATGGTCGATGGCCACGCGCGCCTGCTCGGCATCGCCCGCCCGCAGCGCCGCCATCAGATCATTGTAATTGCCATGGGTGTCGATCGCCGCGCGCTCCTCGGGATAGAGATAGTTGAACCCCGGCCCGACCTTGAGCCAGAGCATCTCGATCACGCCCAAAAGCGTCGGCATGCCCGCCGCACGATAGAGCACGAAGCGGAAATCCTTGTTCAACGTCAGCGCCTGATGCGTGTCAGACCCGGCTTTTGCCGCGAGATAGCGTTTGAGCAGCTGCTCCATCTCGCCGAGTTCCTGCGCGGTGATGCGCGGCGCCGCGTTGAAGGCCGCCAGCCCCTCGACCGCCTTGCGGATCTGCGCAATCTCCGAATATTGCGCCACCGTCAGTTGCGGCACCCGGAATGATTGCGCGGGCTCTGCTGTCAGCACCCCCGAAGCGGCAAAGCGCACCAGCGCCTCGCGCACCGGGGTGATGCTCATCCCCAACGAGGCGGCGAGATCTTTTGTCACGAGTCGCGTGCCCGGCGCGAGCCGCCCCTCGATCAGCGCGGCCCGCAATTCATCTTCCACATGAGTCACAAGCGACTTGCGCGGGGCGGCCGTGAATAAGGTTGTGCTCACTTTATCCTCTTCATTCGTCGGATCTGCTCACTTTTTTGACACCCGGGAGGATGCAGTCGTGCCTTGATCGAAAAAATATATCATATATCGTGCAGCGTCTATAGGGCTTGAGACATCCGCGCCCCCGGAGAAAAGACCAACCCCCTAAGGAAGTGAAGGCGAAATGAACAGATTAGTGACAACGGCCCTCGCAACGGCCCTGATGCTGCCCTTCGGCCTTGCCGCCCAAGCGGCGGACCTGACGATTGGCCGCGCCGCCTCGACCACGGCTATGGACCCCGGCTTCCTGCGCGAAAGCGCCACCATCGTCGACAATATCTTCGACACGATGGTGATGCGCGACAAGGACATGAAGCTTGTCCCGGGCCTTGCGACCTCGTGGAAAGCGATTGATGACACGACCTGGGAATTCACCCTGCGCGAAGGTGTCAAGTTCCACAACGGCGAGGATTTCAACGCCGATGCGGTGAAATTCACGCTCGAGCGCGTGCTCGACCCGGCGGCAAATTCTCCGACCGCCTCCTATATCCGCACCGTTGATCATGTCGAAGTGGTCGATCCGACCACCGTGCGCATCATCACCAAGGGCCCCGATCCGCTTCTGCCGACGCGGATGAGCCGTTATCCGGCCTATATCGTGCCGCCGAAATACGTGCAGGAGGTGGGCAATGACGAATTCGCCCGTCATCCCGTGGGCACCGGGCCTTACAAATTCGTCGAATTCATCCCCGACCAGCATGTGATCCTGGAAGCGAACGCCGATTACTGGCGCGGCAAGCCCTCGATCGACAAGGTGACGTGGCGGGCGATCCCGGATGGCACCGCGCGGGTGACCTCGCTGCTGACAGGTGAGGTCGATCTGATCGAAAACGTGCCGGTTGACCTTGCGCCGATGATTCAGGCCGGGGGCGATGCCGAGCTTGTGCAGGTGAAAAACGGCGGGCTGACGATCTATCTGGGTCTCACCGGTGCCGAGGCCCCGCTTGACAATGTGAAGGTGCGCCAGGCCCTGAACATGGCCATCGACCGCAAGGGCATTGTCGACAATATCCTGCAAGGCCTCGCCTCGCCGCGCGGCACGCAGGTGGGCGCGGCCGATTTCGGCTATAAGGATATTCCGGTTCCGGCTTATGATCCGGCCAAAGCCAAGGCGCTTCTGGCCGAGGCGGGCTATCCTGACGGGTTCTCGATCACCATGCAATCGACGCATCGCTACATGAAAGACGGCGAGGTCGCGCAAGCGATCGCGCAGGAATTCGGCGATATCGGCGTGAAGGTGAACCAGGAAGTGCTCGACTGGTCCGTTTACATCCAGAAAGTGCCGATGACCGGGCCGATCTACATGCTCGGCTGGGGCTCGACCCAGACGCTCGACGCCGATGCCGCGATCTATGCGATCATGAAGAGCGGCGAGCCCTATTCGACCGTGAACATGCCCGAACTCGATGCGCTCCTTGATCAGAGCCGCAGCGTGATCGACCCGGCCAAACGCGCCGAAGTGCTGGGCCAAATTCAGGATTATGCGGCCCAGAACGTGCCGTTGATCCCGCTTTACCAAGAAGATGCGCTTTACGGGAAGGCCACCGACGTCACCTTCGAGGGGCGCCCGGATGCCCGTATTCCGGTCTTCGACATCGAGAAGCAGTGAGCTGATGAAGAGATACTGGGGTGTCAGGGAAAATGTGGACGCGATCTTCGCGTCCACACTCCTCTTGGCCGTTGTGGTGCTTTGCCTGACACCGCTCTTCTGGCCGCTCGATCCGATCCGTGGCGTGCTGACGGCAACGTTCAAGCCGCCGCTGAGCGAGATTGGCGGCCAGCTTCATCCGCTGGGCACCGACCAGCTCGGGCGCGACCTGCTTGCCCGGCTCGGGCTGGGCACGGCCATCTCGCTTTCCATCGTGATCTCGGCTTCGGTGATCTCGGTGTTGCTCGGCACGAGCCTTGGCATGATCGCGGGCTATTTCGGCGGCTGGTTTGACATCATCATCATGCGGGCGGTGGATATTCAGCTCGCCATCCCCTTCATCTTGCTCATTCTGCTCATCGTTGCCGTTGTCGGCCCGAGCATGCTCAACCTCGTGGCGGTGCTTGGCATCACCGGCTGGGCGATCTTTGCCCGTGTTGCCCGCGCAAAAACGCTCGAAATCCGCGAGCTGGAATATATCGACGCCTCGCGCGCGATCGGCCTTTCGAACATGCGGATCATCTTCCGCCATGTGCTGCCCAATATCGTCGGCCCGCAAACGGTGCTGATGACGCTCGACCTGCCACGGCTGATCATCCTGGAGGCCTCGGTGGGCTTTCTCGGCCTTGGCGTGCAGCCCCCCACGCCCACGCTTGGCAACCTGATCGGCGAGGGCAAATCCTTCATTCTGCTCGCAAACTGGCTCGTGCTCTATCCGGGGCTCGTGATCGGGGCGCTGGTGATCGGCTGCAACCTGCTGGGCGACTGGCTGGTGCGGCGCGCCGACAAGAGGAGCGCATAAGCCGATGAAAACCCTCAAATTCATTGCCGGACGCGCGCTGCAGGGCCTGCTTGTGATGTTCGGCGTCTCGATGATCGTGTTCTTTGCGCTCTTCCTCACCGGCGATCCCGCCGCGCTGATGATGCCGCCCGATGCCACCCGCGCCGAGCTTGAGGCCTTCCGCGCGGCGATGGGCTACAACGATCCGGTCTGGGTGCAATATGGCCGCTTTCTCGCCCATGCGCTGACGGGCGATCTGGGCAATTCGCTGCGCTTCCAGCGCCCGGCGCTTGATCTGCTCATCGAACGGCTGCCCGCGACCGCCCTTCTGGCCTGCGTGGCCTTGATGTGGAGCTCGCTTCTCGGCTTTTTCCTTGGCACCGTTGCCGCCGTGCGCAAGAACAGCGCGATCGACTTTGCCATTCGCGTGATCTCGCTCCTTGGTCAGGCGATCCCGGTGTTCTGGCTCGCGCTTTTGCTGATCATCTTCTTCTCGCTCAAGCTGCGCTGGCTGCCCTCAAGCGGCATCGGCGGCTGGGAACATCTGATCATGCCCTCGGTGGCGCTTGGGGCCTATTATCTCAGCGCCATCACCCGGCTTGTCCGCGCCAGCCTGATCGAGGTTCTGGGCGAGAATTACATCCGCACCGCCCGCGCCAAGGGTATCTCCTCCTGGCGCATCATTGTGCACCATGCCTTGCGCAATGCGCTGATCCCGGTGATCACGGTGCAGGGGATGTATTTCGCCTCGCTTCTGGGCGGTGCGCTGGTGACGGAAATCATCTTTGCCTGGCCCGGCATCGGGCGCCTTGCGGTCGATGCGATCCAGAACAAGGATTTTCCGGTGGTGCAGGCGGTGGTGCTGTTTGCCGCGGTGGTCTTTGTGGTCGTCAACTTCCTCGTCGATCTCGCCTATGTCTGGCTTAACCCGAGGATCCGGCTGTGACCTCCGAGACGGTGTTTGCGGAGGCGCTTGCGCTCACCCGCCTCTGGTGTGCGATCCCCTCGGTGCGGGGCAATGACGCGGCGATGCGCGCGCAGGCCGATGCGCTGGTGGGCTGGATGCAGTCCGACCTTGGCGCCAAGATCATCGCCCGCACGCCCGCCAGAGGCCGCGCCGAGGTGCTCCATGCCCGCATCGACATCGGCGCGCCGCGCACGGTGATCCTTTACAACATGTATGACGTGATGCCCGCGCAGCGGGAGGGCTGGTCCGTCGATCCCTGGGAAGGGGGCATCCGCGATCTGCCCGGCGTGGGCGAGAGCTACATTGCCCGCGGCGCCGAGAACAACAAGGGCCCGCTCGCGGGGATGCTGTGCGTGCTCAAGGCGCTCGTCACCTCGGGGCGGCTTGGCGTCAATGTCGAGATCCTGCTCGATGGCGAGGAAGAAAACGGCAGCGGCGGCATGCGCGCCTATCTGGAGGCACCCGATTGCCCGGTGCGGCCCAGCGCAGCCGCGATCTTCCCCTCGTTTTGCGAATATGGCGGCGGCCCGCCACGGGTTTACCTCGGCTTTTCGGGCATCGCGCGCGGGGCGGTTGTGGTCGAGGGCGGCGCCTGGGGCGGGCCGAAAACCGCGATCCATTCAAGCAATGCGCCCTGGATCGCCAATCCCGCCGCGCGGCTGGTGGAGGCGCTTGGCCGGATCGGCACCGCGCCCACCGGCACACTTGGCCAGATCACGCTTGATGACGCGGCCGCGGGCATCACCGCAAAGCTTGCGGAAACCTTTGACCCGGCCGCAGAGCTGCGCTTTCGCAATACCGAGTGCTTTGCGGTTGCGGGCGATGCGCTGGCGCTGCTCTCGCATGTGCTCACCACCGCCTCTTTCAACATCTCGCGGATCGAAACCCAGCCCGCAGCGGGAGAGGGCGTGATCCCGCAAGGCGCGCGCGCGGGCTTCGAGCTGCGCGCCCCGCCGGGGCTCGACCCGGCCGATTATCTGGCGCGCATCGCCGAGGATCTCACCCGGCTTCCCGGCGCGCGGCTGGAGCTGGACGACAGCTATCCCGGCACCCGCTTTGGCGCCGAAACGCCCGGCGTTGCGGCGCTGCTGGCGGCTTATGCCGAGAGCGCGGCGCAACCGCCGCAGATCTGGCCCTGGGCGATTGGCGCGGCACCGGGCTATGCTTTTGCCCGCCACGCGCGCTCCTTCCTGCTGGCGGGCGCGGGCCGGGGCGGCAACGCGCATGGGATCGACGAATTCATGACGCTTGAGGGCTACCGCCGCTTTCTCACCTCCGTTGAGCTGTGGCTTGTCGCAATGGCGGAGGGCGCGCGATGATGCCGATGCGCTATCTTTCCACCACCGATCTGTTGCAGCTTGGCCTGATGGACTGGCCCACGGCGCTGCGCGATGTCGCGGCAACGATCCGGCTTTTGCACAGCGGCGACGCCGGGATGGTGCCCGAAAGCGTGATGTCGCTCGGCCTTGACCCGCGCAGCAAGGCTTACGGCCTGCCCGCCTTTGTCGGCGGGGGGTATGATGCCGCGGGGCTGAAATGGACCCTGCACCGCCCGGCTGCGGCGGCTGACAGGCCCGCGATCACCTCGACCACGCTTTTGAACGCGCTTTCCGATGGCCGCCCGCTGGGCATGGCGGAAAGCGCGCTGATCACCCGGGTGCGCACCGCCGCCGTCTCCGCCACGGCAATCCGCGCGCTTCTTTCGCACCCGCCACGCCGGATTGCGATCCTGGGCGCCGGGGGGCAGG
This sequence comes from Rhodobacter lacus, assembly GCF_042683065.1. Taxonomy (NCBI): domain Bacteria; kingdom Pseudomonadati; phylum Pseudomonadota; class Alphaproteobacteria; order Rhodobacterales; genus Rhodobacter; species Rhodobacter lacus. The sequence continues at coordinate 26,535 of NZ_JBHUIX010000009.1, read as the reverse complement.
CCGAGACCCATCTTGACATGGTGCTCGCCCTCTTCCCCGCGCTTGAGGCGATTGATCTGTGGAACCGCACCCCTGCCCGCCTTGATGCGCTGATCGCGCGGCGCGCCGCGGTGCCGGGGCCGGAGCGGATTGCGCATGACCAGCTCTCCGAGGCGATCGCGCAGGCCGATGTAATCTTGTGCTGCACCTCCGCGCCCGACCCGTTTGTGACGGCAGAGGCGGTGCGACCGGGGCGGCTGATCGTTCAGGTCGGCTTTCACGAGGTGACGTTTGAGGCGATTGCTGCCAGTGACGCGGTGTGCGTTGATCTTTGGGGGGATTTTGCCGATAAAAGCGCAAAGAGCCTGTTTCAGATGTATCGCGCCGGGGCCTTTTGCGAGGCGCAGGTCAAGGCTGACCTGCCGCGGCTTTTGATCGAGGGCTGGCACCCGCCCCCCGGGGCCGCGCTCTATTTCTCGAGCTTCGGGCTCAACGTCTTCGATATCGCCTTTGCGGCGCGGCTGATGCGTCAGGCCGAGGCGCAAGGCATCGGAACCCTGCTTCCGAGCGCCTGACCCTGGCGCCGATCCGCGCCCCCCATTCCAGCAAGGAGCCCTCCATGATTGTCACTGCAGCCGCGCTGAAAGCGCTTCTGTCGAGCGGCGACTATATCCCCGTCGACACCCGCGCAGAGGAAGATTATCGCGCGGCGAGCCTGCCCGGGGCCGTCAATCTTGATGTTTACAGCTATTTCATCCCCGAAAGCAGCGAGGAGGGCGTGGCCCGGATGGCTGCGGGCGCGCAGGAAGCCTTTGCCCGTCTCGGGCTCGACGGCGCCCGAAAGCCGGTGTTCTTCGAGCAGAAAACCGGGATGGTCGCACCGCGGGGGCTGTGGTTTCATGAACTGGCCGGGTTCGAGGGCGGCATGATCCTTGATGGCGGGATCGAGGCCTGGCTCATCGCGGGCGGCGAAACCGCGCCGGGCACCGGCGCGCCCGAGGCCATCACCCATGGCGCGGCGCCCGCGGCACAGTTCCGCCGCGATCTGGTGGCAACCACCGAGGATGTGCTCCATCACACCGAGCGCGGCACCGAGATCTTCGATGTGCGCCGCCCGACGGAATATGACGGCAGCTTCGTGCATGCGTGCTGCGCGCGGCCCGGCCGCATCCCGGGGGCGCATTTTGCCTTTTATGAAGACATGCTGAGCGAGGGCTATTATCGCAGCGCCGAAGAGATTGCCGAAATCGCCCGCAACGCCGGTCTTGCCCCCGAAGACAGCATCATCACCTATTGCCACCGCGGCGCGCGCGCGGCGACCGCGCTTTACGGGCTGCGCCGGGCGGGCTTTGACAAGGTGCGCATCTACACCGGCTCGTGGCACGAATGGGCCGGCAGGGCCGATCTGCCAATCGAAATCGGCTGAACCGGCTTTGCCAGAAAAGCAAAAGGCCCCGGTGCGGATGCCCGGGGCCTTTCCTGTTGCCAAGACGCGGTCAAAGCCACTTCTGGATTTCGATCCGCCGCTCCGGCCCGACCAGCCGCGCGAGCGCGAAGGCTTTGGGGTCGAGCGTCGGTGTGACGCCCGATGCCATCTGCGCCAAAAGCTCGCCCGCCGCCGGGCCGACCCCGAAGCCATGGCCGGAAAAGCCCGTGCCGATCAGGCAGCCCGGAAGCTGCGCCACTTCGGAGATCACCGGGATCACATCGGGTGTGGTGTCGATCATGCCGCCCCAGCTTTGCGCCACCTGCGCCCCCGCAAAGGCCGGGATTGCCTTGCCAATCGTCTCCATCACCGATTTCAGCGCCGCGGCATCGGGCTCGGGGTCGAGAATGCGCACCGCCTCGTAGATGCTCGGCTGCTCAATCGGGCGGTGGCGATGCGCGATCAGTTCGGAAAAGAACGCCCGCCCGAAGCGCAGCTTGAGGGCGCGATATTCGAGCCGGAGCGCGGGCAGAAAATCGAACATGAAGCGGAAGCTGTCCGGCGAGATCTGCGAGACGCTGGTGGCGGAGGAGGCCAGCGAATAACCGCCGTCCTGCCGCTTGCGCAGCGCAAAATCGGAAAAGCTCATGCAGGGCTCGACGCCCGCATCAAAGGCGGTGGTGCGCAGCGCCGAGGAGAGCACCTTGAGTTGCGGCAGCCGCACCCCCGCCCGTGCGAGGAAATGCGACGACCACGCCCCCGCGGCAACAATCACCCTGCGCGCCCGGATCCGGCCCGCTTCGGTGATCACGCCCGCCACCCGGCCCGCCTCGATGTCGAGCGCGCGCACCGCGCAGCCCTGATGCACGAAGGCGCCAAGCTGGCGCGCGGCATTGGCAAAGGCCGGTGCGGCGGCCTGCGGTTCGGCTCGGCCATCCTCGGGCAGGTAGAGCGCGCCGTGGCAGCGCCAGTCGAGCCCCGGCACCATCTCGGCAACCTCTGCCGGCGACAGATGCACCGGCGCCGCGCCAAGGGGGCGGGCTTGCGCGATCCAGGTCAGATGCCGTGTGCGCGCCGCCTCGGTCTTTTCGACATAAACAATGCCGGTGCGCCGATAGCCGAGATCGGCGCCAAGCGCCGCGGCGAGACCGGGCCAGATCTCCTGCGCGCGCAGTGCGAGCGGGATCTCGCGCAGATCGCGGCCCGCGACCCGCACCCACCCCCAGTTCCGCCCCGATTGCTCGGCGCCGATCAGGCCCTTTTCAAGCAGCGCAACGCTCTGGCCCGATTGCGCCAGATAAAAGGCCGCCGCGGCGCCAACGATGCCGCCGCCGACAATGGCGACATCCACGGTTTGCGGCAGTGCGGGAGAGTTTTCGACGGGCACCATGGCAGGGCCACGGTGAGAAAGCTGGGCAGGCATGTCAGTAGCAGTCTTCGACGCTGTAATGGACGGGAATCTCGGAGATCGAGGCGGTTTTCGGGAGATCGAGCACCATGTGCACGATCTTGGCGATGTCTTCGGGCTGGGTGAGCGTGGCCGGATCGGGGCTCGTGAGCGCCAGCCCCATATCGGTCGCCACATAGCTCGGGCAGATCACGGTGGCGCGCACGCCAGACTCCTTGCCGCATTGGCGCAGCCCGTGCGAAAGCGCCAGCACGGCAAATTTCGACAGCGCATAAAGGCTGGAGCCGGGCGATTTCACCCGCTTGCCGGAGAGCGAAGAGAGGGTGACAACCCGGCCCGCGGGCGCCTTTTCCAGATGCGGCCAGGCCAGCTGGGCAAGCCGCATCGGCGATTTGACATTGACCGCGAAGGTGGTGTCAAAATCTTCCTCGCTGGCCTCAAGCACCGTTTTCGGGATCATGATGCCCGCGTTGAGCACCAGCCCGTCAAGCCGGCCAAAGCGCGCGATTGTCTCTTCCATCCAGCGTTTTTCGCTTGCCGCATCCATCGCGTCATAGCGGCACACGAGGCGGTCGCCGGCAGAGGGCGAAAGCCTCTCGGGGTTGCGCACGCCAAGGCTGACGCGCCAACCGGCCTCAAGGAGCCGCGCGGCAATGGCCGCACCGATCCCGCGCGAGGCCCCGCTGACCATCGCCACACGTTTCTCGCTCATCTTGCTCTCCTCATGTTCATCCGCTCAGGCGGCGCTCGCGGTCTCATCCCAGTCCGCGCCCCATTGCTGCACCATGTGCCCGGGCGAAACTTCGATATAGTGCCGGGTCGGGGGGATGTAGCTCGCGGGGCGCACCGGGCTCTTGATCTCGTCATTGCTCAGCCCGCGCCGCATGCCGCGCCGCGCCGGATCGGGGATCGGCACCGCGCCGAGCAGCTTGCGCGTATAGGGATGCTGCGGGTTTTCAAAAATGGCAGCCCGTGGCCCGATCTCGACGATCTCGCCCAGATACATCACCGCAACGCGGTGGCTCATGCGCTCCACCACGGCCATGTCATGCGAGATGAAGAGATAGGCGAGGCCCATGCTTTCCTGCAGATCGAGCATCAGGTTGATCACCTGCGCCTTGATCGTGACATCGAGGGCGGAGACCGCCTCGTCCGCCACGATCACCTGCGGCTCCATCGCGAGCGCGCGCGCAATGCAAATGCGCTGGCGCTGCCCGCCCGAAAACTCATGCGGGAACCGGCTTGCCATATCCGCCTGCAGCCCGACCTTGACCATCAGATCCGCCACGCGCGCGCGGGCATCCTCTTTGGACCGGGCGATCCCGTGCAGGAGAAGCGGCTCGGCAATGGCCTCGCCAATGCGGATGCGCGGGTTGAGGCTGGCAAACGGGTCTTGAAAGATCATCTGGATGTTGCGCCGCATATGGCGCAGCGCTTCACCTGAAAGACCAAGGATCTCGCGCCCCTCAAGTTGCACAGAGCCGGAGCGGGCCTCGGTCAGGCGCATGATCGTGCGCCCGGTGGTGGATTTTCCGCAGCCCGATTCGCCCACCAGCGCCAGCGTCTCCCCGGCATGAAGGTCAAAAGAGAGGTTTTCCACCGCATGCACGCGCCCGGCGGGGCCGCGCAGCAACCCGCCGTGAATATCAAACCGCGTCACGAGATTGCGCACCCGGAGCAGCGGGGTCGGGTTCTCGGCCACCGTGTTGGCGACCGGCGCCATCTCGACGGGCTGGCCGGTCTCGGCATCCACGAGCGGAAAGCGCGCGGGCGCGCGCGCCCCCTCCATCGAGCCAAGCCGCGGCACCGCCGAAAGCAGCGCGCGGGTATAGGCGCGGGCGGGATGGGCAAAGATTTCCTCGGTCGGGCCGTGCTCGATTGCCTCGCCCTTGTACATCACCAAGGTGCGGTCCGCGATTTCAGCCACCACCCCCATATCGTGGGTGATGAAGACCACGGCCATGTTCTCCTCTTCCTGCAAGAGCTTGATCAGTTCGAGGATCTGCGCCTGAATCGTGACATCAAGCGCCGTGGTCGGCTCATCGGCGATCAGCACCTTGGGGCGGCAGGCGAGCGCGATGGCGATCATGATGCGCTGGCGCATCCCCCCCGAAAGCTGGTGCGGATATTCATCAAGCCGCTTTTCGGCAGCGGGGATGCGCACCTTTTGCAGCAGCACAAGCGTTTCGCGCCGCGCTTCGGCGAGGCTCAGGTTCTGGTGCGCGATCAGCACTTCGGAGATCTGGTCGCCGATCGTCAGCGCCGGGTTGAGGCTTGTCATCGGCTCCTGAAAGATCATCGCGATCTTGTTGCCGCGCAGCCCGCGCATCTCGCGCTCTGAAAGGTCGAGCAGCTCCGCGCCCTCCAGCTTGACCGAGCCCTCGATCCGCGTTGTCTCCGCCGCATGGAGCCGCATCAGCGAGAGCGCGCTCACGCTCTTGCCCGAGCCCGACTCACCGACGATGGCCAGCGTCTCGCCCGCATGCACCTCAAAAGAGACGTCTTTCACGACGGGGATCCACTCTTTGCCGCGGCGAAACGAGGTCCGCAGGTTGGACACGGTCATGACGGGCGTTGGCATCTCGATTTCCTTCACCTCTTCGCGGCGCATGGCGGGCCGGATGATTGTGGCCTTGGGCCTTCAGGCGCCCAGAGTGCCACAGCTCATTCCGTCTTGCCAGACTGAATATAGGATATATTATATATCCATCACCTTGGCGCCCGCGCCACCGCCCTCCCAAAGGACCGATTGCCCATGAAACTCGAAGATATCCCGCGCCTTTCCCTCGGCTTCCTGCCCACGCCGATCGAAAAGATGGAGCGGCTGAGCGCCGAACTCGGCATTTCTCTGAGCATGAAGCGCGATGATTTCACGGGCTTTGGCGGCGGCGGCAACAAGGTGCGCAAGCTTGAGTTCCTGATGGCCGATGCCGTGGCGCAGGGCGTGAAAGTGCTGATCACCACCGGCGGGCATCAATCGAACCACGCCCGGATGACGGCGGCGGCGGCCCGCAAGTTCGGCATGAAGCCGATTCTCGTGCTGCGCGGCAATCGCCCGGCCAGCTATCAAGGCAACCTGCTCCTCGATCATCTCTTTGGCGCCGAGATCGACTTTCTCGACCCGGATGCCTACTTCGAGCAGATCAATCCGCGCATGGAGCATCATGCGGCACAGGCCGAGGCGCGGGGCGAAAAAGCCTATATCATCCCGCTTGGCGGCGCGAGTGCGCTTGGCGCGATGGGCTATGTGAACGCGGCGAAAGAGCTTTCCGAGCAATATGCCGCCCGCGCCACCCCGGCCCCCGATTACATCGTCGCCCCGGTCGGCTCGGGCGGCACCTTGGCCGGGCTTCATATCGGGTGCGCACAATATCTGCCCAACACCAAGGTGATCGGCGTTGCCGTGACGGGCTCTGCGGTGCCCTTCTCCGAGCGGATCGCGAAAATGGCCAATGACGGCGCAGCCCTCCTTGGCTTCGAGAAGACCTTCACCCCCGACGATATTCGCATCGAGACCGATTACATCGGCCCGGGCTATTCGATCCCCTCAGAGGCGGGCAATGCCGCGATCAAGCTTGCGGGCGACCGTGAGGGCGTGCTGCTCGACCCGGTCTATACCGGCAAGGCGGTTTCGGGCATCATCGGCTGCGTGCAGAACGGGACGATCCCGAAGGGCAGTTCCGTGCTCTTTGTCCATTGCGGCGGCTCGCCCGCACTCTTCCCCTTCGCAGACCTGCTCACTGCGGATCGCGAGGCCTGAGCGCCATGGCCTATCGTATCGGATGTGATGTCGGCGGCACCTTCACCGACTTGTGCCTCTTTGAGGACCAGACCGGCGAGACCTTCTTTGTGAAGACGCCAACGACGACGGGGCATCAGGCCACGGCGGTGGTTGAGGCCGCGCGCACGGCGCTGCAAATGGCGGGCCTGCCGGCAGGGGAGCTTGCGGGCTTTGCCCATGGCACGACCGTAGCGACAAACGCGATCCTTGAGCGCGGCGGTGCGCGCACCGCGCTGCTCGTCACCAAGGGCTTTCGCGACCTTCTCGCGATCGGGCGGCAGACCCGCCCGCATCTTTATGATCAATACGCCCGCAAGCCCGCGCCGCTTGTGCCGCGCGAGCGGGTGTTCGAGATCGCCGAGCGGCTCGACGCCAAGGGCAATGTGATCGAAGCGATCAACGAAGAGAACGTGCGGGAAGCCGTGGCGGCAATGCAGGCCGAAGGCGTGGAAACGCTCGCGATTGCCTTCCTTCATTCCTACGCCAATGCCGCCCATGAACGCCGCGCGGCGCAGATTGTGCGTGACATCGCGCCGGAGTTGCGGATCTCGATCTCGTCCGATGTTCTGGCAGAGCCGGGCGAATACGAGCGCACTTCGACCACGGTGATGAACGCCTATCTGATGCCGCCGCTCAAGGACTACCTTGAAAAGATCGCCCGCACGCTGGTGGGCGATGGCGTCACGGTGGCGCCCGCGATCATGCAATCGGGCGGCGGTGTGATGCCGATCGAGACCGCAAGCGGGGTCAAGGCGGTGCACACCTGCCTTTCGGGCCCGGCGGCAGGCATGATCGGCGCGCGCCGCTTTGCCGAGGCGGCAGGCTATCTCAACGTTGTCACCATCGACATGGGCGGCACCAGCTTTGACGTTGGCCTGATCGAGAATGGCGAGATCCTGACCCGCTATGAAAGCGAGATCGAGGGCTTTCCGCTGCGGGTGCCGATGTTTGACATCATCACCCTTGGCGCGGGCGGCGGCTCGATTGCCCATCTTGATGCCGGGGGCCTTTTGAAGGTCGGCCCCGAGAGCGCGGGCGCCCGCCCCGGCCCCGCCGCTTACGGCAAGGGCGGCACCCGCCCGACCGTCACCGATGCCAATGTCGTGCTTGGGCGGTTGCGTCCGGGGCGCGCGCTCGGCGGCGGCATTGTGATCGACCGGGACCGCGCGGCCCGTGCGATTGACGAACATATCGCCACCCCGCTCGGCCTGACGGTTGAGGCGGCGGCGGTGGGCATCTTGCAAGTCGTCAACGCGGCGATGGTGCGCGGCATGCGCCGCATCACCGTGGAACGCGGGCTGGAGCCGCGCGATTTTGCGGTGATGGCCTTTGGCGGTGCCGGGCCGCTTCATGCGGTTGACCTCTGCGCCGAGATGGATGTGGAAACGGTGATCGTGCCGCCCTCGCCCGGGCTTTTGTGCGGCATCGGGCTTTTGCTCGCGCCGTGGAAGCATGACGAGACGGCAACACTCGCCCGCCTTGCCGCCGAGATGGACAATGGCAAGATTGCCGAGGCCATCGCGGCTTTGGCCGAAAAGGCCCATGCGCAGGCCGATCTCGATGGCATCGCGCGCGCCGTGGTGCGCCTCGCCCCGGTGCTCGAGATGCGCTATCGCGGCCAGGGCCACCCGCTGCCGGTTGCCTGGGACGGCGATCTTGATCAGGCGATCGAGGCCTTCCACAAGGCGCATCACCGCGCCTTTGGCTATGACCGGCGCAGCGAAGAGATCGAGATCACGCTTTTGCGGCTGAGCGCCAGCGCCCCGCCGCCCTCCGACAAGCTGCCGGTGCCGAAGATCATCACGGGGGAAGACCCGCTGATCACCCGCGCGCCGCTCTGGTTTGAGGGCGCGATGGTCGAGGTGCCGGTCTATGACCGCGCCCGCCTTGCCATCGGCACCACGCTCACCGGGCCGATGATCATCGAGCAACAGGACACCACCCTCATCGTCGGCGCGCAAACGCTCACCGTCGACGGCAATGGCAGCCTCATCATCAGGATGCAGAAATGACGACAGACAGCATTCTCGCCGAAGTGGTGCGCCACGGCCTGCAGGCCGTTGCCGAGGAGATGGGCGCGGCCCTGATCCGCACCGCCTATTCGATCAACATCCGGGACCGGAAAGATTTTTCCTGCGGGGTGTTTGACGCCAAGGGGCAGCTGATTGCGCAGGCCGAACATATTCCGGTGCATCTCGGGCTGCTTGCGGGCGTGGTCGAGCGCGTGCTGGAAGAACTGGGCCACGAGATCGCGCCGGGCACGATGGTGGTCACCAACAACCCATGGCTCACCGGCTCGCACCTGCCCGATGTGGTGGTGATCGCGCCGGTGCATGCGGGCGCACGCCACCTTGGCTATGTCGCCAACATGGCGCACCAGGTGGATCTGGGCGGCCTCGCGCCGGGCAGCCTTGCGCTTGGCACGGTCGACATCACGCAAGAAGGGCTGCGCGTGCCGCCGATGCTTTTGGTGCGCGCGGGCGAGATCGAGCGCGCAACGCTGGAGCTTTTCAAGCTCGCCAGCCGCACCCCCGACATGGTGGCCGGCGATCTGCTCGCGCAGGCTGCCGCCAATACCACCGGCGCGCGCCGCTTGGCCGCGCTGATCGAGCGGACCGGGCAAGAGCGCTTCGAGGCGGCGGTGGAGACCCTGCTGGCCACCACCGAAAAGCGCCTTGAAACCGCCTTCCGTGCGCTGGAGGGGCGCAAGGGCTGCTTTACCGACACGCTGGAATGGCAAGACGAGGCAGGCCCGGTGGATCTGCCGGTCTCGGTTGCGCTCTCCATCGCCGAGGGCCGCCTCACCGCCGATTTCACCGGCACGGCGGCGCAGGTTGCCGGGCCGATCAACGCGCCGGTGTTTCTCACCGCGAGCTGCGTGATCTATGTCATCAAGACCCTGCTCGACCCGGAGATCCCTTCCAATGCCGGGCTCTTCCGCCGCATCACGCTCAATGCGCCCGAGCGCTCGCTCGTCAACGCCAAGCCCCCGGTGCCGGTGGCGCTGTGCACCTCGATCATGTCGATGCGCATCACCGATGCGCTGATCGGCGCCTTCAACGTTCTGCGTCCCGAGGCGCCGGTCGCCGCTTCCACCGGCAGCATGAACGCGCTGATCCTTGGCGGCTTCAACCCGGCAACCGGTCGCGCCTATTCCTATGTGGAGACCTATGCGGGCGGTCAGGGCGGGCTCAAGGGCATGGCGGGGGCGAGCGGCGTGCATTGCCACATGACCAACACCGCCAATTCGCCCGTTGAGCTGATCGAGCGGGAATACCCCCTCACCGTCCTTGATTACGCGCTCGTCGATGGCAGCGGCGGTGCCGGGCAATTTCCCGGCGGGCTCGGGTTGCGCCGCACGATTGCGGTGAACGCAGACAGCGTGCTCACCGTCCACCTCGACCGCACGCGCAATCACCCCTGGGGGGTCGAAGGCGGCGCGCCGGGCGGCAATTCGCGAATCTTGCTGTGCGACGGGGCGGGCGAACATGCGCTGGCGGGCAAGAGCACAACTGCGGTGAAGGCGGGCAGCATCATCAGCATGGAAACCGCCGGTGGCGGCGGATGGGGCAGGCCGTAACCGGGCGGGTGTGAACGCGCCCCTGGCCTCGCCGGGGAAGACCGCGCCGCCCGGCAAGGATCGGGCGGCCGGGCGCGCGCAAGGCCCCCGGATGCGGAGCGCGGCTGGCTCCCGGCGGTCTTGCCCGTCGTTATGTCGCGCAAGTTCCCGAGCGCGGCGCCATGTGCGCATTCACCGAACCGGTGGCCGGATGCCCGGCATCTTTCGGCCTGCGAACCCGCTTTGGGTCGGCGCACCGCAACGGACCTATTCTTTGCGGGCGCCCTCTTTGCCGGGGTGCCCGTTGCGGCGCGTTTCGCTCGGGCTTCGGTCAAAGTGCTTGCGAAACTTTCGGCTAAAGAGCGCCTGGTCGGAGAACCCGCAGGCATAGGCAACTTCTGCGATGCTCATGTAGTTCTGATGCGGATCTTGCAGCAAATGCTGCGCCATGCTCAGCCTTCGGTCCTCGATCACCCGCGTCACCGACAGCCCCTCACGGGCAAAGATCCGGTTCAGATGGCGCGGCGTGATATGCAGGGCAGAGGCAATCTGCGCCACGTTCAAATTCGGGTCCGACAGACGATCCGCGATCCAGCTTTGCGCTGCGAGAAAATGCGGCGCCTGGCGCAGGCTGCGGGCACTCGCCCTGGGGCCGAACACCGCCGCCACCAGGCCCGCCCCATGATCATGCAAGGTCTGATGGGACAACTCTCCCGCCTGATCGAGCCATGCCGTGCCATGTTCGATCAACCAGCGCACCGTCCGCGCCCCCAGCTGCGCAAACACCGCCCGTTCCGGCCCGGTGATCTCGCGGCCACAATGGGCGGTGAAATCCGCAACCGGCAGCGTCATCACCATCTGGCGCACCGGATGGGGATAGCTGCCCAGAAACGGGATATCCGAACGCAGAGCGATGATATCGCCCGCGCGCAGCGTCAGCCATTTTCCGGCTTGGCCATAGATCGCCTCGCCTTCGAGCAGCAAGATCAAGACCATCAGATCGCGTGGGTCTTCGGCCACATCACGCGCGGTCCGTTCCACCACATGCGGGCTGACGCGCATATCCGCAAAGCGGATCTGACCACTGGCGCAATTGCGCTGCGACGCATGCAGCGTATCGACATTGATCGCGCTGCAATGCACGCGAAACAGATGCTCGTGTTGATGATCTTCCCAGACGCGGATCTGGCGATCGGGCGCCAGGGCCAAAGTATCGCATTTGTTTTTCGATGCGTTTGGCGCAAAAGCACCATGAGATCTGTGCGCGACCGTCATCTTCAAGTTCACTCGTCACTCTGGGCCCGTGCCAGCAGTGGCATAGATGCACTGCGCCGCGCGGCTGTTCAAGCTGCAACACTCTGTCGCACAGGAACTGTGCGGCTGCTCTCGGGAATGTCCTGCCGGTCCAAGGTTTCCGTCCTCCTCAAACAAGACAGTGTGCAAAACGCTCCCTACTTAGCTCTGCACCAAAACGTTGAATGATCAGGCCGACATACGCGCCCAGAGTGCTGCGACCGGCCGGAGCGAGAGCCAATGACATCACCAAAGTCCTCTTCCTTGCGCCGCACGCTGATGATCGGTGGCGCGATCGGCGTGCTCGCCGCCATTGCGGCGGGCGGGTATTTTCTCAGCCCGGTCGCGCGCAAGGCGGCGCAAACGCCGATGCCGGCTTTGGGCCAGCATCTCGATGACCAGATCGCGCGGGGGGAATATGTCGCCCGGGCCGCAGATTGTGCGCCCTGTCACACTGCGGAGGGCGGCGTGCCCTACGCGGGCGGCCTCGTGATCCATACGCCCTTTGGCGATATGGCCAGCGCCAATATCACCCCCGATCCGGTCACGGGCATCGGCGGCTGGAGCCGGGATGCGTTTGCCGATGCTGTGCGCGAAGGCGTGACCAGCCATCCGGGCAATCTTTATCCCACGATGATCTTTACCTCTTATGCCAAGATGTCGGATGCCGATATCGACGCGCTCTATGCCTATTTCATGTCGCTCGCTCCGGTGCGTCAGGCGGTCCCCGATCTTGAGCGGAACTTCCCGTTCAACTATCGGCTCCTGCTCTCTGGATGGCGCAAATTGTTCTTTGACAACAGAGAGTTCGAGCCCGATCCGGCAAAAAGCGATGCGGTCAACCTGGGCGCCTATCTGGTCGAAGGCCCGGCCCATTGCGCCGAATGCCATACGCCGCGCAATGCCTTTGGCGCGATGAAGCCGGATCAAAGCCTCACCGGCGCACAGATCGACGGGTTCTATGCACCGAACCTGACGCCAGATCCCGAAACCGGCCTGGGCGATTGGTCCGAGGCCGATCTTTATGCCTATCTCGCCGGGCATGGCTCGCGCCATGGCGGCCCTTTCGGCCCGATGCATGATGTGGTCGCCGAAGGCACCTCGCATCTGACGGAAACCGATCTGCGCGCAATCGCCGCCTATCTGCATCAGCTGCCCCCGGTCCGCACCGTCACGGGCGCAGCCCTCGATCATGCGCAGGCGCAGGCCTCGATCACGCGCGGGCAAACGACCTATCGGGCCAATTGCGCCGCATGCCATCAGCTCAACGGCGAGGGCCTTCCCGATTTTGCCCCCGCGCTTGCCGATTTACATGCCGTGGGGGCTGCCTCGGCCAACCTGATCATGCCTGTCCTGACCGGCCTCTCGGACAAGGACGGCACGGTCACCATGCCCGCTTTCCTGCTCGATGATGCCGCCATCGCCGATATCGCGAACTACGTCCGCAATGCGATGAACGACACCCAGCACGCCACAGCAACCCCTGAGCAGGTCGCCGCTGCCCGCGCGTCCCTGCACTAAGCCCGCGGAGAGTTCGATGCGATTTTCCTTTAAACTGATGCCACTCTCCTTGGCGCTGCTCGCAAGTCTCGGCACCGGAGCGGCGCTCGCCGATGGGGTCGATCCGGCTGCGGCGGCGCAGATGCGCGGCGACCGCTCCGGCGCGCGACTGGCGCAAAACACCTGTCTGCAATGTCACGGAATGGGGGTCGCCCCCGATCTGCGGCTGCAAAAGCTGGACTTCAAGACCCTGCATCACATCACCCGCAACGGGCTGAACGCCATGCCGGCCTTCCGCGAGGGCGAGATTTCCGATCAGGAACTGCATGAGGTCTTCGCCTATATCACCTCGTTGCAGGTCCAGCCCGGAACCAAGCCCGGCATCGTGCCCGGCACTTATCTTGAACGGGAGGGCCATTGATGCACCGCACCGCCCCCCTCTCCCGGCGCGGATTTCTGGCGGCCGGGCTGGCGGGTCTGGCCCTGCCCGCCCTGCCCCGGCCCAGCCTTGCCATGCCGTCTCGGGATCTGGCCTCCCCGGCAAACGTCCTTCTGACGATGCCCAATGCCCAAGCGCTGGCACAGTCTCTGACGCGGTCTCTGGCACGGGCGGGCGGGCCTGTGCCGCTGCGCCTCGAAACCGCGCAGGCGGCGGATTTTGTCACCGATCCTGCCCGTCTTGCCGCCCTGCGCGGATCGCGTGTGGTCTTGATCGGGACCGATGCAGACAGCGTGCTGTTTGACATCGCTCTCGGCCAGCACGGGGCGCGCGTGATGCATCGCGCGACCCACCGCGAGGACCCTGCGACCCGTCTCCCGATTCATGGCTTCGAAACGCTGGCGGATGCCTGCACCTATGATCTCGCCCGCGACCATGTCCGCGCCGGGTCCAGTTGCACGATCCGAACGCCCGACGCAGCGGGTCCGACACCGCTGCCCGCACCGGCCAAGGATCACTGGCAGGCGCGCACCCTCGCGCGGGTGCTCGCCCATGCGACCGGTCGCTCCGACGCCCTCCCCGTCATCTGGCAGAGCGCGCCGCGCGCCTTTGCCACGCTGATTGCCGATCTCTGAGGATTTCCCCGATGGCTAATGAAGACCTGACTTTCCTGCCTCCGGGCGTCTCGCGCGAGGATTTCGCTTCCGCGCTGCGCGCGTTTCGCGCCATCGTCGGCGAGGACTTTGCCTTTGCCGACATCGACCGTCTGGCCCCCTATTCCAAGGTCATGCTGCCCGAACCCTCGGCCCGTCACCGCCCCGCAGGGGCCGTGGCCCCCGAAAATGTCGAGCAGGTGCAAGCGGTGGTCAAGGTCGCCGAGCGCTATGGCATCCCGCTCTGGACGATCTCCACCGGCAAGAACCTTGGCTATGGCGATGCGGCCCCCGCCACCCCCGGCCAGGTGGTGCTGGATCTCAAGCGGATGAACCGCATCGTCGAAGTCGACGAAACCCTGGGCTATGCGCTGGTCGAACCGGGCGTGACCTACATGCAGCTCAAGCAATATCTCGAGGCCAACAATATCCCCCTGTGGATCTCGTTCCCCTCCTCAGGGCCGCTCGCCGGACCGATGGGCAACACGCTCGATCGCGGCGTGGGCTATAACCGCTACGGCCAGCATTTCGAGAATTTCTGCGGGCTGGAAGTGGTTTTGGCGGATGGCTCCTTGCTGCGCACCGGGATGGGCGGGGTGGAAAACAGCCGCGAATGGAACGTCTACCGCTGGGGCTACGGCCCATGGCTCGACGGCATCTTCAGCCAGTCGAACTACGGCGTTGTCACCAAGATCGGCATCTGGCTGATGCGCAAACCGCAGAAAAGCTTTGGCTTCCTGTGCGGCTGGGATGATGACGAGGGCATGGGCCGCGGCATCGACGCGGTGCGCGAGCTGCACCTCAACAAGGTCGTCGAGAACGGCGTTCTGGGTCATACGATGTATGCCGTCGCCCAGACCTATCGCCGCGACGAGATCTACACCGGCCCCGGCGCAATGCCGCGTGCACGGGTGAAAGAGGTCTGCAACAATATGGGCCTCGGGATCTGGGGCTATATCTCGACGCTTTACGGCACCGAGGAACAGATCGAGGTCAACCTCAATATCGCCCGCAAGGCGATGCTCGCCACCGGCGGGCAGTTCATGGATGAAAGCCAGCCCGAGATCTTCAAGACCCCGTTCCATCACTGGAACCTCAACATGACCAACGAACCGACGCTGACCGAGTTCACGATCTATAACTACAAGGGCGGCGGTGGCTCGTCGTGGCTCGCGCCCGTCGTGCGGTGCGAAGGTTCCGAGGCGATCAAGCAATTCAACCTGATGCATGGCGTGCTTGATGAATATGGCTTTGATTACATTGGTGGTTTCCTGATCGGCGGGCGGCATGCCGAGCAGTTGACCGACATCCTCTACGACCGCAACGATGCAGAAGAAACCGAGCGCGCGCGGCAATGCTATCTGGCGATGATCGCCGCACTGCATGGTGCGGGCTATGGCATCTATCGCACCTCGACGAGCTTCATGGCCGAAGTCGCCGACACCTACGGTCCGGCACAACGCAGAATCAACCACCGGCTGAAACAGGCGCTGGACCCGAAAGGCATTCTGGCGCCGGGCAAATCCGGCATCACGATCTGACCCCGCACGAAGGAACATCAAAATGAACGACGAATACATGGATTTCGACGGCAAGGTGGTGCTGATCACCGGCGCCACGGCCGGTATCGGGCGCGCCACGGCGCTCGCCTTTGCCAAACGCGGCGCGCGTCTGGTGATCGGTGACATGGCCGAGGCCGCCGAAGAAACCGCCGCCGCGTGCCGCGATCTGGGCACCGAGGCGGTCTATCTGAAAACCAACGTCTCCGAGACGGCAGATGTGCAGGCTCTGGTCAATCTGGCCGACAGCCGGTTCAACGGTCTCGATGTGGCGTTCAACAACGCCGGCATCCTGCCCGCGACGAAGCCTCTGGCCGATGTGACCGAGGCTGAGTTTGATCGTATCCTCGCCGTCGACCTGCGCGGCGTGTTCCTGTCGATGAAATACGAAATCCCCCTGATGCTGCGTTCGGGTGGCGGGGCGATCATCAATACCTCGTCGGTCGCAGGCGTGGTGGCCGATCCCGGCATGGCCCCCTATGCGGCCGCCAAACACGGGGTCGCGGGGCTGACGCGCGCCGCGGCGCTCGATTATGCGACGCAGAACATCCGCATCAACGCGCTGGCTCCGGGCCTGATTGAAACGCCGATGACGCAGCGATGGCTGGCAGACCCCGAGATTTCCGCGTCATTGATGGCCAACAGCCCGATGAAGCGCGCCGCCAAGCCGGAAGAAATCGCCGCGACCGTGCTGCTGCTGGCCTCGCCGGGGGCGACTTTCGTCAATGGCGCGGTGTTCGTGGCCGACGGCGGGCAAACCGCGCATTGATCGGCCACAAGGCGCCGCCAGCAAAGGGGGCAAGGACCTCATCACGGTAGGTGGTTTGCGCGCGCACTCCGGGTGGAGCGCGCAAGCCACCTGCGGGTCTTCGAGCTCTGCCCCTTCGAAGCCGCCAGAAGCCCATCGCGCCGCGGCAGGGCCGAAAAGTCCTTTCTGGACGGGCCTGCCGCATTCCGGGCGCGGACCGGGCGCGGACCGGGCGCTCAGGAAGGCGCGCCGCGCGCGGCTGATCTGCGCGGGCTTGAGAGGCACTGCGCGGTTGCTGCCCGCCGCGCCCTCGCGGAGGTCGCAGAGGATCGCCGCGAGCGGGTTTGCCCCGGGACGGAGGACGAAGCGCCAGAGCCGAAAGCCGGTTATCGCGGGGCGTCCGTCGTCAGCAAGATCACCCACCATCGCGCGCGCTTCTGGCCGGGGACAGAGAGTGTCGGAAGGATCTGAAGCCGTAACGTTGCGCGCCGCCCGCCCGCCGAACTGAGTTGAACCAGAACTGCACACGGAACCGTTTGCAATGGCGCGCCCGCCCCTGCCCGGCCCCTCTGGTCCAGTTGCGTATCAAGGGCGGCCATCACCGCGGTGCGATCCTGCCGCTCGAGGCCGCGTCGCAAGATCCCCGCCCGGTCGCCGTTCCGTGCCGTGCCGGACATCGCCTCCAGAAGAGCTTCGGCCTGCAGGTTCCAGGCGACAATCTGCAAATCGTGCTTGACCTGAACCACGGGCAAGGGCAGCCGCAGCATCAGATCGTCAAACGCCAAAGGGGCTTTCGCGGCAGAGGTGCTGACGATCATTTCTTCCAGCGCAACAGCCTGCCCGGCACAGGCCTCCTGCAGGCGCGCAAGCGCATGGCGCAACAGATCGGGCGCAGGCATCTGCGCCAGAGCCGCTTCGATCTGCTCAAAGTGCTCGGCAATCTCGGCCCGCGGGTCGTTTGGCCGGGAAGGCGTGCGCGGGCCGGGCATGGAGGTGATCCTGTCAAAAAGCCAAAGGGTCGATGCGGCGAACGGGACATCCTTCGCGCAAGCCTGTGCCGCGTCTTTTGCACGACACCATCCCGGCCGGGTTCGATTGCGATCCCAGTGGCTCGCGGCAGTTTCGAGACTCTCGCCCCGAGCCGCAAGACCAATCGTCCACTCTGCGTCAGAAAGGCCTTTGGTCGCATGCCGCGCGCAACACTTTTCAGATTTCGCGTATTTGTCTTGCAAAGGCCGCAAATTCGCGTATAGGTGGCGTTGCAAAGTTTTATCGACCGCACCCTGTCTCCTTCATCGGCTTCAGTCTGTTTTCGTTCTGACCAAGCCGAGCTGCCGCATGCTGCGGGCATCATTCTATCGAAGGAGTTCTCACGATGGCCACTGGCACCGTGAAGTTTTTCAACACCACCAAAGGTTTCGGCTTTATCGCCCCGGAAGGTGGTTCGCGCGACGTGTTCGTTCACATCTCGGCGGTCGAGCGCGCTGGCATGCGCAGCCTCAACGAAGGCGAGAAGGTCAGCTTTGACGTCGAGACCGGCCGCGACGGTCGCGAGTCCGCTTGCGCTCTGGCGCGCGCTTGACCAAAGCAAAGCCTCCCGGTGCCACGGCGCCGGGCTCCCGCTCTTGGGGCGGTGACGCAGTGAGGCGCAGCACGGAGTCTTCCGGTTTGTTCCGGGAGACCCCATCAGGGCCGCTGACAGCATATGACAAAACGGCCGCGGCGGCGCGCCTCATTCTTGAGACAGAGGCCGGGGTGCGCGCGGAGCGCACAGCCGCGCTGCGGGCGGCAAGGCTTGCCCGCGAGACCGGGGCGGAAGACCTGCCCCGAGATCAAAACACGTTTTCCAAGTGATATCCGGTCGCCACGTTTGACGGGGCGACGAAAGGACAAAATGAGCAGACGACAAACAACGCTTCATGGCACCAGACCGGCGCCGCGCAGCGATGAGAGCCCCTCCGGGCTCGGCTGGCGCGAATTCTTCGAGCGACTGGGCAACGGAACGCTTCCCGCCGTGCCGAAGCGTCGGGACCACATGGCGCGCAAGCCGGTGCAATCCTTTGTCGGTTACACGACAGTTTCCGATTCCCGGTGATGGCGTTGACGCGATGCCGCTTCATGCGAAGCGTTCCGCGTCCGTGACTGTGTCACCGGGAGGAGAAGCGGCGGGGCTCGTCTCCGCCGCTTCTGCCATCAAGGCCAAGCCCTTATGGGCATCATTCCTGCAAGGATATATGAAATGGGATATTCGACCCCGAAAAAGCAACTGAACCTCAAGGATTTCCTTGCCCAGCCCGTGACGCAAAAACCGTTTCGCAACGGCATGGCGTTTCGTCGTCCCGGTGCCGCGGCATCTGGCAGCATGGTCGCAAAGCCGGCGCCCGCCGCGTGCGCGACCCGCGCCGAGGACACAAAGCGCAATCCCACAGAATGACCCCTGCGCGCTGCGGTTGAGGGGCGGCGCCGCGCGGGGCGCATCCGGCGCAGGAGCACAGAGCGGCGGCCTGCCCGCGCCTGTTGCCATGTTGCGTGATGCTGTCGTAAGGGTGAGGAAACAATTCAGGACCGACCATGCGACCCCATTTTGCTGCCCTCCTCGCCCTCACGATCGCGGCCGGATGCTCGGCCAGTTCCGGCGCAGTGGTCAAAGGCGCCGGACCGGATGATCTTTTGAAGCTGCGCGAAGGCCCGGGGCTGGAGCACAAGATCATCATTGGCCTGCCGGATGGAACGCGCCTGACCCGTCAGAGCTGCGTGACAACGCATGGCAAGCTCTGGTGCAGGGTCTTTCTCACAGACAAGCCCGGCGTGTCGGGGTACGTCTCGGCGGACTATCTGGCGCTGCGCTGAGCGCGCGCCCCAAGGCGTGGCGAGAGCACTGAACGCCGAAATCGCAGATCAATCCGTCGCTGCCGCAAACCGGGCCCGTCTCGATGGGCGGCAGACCGATTTTTCGCTTCCGGCGATGCCGGGGCAACGCAGCATCGGGGGCAGAAGCGTGCGCACAGGCCGAAAGGCGGGCCACGAAGCGAACCGAAAAAAGCAGTGCGCATTATAACGATTTTAATTCTTGCCTGTTATTCCCGCATATTGGATCGGGCTAGGAAGACAGGGGTTACGATGGCGTTCTGGAATAAGTCGAGCCAAACGGCAACGGCAGTGGAGCAGCTCGCCCAAGCGGTGCAACAGACCGCAGCGGTGATCTGGTTTTCCCCCGAAGGCGAGATCCTCGATGCCAATGAGAATTTCTGCACGACAATGGGCTATGCGCGCAGCGAGATCATCGGGCGCAAACATGCCCTGTTCATCGCGCCCGATTTTGCCAAAAGCGCGGATTACGCGACTTTCTGGAAAGACCTGCGCGCCGGGCAAAGCTTCAGCCGCACCTTCCGGCGCATCGCCAAAGGCGGGCGCGAAGTCTGGATCGAGGCCTCCTATGTGCCGGTGAAGGACAGCGCAGGCCAGGTGATCAAGGTGGTGAAATTCGCCAGCGATGTGACCACGCGCATCGAGGAAGCGACCGACGCCAAGAGCCGCCTTTCCGCGCTCGACCGCTCGCAAGCGACGATCGAATTTGACCTCGATGGAACGATCATCAACGCCAACGAGAATTTTCTCGCCTGTGTCGGCTATACGCTCGAAGAGATCCAGGGCCGGCATCACAGCCTTTTTGTCGACCCGGCGCTGAAAGCGAGCGCGGAGTATCGCAGCTTCTGGGAGGATCTGGCACAGGGCAAACCGCGCACCGGCGAGTTCCGCCGTTTTGGCAAGAACGGGCGCGAGGTCTGGTTGCAGGCGACGTACAACCCGATCCTCAATGCCGCGGGCGAACCGGTGAAAGTGGTGAAATTCGCCTCAGACATCACCACGGAAAAGCATCTCATGCTCGACCTGCAAAGCCAGATCGCCGCGCTTGGCCGCTCGCAAGCGGTGATCGAGTTCACCCCCGACGGCACGATCCTGACCGCGAACGAGAATTTCCTTGGCGCATTGGGCTATACGCTCGACGAGATCCGGGGCCAGCATCACCGCATGTTTGTGGCCCGCGACGAGGTATCCTCTCCGGCTTATGCCGAGTTCTGGGCGGGCCTGCGGGCCGGCACCTTCCAGCAGGCGGAATATCTGCGCCTTGGCAAGGGCGGGCGCGAGGTCTGGATTCAGGCGACTTACAACCCGATTCGCGACATCGATGGCAAGGTTTACAAGGTGGTGAAATTCGCCACCGACATCACCCCGACGAAACAGGCCATCAACGGCTTTGGCGCGGCAATGGCGCGGCTCGCAGAAAATGATCTGACCGTGCGCATGGAGCGGGCCGTGCCGCGGGAATTCGAGAGCCTGAAAACCGCGTTCAACAGTTCGGTGCAGGCGCTTGGTGAAGTGGTGGGGGGCATTTCTGTGCGGGCCGAGCGGATGATGTCTGGCGTGGCGCAGATTTCGGGCGCGGCGGATGACCTGAGCAGCCGCACCGAAAAGCAAGCCGCGGCGCTGGAGGAATCTGCGGCGGCGTTGCACGAGATGACCTCAGCCATCGCCTCGGCGGCGAAAGCGGCGGCGGAGGCCGAAGAGGCCTCTGGCGCGGCGCAAGACCGCACCGTGGCCGGGTTGGATACCGTGCAGCAGGCGATTCAGGCGATGACCGGGATCGAGGCAAGTTCTGACAAAATATCCCGTATCATCAACGTGATGGAAGACATCGCCTTCCAGACCAACCTGCTCGCGCTGAACGCGGGGGTCGAGGCGGCCCGGGCCGGAGAGAGCGGGCGCGGCTTTGCCGTTGTCGCCTCCGAAGTGCGCCAGCTTGCGCAGCGTTCGGCCGAAGCGGCAAAGGAAATCTCCGATCTCATCACCCAGACCGTGCGCCAGATCCAGGGCGGGGTGAAGCTCGTGAGCGCCTCGGGCACCGCGCTTGAAGAGATCGCGCAGCATGCCCAGGGGATCCGGGCGCAGGTGAGCGGGCTCGCCAGTTCGGCGCGCGAGCAAGCGACCGGGCTTGACGAGATCAACCTCGCGATGACCCAGCTCGATCAGGTGACACAGCAAAACGCGGCGATGTTCGAGGAGACCTCGGCGGCCACGCAATCGCTGCGCCAGGAAGCCGATGAACTGGCGGCAAGCACAGCGCAGTTTGCGGTGCGGCGCGAGGGCGCGCATGACGCCGAACCCTATGAACAGGTTTTCGCCCACTCCGCCTGAGGCGCTCTGGCCAGATGGCAACTGGCGCCCGAACGGCCTTGTTGCGCCGATCCGGCACCAGAGTGCTCTGCCCCTTCCCTGCCGGTTTCAGTCGCGGGCCTTGATCTCGGCCCGCCCAAGGGCCGAGCCGCGGTTCATGATGGCGATACGGATCTGGCTTGCCGCGGTCTGGCGCTCGGGACATGAGGCGCGCACCGAAAAGCGTCGGACGGTTCATCCGGGTGTCGACGCGACGTCGCGCCTGAGGTCACATGCGACAAGTGGAACCGATCCCGACGACCAACGCTCTCCCGTGCGGGTTTCCATCGCGCGAGATCGCTGCGAAAACCTGCGCGGTGTGAGGGACTGACCTCTCGACCGCATGGGGGCTGATGAACGGATCGCCCCGCCGGGCCCTAGCGGGTCAGATGCCGCACGGCCGCGAGCAGTTCCTCGACCGCCTGCTCCGCCGCCGCGAGTTTGATCGCCACCATCAGATCCTCGCGCCCCGCCATGGCCAAGAACGTGGATAGCACCTCTTCGGAGTGGCGCACCAGCGCGATCAGGTGCGCACCGCTCGGACCGTAAGTTCCCGAGAACCAGTTCTTCACCGTTTTCTCGTTGGCCCCCGTCCAGGCCGCCACGGTCTTTACGCCCGCCCGACTATCTCCAAGCGACCGTTTCAAAGCCGCCGCGATTTCTTCAACGAAGCCGCCATTCGCGGGCTGCTCCTCTTTTCCGCTCCACCCGTTTTCCCCGGGAAAGACCTTGCCCTTTTTCGGAAACGACATTCCCCCCTCCTTCGCTTTACATGGACGCGAAAAATTCCGCCGAAAAATTCCGCCGTTGAGTCCGACGAGAGCGATGGATTTGCCCTAAATAATGAGGAGATACGCATGTGAACGGTCGTTGGGCGCGCCATTGCGACAAGCACGACGCACCCCCTGAAAAGGATGTGCCGGCCGTCGCCTATGTGCGGATGTCGACCGATCACCAAAAGTACTCCACCGAGAACCAGCTTGATGTCATTCGCCGCTATGCCGAGGCTCGTGGCCTGACCATTCAGCGCATGTTTGAGGACTCTGGCCGATCGGGATTGCGGCTTGACGGCCGCGAGGCGCTGCAGAAGCTGATGGCCGAGGTTCAATCCGGCAAGGCCGACTTCAAGGCGATCCTCGTCTATGACGTCAGCCGATGGGGTCGATTTCAGGACGCCGATGAGGGCGCATACCATGAGCACGTCTGTTCCCGCGCCGGGATCAGGGTCCACTATTGCGGCGAGCCGTTCGAGAACGACGGCAGCATCGGCTCCAACCTTCTGAAGACCGTCAAGCGCGTCATGGCCGGCGAATACAGCCGTGAGTTGTCGGTGAAGGTGTTTGCTGGGCAATGCCGCCTGGTGGAGATTGGATATCGCCAAGGCGGCGCGGCCGGATACGGGCTGCGGCGCGTGTTGATCGACGAGCACGGCAACCCGAAAGGTGAGCTGTCGCGCGGCGAGCAGAAGAGCCTGCAGACCGACCGCGTGATCCTGGTCCCCGGCCCCGAGGAGGAACAGCGGGTCGTCCAGCGCATCTACGAGATGTTCGTGAATGAGGGGCGGCCCGAGCGCGAGATCGCGGCGGTTTTGAACGGCGAAGGGCACCGCACCGATCTTGATCGACCCTGGACCCGGGCGACGGTCCATCAGGTTTTGACCAACGAAAAATACATCGGCAACAACGTCTTCAACAAGGTGTCGTTCAAGCTGAAGCAGCGCCGTATCGTGAACCCGCGGGATAGGTGGGTCCGGGCCGAAGGCGCCTATCCAGCCATCGTCGAAAAGGCGCTATTCTTGCGCGCCCGGGCGATTGTGGATGCGCGCAGTCGCAATTTCTCGGACGAGGAGTTGCTCGATGCCCTGCGGACAATCCTGAAACGGCAGGGCATGCTATCGGGCCTGATCATCGACGAAGAGAACGATCTGCCCTCGTCCAGCGCCTATCGCAGTCGGTTTGGCAGCCTGCTGCGGGCCTATCGTCTCATCGGCTATGAGCCGGAGCGGGACTACCGCTACATCGAGATCAATCAGGCGCTGCGCGCGGCCCACCCGCAGGTCGTCAAGGAGATCGTCGCCGGCGTGGCCGCCCAGGGGGGGCGCGTGCTGCAGGACCCCGACACGCAGATGCTGCGCGTGAATGACGAATTCACGGTGTCGGTCGTTCTGGCCCGCTGCCAGGCGACGGCAGCAGGCTCCTTGCGCTGGCACATCCGGCTCGACACCGGCCTCGTTCCAGACATCACGATTGCGGTGCGGATGACCGAGACCAACGATGCGCCGCGCGATTTCTACCTGCTGCCCAGCATCGACAGGACAAGCGCGCGGCTGAAGATGGCCGAACAGAACGGCCTGTGGCTCGATGCCTATCGGACTGAAACACTTGACGATTTCTTTGCCCTCGCCGGGCGGGCGAAGGTGACGGAGGTGGCATGATGGCCAAAACCGCTGAAGAAACGCACCAAACCGAAGTCAGCTTGGTTCCGACCGACAGCATTCGGGTTCGCAATCCACGGGTCCGAAATCCCAGGTCGTTTGCGGACATGGTGAAAAACATCGCCAAGATCGGCTTGAAGCGCCCGATCACCGTCACCCGCCGCACCGACACAAGCCCACAGGAGTATGATCTCGTCTGCGGCCAGGGGCGGCTCGAGGCCTTCATCGCGCTGAAGCAGAAAGCCATACCGGCCATAGTCATCGATGCCGATGAGTCCGACTGTCTGGTGATGAGTCTCGTCGAGAATTGCGCACGTCGCCAGCATCGGCCGATCGATCTGATGCGGGAGATCGGCACGCTCCGCGAACGCGGCTACAACGACCGGCAAATCGGCGACAAGATCGGCGTCTCGCCGGACTATGTGGGCATGATCGCGGGCCTCCTGGAGCGCGGCGAAGAGCGGCTGATCACTGCCGTCGAAACCGGCCTTCTCCCGCTGAACCTCGCCATCGACATATCGAAGACCGATGCGGAAGGCGCGCAGCGTGCCCTGATGGACGCCTACACCCAGAAGAAACTGCGCGGGAAGAAGCTCGCGGCGGCCCGGCGTCTGATCGAGCAGCGTGAGGCACGCGGGAAAAAGATGCACCCGAATGCCTACGGGCGCGACAACCGAAACCGGCGACCGCTGACGAGCGAGGCGTTGGTGCGCGCCTATCAGAAGGAAGCGGACCGCCAGAAGCTTCTGATCAAGAAAGCAGAATTGACGCAGGGGCGGCTGCTGTTCATCTGTCAGGCATTCCGATCCCTCCTCGAGGACGATCATTTCGTGACGCTGCTGCGCGCAGAAGGTCTGGAAACCATGCCCAGCTACCTGCAGCACACTCTCGCCGCGGGGGCAGCGACATGACCAAGAAGGTTCATCTCGGCTTCGAGACCGATTGCGTCACGATCCCGGTCGCAGACATTCTGCCGGTCAGGGTTCTGAGCACGTCGATCAAGTCCAGCCGGAAATACACTCAGATCACTGCTTCGATCCGCGAAATCGGCTTGGTCGAGCCACCGGTTGTTGCGCGACACGGGGATGCCAGCGGCAGCTGGCTGCTGCTCGACGGACATGTCCGGATCGAAGTTCTCAAGGATCTGGGTCAGAAACAGGTCGAATGCCTTGTGTCGACCGACGACGAGGCCTTCACCTACAACAAGCGCATCAGCCGCATCGCGCCCATTCAGGAGCACCGGATGATCCTGAAAGCGATCGAGCGCGGTGTCTCAGAGGAAAAGATCGCGGCCGCACTGGACCTCAACCCGCGCAGCATCCAGCGCAAGGTCAAGCTGCTCGACGGTATTTGCCCAGAAGCTGTGGCGATCCTGAAAGACAAGGCCTGCACCGCAGCCGTTTTCACCACACTGCGCAAGATGATCCCTTTGCGCCAGATCGAAGCGGCCGAGCTCATGGTGAACGCCAACAACTACTCCGTGGCCTACATCTCGGCGATCCTTGCCGGCACGCCGCAGGCGCAACTGGTCGAGGCGAACAAGCCCAAACGCATCAACGGCGTCACACCGCAGGCGGTCGCCCGGATGGAAAAGGAGCTTGCCCGGCTGCAGGAGGGGATCACACAGATCCAGGACAGCTACGGCCAGGACCACCTTCAGCTGACCGTGCTGCGCGGCTACGTCGGCAAGCTCCTCGGAAACGCGCGCGTGGTGCGGTATCTGATGCAGACACATCCGGAGTTCCTGTCCGAATTTCAGACCATCGCCGAGATGGAGTCGGTCGTGCCGGCCGAGGCGGAATAGCTGACCTGCCGCCGGTCTTTCAGCCCGCCGTGACTGGAGCCTGGTTGGTGTTTACGCCAATTGGCGCAGGTTGAGCAATCGCCCGACGCGCGGAGCGATCCTCTCGCGCAACGGGGCTGGGCAATTGCGGTGGTCAGAGCCCGCGCATAATCAGCCGGTGTCTGGCAGCCCGGGGCTGAGTGCGGGCGTTCGGTATTGTCGTCGGCAGCCCGGGCTGGCGCCGATCACGATCTGCGCATGGGCCGGGTTGCGGAACATGGTCTCGTTGAGCAGCGCGTCCCGCATCCGAGCGTTGAAGCTCTCCACCAAGCCATTCTGCATCGGTTTGCCCGGCGCGATGCCGTGCATTCGACCCGCGCTCTTCGTCGATTGCGCCCCGAGATCGCGCGCAGCACCGGTCAGCCCGTGAACATCGCCCTTTGTGCCCGCGAGTTCCCGCCGCGCCTGTTCGGCGACGACGCGGAGCATGATTTCGAGCTGGGTCTGTGCCGCAGACATGTGCTATTCTCGGCTGAGTTCCTCTGTCGCCCCCCGCCTCGATCATGCGGAAATCGGCCCATTCAGAGGGGGTCAGCGCGATCCCGGCGAGCTCGAAGCCGCGCCCGACCGCGCCGCAATCAAGGCCGAGGGATCTGACGCCAGCCAGACCCATCGGCGCCACCCGCCATTGGGCGAGGCGCCGGATATCACCGAGCCAGCTCGCCGCGCGCATGAAGGGGGTCATCTTGCCCTTGAGCC
>NZ_JBHUIX010000008.1:0-2527 GCF_042683065.1 Rhodobacter lacus | reverse complement strand
GATCCTGAGCGCGAACACCGATGCGGTGGCGCGCGCCTCGGCAGCTGCCGCCCCGGAGATCGCCCCGGAGGCCGCACGGGGAAACGTCAAACGCCCGGCCAAGGCGGGCCGGGCGAAGCGGTAACGATCACGGGCCTGTTGCGGGATTATACCGCGGCGGGCTTTGAGCCCGGCGCGTTCTGGGGGCTCACGCCGCGGCTGCTCACGATCCACCTTGAGGGGGCGGCAAAGCGGCTGCAGCGCGAGCGCGAGCTCGTCTGGTTCTCCGCCATGCTGCCGCATCTGCAAAAGACGATCCCGCTCGAACGCTTCGTCGGCCTGCCGGAAGACCGGCACGACCGGGTGAAGCGGTTCCATGCGGCCTGGGACAGGATCGACCGGGCGCTTGCCCGTCACTGAGGGACATCCATGGCATCATCTGTTATCGGCGCGCTCCGGGTGAACCTGGGGCTTGACGCCGCGCAATTCTCCAAGGGCCTCAAGGGGTCGCAGGGCACGCTGGCCAGCTTTGCCGCGCGGGCGGGCAAGATGGCGGGGGGCATTGCCGCCTCCATGCAATCGGCCTTTGTCGCGATGGGGCTCGGGGCGATCTCGGCGGGCGCGGAGATCCAGCGCCTTTCGACGCTTGCAAACACCTCGCCCGAGCAGTTCCAGGGCTGGGCCGCGGGGGCGAAGAGTGTCGGCATCGAGCAGGACAAGCTCTCCGACATTCTGAAGGATACCAATGACCGGGTGGGCGACTTCCTGCAAACCGGCGGCGGGGAGATGGCGGACTTCTTCGAGAAGATCGCGCCGCGGGTGGGGGTGACGGCGGCGCAGTTCCGCAACCTCTCGGGGGCGGATGCGCTCCAGCTCTATGTCTCCTCGCTGGAGAAGGCGAAGCTCTCGCAGGCGGAGATGATCTATTATATGGAGGCGGTGGCCGATGAGGCCTCCGGGCTTTTGCCGCTGTTGCGCAATGGCGGCGCGGGCATGGCCGAATATGCCGCAATGGCCGAGCGGGTCGGCGCGGTGATGGACGGCAAGACCATTGCCTCCTTGAAGGCGGGCAAGGGGGCACTCGCGCAGATGCAGCTCGCCTGGACGGGGCTGCAGAACACGATCGGCGCGATGGTGGTTCCCGCGCTGATGGCGGCTGCGGAGGCGGTAACGGCGGTGGCCTCCGGCTTGCGCGCGCATGCCGAGACGTTGATGACGGTGATGCGCACGCTTGCGGGCACGGCGGCGGTGGTGGCAACGCTTTTTGCCGGGCGCTTTGCCATCGCGCTTGGCACCACGGCAGTGCGCGCGATCATGCAGGCGTCTGCGGCGGCAGCGGCGCATCAGATCCTGCTCGGGCGCACCACGCTTGCCGCGATTCTGGCGGCGAATGCCACGCGGGCGCTGGCGGGGGCCTTCACGCTGATGGGGCGGGCGCTGATCGCCACCGGGTTTGGCGCGCTCATTGTCGGGGCGGGCTGGCTGGTGGGCAAGTTCATGGCGCTCGTTGCGGCGGCGGGCGGGTTTGGCAAGGCGCTTTCGCTTCTGGGCGAGGTGGCCTCCGGGGTTTGGGACGGCATTGTCACGAGCGCCGGGGCGATCCCGGACGGGCTCGCTGCGGTCTGGGAGCGGATGAAGTCGACCTTCTTCTGGGCGCTCTCCGAAATGGCCTCGAAGTTCCATGATTTTGTCTGGCAGCTCGCGCAGGTGAAGGGGCTCGCCCCGGCGCTCGCCGGGGTGGTGGAGACCACGAACACGTTGTCGGGCACGCTGGCCAAAGCCGGGGCGGAGGCTGGCGAGGCTGCGGACAAGATGGCCGAGAGCGCCTCATCGAAGGTGACGGCGGGCTTCGAGGCCGCAAGCGCGGCGGTGGGCAGGCTCGGCGCGGCTGTCAGCGCCACAAATTCCGAGCTTACCACGCTCAATAATGGCGGCGGGGGCGGGGGCTCTGGCGGCGGGGCCGAGGGCAAGCTCTCGGCGCTGCAAAAGGTGATCAAGGGGCTGAACGAGGATATCGCGCGGCTCAAGGCGACGCTCTTTGCCACCGAGACCGAGCGCAATATCTTCGATGCGCTCAAGGAGGCGGGCGTCGCCGCGGCCTCGGCGAGCGGGCGGCAGATCGCCGCGCTCGTGCGGCAACGCGATGCGATGCAGAAGCTGCAAGAGGCCACCGAGAGCTGGCGGCAGTCGATCACCAGCGCCTTCTCCTCGTTCCTGACCGGTGCCACGAGCTTCAAGGACATGCTGGGCCAGATCATCGGCAAGCTCGGGGAGATGATGCTGAACTCCGCTTTTGATCGGCTGTTCGGAAGCACGGGTAACGGCTTTCTGGGCGGCATCCTCGGCAGCCTCGGGATCGGGGCGAATGCGAACGGGACAAGCAACTGGCGTGGCGGGCTCACCCGCATCAACGAGCGCGGCGGCGAGATCGTCGATCTGCCGAGCGGCACGCGGATCATTCCGCATGACGTGTCAAAACGCATGGCGGGGAAAGAGGCGGGCCAGATCGCCATGACCGCCTCCGAGCTCACGCTCAGCGATGACGGGC
>NZ_JBHUIX010000007.1:0-3084 GCF_042683065.1 Rhodobacter lacus | reverse complement strand
GATCCTGAGCGCGAACACCGATGCGGTGGCGCGCGCCTCGGCAGCTGCCGCCCCGGAGATCGCCCCGGAGACCGCACGGGGAAACGTCAAATGCCCGGCCAAGGCGGGCCGGGCGAAGCGGTAACGATCGCGGGCCTGTTGCGGGATTATACCGCGGCGGGCTTTGAGCCCGGCGCGTTCTGGGGGCTCACGCCGCGGCTGCTCACGATCCACCTTGAGGGGGCGGCAAAACGGCTGCAGCGCGAGCGCGAGCTTGTCTGGTTCTCCGCCATGCTGCCGCATCTGCAAAAGACGATCCCGCTCGAACGCTTCGTCGGCCTGCCGGAGGACCGGCACGACCGGGTGAAGCGGTTCCATGCGGCCTGGGACAGGATCGACCGGGCGCTTGCGCGGAACGGAAGTTGACGCTTCCGGCTATTTGTATCGCTCGACAATGACGACTTCGCGCCGTCCGCCAAGGACAAGCACCATGCCAGTGATCACACAGATTGCGCCGAGGATGAGGCCGAAAAAAGTCGCAAAACCAGTAACGGCGATCCCGGCAAGGCCTGAACCGATCATTGCTGCGGCTTGATCGTTGGCGCTAGCCTGCGTCACGACTTCGTTCGTAGCCCTTCCTGAGAGCAGCATCGCAGAGACAGGCAAGAATATGAAGCAAGCGCCAAGAGCAAGAAAACTGCGCCCGAAAGCGCGGCGAATATTAGGCGCAAAAGTCACCAATGCGCAGACAAGAAGAACAACGATGATCGTCGCACTAACAGCAAAAGATGACTGTTCGGATTGAAACGCGGCCACCGCCGGAGAGAGAACCAAGATACAAGCTAGGCCAAAAGCTAGGCCGATAATGAAACGGAAGATGCCGGACACCATTTGAAGTCTCCTTTGATTCTAATGGCTAATGATAGTTCCAGTGCACTTTCGAAGCTCAATTAGCGCAATTTATGGCGCATTTTTGATCTGGAGAGAACATGTCATCTGTTATTGGCGCGCTCCGGGTGAACCTGGGGCTCGACGCTGCGCAATTCTCCAAGGGCCTCAAGGGGTCGCAGGGCACGCTGGCCAGCTTTGCCGCGCGGGCGGGGAAGATGGCGGGGGGCATTGCCGCCTCCATGCAATCGGCCTTTGTCGCGATGGGGCTCGGGGCGATCTCGGCGGGCGCGGAGATCCAGCGCCTCTCGACGCTTGCAAACACCTCGCCCGAGCAGTTCCAGGGCTGGGCCGCGGGGGCGAAGAGTGTCGGTATCGAGCAGGACAAGCTCTCCGACATTCTGAAAGATACCAATGACCGGGTGGGCGACTTCCTGCAAACCGGCGGCGGCGAGATGGCGGACTTCTTCGAGAAGATCGCGCCGCGCGTGGGGGTGACGGCGGCGCAGTTCCGCAACCTCTCGGGGGCGGATGCGCTCCAGCTCTATGTCTCCTCGCTGGAGAAGGCGAAGCTCTCACAGGCGGAGATGATCTATTATATGGAGGCGGTGGCCGATGAGGCCTCCGGGCTTTTGCCGCTGTTGCGCAATGGCGGCGCGGGCATGGCCGAATATGCCGCAATGGCCGAGCGGGTCGGCGCGGTGATGGACGGCAACACCATTGCCTCCTTGAAGGCGGGCAAGGGGGCACTTGCGCAGATGCAGCTCGCCTGGACGGGGCTGCAGAACACGATCGGCGCGATGGTGGTTCCCGCGCTGATGGCGGCTGCGGAGGCGGTAACGGCGGTGGCCTCCGGCTTGCGCGCGCATGCCGAAACGTTGATGACGGTGATGCGCACGCTTGCGGGCACGGCGGCGGTGGTGGCAACGCTTTTTGCCGGGCGCTTTGCCATCGCGCTTGGCACCACGGCGGTGCGCGCGATCATGCAGGCGTCTGCGGCGGCAGCGGCGCATCAGATCCTGCTCGGGCGCACCACGCTTGCCGCGATCCTGGCGGCGAATGCCACGCGGGCGCTGGCGGGGGCCTTCACGCTGATGGGGCGGGCGCTGATCGTCACCGGGTTTGGCGCGCTCATTGTCGGGGCGGGCTGGCTGGTGGGCAAGTTCATGGCGCTCGTTGCGGCGGCGGGCGGGTTTGGCAAGGCGCTTTCGCTTCTGGGCGAGGTGGCCTCCGGGGTTTGGGACGGCATTGTCACGAGCGCCGGGGCGATCCCCGACGGGCTCGCTGCGGTCTGGGAGCGGATGAAGTCGACCTTCTTCTGGGCGCTCTCCGAAATGGCCTCGAAGTTCCATGATTTTGTCTGGCAGCTCGCGCAGGTGAAGGGGCTCGCCCCGGCGCTCGCCGGGGTGGTGGAGACCACGAACACGTTGTCGGGCACGCTGGCCAAAGCCGGGGCGGAGGCTGGCGAGGCTGCGGACAAGATGGCCGAGAGTGCCTCATCGAAGGTGACGGCGGGCTTCGAGGCCGCAAGCGCGGCGGTGGGAAGGCTCGGCGCGGCTGTCAGCGCCACAAATTCCGAGCTCACCACGCTCAACAATGGCGGCGGGGGCGGGGGCTCTGGCGGCGGGGCCGCGGGCAAGCTCTCGGCGCTGCAAAAGGTGCTCAAGGGGCTGAACGAGGATATCGCGCGGCTCAAGGCGACGCTCTTTGCCACCGAGACCGAGCGCAATATCTTCGATGCGCTCAAGGAGGCGGGCGTCGCCGCGGCCTCGGCGAGCGGGCGGCAGATCGCTGCGCTCGTGCGGCAACGCGATGCGATGCAGAAGCTGCAAGAGGCCACCGAGAGCTGGCGGCAGTCGATCACCAGCGCCTTCTCCTCGTTCCTGACCGGTGCCACGAGCTTCAAGGACATGCTGGGCCAGATCATCGGCAAGCTCGGGGAGATGATGCTGAACTCCGCTTTCGATCGGCTGTTCGGTGGCACGGGTAACGGCTTTCTGGGGGGTATCCTCGGCAGCCTCGGGATCGGGGCGAATGCGAACGGGACAAGCAACTGGCGTGGCGGGCTCACCCGCATCAACGAGCGCGGCGGCGAGATCGTCGATCTGCCGAGCGGCACGCGGATCATTCCGCATGATGTCTCCAAGCGCATGGCGGGGAAAGAGGCGGGCCAGATCGCCATGACCGCCTCCGAGCTCACGCTCAGCGATGACGGGC
>NZ_JBHUIX010000006.1:0-1286 GCF_042683065.1 Rhodobacter lacus | reverse complement strand
GAGGATCTGGCCTTCATCCGCGGCGATGGGGCGGCGAACACGCCGCGCGGCATTCGCAGCTGGATTGCGGCTCAGAACTGGCTCGCGGCGCAGGATGCGGGCATCGCGGCGACTGCGGTCGCGGCGGATCTGGCGCTGCGCAAGGCGGTCTCGGTGGTCGAGGATGCGAATGTGGCGCTGACCCGTCCGGGCTGGATCATGCGCGCCTCGACGAAGAACTGGCTGGCGTCGCTGCGCGATACGAATGGCAATATCCTTTACCCCTCGATCGACGCGAGCGGGCAGCTCAAGGGCGCGCCGATCCATGTCACCTCGCAGATCCCGAACAGCCTCGGCTCCGAGGGCGACGAGACCGAGGTTTACTTCGGCGAGTTCTCGGAGGCGATGATTGGCGACAGCCTGGAGCTCACGATCTCGATGTCCACCGAGGCGGGCTACAGTGACGGCGCCAATTTTGTCTCGGCCTTCCAGAACGATCTGACGCTGATGCGCACGATCTCGGAGCATGACTTCGCGCTCGAACATGACGTGGCCTTCTCGGGCTTCAACGCCGCGGGCTGGTCGCTCTGATCCGCTTCTCGCCGGTGCGGGGGGCTCCTTGCGCCGGCGGATCCTTCTTTTGAAAGGCTTCCCCATGGCAAAAATTGCCCTCCGCTTCATCCGCCCGCATGGGCCGTTCAACACCGGCGAGGTGGCGGCGCTCGAAGAGAGCGCGGCGCGCGCGCTCCTGGCGCGTGGCGTGGCAGAAAAACACGCCCGCCAGCCGAAGGTGGCGCGTTCGATTGGCGCCAGTGTCGAGACCGATCCCGCGCTCAAGGACGCGCTTGCCGCGCTGGAAAAAGCGCAGGCGGATCTTGATCACCGGGCCGATGAGCTTGATGCGCGCGAGGCAGAGCTCGCGGCGCGCGAGGCCGAGGTGGCGCAGCGCGAGGCTGAGCAGGAGGAAGACTGGTCGCCGGTCGAAATGCCGGAAGAGGAGGCCGACGACAAGAAGGGCGACGACACCGGTCTGCCCCGGCAGGGCAAGTAACGGGCCATGCGTGTGCTCACCCCGCCCGAGGGGCTGCCGGTCAGCGTGGCGCAGTTCGCCCGGCAGCGCCACATTGATGAGGCCGATGCCGCGCTGATCGGCGATCTTCTCGCCACGGCGACGGCGGTGGTCGAGACCGCGACAAACCGGATGATCGTGCCGCGGCAGGTGGAGCTCGACCTTCCGGGCGGGCGCTGGTCGCGGTTCTGGCTGCCGTTTGCGCCGGTGATCGGCCTTGTGGGCGGGGCCGGATCGG
>NZ_JBHUIX010000005.1:515739-546911 GCF_042683065.1 Rhodobacter lacus | reverse complement strand
TTGAGGTATACCCTAGCGGCCCATCAGGAGGACCAAGAGACAGACAGGCCGGGAAGGTCGAGGATGCCCGCCCCTTTGCCCTCGCGGGTGATGCCGTAGCGGGCAGCGGGTGCTGTCTCGCCCTGGGCGAAGACCTCGAACCGACCAAGGCGAAGGGACAGATAGGAACGGGAAGCTTCGAAGCTGAACGTCATTGGGCTTGCTCCTGATGATTGGGCCGGGGGACTGCCCCCCGGTCACTGCCTTGGTGAGTCCCCGCGATGAAGCCGTCAAGCCATTGAAAAAATTCACATGTGGAGCATTCCCGCACATGGATGGGGTGCCGAGACCCCCTCGCCACCGGGGGACGTGCGCGGGCGTCAGATACTCATCTCCGGGTCTCAGAAATCTGCGACGGAATACTCCGAAACCCCATCCATCGCCTTGAGGACCAACTCATCCTCGCTCATCTCCCCGATGGCCACCTTCTCCTCGCCCTTGATGTAGCCCCCGTCTTTGCGGATGGAAGGAAGCACCGTCCCGGTGACCCAATCGCGGAAGGCCATGGCATCAGGCTTCCGACTTTGGAAGACGAGTTCGTAAGTGCCCGCCTCGGTGATGATCTTGTTCGGGCGCCCCATGGTTCCCGGCACCCGGTAATTCGAAACATTACCAATCTTCATGTTTCGGACTGCCTTAGATTGTGCAGGCTGGGAGAGACCCAATGCCTTGCCCACGTCAGCCGCAACGAACCACGGGGCGCCGTCGATCTGGACCACGCGGATGTTGTGGCCCTTGAAGGCACCCTCGCCCACCCAAACGGGGGGGACGCGTGTGGGCGTCAGGTATCTATCTCCGGGTCACAGAAATCTGCGACGGAATATTCCGAAGCCCCCGTCCTTGCGGATGGCGGGCAGCACCGTCCCGGTGACCCACGCTTGGAAGGCCTTGGCGTCTGGCTTGTCGCTCCGCAGGACGATCTTGTAGAGGCCGCTCTCGGAGACGATCTTGTTCGGGCGCCCCTTGGTCCCCGGCACACGATAGTTTTGAACTTCGATCAGATCGAGGTTTAAGGTTGCATCCGTGGTGTTACCCACAGTCAGGGCCTTGCACACATCAGCCGCAATGAACCACGGGGCGTTGTCGATCTGGACCACGCGGATGCTGTGGCCGTGGAAGTCGTAAAGGGAGGGGCTCACCTTCGCGCATCACCACGCGCACCTTCTGGCCCTTCAAGGCGAACGCAGGGGTGCCCGAAGGTTGGGCTGTGATGTCCTCGACGATCTCCGCATCGGGGAGGTGGCGGGGCGGGGATGCCTTCAACGGCACCGCAGCGGACAGCACCCCACCCCAACGGGGGATGCGCGCGGGCGTCAGATGTCTATATCGGGCTCTCAGAAATCTGCGGTGGAATATTCCGACCTTGGCGTAAGCCCCTGTCTTGCGGATGGTAGGCAGCACCTCGCGGGTCATCCTCAACGACGAAGGCGCAAAAGCTTGACGCATGGCCCGGCCAATGCTGCACTGCAGAGGTCACAACCTTGGAGACAAGCGATGGCAATGCGGATGACGGCCCCCTTTGGCGGTGCGGTGACACAGGCGTTCGAGATTTGGTCGAACTGGTTTGAGAATGTCGGGCAGATCGGCTTCATCAACATCGACCTAGGCCGCACAGAAGAACCCGAGCTTGAACGACGCATCTTGGATGAGGTTGGCAGCTACGGGCGGCAGATCGGGCGCATGTCGGAAGCCCTTGATGTGTTGATTGATCAAGCCAATCTGGACCGCACCAAGCTTAGCAAGGCGCAGATCGCGGCACTGAATGACTTCCGGGAGATGGTTGAAAGGGTGAAGCGCTGCAAGCAGCCGTAGCGGTCAAGGAAGGGAGCGCAGCGCCGGGAGCAATGCCAGAGGGCAATCGGCCCACTGCGGTCACTCGGCGTGGAATTTTTTTATCCTACATCTACCGTTCGCATTGAAACCACTCGACGATGTCACAAACCTCAACGCCTCGCCGCCCGTCTCGCCAACAGCTTCGAACAATGTTGCGGCAGATCTACAACTAACGCTATTGTGGTCATATTTATTGTGATTTGAGTTTCCGCCGTGGAGTCGACCCGTGGAGCAAGAGCCAACTAACCTTCCCGCACAGATTGCAGAAGCCATCGTTTCAATACCAAAGGGCCTGACGCCGGGGGTGATCAAGGCGCTAGATCGGTTGGTTGGTGCGACTGTAGACATTCCTGTGGCGTGGCTCCAACAGAAGAAAGCCAAAATCGACGCGCAAACCGAATCCTACAAACTCGTAGAAAATGCTATTGCTCAAGCTGTCGCGACAGGTGCTGCTGCAGATGAAGAAACCGCACAGCGAGCGATGAATGTTCTTGTCCGAAAGGAATACCGAAAGCAGGTCAATCGGGAGGCCGTTGCGATCGCAATGGTTGAAGACTTGCGCGAGCAGGCCACCAGAATCGGGGGGGCGGACCAAATCTTGCCATCAGCTGAACCGGATGAGGATTGGCTCAATGTATTCGAGCGGTATGCGGAGGATGCTTCAAGCGAACGCTTGCAAGGACTTTGGGGGCGGGTGCTTGCAGGCGAGCTTCGTAAGCCGGGCCGTTACTCGACAAGAACGCTCAGATTTCTCTCAGAGTTTTCACAGGCTGATGCACTGACTTTTGAGACCTTCTCAAAGTGCGCTTTTGGAGATAGCGCGCCAACGTCACTGGCAAAACTTTATGACGGCGCTAATATTCGACACCTCATCTACTTGGAATCGAGCGGGCTGATACAGGGCGTTTCGGGCGGCGGCCTCCAACGTAAGATCGCCTTCAATGAACAGGGCGCCTCATTCATGCTTGAGGGCGACCTCGCAATTGTCTTTAAGGGGGAGCCCAATTCTACTATTAGCCAAGACATAATTGCGTTGACGCCGCTTGGTCAGGAGTTGCTATCTCTGGTGCCAAGTCGAAAGCCACGCGAAGTAGCGAGGGCGGTCGCTCTTGCGTCTCGAGTTCCTAATATTCACGATTGCTATTTGGGTATACGCGTAAGGAATGACTCGGGGGAATTCCTTCAACCTCTCGAAGTGCTTTGGGTTAAAGAAACTGAACAAGAGCCTGTCATTGATGGGACATCAAATTAGTGCCACGAAACAGGCTGAGATCAGCGTAAGGAACCGAGGGCACAGAAATCTTTCGGCATCAATCTCGCGGAGTTCAAGAGGTGTGTCGAACGCAAGCTGTAGCATTGTTTAAAAGGATGGCCGCCTTATTTGACCTGAGGCAATCCAAGGCTGCGATAGTGCGCGAGCATTAAGGCCTAGCGCTTTGATCAGTTCGTCTCCGTCGTGATGGGCGGAGACCCAAATGGTATGTTGGTGTGACGCCGACGTGTCCGGAGGCACTACAGCAGCGTCCGCACGGCCTTCAGCTTTCTGCGCTTTGCTGCTGTTGGTGCAGGGCGCAGCGAATGTCGGTTCCCCGCCCAATGAGACCAATTAGCCTCCGCGATCAGATAGGCTTGGCTAGCTAGAGGCTCTCAACCCACCTTCACGGCCTCCACGCATTCCCGCATCTGTGCCCCTGACGAGGCCGCGATGTAGGACGCGCGGGTGACGTTCTTCTTGTCGGGAACGTGGCCGATCACGACCTTGATCACGGCTTCCCGGATGCCCGCCCGGTCGGCCTTGGTGGCAAACCAGCGACGGGCAGAGTGGAAATTGACCAGCGACCGCCGCACCCCTTCCCGTTTGTCATCCACGCCTACCGCCTCACGCCACCGCTTGAAGCGCTTGCCATAGGTGTCGCCGGGATTGGGTTGGTCGGCAAGTTCGTGGAACAGCCATTCCGTTCCACCCTTGCCCCGTCTGCGGCGCTCAACGATTTCCATGAGGTCGGGGTGAATGGGCACCTTGCGGGCCGCTGCGTCGGTCTTGCCTTGCTGAATGTCGAAGACCAGCCCAGCGCCGCTTTCCCCCTCTCGCACCTCCTCGACCCAGAGCGTCAAAGCCTCCGCCTGCCGCATGCCCGACAGCAGGCTGACTTTCAGCACATCGCGCATCAGTTCTTCGAATTCCGCATTCAGCGGGAAAGGCTTGTCGAGCAACGCCGCCACTTCGTCATCGGTGAAGGGGCGCTCGGTTTCTTGCCGGGAACCCCGCTCGACCCTTTTGCCGCGCTTCTCGATCTGTTGGCCATTCCAAGGCCATCCCATGTCGAGGGTGACACCGGACGGCAGCGTGACGTGCCCGCGCTGCGCCAAGAACTTCCAGTAAGAGCGAAGCGCGCTCAGGTGCTTGGTCTGCGTGGCCGGGTGCATCGGGTCGATGACCTCGGAAACGTACCGCCCAGCGCTGCGCCTATCGACCCGGTCGAGCTTCACCCGCTTTTCGCGGCACCATTGGGCGAACCGTCCGATCAACCCGCGCCGCTCATTCACGGTCTTCGCGGCAAGGCCCGCCTTGGCGAGGTACTCGTTCAAGTGGTGGTCAACATCGACCCGCCCAGCATAGGCGTCGTCGAAGGCTTTCCGCTGCGAAGGCTTGAGGGCATCGGACTCCGCCTCGGCGGCAAAGGCGATCAACTCGGCCTCCTCCTCGTCAAAGGCCTCCGCAAATGCAGCACGCGACAAAGCCCCACGCTCCGCAGCCGAAGGGGCCAGCTTCACGGGCGCGAAACCGGGCAACTCAAGGGCGGTTCTGGTTCCCAAGGCGATCTGCCGGAACTGCAGGTTCGTTGCGGCTTCGAGGTCATCCCGCAGGCGCTTTGCACGCACCACTTCGGAGGTCTGCAAATTCACCAGAAGCCAGTCTCTATCGAGGGCCGAACGGGCCGCTTTGGGCACCTGACGGCGAAACCACCAAGTATTCCCCTTGAGCTTCAACAGGCGCTCTCCACCCTTATCACTGATGCCCGCCATGACCGCTCCAAATCCCATGCTGACCAACGCATGCTGACCAATCCATGCCCCGCAAAGCCCTGAATATCAATAGAAAAAGGGCGCGAAGGTGATTTGGTTACTCCTCCCCTTGGCTCCACCAAACCTTCCATGCAAAGTGGCGGATAGATCTTCCATTAATGGCGGAGGATTGTCCATTTTTCTGGGAAATCTGCGCGCGTCAGGCATTCGAAGCCGGTGGGGGTCACTCTGCTGGCTTTTTGTTGCGCGGGGGGGGCTGGCGGCGGAAGTCCCAAAGGATCTCTTCTCCGTCCCTCATCCCGTCACGTTGACCGTGCGACCGCAGCGAAGCGGGCTCAGAGAGACCGGGCGATTTCAGTCTTTTTCGCGTGATTGACACCTAAAGGTTCATCCAGGCACTTGTGGGGCTCGAGAGGACGGAATGGGCGCGATAGCTTCGCGGCGTGGCCCGAGACTTAGCGATGTGGACGCGAAGGGAGTGGGGCGGAGTTACGCGGCGCCACTGGCGCCACGGTCCCTGGCAAGGGCCCTGAATGGTCTCGATCACCAGGGCGCACTTCCGCTTCGCCGTCCAACGTTTGATGCTGTCGTCCAAGGGGGGGCGGATCATGTGCGGGCGGTTTGGCGAGAGGGGAAGCTCTGATCCGAGCAAGTGATCCGTTTTCCGCGTTCCCAAGGAGGCGGCCCCCTGCCGCGGTTCGAACGAATTGCTACGAGACGCACGCGCAGCCCTGAGCAGACGGGCGTGCTCGGCGCGGCATGATGTGTTGATTGGCCCCAGGCGGAGAGAGCCGGCGTTTGACATTCCGCGGGCCGTTGGACGCGGGGTCCGAGAGCCAATGCGCCGACATCATGCCGAAGACGAGGCTTTTGGTCTGTCGGACAGGGGCCCGGCCCCGGATGCGAGCGGGCCCCTGCCTTGCCTCAGTTCTTTTGCGGGCGGAAAGCGGCGCGATATTCGGACTGACGTTCCAGCATCCAGCCTGGATATTCCGCGGGCAGCTTCGTCACCGCGTCGAGCGCCGCGAGATCTTCTGCGGAGAGCCTGACCGCTGTCGCACGGATATTATCCTGCAACTGATCGATCCGCTTGGCGCCGATGATCACGCTTGTCACCACCGGCTGATGCAGGAGCCAGGCGAGCGCGACCTGCGCGACCGTGCAGCCCTGCGCCGCGGCGATCTCGCGCATCACGGCGATGGTGGCGTTGCCGCGGTCGAGATCCACCGGAGGGAAATTGAAATTCACCCGGCGCCCATCATTTGCCTGGTTGCCGTCGCTATATTTGCCGGAAAGGAACCCCCCGGCCAGCGGGCTCCAGACCATCAGGCCAATGCCTTCGGCCTGCAGCATGGGCACGATCTCGCGTTCGAGATCACGGCCGACCAGCGTGTAATAGGCCTGCAGCGACAGGATCGGCGCTAGCTTTCGCGCATCGGCGATGCCGACCGCCTTGACGATCTGCCAGGCCGCCCAGTTGGACAGGCCGATGTAGCGCACATGACCCTGCCGCACGAGCGTATCGAGGGCTTCCAGCGTTTCCGTGATCGGCGTCAGCGGATCGAAGCCATGGATCTGATAAAGATCAATGTGCTCCATCTGCAGCCGCGCGAGGCTGGCCTTGGCCTGCGCCATGATATGCGCCCGCGATGCGCCACGCGCGTTCGGCCCCGCGCCCATCGGCCCCAGCACCTTGGTCGCAATCACCACATCGTCGCGCGCAATGCCGAGATTGCGGAGCGATTGGCCGAGAATCCGCTCGCTCTCGCCGCCCGCATAGACATTCGCGGTGTCGATGAAATTGATGCCGGCATCGAGGGCGCTTTTGACCAGCGTGTCGACCTCGTCCTGGCGCAACTGGCCGATCTGGCCCCACATGCCATCCGAGCCACCGAAAGTCATCGTTCCAAGGCAGAGCTCAGAGACCAGAAGGCCGCTTGGGCCAAGAGTGCGATAGCGCATGAGATGTTCCTTTCTGTCGGAGGGTTTTCCGGGGGAAAGTCGCCCCGGGACGAGGCAAAGATAGGGCAGTCTTGCCGGGCGGCGCGACGCGGATCCTCGCAAATCCTTGCACGATTCTCTCATCGGAACAGATTGAGGGCTGTGAAGCTTCCCGACAGGCGCTAGTTTGTGGCGCATGACCCCCGATCCCCTCACCCCCTTGCGTGACCAGATCGCCCGCCAATGGCAGGCGCATGGCCGTGAACCCCCCGTCCAGGGACTGGTTCTGACCTCTGTTACCGCCCCGACCGGGCCGATCCATGCCGTCTATCGCCCCTCGCTCTGCGTCGTCGCGCAGGGCGCCAAGACCAGTATGCTGGGCGAGCAAGCCTATCGCTACGAAGCCGGCAAATGCCTGATCGCGTCGCTCGAGGTTCCGATCCGGGCCGAGATCACCGATGCCTCACCCGAGCGGCCTTATCTGGCCTTCAGCCTCGCGCTCGATCCGGCGACGATCTCCGGTCTGCTGCTGGAACACGATGACCGTGACGATGCGCCCGCGCGACCGGCGCTTGCCGTCCATGCCTTCGGGCCGGAGCTGATCGATCCGCTGTGCCGGCTGATGGCGCTGTGCGACCGGCCGCGAGATATTGCGGTCCTTGCCCCCCTGATCCGACGCGAGATCACCTGGCTTTTGCTGAACGGGCCGATGGGGCCCGCGTTGCGGCAGATCGGTCTTGCGGGCAGCCATATTGCGCGCATCGGCCGGGCAATCGCCTGTATCCGGGAGGGCTTTACCGGGCCGTTGAGCGTGCAACACCTCGCCGATGTTGCGGGGATGAGCCCTGCCACCTTCCACCGGCACTTCAAGGCGGCGACGGCGATGACGCCGGTGCAGTATCAAAAACAGCTCCGGCTTCAGGAGGCGCGGCGTCTATTGCTGTCCGACAGCGCGGATGTCGCGCGGATCGGCTATGCCATCGGTTACGAGAGCCCCTCGCAGTTCAGTCGCGAATATCGCCGATTGTTCGGGGCGCCGCCGGGCAAGGACGGGCTGGAGATCCGCAATGGGCTCGCCCCCCGGCTCGACGCATGACGCCAACGGGCGTTGTTGCGAGACACTGACTGCGCGGGCTTTATATAGTGAAGCCATGTGGCTGGATGGTCTGCATGAGCAAGCGGTCCCCCGTCCGCCCCGCCCGCGATCGCACGACGCGCTGGTCCGGCGCTCCGGCCTTGCGTCGCCCGCGCGGGCGCTGTTGCTCTTGCGAGAACGTCTCGGGCAGATTCCTGCGGGCGAAAAGATCGGCACGCAGGCCGGTGATGGCGCTTGTGACACCCGCCGGGCCAGACTGCGATCATCGGGCGGCAGGCCACGGCTTTCATCCCCCGCCGCAAGAACGACCGGCCCTGAAAGGAGGATTGCCCGGCAGCAATGGCCAGAAACGCGACCCAACCTGCACCACGGCATCATGGCGGGGGCTTCAGGGCGTGCCGGGCGGGATACCACCTCCGAAGCCGCCTCGCCGCAACAGATCCAGACCGCCAAGCCGCCGCCCGGAGACGAAATCACGCCAGCCGCATCACCAACATGCGCAACAACACCCGTCGGTGTCAGATTAATTCTTTTTTCATGACAAATTTTCCTCCATAAGGTGTTTGGAGTTCAGGTGCCTCAACTTTCGGGGGATATGCGCAGCCATGCTCGACGATGCCTTGCACAACTTTTGTGAGATTGGCGCGGGCGAAGTGCCGCTGATGCTGGCGCACGGCTATGGTTGCGACCAGACGGTCTGGCGTGCGGTGGCGCCGCAGCTTGCGCCGCATTATCGCGTGGTGCTGTTTGATCACGCC
Source organism: Rhodobacter lacus (assembly GCF_042683065.1). Classification (NCBI taxonomy): domain Bacteria; kingdom Pseudomonadati; phylum Pseudomonadota; class Alphaproteobacteria; order Rhodobacterales; genus Rhodobacter; species Rhodobacter lacus. Next base: position 538,217 of record NZ_JBHUIX010000005.1, on the reverse strand, counting down.
GGCTGCGGGCAGGCGGCGGGCAAGCTTTATGACCGCCAGCGCCACGCCACCCTGCGCGGCTATGTCGATGACCTTGTGGTGCTGCTCGACCGGCTCGCGCTTGGCCCGGTGCGGTTTGTCGGCCATTCGATCTCCTCGATCATCGGGGCGCTGGCCGCAATCGAGCGGCCCGATCTGTTTGCCGCGCTGGTGATGATCGGCCCCTCTGCGTGCTACATCGACACCGAGGGGTATACCGGCGGCTTCACTCGCGAGACGGTCGAGGACCTGCTCGAGATGATTGACCGCAACTTTTCGGATTGGGTCACGGGGTTCGCGCCGATCGCCACGGGCAACCCCGAACGCCCCCAGCTGGCGAGCGATTTTGCGCAACGGCTGCGCCGCAACGACCCCGAGATCGCCTCGGCCTTTGCCCGTGCCACCTTTTTCGCCGATGCCCGCGCCGCGCTGCCGCAGTTGACGGTGCCAACGCTGATCTTGCAATCGCAAGACGACCCGATAGCCCCCGAACCGGCGGTCGAGTTCGTGCATCGGGCAATCCCGGGCAGCCGTCTGATACGGCTTCAAAGTCACGGCCATTGCCCGCATCTGAGCCATCCCGAGATCGTTGCCGAGGCGATCCTCGCAGGATTGGCAACCGGAGCCGAGGGGGCTGAGCCGTCGTCGGGCGCGACCCGGTGAGCCCGCCCGCGGGCGAGACGCGCGGCGGCTTTGGCGCTGCTGCCGACAGGGCACCCTGCGGCCTTGTCGAGATCGACGCCGCGGGCCTGGTGTGCGCGGCAAATCAGGAATTTCTGCAATGGGTCGGGCGCCCGCCCGAGGCGGTGTTCGGGCACGATCTGGCGCAATTGCTCTCGCCGGCGGGGCGGGTGTTCTGGCTGACCCATCTGGCGCCACAGCTGCGCCTGACGGGCCAGCTCGACGAGATTTCGCTGCCGTTGCCCGATGCCAGGGGCGGCGTGCGCCGCTGCCTTCTGAGCGCGCGACGGCTGGCGGCTTCAGAGGGCGCCACGCTGGTGCTGCTGGATGCCGGGCGGCGGCACCGGGTCGAGGACGGGCAGGCCCGGCTTGAGGCTCTGGCGCGGATGCGGGCGCATTGGCTGGGGCAAATTGAGCGCATGGCCGAAGTTGGCGCCTGGTCGTGGGACCCGGTGCGGCGGGTCTTTGATGCGTCCAAACAGGTGTTGCGCCTGCTCGATTTGCCCCCTCAGGCGGCGCTTGGCCTCCCCGATGTGCTCGACCGGCTCGCCTCCGGGCCGCAAAAGGCCCGGCTCGGGCGCTTGTTTGCCGAGCCCGAGGCATTGTGCGCGCCTCTCGATTTCGAGGCGGCGATCCTGACCCCGGAGGGGCACAGCCGGCAGATCCGCATTTATTGCGAGGCTTTGTGGGAGAAGGGCAGGGTGGCGCGCGTGCAGGGTGTGCTGGCGGATGTCAGCCGGGCCCATCACGACCGGCAGCGGCTGTGGCAACTGGCGCATCTGGATGAAGTCACCGGGCTTGCAAACCGGCAATGGTTCCGTTCGCGGCTTGCCGAGGCCTGCGCCGAGGACCGGGACCTCGCCCTGCTCTTGGTCGATCTTCCCGATTTCGGCGTGCTGGTTGACGACTACGGCGAGGAACGCGCCGATGCGATGCTGCGCGAGGTGGGAGAGCGTCTGGCCGCACGGATGCCCGCCGAGGGGCTGGCCGCACGGCTTTCGGGAGAGGAATTCGCGCTTCTGGTGCCAATGGAGGCCGCAAAAGCCAGGTCTGATACGCCTGACGGGCTCGCGCAGCGGCTTGCCGCAGAGGTGCTGGCGGCCCTGCGGGTGCCGCTGGCGCAATCTGGTGCGGCGGTGCAGTTGCGCGCATCGATCGGCATGTCGACGCGGCCCGTTGATGCACGCGAGGCCGAGGCGCTCTGGGGCCGGGCCAAGGTCGCGCTCAGCGAGGTCAAGCGGGCCGGGCGCGGTGGCGCGGCTTTTCTGCGCGGGGCCACCCTGGCCGCGGCAGAGGCCCGTCGTGCGGCCCTTGCAACGGTGCGGGAGGCCGACAGGGAAGGCCGGATCGAGGCCTGGTATCAGCCGAAGATCCGGCTTTCGGATGGCCGCGTCACGAGCTACGAGGCCTTGGCGCGCATAAGGGGCGCAAATGGCGGTGTCAGTGGCCCGGGTGACTGGTGGGATGCGTTCGACGACCCCGATTGCGCCGCGCTGATAGATGCCGCGGTGTTGCGCCGCGTGCTCGCCGATCTCTCCGGGGCGGGCGCGCATCTGGGCAAGGTGGCGGTGAATGTTTCGGATCACAGCCTGCGCCGGGCCGATTTCGTGCCCGATCTGCTGACCCGGATCACCTCCGCCGGGCTCGCACCGGCGCAGATCGAACTGGAGATCGTCGAGACGGCCCTGGTTGGCCAGCGCACCGAAGACCTGATCGCCGCGTTCGCGCGGCTGCGCGCGGCTGGGGTGACGATTGCCCTTGATGATTTCGGCACCGGCTTTGCCTCGCTCACGCATCTGCGCGACCTGCCTGTGGACCGGATCAAGATCGATAAATCCTTCGTGCTCGGGGTGGCGGCACAGGGGCGCAACGGGCCGATTTTGCGCGCGATCATGGATCTGGCGCGGGGGTTGTCGCTGGCGACCGTGGCGGAAGGGGTGGAGACCGAAGAGGCGGCAGGCCTGCTTCTGGACCTTGGTTGCGACGAGGCGCAGGGGTTTCGCTTCGGTCGGCCGCAGCCCCTTGTGCAGATCGGCGGCGGCACGCGCGAACATCTGCCCGGTCACGCAGGTGATTCCGCGAAAAGCGTCACTGCGGTCATCGGTGCCGAGACGCATTGAAACCTTGGCATTCAGGGCCAGCCAAGTGCCCTCGGTGTCCGTTTCCGGGGCGGCGCGCGACCGCCCCGAAAGCCGATGAGGGTCAGATCAGGTTGCGCGGCAGGGTCTCCGCCCAGCTCCGGCGGCGCACCTCTTCCCCGTTCAGGGTCACTTTCATCTCTGCGCTGAGGTAAAAATTCTCGCCATCACAGCGCATTTCGCTGCTGATCACGCTGCGGGTCTGCCAGCCCTCCCGACCGAGTTCATAATCCTGATGCAGCTTGTAGCATGCGCTCGAAGGATCGTTCGGGTGGATCGACAATTCGCGGCGCAGGCTGTGCGAGATCACGGTGCCGGTCTCGTCAAAGCGCAGCACGCCCTCGCCGAAGAGCCCGCCCTGGCCATCGGTGACATAGGTCACGACGCCGGTCATCAGATCGGTCGTGACCGAGCGGTGCAACACCGCCGGGCGGATCATCGTCTGCGGCGCATCGACCCCGTGCAGGGGCGCCTCGAAGGCCACGCCACCGTCGCCGCCCTTGCGCACGGGAAGGGTGAGACGCGAGGCCGCGGTGTCGAGTGTCAGCGTTGCCGCCTCGGGCGCAGGCCAGAGGATCGGCCAGTAAGCGGTGGAGAGCGCGATGCGGATGCGGTGGCCGGGCGCGAAGCGATGGCCACACATCGACAGCGTGATGGAAACCTCTTCCATCTCACCGGGCACCAGCGGTTCGGGGGTTTCATGGCTGGTGCGGTGGGTGAGGTTGAGCACCTGATAGCTCACCCGGGTCACGCTGCCCGAGGGGTTCACGTCGCTCAGCCGCACCGCGATCTGCGCCACGGGCTTGTCAGAGGCAAGTCGCAGGCGCAGCTGCGGTGTGCCGAGGATCTCGACCTCTGCCGCCAGCGCCGGGGTCTCGAACACCAGGGCGCCGCCATCATCAAGGCGCTGGTCGGCGGGCATGTCGCCGGGGCAGCCGACGCCCATCCATTCCCCCGCTGCCGCACCAAGGCTTTGCGGCGAGCACAGGGTGAGCTGCCCGCCCGCCACGGGCGCTTCGGAAAGCTCTCCGCTTGCGCCAAGGTGGAAATCGCGGGCCGTGATCTCGGGGCTTGGCCAGGCGGGCTCGCTGACCCAGCGGCCGGGCTGCGCCGGGCGGGAGGTGACGGGCTCGACCGGATCGTTGATGAAGGCGCGCAGCTTCGGCTCCGCCATCACGCCGGTATCGCGGCCCTTGAGCCAATGGTCCCACCAGCGGGTTGCCTCCTGCAAAAAGCCGATCGCGGGACCGGGCACGCCGTCTTGCGGGAAGATATGCCCCCAGGGGCCAATGATGCCGCGGCAGGGCACAGTCAGGTTTTCAAGGAGCCGCGGCACCGGGTTGGTGTAGCTGTCGGCCCAGCCGCCGATCACCAGCACCGGGCATTCGATCGCGCTGTAATCCTCCTGCACCGAGCCGTGCTTCCAGTACTCGTCGTAGCTTTGATGCGCGGCCCAGAGCGCGGGGAAGAACGGGATCCGGTCGAGCCGGTCTTCCCAGGCCGCGCGCCAGCCCTCGCCAACGACGGCGGGGTCGAGCGGGCGGGCCTGATAGCCCATCATGATCGTGCCCCACCAGAGGTTGTCGTTGAGCAGGCACCCGCCCATGAAATGGATGTCATCGCGGAACCGGTCATCGGTCGAATAGGCGGTGATCACCGCCTTGAGCGCGGGCGGGCGGCAGGCGGCCACCTGCAAGCCGTTGAAGCCGCCCCAGCTTTTGCCCATCATGCCGACATTGCCGTCGCACCACTCCTGCGCCGCGATCCAGGCGATGACGGCGCAAGCGTCATCTTGCTCCTGTTGCAGATATTCATCGGCCATATGGCCCTCGGATTCCCCCGAGCCGCGCATGTCGACCCGGATCGCCGCATAGCCTTGCTGGGCAAAATAGCCGTGCATCGGTTCGTCGCGCCCGCGGGTGCCGTCGCGCTTGCGATAGGGGATATATTCGAGCACCGCGGGCACGGGGAGCGACCGCGCCCCCTCGGGCAGCCAGAGCCGCGCGCCGAGCCGGCAGCCGTCGGGCATCTCGATCCAGATCTGTTCAATCACTTCCGTGTGCATCTTGCACTCCGCTTGCCGTAGGGAAACTGTGTGAGGGGCGGCGCTCAGTCGCCGCGCGCCGTCAGGACCCGGTCGAGCCAGCCGCGGTCGAGCTGCGGCACCGAGTCGAGCAGCCGCTGCGTGTAGGCCTCTTGCGGGGCGGTGAAGAGCGTCTCGGTTTCGGCGGCTTCGACAATCCTGCCCTGCTGCATCACCACCGTGCGGTCGGCAAGGCGCCGCACCACCGAAAGATCGTGGGTGATGAAGAGATAGGTCATGCCGAAATCGTCTTGCAGGCGGCGCAGAAGCCGCAAGATCTCTTCGGCCACCAGCGGGTCGAGCGCCGAGGTCACCTCGTCGCAGATCATCAGATCGGGCTTTGCCGCAAGCGCGCGGGCAATGCAGACGCGCTGTTTTTGCCCGCCCGAAAGCGCGCCGGGCAATCGGTCTGCCATCTCGGGGGCGAGGCCGATCAGGCCCAGCAGATGCGCCACCTCGGCCCGCAGGGCGCGCCCCTTCAGGCCGCGGTAAAGCTCGAGCGGGCGGCCAATCGTTTCCGCCACGCTCTGGCGCGGATTGAGCGCGACATCGGGGAGCTGATAGATGAGCTGGATCCGGCGCAGCAGATCGCGCGGGCGCTTGGTGTAGCTGGGCGGCAGCGGCGCATCGGCAAAATCGAGAAGCCCTTCGGAGGGCGGCAACAGCCCCGCCACCACCCGCGCGAGGGTGGATTTGCCAGAGCCGGATTCGCCCACGATCGCCACCGTTTCGCCGCGCCGCACGGTCAGGTCGACGCCCGCGAGCACGGGTTTGGAGCCGTAGCTTGCCGCGACCCCGCTGAGCGCGAGCAAGGTCTCGCCGATGCGGTGATGCGCCCCCGGCGCCGCCGTCAGGCTCTCGGCGCTCTCCGCCACCAGACGGCGCGTATACGCGTGGCGCGGCGCCTCAAGGATCTGCTCGGTGGTGCCGCTTTCGATCTCGGCGCCATCGCGCAGCACGATCAGCCGATCGGCGATCTGCGCGATCACCGCGAGGTCATGCGTGATGTAAAGCGCAGAGGTGCCATAGCGGTGGATTGTCTCGCGCAGCAGCGCCAGCACCTCGATCTGGGTTGTCACATCAAGCGCGGTCGTGGGCTCGTCGAGCACGAGGATGTCGGGCTTGCAGGCCATTGCCATCGCCACCATCGCGCGTTGCAACTGCCCGCCCGAGACCTGATGCGGATAGCGCCGCCCGAAAGTTTCGGGCTCCGGGAGCTGCAGCGCAGTGAACAGCTCCAGCATCCAGGCGCGCGCTTCGGCGGCGGTCATGACGCCATGCCGGAGCGGCCCTTCGAGAATTTGCTGCTCAAGCCGTTGCGCCGGGTTGAAGGCGGCGGCGGCACTTTGCGCGACATAGGCGATGCGCGCGCCGCGCACGGCCTCGCGCTGGCGCAGGCTCGCCGAGGCAAGCTCGGTCCCCGCAAGCTCGATCGTGCCGCCCGAAATCCGGCACCCGCCGCGGCCATAGCCCATTGCGGCAAGGCCGATGGTGGATTTGCCCGCGCCGGATTCGCCGATCAGGCCAAGGATTTCGCCCTTGGCGAGATCCAGCGAGATGCCGTGCAGAAGCTCTACGCCGCTCGCCGTCTCGACCCGCAGATCGCGGATTTTCAGGATCTCGCTCATCGGTTGTCTCCCTGCACGATGGTGCGCCCGGCCAGCATCCAGTCGACCACAAGGTTGACCCCGATGGTGACAAGGGCGATGGCCGCGGCGGGGAAGAGCGGCGCATAGAGCCCGTAAAGGATGCCCTGCTGATTGTCGCGCACCATGCCGCCCCAATCGGCAAAGGGCGGTTGCACGCCCAGCCCGAGGTAGCTCAGCCCGGCGACAAAGAGGAACGTGAAGCAAAACCGCATGCCGAATTCGGCGACGAGCGGGGGCAGGGCATTGGGCAGGATCTCCTTGCGGATCATCCACCAGAGCCCTTCGCCGCGCAGCCGCGCCACCTCGGCATATTCCATCACGTTGATGCCCTGCGCCACGAGACGCGCGAGCCGGAACACGCGGGTGGAATCGAGGCAGGCGATGGTCACGATCAGCACCGGCAGGCTGGAGCCGAGCGCCTGCAGCACCACCAGCGCCGAGATCAGCACCGGGATCGACATCACCGTGTCGACGAGGCGCGAGAGCGCGAGATCAACCCAGCCGCCGCGGATCGCGGCAAAAAAGCCGAGCGGAATGCCGATGCTGAAGGAGAGCAGGACCGCGCCAAGCGAGACGCCGATCGACATTTGCGCGCCGTAAAGGAGCCGCGAGAGCATGTCGCGCCCGTTCTGGTCAAAGCCGAGCCAATGCCCCGGCATCGGTCCGTCGAACGGCGCGCCGACGATCTCTTCTTGCCCGAACGGAGCGAGCAGCGGGCCAAAGAGAAAGAGCACGAGATTGAGCCCGATCAGGAAAAGCCCGATCCAGGCGGTGAGGGGGATGCGGTTCATCTTACGCCCCCTTCGCGCGCGGATGGCGCAGCCGCGGGTTGAGCGCGATGGCGGCGATATCGGCGATCATGTTCAAAACCACATAGGCCGCGCCAAAGACGATTGCGGCGCCCTGCACCATCGGCAGGTCACGTTTGGAGACGGCATCGACCATGAAACGCCCGAGCCCGTTGTAGTTGAACACCGCCTCCACCAGCACCACGCCGGTGATCAGATAGGCGATGTTGAAGGAGACGACGTTGACAATCGGCGCGGCGGCATTGGGGGTGGCATGGCGCAAAACCACGCGGCCATTGCGCAGCCCCTTGAGGAAGGCGGTTTCGATATAGGGTTGATCCATCACGCCCAGAACCGTGGTGCGGGTCATCCGCAGGATCTGCGCCATCGTCACCATCACGAGCACCAGCATCGGCAGGGTGGTGGCCTTGACCCATGCCGCAAGGCCCATGCCCTCATAGGTATCAGCAAGGCTTGGCAGCCAGCCGGTGCGCACGGACAGGCCGAGGATCAGCAGCAGGCCAAGGAAGTATTCCGGCAACGAGACGAGGGCGAGGGCCGCGATATTGGCAAAGCGGTCAAAAAAGCGGCCGCGCCGCGCCGCCGCAAGGATGCCGAGGCTGACCGCAAGCGGGATCGCGATCACGCCCGCATAGGCGGCCAGCGCCATCGTGTTCCAGAACCGTGGCCACAGCAGCTCTGCCACCGGGCGGTGGTTTGCGAGCGACTGGCCCAGATCGCCGTGGGTGATGCCGCCGAGCCAGCCGAGATAGCGCATCAGCGCGGGCTCATCGAGCCCGAGCTGGGTGCGCAGCGCGGCAAGGGACTCGGGCGTTGCGTTCTGGCCCAACAGGGCGCCCGCCACATCGCCGGGCAGGATCTCGGTTCCGGCGAACACCAGAACCGAGACCAGCCAGAGCGTGAAGAGCCCAAGGGCGAAGCGTTTGAGGATCAGCGTCGTCATCAGGCGTCGAGCCAGACCTTCTCCGCCATCCGTGCCCCCATCAGGTTGAACATCGGATGCGGTGTGACGCCCTTGACCTTTTTCGACACGGCATCGAGATAATCGCCGAACATCGGGATCATCGCGCCGCCATCATCGTGGATGATCTGCTGCAGCTCCCAATAGATCTCGCGGCGTTTCTCCTCGTCGAGGAGCGCGCGCGCTTCCGTCAGCAGGCTGTCGAAGCGCGCGTTGTTCCAGTGTGTGTCGTTCTGGGCGGAGGTGGACTCATAGGCGATGGTCAGCATCTGGTCTGCGGTCGGACGCCCGCCCCAGTAAGACATGCAGAACGGCGCCTTCATCCAGACATCGTTCCAGTAGCCGTCGGCGGGCTCGCGCTTCAGGGTGACGTCGATGCCCGCGCCCGCCGCAGCGGTGCGGAAGATCGCCGCCGCATCGACCGCGCCCGCAAAGGCCGCATCGGAGGCGGAAAGCGTGATGCTCAGGCTGTCGAGCCCGGCTTGCTTGAGATAGAACTTTGCCTTCTCGGGGTCATAGGCGCGCTGCGGCAGCTCTGCGTTGAAGAACCGGTCGGTTTTCGGGATCGGATGATCATTGCCGAGCTGGCCATAGCCGCGCAGTGCGGTGGTCAGAAGCTGCTCGCGATCGACCGCATGCTTGATCGCAAGGCGGATATTGGTATCGGTGAACGGGGCCTGCGTGCAATCCATCAGGAAGGTAAAATGCTGCCCGCCTGCCGATTTCACGATCTCGATGTTCGGGTTGCGGCCAAGCAGATCGACGGTCTTGAAATCGACCGAGTTGATCGCGTGCACCTGACCCGACATCAGCGCATTGGTGCGCGCGGCGATATCGTTGATCACGATCACCTCGACCGCATCGACATTGGCGCAGCCGGGCTTCCAGTAGCTTTCGTTGCGGACAAAGCGCGCCCGCACGCCGGGTTCCATCCGCTCCAGCTTGAACGGGCCGGTGCCGATCGGGTTCATCCAGTCGTCAAAGCCCTCCGGCACGACGAGGAAGTGATAATCCGAGAGCACATAGGGCAGGTCGGCATTGCCGCTTTCCAGCGTGATCTTCACCGTGGTCTCGTCAAGCTTGACAATATCCTTGATCGCCGCCGCCACCGAGCGCGCGGCCGAGCCGCTGTCGCCGCGGTGCAGGTTCAGCGAATAGAGGATGTCATCCGCGGTGAGGGTCTTGCCATTGTGGAAGGTGATGCCCTGACGCACCTTGAAGGTCCAGTCGACAGCGCCCTCGGCGGCTTCCCAGCTCTCGAACAGCTCGGGCTGGGCGGTGTTGTTGGCGTCGATCTCGACCAGCCCGTTCATCACCATATAGGCCTGGTTCACCGGCACCCAGTCGGTCAGCTTGCGGGTGTCGAAATCGTCCGTGGTCGAGCCGCCACCGATTCCGAGCTTGAGCACACCCCCCTTGGTGGGGGCGGTCTCGGCCCGCAGCGGGCGCCCGGAGAGCCCCAGCAGGCCGAGCGCAGCGCCTCCGGCCAGAACGCCGCGGCGGCTGATGGCAGTCGTGCTATGCAGGTTCATCATGTCATCTCCTCTGTGTTCGCGCCCCTCTGATCGGGAGCTTTAATTTTACCTATGAACATTGAAGATGAGTCTTAGGGTTACAAATGAATTTCTGTCATACCCCTGTGCGATCAAGAGGGGTCAGCGGGTCCAGAGACGGTTGCTCTCTAGCAGCCAGTCCGCCACCTGACGCGTGATCTGGCGTTGATGGCGGGTTGTCGGGCGCATCAGGTAATACTGCCCCGCGCCGCGCAGCACATATTCATGTGCCGGCACCAAAGCGCCTGAAATCAAGTGCTCCGCCATGATCCATGTCCAGCCCATCGCCACCCCCAGCCCGCGCCGCGCCGCCTCCACCGAGAGGTGATAATCGCCAAGTTTCCAGCGTTGCGTGGGCTGCGGCAGGCTCACCGCCGCGGCCGAAAGCCAGTTGCCCCAATCGGTCCATTCCTTGTGGGTCTCTTCCACCGTCAGCACCACGGGGGCGTCCCGCGCGATGAGCGGTGCACCGCCCGGCGCCATCACCGGCAGCATCTCCTCGGCGCCGAGCGCATCGAAAGTGACATCGGCGGGCCGCATCGGCCGGTAATAGATCGCCAGATCGAATTCATCGTGTCTCAGTTGCGGATAGAAGTCGTTCACGATCAGCTTCAGCTCAAGATCGGGAAAGGCGGTGTGCAGCCCCGCGAGACGGGGCAGCATCCACAAATCGGCCACGCCGCGCGAGCAGGCGATGGTCACCTGATTGCCGCCACGCCGCCCGATCTGCCCCGCTTCCAGCCCCTGCAGCGCATCGAGCGCGCGCCCGACATCCTTGGCATATTCCTCGCCCAGTGCGGTCAGCACCACGCCCGAGGGCTGGCGCTCGAAGAGCGCGGTGCCGACATGGCCCTCCAGTTGGGCGATCTGTCGGCTGATCCCGCTTTGCGTGAGCCCAAGAAGCTCTGCCGCGCGGGTAAAGCTGCCGTAGCGCGCCACGGTCTGAAACGCCACCAGAGCGCGCAGCGGCGGAAGACGACCAAGCTCCATAAGATCTCCCCGTTCGGGGCAGGCCTTGCGCGGCATGCCAAAGGCCGATGGGCCCTCACTATTATATGCCCTGCGCCCGAGAATCCAACCTTGGCTGCGGCAAGGGCACGCCCCCGGGCTTTGCACGTCACCGAGCCCATGGGCCCGGGGCGGGGGCGGGGGCGCAAAATTTTCATGAGCCGGGTGTTGACAGGTTCGGGGGGGATGACTAGATCGCGCTGCGTTGGCACTCGCTTGATGCGAGTGCTAAAAGCGACAACCTGGAACCTTAGGGAGTGACCCAGATGGCATTCAAACCGCTTCATGACCGCGTGCTGGTCAAGCGCGTGCAAAGCGAAGAAAAAACCAAGGGCGGCCTGATCATCCCCGATACGGCGAAGGAAAAACCGGCCGAGGGCGAGATCGTCGCGGTGGGGGAAGGCGCGCGCAAGGATTCGGGCGAGCTGATCGCCCCCTCGGTGAAGATCGGCGACCGGGTTCTGTTCGGCAAATGGTCGGGCACCGAAGTCACGCTTGATGGCGTCGAAATGCTGATCATGAAAGAGTCGGACATCATGGGGATCATCTCGTAATCACGAGACCCCGCGGCGGCGCCACGCCGCTCATCCCCCACGAGTATTCAAGGAGCCTCAAGAATGGCAGCCAAAGAAGTCAAATTCTCCACCGACGCCCGCGACCGGATGCTGAAAGGCGTCAACATCCTCGCTGACGCGGTGAAAGTGACGCTCGGCCCGAAAGGCCGCAACGTCGTGATCGAAAAGTCCTTCGGCGCCCCGCGCATCACCAAGGACGGTGTCTCGGTCGCCAAGGAAATCGAACTGGCCGACAAGTTCGAGAACATGGGCGCGCAGATGGTGAAAGAAGTCGCCTCGCGCACCAATGACGAAGCGGGCGACGGCACCACCACCGCCACCGTGCTCGCGCAAGCGATCATCAAGGAAGGCCTGAAATCGGTCGCCGCGGGCCTCAACCCGATGGATCTGAAGCGCGGCATCGACCTCGCCACCGCGAAAGTCGTGGAATCGATCAAGGCCGCCGCCCGTCCGGTGAAAGACAGCGACGAAGTCGCCCAAGTCGGCACCATCTCGGCCAACGGCGAAGCGCAAATCGGCCGCTTCATCGCGGACGCGATGCAAAAGGTCGGCAACGAGGGTGTGATCACCGTCGAAGAAAACAAGGGCATGGACACCGAGGTTGAAGTCGTCGAAGGGATGCAATTCGACCGCGGCTACCTCTCGCCCTACTTCGTGACCAACCCCGACAAGATGATCGCGGATCTCGAAGACTGCTTCATCCTGCTGCACGAGAAAAAACTCTCCTCGCTGCAACCGATGGTGCCGCTGCTCGAATCGGCGATCCAGTCGACCAAGCCGCTCCTCATCATCGCTGAAGACGTGGAAGGCGAAGCGCTCGCCACCCTCGTGGTCAACAAACTCCGTGGCGGCCTGAAAATCGCCGCCGTCAAAGCTCCGGGCTTCGGGGATCGCCGCAAGGCCATGCTGCAGGACATCGCGATCCTGACCGGCGGCCAAGTGATCTCGGAAGACCTCGGCATGAAGCTCGAGAACGTCACCCTCGACATGCTGGGCCGCGCCAAGAAGATCACGATCTCGAAAGAGAACACCACGATCGTCGACGGCGCTGGCGACAAGGCCGAGATCGACGCCCGCGTGGCGCAGATCCGCGCTCAGATCGAGGAAACCACCTCGGATTACGACCGTGAAAAACTGCAAGAACGCGTTGCCAAACTGGCGGGCGGCGTTGCGGTGATCCGCGTCGGCGGCATGACCGAAGTTGAAGTGAAAGAGCGCAAGGACCGCGTGGACGACGCCCTCAACGCGACCCGTGCGGCCGTGCAGGAAGGCATCATCGTCGGCGGCGGCGTCTCGCTCGTGCAAGCGGCGAAATCGCTCGACGGCCTCTCGGGCGCCAATGGCGACCAGGATGCCGGTATCGCCATCGTGCGCCGCGCGCTTGAAGCGCCGCTGCGTCAGATCGCCGAAAACGCCGGTGTCGACGGCGCCGTGGTGGCTGGCAAGGTGCGCGAATCGAGCGACCTCGCCTTCGGGTTCAACGCGCAGACCGAAGAATATGGCGACATGTTCAAGTTCGGCGTGATCGACCCGGCGAAAGTCGCCCGCACCGCTCTGGAAGATGCGTCTTCGGTGGCGGGCCTCTTGATCACCACCGAATGCATGATCGCCGAGAAACCCGAGCCGAAACCGGCCGCGGGCGGCATGCCCGACATGGGCGGCATGGGCGGCATGATGTAATCCTGCCCCGGCAGATATAGCGAAGGGCGCCCCTCGGGGCGCCCTTTTGCATTGCGCGCGGGTCATGGGGCGGGCATGGCGCGGGCCGCGCCCCGGGGGCGGGCTACTCCGGTTTGGCGGCTTTTTCGCTGGTGTGCTGGAGCCGCAGCCGGGCCAAGGCCTCGTGCCGGTCGGCCTTGCGTTGCTCGCCCAGCGAGACCTCGACAAAATCCATATGCGCCGCCACGGCGGCCCGCGCCGCCGCCCCGTCGCGCGCCTGAATCGCCGCGTTGATGGTGCGGTGCTGTTCCAGAAGCGAATCCCGTGTGGTGCGGTTGCGGAACATCACTTGCCGGTTGTAGAACACGCCCTCGGTGAGCAGGTCGAACATCGCGCGCATCATATGCAGCATGATGATGTTGTGCCCGGCCTCGACGATCGCCATGTGGAATTGCGCATCAAGGCTCGCCTCATCGGTCGGATTGCGCTTGGAATGCGCGGCCTCCATGCGCTCAAAGAGCGTGTCGATCACCTTGAGATCCGTGTCCGAGCCGAGCCTTGCGGCGCGCTCCGCGGCCATCCCCTCAAGGTCGCGCCGGAACGCCAGATAGTCGAACACCGCCTGATCGTTGCGGGCAAAAAGCCGGATCAGCGCGGGCGAAAAGGCATGGCCCAGCACTTCGGCAACGAAAATGCCCGAGCCCGCACGCGTGGTGACAAGCCCGGAGTCCTGCAATTCGGCAATCGCCTCGCGCAGGCTCGGGCGCGACACGGCGAGCCGCTCGGAAAGCTCGCGCTCTGAGGGCAGGCGTTCGCCCGGCCGCAGCACGCCCTGCAGGATCAGGGTTTCGATCTGACGCACCACCGCCGCGGCCAGTTTTTCGGATTCGATCTTCTGAAATGGCATGCTGTCCCCCGTGGTCAGAAACTATGACCAATGATCGAGGCGGGCAAGACGGCAAAAGGCCGGGCAGGGCCCGGCCTTGGCCTTGTTGTGGTCGCGCCGTCAGCGGTTGGCGCGGATGATGAACTCGACACGGCGGTTTTGCGCCTTGCCTTCGGGCGTGTAGTTCGAGGCCACAGGCTGCTCTTCGCCCCGGCCATAGGAAATCACACGCGCTTGCGGCACGCCCGCGCTCACGAGGATATTGGCCACCGAGCGGGCCCGCGCTTCGGAGAGGCGCTGGTTATAGGCGGCCTCGCCGTCGGAATCGGTGTGGCCCACCACTTCGACCGTGGTGTCGGGGTAGCGGTTGAGGCTGCCCGCGAGCGTGTAGAGATCTTGTTGCAGATCGGGGCGCACCGCCGAGCTGTCGGTTGCAAAAAGCACATCTTGCGGCATCGTCACCACAAGCCGGTCGCCCTGGCGCACGACGGAGACGCCGTTGGTGTCCAGATCGCGGCGCAACTCCTGCGCCTGCTTGTCCAGCTGGTTGCCGACGGCGCCGCCGATCAACCCGCCGATGATCGCGCCCGCAGCGGCTTTGGTGATCCGCTCGTCCCCGCCGCTTGTGGCGCCGAGCGCGCCGCCCAGAAGCGCGCCGGTAATCGCCCCGGCCTGGGTGTTGGACACCTTGCCGCTTCCGGTATCATTGTAGCCCTGATTGTAGCCCTGATTATAGGGCTGGGTGCAGCCTGCGACTGCAAAGGTTGCTGCGGTCGCGGCGATGAGGAAAGATCTGGTCATGCTCTGCCCTGTCATTGGCGGCCTTATGGCCCTTTCGCCAATACTACGCCGGAACGGTGGCGCGGTTCCATCACTGCTGCGAGATTGGGCATAATTTCGCACATCACATCTGGGCGAGGGGGGCCGCATCGCGGCGGATCGCCTCGCGCGCAAGGATGGCGCGCTTGATCCCGAGCCCCCAATGGTAGCCGCCCAGCGCCCCGGATTGCCGCAACACCCGGTGGCAGGGGATCAGCAAGGCCACCGGGTTGCGCCCCACCGCCGTGCCGACAGCGCGCGCCGCGGCAGGCGTGCCGAGCCTTGCGGCGAGCGTGCCATAGCTCGTGGCGGAGCCGGGCGGAATGGCAAGGAGCGCCTCCCAGACCTTGAGTTGAAACGGCGCGCCGATCGGGGCGAGCGTCGCGCCCCGGCCAGAGAAGGCGGCGCTGACATGCGGGGCGAGGCGCTCGTTGTCTTCGCACAGCGCGGCACCGGGCCAGCGCCGCGCCATATCGGCAAAGGCGGCGGCAAACCCCATCTCGGCGGTGAAAGCGAGGCCGCAGAGCCCGCGCGCGGTGGCAAAGGCCAGCGCGGGGCCAAAGGGGGTGTCAAATTGCCCCCAATGGATCGTGAGCCCCGCGGCGCCAGTGGCAAACTCACCGGGCGTCATCGCCTCCCAGCGCAGCATCAGGTCATGGAGCCGCGACGGGGCCGAAAGGCCCGCGGCATCGGCCACCGTGTCAAGCGGCAATCGCTCCATGAGCAGCTCTCGCGCGAGCGAAAGCGAGAGATACTGCGTGTAACGCTTGGGAGAAACCCCCGCCCATGCGGTGAAGAGGCGCTGGAAATGCGCGGGGGAAAGCCCGAGCCGGGCAGAGAGATCGGTGAGCGAAATCTGCACCGGGCGGCCCGCGGCACGGGCCTCGGCTTCGGCGGCGTCGATCTCGGCGATGGCGCGGGCAATCACCCGGTAATGGTAGCGCTCCTCAAGCGGGGCGGCGGTCATGGGGTCGGGCATCGGGGTCTCCTTGCCCGAAGCCTAGCCCGGACAAGGCCGCAGCGCGACCCGGAAGCTGCGGTTTGCGCGCTCAGGCCGCCAAGCGGCGCGCGCGCGCGAGCCGCTCGCGGCGGAACATCGCCACTTCCCAATCGTCGAGCCAGGCGCGCGCGGGCTCGGCATGGCCGGCGGCCACCCGCATCGTCAGCGGGCCCCGCAGATTGTCGGGCAGGAGCGAGAGATAGGGCGCATCGGCATCGGCGGTTGCGACCCACATGCCCTCGGCCAGCACCACCTGCGGCGCCTCGAAAAGCATCGAATAAAGCTTCTGGCTTCCCGGTCCGGTTTCGGCCTGCGGCAGCGCATGGCGCGCGGGCGCGAACATCTCGCTTTCGCCGAACCACAGTTCAAGCTCATGCCCGGCGAGCAGAATGCCGGTGCCCGGGGTCACGAGCACGTCGCGCTCGGGCAGGGCCTCGCCAAAGCACTCGGCGCAAAGCCGCAACGGCCGGGTTTCTTCCGGGGCGCGGCGCGGCATCGTGTGCTGGCCGACCCACAGAAGCGGCTGATAGCCGTTGTCGCGCGTCAGCACCCGGTCGCCGGGGCGCAGCCAGTCGATCGGCGCGGGGCCCTCGGCAGTGGCGACCATCGTGCCCGCGCCCAGCGCCTGCATTGCGGCAATCTCTTCGGGGCTCGCGGCGCGCGCGGGCAGGGCAAAAGGTTTCACCTCCGCGTAATCCGCCCCCGGCACCAGCAGGTCGGTGGGCATGTAAAGCGCGAGCCTGCCGTCGATCTCGATCCGGTCGAGGCGCAGCGTGCCGCCGCCCGGCTTTTCGAGCACCAGCGGCGCATCCGCCGTCATCACGCCCTGCGCGCGCTTTGTGCCCAGCGCATCGGTGAGCGTGGCGCCCGTCTCATCATGCGAAATCTGCCAAAGCATCGTTTCGGCGTCGAAATCATGCGCCAGCGACCAAAGGGCGTGCTCCGCGTCGAAGCTGAGAACCGAAACCGGATAGCCGTATTCCATGAAACCTCCTGCCGTGCCGGGTGCGACTCGGCCCTCAGTGTCTCTCCGACACGGCAAACAACACGTTAACGGCGGCGGCGAATTGTCCCCAATTCCCCGAAAATGGTAAACTGCGCGCGGCCCCTCTTGCCCGCTCGCCGGGGGCCGGGCAGAAGGGGGCATGACCGCGCAACTCGCCTATGCCCAGATGCAGGAAATCTTCCGTCGCTTCGCGGCGGTTGAGCCCCATCCGAAGGGGGAGCTTGAGCATACCAACGCCTTCACCTTGCTTGTTGCCGTGGCGCTTTCGGCGCAGGCGACAGATGTGGGGGTGAACAAGGCCACCCGCGCGCTTTGGCCGCTGGCGGATACCCCCGCAAAGATGCTCGCGCTGGGCGAGGAGGGGCTGATCGAGCATATCAAGTCGATCGGGCTTTACCGCAACAAGGCGAAAAACGTGATCAAGCTCAGCCAGATCCTCGTTGAGAATTATGGCGGCGAGGTGCCGAGTTCGCGCGCGGCGCTCACATCGCTTCCGGGCGTCGGCCGCAAGACCGCCAATGTGGTGCTCAACATGTGGTGGGGGCATCCGGCGCAGGCGGTCGATACCCATATCTTCCGCGTTGGCAACCGCACCGGCCTCTGCCCGGGGCGTGACGTCGAGGCGGTGGAGCGCGCGATTGAAGACAATGTGCCGGTCGAATGGCAACGCCATGCGCATCACTGGCTGATCCTGCATGGGCGCTACATCTGCACCGCCCGCAAACCCCGCTGCGCCGATTGCCTGATCCGCGATCTGTGCCGTTTCGAGGAGAAAACCGCATGAAGAACTATCAGGTCGTCGGCATCGGCAACGCCATCGTTGACGTGATCGCGCAATGTGAAGACGCGTTCCTGAGCGTGAACGGCATCGACAAGGGCGTGATGCAGCTTATCGACCGGGAGCGGGCAGAGACACTTTACGCCGCGATGGGGGCGCGCACCGAGGCGCCCGGGGGCTCGGTTGGCAACACCATCGCGGGGCTTGGCAACCTCGGGCTCAAAGCCGGTTTCATTGGCCGCGTTGCCGATGATGCGCTTGGCCATTTTTATGAGGCGGCGCTGAAGGCCGAGGGCACCGATTTTCCGAACCCGCCGGTGACCGGCGTGGAGCTTCCGACGTCGCGCTCGATGATCTTTGTGACGCCGGATGGCGAGCGCTCGATGAACACCTACCTCGGCATTTCGGCGGAGCTGTCCACCGAGGATGTGCCGCTCGATGTGGTTGAAAACACGGAATTTCTGTTCCTTGAAGGCTATCTCTTCGACAAGGATCACGGCAAGGCGGGGTTCCTGAAAGCCGCGCAGGGCTGCCACCGTGGCGGCGGGCGCGCGGGGATTTCACTTTCGGACCCGTTCTGCGTTGATCGTCACCGCGACAGCTTCCGCCGCCTCGTGAAGGCGGAGATGGATTTTGCGATTGGCAACGAACACGAATGGGCCTCGCTCTACGAGACCGATCTTGAGAGCGCGCTGAAGCAGGCGGCCTCCGAATGCGGGCTTGTCGTCTGCACCCGGTCGGGCGCCGATGTGGTGGTGATCCGTGGTGACGAGCGGGTCGAGGTGCCGGTGCACCGGGTCGTTCCGGTCGATGCGACGGGGGCGGGGGATCAATTTGCCGCGGGCTTCCTTTACGGCATCGCCACCGGCAAGCCGCTTGCCGTTGCGGGGCGGATGGGCTGCATTGCCGCCGCCGAGGTGATCAGCCATTACGGTGCGCGCCCGGAGGCGGATATTCTCGATCAGTTCCGCGCCGAGGGGCTGCTCTGAGCCGCTCGCCCTATCTGGCGCCCGATTTTTACGAGAGCGCGATTGCTGCCGGGCGGCATCGCGCGATCGTGGGCGGGCGCTGGGACGAAACAGGGCGCGTGCAGATGGCGGCGCTCCGCGATGCGGGGCTTGCGCCGCATCACCACCTGCTCGACATCGGCGCGGGCGCTTTGCGGCTTGGCTGCAAGGCGGTCGGCTACCTCGATCCGGGCCATTACTGGGCAACGGATGCCTCTCGTGCGCTTTTGCTCGCGGGCCATGCGCGCGAGCTGGAAGACCCCGCCCGGCTCGACCCGGCCCAGCTTATAGAGGATGGCGACTTCGCCTTTCCGGGGGTGCCCGACACGATCACCCATGCGATTGCCTTTGCCGTCTTTGCGCATTTGCCGGGCGAATGCCTCGCGCTTGCGATGGCGAACCTCGCGCGCTTCCCCCGGCTTGAGGCGTTTCTGTTCACGGTCTTTCTTGCGCCCGATGCGCTTGCGCACACCGCCTACCGGCAAGCCGATGGCGTGGTGACCCATCCCGACCGCCCGCCGCGGCATCTGCGCGAACCGGAGGTGCATGACGCCGCCCCCGGTTGGGTGCTCACCCGGGATGACCGGCTGCTGCCGCGCGGGCAGGTGCTTTTTACCGCCCGCAGGGGCTGAGCCCGGCTCCCATCGCTCGCCCGCGTCAATCCCCGAGTTTGGCGTGCATCTCGTCGAGATCCACTTCGCCGATCGGGAACTTGTTGTCCGGGTCGTCGAAGTCATATTTGAAAAGCTGGAAATCCTTCTTGTAGATCTCCCACACGAGATGGCGCGACAGGTCGTCGAAATAGTCGCTCACCTTGTGCGCGCGTTTCGGCCCGTGGCCCTCGCTCTCGTTGAACTTCGGGATCGCGTTCAGGTCGACCGGATGCGGTGTCTCGATATGATCGAGCACCTGTTGCATCCCTTCGTTGAACTTTTCGGTAAAAAACACCTGATCATAGCGCCCACCGTTGACGATGAAGGTCGAGATATGCCCCGACATCGCCGACCAGTGAATGTCCGGCTCCATCGGGCGGCGCCAGCGGATCGTGTCACGGGCAAACAGCAGGAAGCGGCGGAACGACTTCACCTGATCAAAGGCGAAATCATCCTCGGGGCTGCCCACTTCGATGCCGTATTTCTGGATAAGTTGCGGCACAAGGTTGCCGCGGTAGCGCTTGCCGTTGCGCTGAATGCCCGCGATCTTGTCAAAGAACGAGCTGAGGATGCGCGCATAGGGGTTGCGCACACAGGTGAAGGCATAGCTCTTGTGCCCCTTCACGTTCTTTTCGATCAGCTTTTGGCTTTCTTCCTGGCTCCATTTGTGCAGCCCCGCGGTGCTGTCATGGATGTCGCCGTCAAAGAACCGGCCATGATCGGAGTAGAACATGATCTGCCCGATCGAGGAGCAGGCGCATTTGGGAACCACGCGGTAAACCACGCTTTCGCTCTCGGTCATCCAGGTGCCGGGAAACCCCATGAATTCTGCCTCCAGTTGCGATGCGCCGACCCTGCCGCGCCCGGCCTTGATAATTCCTTCCTATCAAGCAAGGAAGCTCTGTTTTTTCAACGCCTTTTGGCGCTATTAGGGCAGATGGCAAGAAATCCGGGCAAGAGCAGTTTTCGAAATGGCCAAAATCGCCTTCATTCTCCTGACCCACAAGGACCCGCAAGGGATCATTGCGCAGGCCGAGCGGCTCACCGCGGCGGGCGATTTTGTTTCGATCCATTTCGATGCGCGCGCCAGGGCCGAGGATTTTGCCCGCATCCATGACGCGCTTTCCGCCAACCCTTCGGTGACTTTTGCAAAGAAGCGCCGCAAATGCGGCTGGGGCGAATGGAGCCTTGTCGAGGCCACGCTTGAGGCGGTGACGGCGGCGCTCGACGCCTTCCCGGATGCAACGCATTTCTACATGCTCTCGGGCGATTGCATGCCGGTGAAAAGCGCCGAATATGCGCATCGCTTTCTGGATGCGGAAAACGTCGACTATATCGAGAGCGTCGATTTTTTCGGCTCGGGCTGGATCAAGACCGGGTTCAAGGAAGAGCGGCTGATCTATCGGCACTGGTTCAATGAGCGCAGCCAATCGAAGCTGTTCTACACCTCTTTCACGCTGCAGCAAAAACTTGGCCTGACCCGCAAGATCCCCGACGACATCCAGATGATGATCGGCTCGCAATGGTGGTGCCTGCGGCGGCGCACCATCGAATGGGTGCTTGAGTTCACGCGCAAGCGCCGCGACGTGATGCGGTTTTTCCGCACCACATGGATCCCTGACGAGACGTTTTTCCAGACCATTGTGCGCCATCTGGTGCCGGAAAAAGAGATCCGCGCGCGCACGCTCACCTTCCTCATGTTCACCGATTACGGCATGCCGGTGACCTTCTACAACGATCACTATGATCTGCTTTTGGGGCAGGATTACCTGTTTGCGCGCAAGATCAGCCCCGATGCGCTGGAACTGAAAGAGCGGCTTGGCGCGCTCTGGCAGCAAAAGGGCGCGCAGTTCGAGATCTCGAACGAGGGGCGGGCGCTCTTTTCCTTCGTCACCGGGCGGGGCCGGATCGGGCGGCGCTTTGGCCCGCGATTTTGGGAGCGCGAGGCGAGCCTCGGGCGCGAGCGCACGCTGATGATCGTGGTGTGCAAGAAATGGCATGTCGCCAAGCGTCTGGTCGAACAGGTGCATCAGCGCACCGGGCTGCCGGTGGTTGAATATCTCTTCAACGAGGCCGGGGGGCTTCCCGATCTGGGCGGCATCGAGCGCACGGTGGAAAAGCGCAACCGCCACCGCCGCGCCCTTTTGCGCATGCTGTTTGACTATTACGAAACCGACCGGTTGGTGATCTGCCTTGATCCTGCCGCCATCGAGCTGATGCGCGATTTCGCGGACGACAAATGCACGACACGGATTCTGGAGATCGCCTGCGACTTCACCGATGACTATCTGATCGGCCATGCGCGCCGGATCGGCCTTGCGGGGGAGCACAGCCCGCGCGAGGTGCTTGACCGGCTTTTGCCGACGATCCGCTATGATCTGCAGCACGAAAGCGAGCAGATGCGCGATGCGCAGTTCCCGGTGTTTTTGCGGATGCGTCAGAACGTGGGCCCGGACGAGAATGCCGCCCCGCTTGCCGCGTTTCTCGGAATTGATCGGGAGCTTGCGCTCGAGATCGCCGAGACCGATTATCTGTTTGTCGATTGAGGAGGTGGCCCGTGCCCTATGTCTATGACGATACGAATATCTTCGCCCGCATCCTGCGCGGCGAGATCCCCAACAAGACGGTGCTGGAAACCGAGCATACGCTCGCCTTCGCCGATATTGCGCCAAAAGCGCCGGTGCATGTGCTGGTGATCCCGAAGGGGCCTTACGTCACCTATGACCATTTCTGCGCCGAGGCCTCCGCGGCGGAAATCGTCGATTTCGCCCGCACCGTGGCGGAAGTGGTGAAACGTTCGGGGGCCGAGGCGCATTCGGGCGGCAAGGGGTTCCGCGCCATCACCAATGCGGGCGAGCACGGGGTGCAGGAGGTGCCGCATTTCCACATGCATATCCTCGCTGGGCGCCCGATTGGCCGGATGATCAGCCTCGACTGAGGCAGCCTGCCGCAGCGCCGCTTGCCCCGCGCCCGCTTTTGCGGATAAATCGGGCCAAGCGTATCAGCCCCAGACGAGGAGCCTGCCATGACCAAGACCCCCGAGACCCAGATTGTGACGAGCTGGAAAGTGGCCTGTGACGGGGGATTGGGCGGGCATCCGCGGGTTTGGCTGACGATTCCGCCCGAGACGGGCGAGGTGGTCTGCCCCTATTGCAGCAAGACCTTCGTGATCGACCGCGCCCACGCGCACGACGA
>NZ_JBHUIX010000005.1:0-515678 GCF_042683065.1 Rhodobacter lacus | reverse complement strand
GTTCCGGGGCGCGGGCGGCTGTGGCACAACAAACCGGCAAGCGAGGGGAGAGGACCATGAGTTTCGGCAAGGGCTGCCATCTGCATCTGATCGACGGATCGGCCTTCATCTTCCGCGCCTATCACGCGCTGCCGCCGCTGACGCGCAAATCCGACGGGCTGCCGGTGGGCGCTGTCGCGGGCTTTGCCAACATGATTTATCGCTATATCGAAGAGGCGAAGGGGGCGGATGCGCCGACCCATGCCGCGGTGATCTTCGATTACAGCTCGAAGACCTTCCGCAACGAGATCTACCCCGCCTACAAGGAAAACCGCCCCCCCGCGCCCGAGGATCTGCGCCCGCAATTCCCGCTTACGCGCGCGGCGACCAAGGCGTTCAACCTCGCCTGTCTCGAGATCGAGGGTTATGAGGCCGATGACATCATCGCCACGCTGGCGCGGCAGGCGCGCGAGGCGGGCGGGCGCGTCACCATCATCTCCTCCGACAAGGATCTGATGCAGCTGGTGGGCAATGGCGTGAGCATGCTCGACGCGATGAAGAACCTCGCGATCGGCCCCGAAGAGGTGGAGGCCAAATTTGGCGTCCGCCCCGAGAAGGTGGTGGATGTGCAGGCGCTCGCGGGCGATTCGGTCGATAACGTGCCGGGCGCGCCGGGGATCGGGATCAAGACCGCGGCCCAGCTCATTGCCGATTACGGCGATCTGGAAACGCTGCTCGCGCGCGCGGGCGAGATCAAGCAGCCCAAACGGCGCGAGACGCTGATCAATTTCGCCGACCAGATCCGGGTCTCGAAACAGCTCGTGACGCTTTGCGATACCGTGCCGCTCGACTTTGGGCTTGAAACACTCGAGGTGAAGGAGCCCGATCCGCAAGCGCTGATGGACTTCCTCAATCAGATGGAGTTCCGCACGCTCACCAAACGCGTGGCGGACAAGTTCGGCCTGGCCGCGCCGCTTGCCACCGAGGTTGCCCGCGGCGATAGTGCCGCCGCAAAATGGGCCGATGGCGCCGCGCCGCAGCCGCGCATTGACCCGCAAGCGGTGCCGGATGCGCCGATCGACCCCGCCGCCTATGCCACCATCCGCGACGCCGAGACGCTGGAGGCCTGGCTTGCCGAGGCGCGCGCCAAGGGCGTGCTCGCCGTGGATACCGAGACCACCTCGCTGGATGAAATGCGCGCCGACCTGGTTGGCATTTCGCTTGCCACCGCGCCAGGCAAGGCCTGTTACATCCCGCTGGGCCACACCGCGGGCGGCGATGACCTCTTTGGCGGTTCGGCGCGCGTTGAAGGGCAGATGGATTTTGAGGCTGCGCTGGCGCTTCTCAAGCCCGTGCTTGAGGATGAAGCGATTCTGAAGATCGGCCAGAACATGAAATATGACTGGAAGATCTTTGCCCGCCACGGCATCCGCGTCGCGCCTTTCGACGATACGATGCTGATGAGCTATGCGCTCTTTTCCGGGCTGCACGGTCACGGCATGGATGCGCTTTCAGAGGAATACCTCGGCCATCGCCCGATCCCGATCAAGGAGCTGATCGGCGCGGGCAAAGCGCAGATCACCTTTGACAAGGTGCCGCTCGACAAGGCCACGCCCTATGCCGCCGAGGATGCCGATGTCACGCTGCGGCTCTGGCGCGCCTTCAAGCCGCAGCTGTCCCGCGCGCAGGTGACGACGGTTTACGAAACGCTCGAACGCCCGCTCGTCCCGGTGCTGGCCGAGATGGAAATGGCGGGCGTGAAGGTTGATACCTCTGTGCTCGCGCGGATGTCGAACGTGTTTGCGCAGCGCATGGCGGGGCTGGAAGACGAAATCCAGACCCTTGCCGGGCAGCCCTTCAACGTGGGCTCGCCCAAACAGTTGGGTGAGATCCTGTTTGACGGCATGGGCGTGCCGGGCGGGCAAAAGGGCAAGACGGGCGCCTATGCCACCGGCGCCGATGTGCTTGAAGACATCACCACGATGGACGATCACAAGGAGGCGGCGGCGCTTGCCGCCAAAGTGCTCGACTGGCGCCAGATCTCGAAGCTGAAATCGACCTATACAGACGCGCTGCAAACCCATCTCAACCCCGATACGGGGCGGGTGCATACCTCTTACAGCATCGCCGGCGCCAACACCGGTCGCCTCGCCTCGACCGATCCGAACCTGCAAAACATCCCCGTGCGCTCGGACGAGGGGCGCCGCATCCGCGAGGCCTTCATTGCGCCCGCGGGGCACAAGATCGTTTCGCTCGACTATTCCCAGATCGAGCTGCGCATCCTCGCCCATGTCGCCGACCTGCCCGAGATGAAGGAGGCGTTCCGGCAGGGCATCGACATTCACGCGATGACGGCGTCGGAAATGTTTGGCGTGCCGGTCGAGGGGATGGACCCGATGATCCGCCGTCAGGCGAAGGCGATCAACTTCGGCGTCATCTATGGCATTTCGGGCTTTGGCCTTGCGCGCAATCTGCGCATTCCGCGCGCCGAGGCGCAGGGCTTCATCGACCGCTATTTCGAGCGCTTTCCGGGGATCCGCGCCTATATGGAGCGCACCGTTGCCTTTGCAAAGGAGCATGGCTTCGTGCAAACGCTCTTTGGCCGCAAGATCCACACGCCCGAAATCAACGCCAAGGGGCCGGGGGCGGGCTTTGCCAAACGCGCCGCGATCAACGCGCCGATTCAGGGCGCCGCCGCCGATGTGATCCGCCGTGCGATGATCCGCATGCCCGGCGCGATTGCGGGGCTGCCCGCGCGGATGCTGCTGCAGGTGCATGACGAGCTGATTTTCGAGGTGGAAGAGGGCGCGGTCGAACCGCTCATCGCCACCGCGCGCGCCGTGATGGAGGGGGCCGCCGATCCGGCTGTGCGCCTTTCCGTGCCGCTTGTGGTCGACGCGGGGCAGGGCGCAAGCTGGGCCGAGGCGCATTGAACGCCCCTTCGGCGTGAGACTCACCTGGATGTGATCGCGCTTTGCTGGCGCGGTGCGCGGGCTTTTGCGCCCGTGCATGCGCCTCGGGAGCTGCGACAAATTGCCATCGGAAACATTTTTTTCGCCGGGCTCTGGCCGTTTTGAACCCGGCTCACGCCTTTCAAGCGACACAAAACAAAGACCTTTCAAGGGGTTCCTTCCCGAAAGTGACGCAGTCACGAATTTTGCCCTCAACCTAAGCAATTGATCGTAGTCACTTTTTCAGGTGGGACATTTTGCCCACCTGCGACAGCCGGCGCAGGCGCGACAGGCCGCCGCAGGGTTCATAGCTCGAAGAACCGCCTGCACGGGACTGGGCGGCGAACCAGTTGGAGAGAACAATGGAGTTCGGATTAGTCGAGCTATCTCGCCTGCAATTCGCAGCGACAGCTATGTACCACTTCCTCTTCGTGCCCCTGACGCTCGGGCTGTCGATCATGCTGGCCACGATGGAGACGGTCTATGTGATGACCCGTCGCCCGATCTGGCGGCAAATGACGAAGTTCTGGGGCACGCTTTTCGGCATCAACTTTGTGCTCGGGGTGTCTACCGGCATCACGATGGAATTCCAGTTCGGCATGAACTGGAGCTATTACAGCAACTACGTGGGCGATATTTTTGGCGCGCCGCTGGCGATCGAGGGGCTGATGGCCTTCTTCCTCGAGGCCACGTTTGTGGGGCTGTGGTTCTTCGGCTGGGAAAAGCTGCGCCCGCGCGCGCATATGTTTGTCGGCTGGTGCGTGGCGATCGGCTCGAACTTCTCGGCGCTCTGGATTCTCATCGCCAACGGCTGGATGCAAAACCCGGTCGGGGCGGAGTTCAACCCGATGACCATGCGCATGGAGCTGGTTGACTTCTATGCCGTGCTCTTCAACCCGGTGGCGCAGGCGAAATTCGTCCACACCGTTTCGGCGGGCTATGTGACGGCCTCGATCTTTGTCGTCGGTGTGTCCTCCTGGTATCTGCTGCGGGGCCGTCATGTCGAGCTGGCGCGCCGCTCCATCGCCATCGCCTCGGCCTTCGGCCTTGCCGCCTCGCTCTCGGTGATCGTGCTGGGCGACGAGTCGGGCTATGAAGCCACCCACAACCAGAAAATGAAGCTCGCCGCGATCGAGGGCATGTGGGACACGGAAAAGGCGCCCGCCTCCTTCAACCTGTTCGGCATCCCCGATCAGGAAGCGCGCGAGACCAAATATGCGGTCAAGATCCCCTTCGTGATGGGGATGATCGGCACCCGCTCGCTGACCGAAGAGATGCCGGGCATCAAGGATCTGGTGAAGGGCTCCGAGCGCCGCATCCGCTCCGGCCTCATCGCTTATGAGGCGCTCTTGCAAATCCGCGCGGCCAAAGGCGATGTCACCCCCGATGTGAAAGCGACCTTCGAGGAGCATTCGGGCGATCTGGGCTACGCGCTGCTGCTCTCGTCGATGGTCGAAGATCCGCTGACCGCGACCGATGCGCAGATCGAAGCCGCAGCCTGGAAAACCGTGCCCGGCGTGCTGCCGATGTTCTGGACCTTCCGGCTCATGGTGGGCTTTGGCTTCTTCATGCTGCTGATGCTGACCTACATGTTCTGGACCACCAACTTCCGCGGCGGGCGTTATCCGCAATGGGCGCTCAAGGTTTCGGTCTGGATTATCCCGATGCCCTGGCTTGCCGCCGAAATGGGCTGGTTCGTGGCCGAATTCGGTCGTCAGCCCTGGACCGTTGACGGGCTCTTGCCCACCGCGCTCTCGGCCTCGCATCTCTCGGTCTTTGATCTCGCGGTGACGTTGGGCGGCTTTGTTGCGCTCTACACCACGCTTTTGATCATCGAGATGAAGCTGATGCTCGCGGCGATCCGCAAAGGGCCGGTGCATGATGTCGAGGCGGTTGCCGCCTGGAACGCGCGCCACGCCCCGATTGCCCCCCAACCTGCGGAGTAAGATCATGATTTTGCATGAACTGCTGAGTTACGAAACCCTGCGCGTGATCTGGTGGGTGCTTCTGGGCGTGCTGCTCATCGGCCTTGCCGCTACCGACGGCTTTGACATGGGCGTGGCCGCGCTCATTCCTTTCGTGGGCAAAAGCGATACCGAGCGGCGCGTGGTGATCAACACCGTCGGCCCGGTCTGGGAGGGCAATCAGGTCTGGCTGATCCTCGGCGGCGGGGCGATCTTTGCCGCCTGGCCGATCCTTTATGCGGTCAGTTTCTCGGGATTCTATCTGGCGATGTTCATCGTGCTGGCCTCGCTGATCCTGCGCCCCGTCGGCTTCAAATATCGCAACAAGCGGGAAGGCTTTGCCTGGCGCACCCGTTGGGACTGGGCACTTGTCATCGGCGGCGCGGTGCCGGCGCTGATCTTTGGCGTGGCGGTGGGCAACGTGCTGCAAGGCGTGCCGTTCTCGCTGCAAGACAACATGATGGCGATCTATCCGGGCAACTTCCTGCTCAAGCTTCTGGGCCTTCTGAACCCGTTTGCGCTGTTTGTCGGTGTGGTCTCGCTTGCGATGCATGTCAGCCACGGCGCCTCCTGGCTGGTGCTGAAAACCGAAGGCGCGGTGCAGGCGCGCGCGCGCCGGATCGGCACCTATGCGGGGCTTCTGGCCATTGCCTGCTTCCTGCTCGCCGGTGTCTGGCTTGCCTTTGGCATCGAGGGTTACCGCTACGTGTCCGAGCCCGACCATTTCGGCCCGTCGAACCCGCTTCTGAGCGAGGTCGTGCGCGGCGGCTCGTGGATCGACGCTTACGCGACGCGGCCCTGGATCATCATCGCGCCGATCATGGGCGTGGTGGGGCTTGCCGGTCAGGTGCTGCTGATGCGGCTCTGGAGCGGTTGGTCGGTGGTGGCGGGCAAGGTGGGGATCTTCGGCATCATCTCGACCGTGGGTCTGACGATGTTCCCCTTCATCCTGCCCTCCTCGCTCAACCCCGATGCCTCGCTGACGGTCTGGGACAGCTCGTCTTCGCATATGACGCTGTTCATCATGCTGGTCTGCACGATCATCTTCCTGCCGATGATCCTTGCCTACACTTCCTGGGTCTACAAGGTGCTCTGGGGCAAGGTCACGCCGGAAGAGGTTTCCTCCAACCCGAACGCTTACTGAGAGGTCTGAACGATGTGGTATTTTGCCTGGCTTCTGGGTCTGCCGGTGGCAGTGATGTTCGGGGTGATCAACGCGATGTGGTTTGAGCTGCAGGAAGATCGCCGTCGCATCGAAGGCACGCTGGACGACTGAAGCTGATCTCCGGCGGTGGCATGGCCGCCGCGGGAAGGACAATTGCGCTTTTGGCGCAGGGCCGCCCGGGTTGTCTCGGGCGGTTCTTGTTTTTCAAGAGTGTTTTCGCCTCGGCAGAGCCGAGGCGACCCGCCGGGGGGCTTCGCCCCCCGGACCCCCCAGGATATTTCTGCAAGGAGAAAGGGGGCCAAGCTGCGGGGCAACCGGCCCGCTGTCTGGCCCCACAGGGCAGAACATTCCACTTCGACTTTGTTTAAATATCCCGGGGGTGCGGGGGCGGAGCCCCCGCCGGGGTCGCTTCGGCCTGGCCGAAGCGAAAGATCCCGCTCACACGGGCTCGGCTGCGCGGGTTTCCCACATCTCGCGGAAGGCGGGCCGCGACTGGCAGAGCTCCAGCCAGCCACTCAGCCTCGGAAAATCCGCCATAAGCGCGGCATGCGGCTGCGCATAGCGCACCACTTCCGCCATGTTGATATCCGCGATCGTGAAGCGCCCGCCGACCATGTGGCTATGCGCGGCCAGATGCGTCTCCAGCGCCTTGAAGGGGCGTTGCAGCCGGGCGCAGGCGGCGATGATCCGCGCTTCGCCCGTTTCGCTCGCCGCATCGCCCCGGGCATAGGCCTGGGAGATGTCGAGCGCCGCCTCCTCGATGGCTGTGGCGCCGTAAAGCGCCCATTGCACCATCAGCGCGTCCTCGCGCAGATCCTTGGGTGCAAGCGGGCCGCCCGCCTTGCGCGCGAGATAGAGGTTGATGGCGAGTGATTCCGAAAGCACGAGCCCGCCATCCTCCATCACCGGGATCGCCCCCGCGGGCGAGAGCTTCAGAAAATCGGGCGACCGGGTGTTGAAGGGCGCCTCCGGGTGGGTGGGCGCGATCCCCTGTGCTTCGAGCCGGTAGGCCTGAATGACCGGCTTCAGCGTCCAGGCGAGGCCAAGCTCCATCAAGGCCCAGATGTTGCGCGTCGCACGTGAGCGATACATGCCGTAAAGCGTGATCATGATCTGTTCCCTCCCGGAACCGCTGCTGCGCCGCCATCCTGCCCGATGCGCGCCGTGAAAGGAAGGGTGGGCGCGGCGGATCTCCCGCCTTCGTCCGCCCCGCAGGTCAAGGCGACGAATTGACCCGTATCAAGGTGCCGTTCACCAAACTGTGGCAGCACGGGGGCAACGATCAGGGAGGACGAGATGGAAGATCAAACCGGCGTGCCGACGCGCCCCGCCGAGCCGGAAAATGTGGCCACAGGCGCCGAGCCGGAAACGGCGGTCACTGGCGCCGAAGTCACGGCAGAACAAACCGCCACGGCCCTGCCTGTCGAGCCCGAACCCGCCCCGGGCGAGGGGGCGCTGCACGGCCCGCAGGCCTTCCCCTCCCTCGATCCGAACGCGATCCGCACCGCTTTCGAGAGCGGCAAATACCCCTATCCGCACCGGATGGCGCGCGCCACCTATGAGAAGGAAAAAGCGAAGCTTCAGGCCGAGCTTCTCAAGGTGCAGCTTTGGGCGCAGGAGACGGGCGAGAAATTCGTGATCCTGTTCGAAGGCCGCGATGCGGCGGGCAAGGGCGGCACGATCAAGCGCTATACCGAACACCTGAACCCGCGCTTCGCGCGCGTTGTCGCGCTCAACAAACCCTCGGATGAAGAGCGCGGCCAATGGTATTTCCAGCGCTATATCCGCTGGCTGCCCACCGCGGGCGAAATGGTTTTCTATGACCGCAGCTGGTATAATCGCGCCGGTGTTGAGCGGGTGATGGGCTTTTGCACGCCGACCGAATACCTTGAATTCATGCGTCAGGCCCCCGAGTTCGAGCGCATGCTGGTGCGCTCCGGCATCCGGCTTTTCAAATACTGGTTCTCTGTTACCCGAGAGGAACAACGCCGCCGCTTCACCGAGCGCGCGACAGATCCGCTCAAACGCTGGAAGCTCTCGCCCATCGACATGGCGTCGCTCGACAAATGGGAGGATTACACCGAGGCGAAGGAGGCGATGTTCTTTTACACCGACACCGCCGATGCGCCCTGGGTGATCATCAAGTCGAATGACAAGAAACGCGCGCGGCTTAACTGCATGCGGCATTTCCTGTCGTCGCTCGACTATCCCGACAAGGATCTTTCCATCGTCACTCCGCCCGATCCGTTGATCGTTGGCCATGCGCGCCATGTGGTCCATTCGGCCGAGCATATTTTGGGCGCCGCGCAGCACCCCGAAGCGCGCCGCCAGCCGCGCGCAAAGGCGCCCCGGTCGGGGCCGCCCGCAACGGCGGGTTGAAACGCGCAAGCGAAGTGCAGCTTGAATCGTCGCGCCGTTGCGGCGATTTTGCCCTCGATACGCGGGGGGATCGCATGAGCTGGGACGAGCGCTTTTCGGGGGCGGAATACTACTACGGCACCGAACCGTCGGCGTTCGTGCGCGCGCAGGCCTGGCGCTTGGCCCGGGGCAGTTCCGTGCTCTCCGTGGCCGAGGGCGAGGGGCGCAATGCTGTGTGGCTGGCCGCACAGGGGCTGTGCGTTCATGCGCTCGACGGCTCGGCCGTGGCGCTCGCCAAGGCGCAGGAACTGGCCTGCGCGCGGGGCTTGACCGTCGCCGTGGAACAGGCGGATCTTGCGCGGTATATCTGGCCGGTCGAGGCGCATGATGCGATCTTCGGCGTCTTCATCCAGTTTGCGCCGCCGCCGCTGCGACAGGCGATGTTTCGCGGCATGGCGCAGGCGCTCAAACCCGGCGGGTATTTGTTTTTGCACGGCTTTTCGCGCCGTCAATTGGGGCGTTCCTCGGGCGGGCCGCCGGTCGCGGAGCAGCTCTGGACGCTCGATGAGCTGCGCGCGGCCTTCCCCGGATGGGAGGTCGCCCATCAGGCCGACTACGAGGCCGCTCTGAGCGAAGGCGCGGGCCATGTGGGGGCGGCGGCGCTGATCGACTTCATCGCCCGAAAACCGTCCGAGGCGCCCGGAGCTGCGCGCTGATGCCGCAGCCCAAAAGCGGCCTGTGACGCTGTCACAGACATTTCATTCCCTATCTCATAGACGGAACGGCAGTAATCGTGCGTAAAGCGGCTACTCACGTTCACGATCTCACCGACCCCAGATCTTCCTAGGAGATATGCATGCGTAAAATTCTTCTCACCCTGCCGGTTGCGGCGATGGTTCTCGGCACTGCGGCTTTCGCCGATGGCATGGAAACCGTGAAAGCCCGTCAAGACTTCTTCAAGGCGCTCGGCGGCTCGATGAAGGCGATGGCCGGCGTGGCGAAAAACTTTGACGCCGAGGCCGCCAAAGCCGAAGCCGCGAAGCTCGAAACGCTGCTCACCACCGACATGGGTCCGCTTTTTGCGCCCGGCACCTCGAGCACCGATTTCCCCGGCGAGAGCGAAGCCAAGGCTTCGATCTGGACCAATATGGACGATTTCGGCGCCAAGGGCAAAGCCATGCATGAAGCCGCTGCGGTGGTGATTGCCGCTGCCAACGCGGGCGATGCCGCGGCCTTCGGGGCCGGGCTCAAGGGCCTCGGCGGCACCTGCAAGGCCTGCCACGACGATTACCGCGAAGAAGACTGATCAACGTGATGCGGGGCGGGGGGAGACCCTCGCCCCGGACCTTGATGCTGAAAGGACGCCCGATGACCGATATGACCGAGACTTCCGCCCCGAACACTCCGATCTGGGATCCGCTGGTGCGGGTCTTTCATTGGGCCCTGTTTGTGTGTGTTGTGGGCGCGTGGCTCCTGGGCGAGTTCGGCCCCTCGATCATGACGCTGCATTTCTGGCTCGGATATGCCATTGGCGGGCTTTTGGTGGTGCGCCTGTTGTGGGGGCTGATCGGCCCCAAAACGGCGCGTTTTGCCAATTTTGTCACCGGGCCGGGGCCGGTGTTGCGCTATGCGCTCACGCTGTTTTCGCGCAAGCCCAGCCACACCCATGGCCACAACCCGATGGGCGGCTGGTCCGTGGTGGTGATGCTCGCGGTGCTCGCGCTGCAGGTCGGCTCCGGGCTTTTCAGCGCCAGCTTTGATGATTTCGTGTTCGGGCCGTTCTCAGACCTTGTGTCGGAGGATGTCAGCGGATGGATGCTGGACCTCCACAAGTTTTTGGCGCCGGTGATCCTTGTGCTTGTCGCGCTGCATGTGGGCGCGATCGGCTTTTACAAGGTCTGGAAGCGCGAAGACCTTGTGACGCCCATGATCACCGGTCGGCGCCCCCGCTCCTGAGGACACTGGACGGACACACGGGCCTCAGCTAGCGTCCGGCCATGAACCAGACAGTCAAATCCCCGGCGGCGCAGCCTTCTGGCCTCGCCGCCAATCTTGTTGCAACGCTGTGGCTCGGCCTGCCGATGGTGGGCTCGAACGTCGCACAGATGCTGCTGCATGTCTCCGACACGATCATGCTCGGCTGGTATGGCGTGCCCGAACTCGCCGCGGTGGTGCTGGGCTCCTCGTTCTTCTTTTTCCTTTTTATCCTCGGATCGGGCTTTTCCTATGCGCTGATGGGCCGGATCTCGACGGCGATCGGGCGCGGCGATGCGGTGCAACTGCGCCGCGATGCGCGCATGGGGCTCTGGATCGCGATCGGCTACGGCCTGGCCGTGATGCCGATCATGGCCGCCGCCGAGCCGATTCTGCTGGCGCTTGGGCAAGACCCCGCGCTTGCGGCACTGGCGCAGGACTATCTGAGCATCGCCATGTGGGGGCTTGTGCCCGCGCTGATCGTGGCTTGCCTGCGCGCCTATCTGAGTGCGCAAGAGCGCGCGCATCTGGTGATGTGGGTGACGCTTCTGGGCGTGGCGCTCAATGTGCTCGGCAACTGGTCCTTCATCTTCGGCCATTTCGGCGCGCCGGAAATGGGCGTGCGCGGGGCGGCACTCGCCTCGGTGCTGGTGCAATTGTCCTCGGCGCTCTTGCTTGCGCTTTATGCGGCCCGGGCGCGCGGCCTGCGCCAGGTCGAGCTGTTCGCGCGTTTCTGGCGGCCGGACTGGGAGGCGCTCTGGGCAGTTTTGCGCCTTGGCCTGCCCGCCGGGCTCACCCATCTCTCGGAGGCGGGGCTGTTTCAGGCCTCGGCGCTGATGATGGGCTGGATCGGCACCACCGAGCTTGCCGCGCACGGGATCGCGCTCGAACTCGCCTCGCTCACCTTCATGATCCACATGGGGATCTCGAATGCCGCGACGGTGCGGGCCGGCCACGCTTATGGCGCGGGCGACGTGGCGCGGCTCAGATCCGGGGCGAAGGCGGCGCTGATCCTCTCGCTCGTCTTCGCGGCGCTGACGATCATCGTTTTCCTTGGCATGCCGCATCGGCTGGTGAGCCTTTTCATCGACAATTCCGACCCGATGGCCCCCGCGATTCTCGCCTTTGGCGCGCGGCTTCTTGCGGTTGCGGCGCTCTTTCAGCTCTTTGATGCGGCGCAGGTGATGGCGCTCGGGCTCTTGCGCGGCGTGCATGACACCCGCGTGCCGATGGTGGTGGCAACAATCTCCTACTGGCTGATCGGCGTGCCAACGAGCTACGTGCTCGCCTTTCCGCTCGGGCTCGGCGGGGTGGGGCTCTGGCTTGGCCTCGTGCTCGGCCTTGCCTGTGTTGGCATCACGCTGATCTTGCGGTTCTGGCGCGGGCCCTGGCTCGTTACCGGAACGCCCTCAGATAGTGGGTCTCGAACGCCCGCTTGAGCCAGTGGAGCGGTCGCATCGCGGGCAGCACAAGGTTGATATTGCCCCGGCGGAACACGATCATCCCCTTGTCGAGGCTGTCCATGATGCAGATGAGTTCGGGCACGAATTCGGTGCGCGGCGGCTTGCCCGCAAGCGCGGCGGCAATATTGGCGGCCACGGCCTGCGCCTGCAAATCGGCCTGATGCGCCTGTTTGGGCAGCCATTCCGGCCCCGGATAGGAGCCCGCGTCGCCCGCCACCCAGATCCCCTCAAAGCCCGGCACGCGGCACAGCGCATCGCCCTCGATCATCTTGCCGGGGCTGAGCGGCAGATCGGTGCCCTCGAACCATTGAAGACCTGTCATGCCGGGCTGAAACAAGATCAGATCGGCGGCAATCTCGCCCCCTTCCGTCACCACCTTGTCAGGCGCGATCCGCACCATCTTGTGGCCAAGATGGGTGGAAATGCCCCGCCGCGCCATGGCCGCAAGCACCCCGTCCACGGCCTTTTCACCGAGCCGCTGTCCGGGGCGCTTGGAGGGGGAAAAGAACACCAGTTCAAACTTCTCGCGCCGGCCCTGACGGCGCAGGAGCGTATCGAGGATGAACAGATATTCAAACATCGGCCCGCCGCGGATCGCACCGGGCTCGGCCGGGTTGGCCGCCATGCCAATGGCGATGGTGCCCCCCTCAAGCTTTTGCAGCCCCGCGGTGATCCGCTCGGCGGCGTCGATCCCCTCGCAGGGGATGATCGCATTCTCGATCCCCGGCAGCTTGCGCAAAAACCGTCCACCAGTGGCGATCACGATATGATCGGCGCGGAGCACCGCGCCGGTGTCCAGCGTCACGCTGCGGTTTGCGCCCGACATCGTCGTTACCGAGGCCTTGATGTGGCGCAGCTTGTGGCGGGCAAAGAAATTGGCGAGCGGCAGCTTCAGCCCTTCGCCGGTGCGCAGCCCTGCCGGGATCCAGATCGTCGAGGGCAGGTAATGGAGCGTATCGCGCGGCGAGACGAGGGTGATCTCGGCGGTCACGCCGCGCTTGCGCAACGCCCGCGCCGCGGTGAGGGCGGCAAAGCCCGATCCGAGAATGAGGACATGCGGCATGGCGGCTCCGATCCGGAAATACACATTCATCTAGCAGAATGTATCATAATCCCGCGCCACACCGCCGCACAAGCGCGGGGGCACGGTTGCACCATCACGCTTCGGTGTTGTCCCCCGCCGGGGCGCTCAAAAGCCGCTCGGCCTTTTTGCGCACCAGCACCGAGCGCAGGTCATGCATCGCCAAGAGCAGCGCATCGGTCACCTCGTCGAGTTGCGCGCCGGTGGCCTTGGACTGTGCCCAATGCGTTGTCAGGTTGAGATGATCGACGGTGCGCAAGATGTCATCGACCTCGCGGGCGGAGAGCTGCGCCGCCCGCTTTGCCATCCAGGCTTCGATCTCGTGCAGATCCGCGGGGGAAAGCTTGCGCTCCCCCTGCGGCTTGACCTCGCCATTGCGGATATTGACGATGGCAATCTGATCCATCTCGATGCGGCGTTGCCGGTTCTCGGTATCCACCTTGAACACGGCCGCGCCATTCTCGCGGATCCGGAAATAATATTCCGGCAGATCGCCAGCCATCCAGTTCTCCCGGGGCGCGCTCGGGCGCGCGCCTCCTCCATCTTGCCCTTATTTCAGCCCTTCGCAGAAGGCCTTGATGCGCGCGCAAGCCTCGGTCAGGGCGGCATCAGAGGTAGCGTAGCTGATGCGGAACGCGGGCGAAAGCCCGAAGGCCGCGCCAAACACCACCGCAACGCCCGCTTCCTCAAGCAGCGCATTGGCGAAAACCTCGTCATCGGTGATCGTCACGCCCGCTTTCGAGGTTTTGCCGATCAGCCCGGCGATCGAGGGATAGACGTAGAACGCGCCCTCGGGCGTCGGGCAGGTGATGCCGGGGCAGGCGTTGAGCGCGGCCACCACGAGGTCGCGGCGGCGCTCAAACGCCACGCGGCTCTCGCCGATGTAGTCCTGCGGCCCGTTCAGCGCCTCAACGGCGGCATATTGGCTGATCGAGCAGGGGTTGGAGGTGGATTGCGACTGCACCTTGCCGATCGCCTTGATCAGCGCCTCCGGCCCGCCCGCATAGCCGATCCGCCAGCCGGTCATCGCATAGGCCTTGGAGACGCCGTTGCAGGTCAGCGTGCGGTCGTAAAGGCCCGGCTCGACCTGCGCGGGGGTGACAAATTCGAAGCCGCCGAACACGAGGTGCTCATACATGTCATCCGACATCACCCAGACATGGGGATGGCGCATCAGCACATCGGTGATCGCCTTCAGCTCGTCGCGCCCATAGGCCGCACCCGAGGGGTTGGAGGGCGAGTTGAAGATGAACCATTTGGTTTTCGGGGTGATCGCGGCTTCCAGATCGGCGGCGGTGATCTTGTAGCCCGCCTCCATCTTGCCCTCGACAAAAACCGGCGTGCCGCCCGCAAGCAGCACCATGTCGGGGTAGCTCACCCAATAGGGCGCGGGGATGAGCACCTCGTCGCCCGGGTTCAGCGTGGCCACGAGCGCATTGTAAAGCACCTGCTTGCCGCCAGTGCCAACCGTGATCTGATTGGGCGCATAGTTCAGCCCGTTTTCGCGCGCGAACTTGGCGCAGATTGCCTTTTTCAGCTCGGGGATACCGTCAACGGCGGTGTATTTCGTTTTGCCCGCGGCAATCGCCGCCACCGCGGCCGCCTTGATGTTTTCGGGCGTGTCGAAATCCGGCTCGCCCGCGCCAAGGCCGATCACATCGCGCCCGGCCTCCTTGAGCTCCCGCGCCTTGTTCGTCACCGCGATGGTGGGCGAAGGTTTCACGCGCGCAAGCGTATCGGACAAAAAGGCCATGACGGGGCTCCTGTGGCTGAACTTCCTGTCCCTTACGCGCGCGCGCACAAGCCTTCAAGCGGTGTCAGGGCGCTTTCGGCGAGGCTCACCGCCCTGTCATCGCCGCGCCGGGCTTGACGTGGCGGGGCGGGAGTGCAAGGCAAAGAAAAACGGCACAGAAGGGACGTGCGATGACCGACACCACCCCCCAAACCGAAACGCCCGACGCGCGGCTCAGACGGATGCGGATGCGCAGCTGGCGGCGCGGCATCCGCGAGATGGACCTGATTCTCGGCCCTTGGGCCGATACCGAGCTTGAGCACCTCGATTCTGTCACACTCGATCTCTACGACCGGCTGCTCGAAGAGAACGATCAGGATCTTTACCCCTGGATTTCGGGGGCACTGCCTTGCCCGCCACATTATGTTGAGATCCTTGACCGGATCGGCAGCTTTGCCCGCAACCGTCATGGCGCAAAAACGTCATGAAATTTCAGCAAATCCGACGAGAGATCGCTTTGGTCGGGTTTGCTTAACTCTATCTTCGGGTTTTTCCGTCAATTTGCCTCAAGGAAGCGAGGATTGCGGAGTAAGGAATGACGTTTCAAACCCCGATGATGGCACCCCCGGCTGACGAGGGTGCTCCCCACGGCATGATGGCGTGCTACCTCGACAGCCTGTCGCTGGTCGAAAGACTGCACCGGCTGCTTCTCGACGTGATCAAGGATGAGTTCGAACGGTTGGGCATCCTCGAGATTAACCCCGTTCAGGCCCTTCTGCTGTTCAATATCGGCGAGAACGAGGTGACCGCGGGCGAGCTGAAGAGCCGCGGCTATTACCAGGGCTCCAATGTGAGCTACAATCTCAAGAAGCTGGTCGAGACCGGCTACATGCACCATCAACGCTGCGAAATCGACCGCCGCTCGGTGCGGGTGAAGCTGACGCCGAAGGGCGTGGATCTGCGCACAGCCGTCACGGCGCTGTTTGAGCGCCATGCCAAGGGCATGGATGATCGCAAGGTGATCACGCTCGACGCGATGGACGAGATGAATCGCACCCTGCGCCGGATGGAGCGTTACTGGTCCGATCAAATTCGCTACATCTACTGATCTAACGGCCGGAATCCGGCTCACTACTCCCGTCTGACGCTGCGGCAACCCGGTGCGCTCTGCCCCGGATCTTGCCCCGGCGCAGGCGGCGTGGTTGTTTTGACAATCGCGCAACGGGGGAGGGGCGGATGCGACGGGTCTTGCGGATTTTGGGGCGAGCTCTCTTCGTCCTGTTGCTTGTTGCGGGCGTTTTCGCGCTGATCAAGCGCGAGGAGATCTCCCGGTTGATGGCGGTCAACGCGCTCTTTTCCGAAGAGCGGATCGTGGCGAATTTCTCGCATATGGACCTGCTCTTTCATTTCCGCGTGCTTGACCGGGGGGCCGGGCCGGTCTCTGCGCTGCCGATGGGGGCCCCGGAGGCGCTCTCCCCCGAGGTGCAGGCGTGGATCACCGCGCGCCATGTGACCGCGCTGGTGATGATGCGCGCAGGCGCGATTGTGCATGA
Source organism: Rhodobacter lacus (assembly GCF_042683065.1). NCBI lineage: Bacteria > Pseudomonadati > Pseudomonadota > Alphaproteobacteria > Rhodobacterales > Rhodobacter > Rhodobacter lacus. The sequence goes on along the minus strand of NZ_JBHUIX010000005.1, from coordinate 499,458 downwards.
GAGCTATTATCTGGGCACCGGGCCGGAGGATCTGCGGATCTCCTGGTCGATGGCAAAATCGGTTCTCTCGGCGCTGTTTGGCACGCTTTACGAAGAGGGCACGATCCACGATCTGGACCGTCAGGTGACCGAATACGCGCCGACCCTGCAAGGTTCGGCCTATGAGGGGGCAACGCTCCGCGATGTGCTCACCATGTCCTCCGGCGTTGCCTTCAACGAGGATTACATGGATTTTTCAAGCGACATCAACCGGATGGGCCGGGTGCTGGCGCTCGGCGGCTCGATGGACGGCTTTGCCGCCTCGCTCAAGGCGCGGGCCACCGAACCCGGAACGCATATGCATTATGTTTCCATCGACACGCATGTTCTGGGCATGGTGATCGCGGGGGCGACCGGGCGTGACCCGGTCGATTTGATGGAGGAGCGCATCATTCAGCCGATGGGCTTTGAGGCCTCTCCCGAGATGCTGACCGACGGGGAGGGCACGGGCTTCGTGCTGGGCGGGCTCAACATGCGCACCCGCGATTATGCCCGCATCGGCCAGATGATGCTGCAACAGGGGGCATGGAACGGGCGCCAGATCGTGCCTGCGGCCTGGGTCGCCGCCTCAACCTCGCATCAGGCCGCCGATGGGGCCGGCTACGGTTTCCAATGGTGGGTGCCCAAAGACAGCGCCGCACATGGCCATGATTACATGGCGCGCGGCATCTATGGGCAGTATATTTACGTCAACCCCGCGGCGCAGGTGGTGATTGCCGTCAATGCGGCCGACCGGGGGTTTGACGCGGATGGCGTTGAGGATGCCAATCTGGCGCTGTTGCGGCGCATGGCGCGGCCCGAGGGGTGAGGCGATGAAAAAAGACACGTCTGTCAATGTGCTCGGCGGCGCGCTCCAGCCCTGTTCGGTGTCGCCGATGACCGGGTTCTTTCGTGATGGCGCCTGCAACACCTGTTGGGAAGATCACGGGCTGCACACGGTTTGCGTGGTGCTGACCGCCGAGTTTCTCGCCTGGTCGCGCTATATCGGCAATGACCTCACCACGCCGCGCCCGGATTTTGCCTTTCCGGGCCTCAAGCCCGGCGAGCGCTGGTGCCTCTGCGCGGGCCGGTTTCTTGAGGCGCATGACGAAGGCTGCGCGCCGCAGGTGGTGCTCGAATGCACGCACAAACGCACGCTCGAGGTGGTGCCCTTGGAGGTGCTTTCGTCTTACGCGATCTGATCGCTGACCGGGGTCCAGATCACATCGTCAATCCGCGGCGCCGCCGTGGCGAGCATCACGAGCCGGTCAAAGCCCAATGCGATGCCGGAGGCCGCCGGCATCTGCGCGAGGGCGGCGAGAAAATCCTCGTCGAGCGGATAGCGCTCGCCATAAATTGCCGCCTTCTCCGCCATCTCGGCCATAAAGCGGGCGCGCTGGGTCACGGCATCGGTCAATTCGCCAAAGCCGTTCGCCAGCTCGACCCCGCAGGCATAAAGCTCGAACCGCTCCGCAACGCGGGCGTCATCGGGGGCCGGGCGGGCGAGGGCCGCCTCGGCGAGCGGGTATCGGTCAAGGATCGTCGGGCGGCCATGGCCCAGATGCGGCTCCACCCGGGCCACGAGCACTTTCGAGAGCATGAGCGACCAGCTCTCGTCATCGCTCACGGCGAGCCCGGTCGCCCGGCACTGCGCGCGCAAGCCCTCGGCATCGGTCTCTCCGCCACGGCCGCAGGTCGCCAGAAGGTCGATTCCGGCATGGCGCGCGAAAGCCTCCGCGACCGAAAGCCGCTCCGGCTCGGCAAAAGGATCGCATTCACTCTCCCGAAACCGCAGTATCCGGCTTCCCGCCGCTTTCGCCGCAAGCGCGAGCATCGCCGCGCAATCCTGCATCAGCACGGTATAATCCTCGCCCACGCGATACCATTCGAGCATGGTGAACTCGGGGCTGTGGAGCGGCCCGCGCTCGCGGTTGCGCCAGACATGGGCAAAGGCGGCAATCCGCGTCTCGCCTGCGGTGAGCAGCTTTTTCATCGCGAATTCAGGCGATGTGTGCAGATACATCGGATGCGGCTGCCCGTCATTGCCGATCGCTTCGGTGGCAAAGGCGTGCAAATGCGCCTCATTGCCGGGGCTGACTTGCAGCGCCACCGGGTCGACTTCCAGAAAGCCCGCGCCCTCAAGCCAGCGCCGCAGCGCCGATTGGATGCGGGCGCGGGCCAAAAGCGCCGGTCGGCGGTCGGCGTGACGTTCGGGGCTCCACCAGGGGGTTTGGCGCATGTTCAGGGCTTTTTGCTGGAAATCGTGACGGATCTGGTTTAGGCGCTTCGCCATCCGGGCGCTAGAGCCTGCTCACGATCGTATTCAAGGGACCGCAAGAATGGCAAAAGTGATCGCTTCCTCGATCCGCAAGGGCAACGTGATCGACCTCAACGGGGTCCTGCATGTCGTCATCAACGCCGAGAACATCCACCCCGGCAAGGGAAACTCGGTGACTCAGGTCGAGATGCGGCGCATTTCCGACGGTGTGAAGGTGCAAGAACGCTGGCGCACCGTCGACAGCGTGGAAAAGGCGCATGTCGACGAGGAAGAGTTCGACTTCCTCTATGAAGACAGCGAAGGCTTCCACTTCATGAACCCGCAGACCTATGAGCAGGTCGCCGTCGGGGAAGATGTGGTGGGCGATGCCAAGGTGCACCTGCGCGACGGGATTCGGGTCTGGCTTTTGCTGCACGAAGGCGTGGCGCTCTCGATCGAGCTGCCGCAGAAGGTGACGGTCGAGGTCGAGGAGACCGAGCCGGTGGTGAAGGGGCAAACCGCCTCTTCCTCCTACAAGCCCGCGCAATGCACCGGGGGCATCCGCGTGATGGTGCCGCCGCATATCGGGGTGGGCACCAAGATCATCATCAACACCGCCGACAACGCCTATGTGGAACGCGCCAAGGAGTGATCCGGCGCAAGCCTGGGTTTTCAAGGCGCCCTCCGGGGCGCCTTTTTCATGGTCGCTCCCGTGCCTGTCTCCGGGCGGGGGGGGCGATGCCTGGGGTCTGATCTTCGCCGCCTTGGGGGTCCAGGGGGCCCGGCCCCCTGGAACAGCAGGGGGTGCGGGGGGCGGCAGCCCCCCGCCGGGTCGCGTCGGCCCTGCCGACGCGACAGTCCTGTGCTTTGGCCAAAGAAAAAGCCGGAGGTGGTCCCCCGGCTGGTCCTCTTTGCGGTGCTCTGCACTCAGATCTTGTGCAGGCAGAGACTTTGCGCAGTCAGATCTTGCGCGCTCAGATCTTGCGCAGCCGGATCACCACATCAACGCGGCTCACTTCCGTGCCCTCGGGCGCTTTCGGCACCCGCACCAGCTCCAGCTCTTCATTCGGCGCGTCGGAGATCCGGTTTTCTTCTTCCCAGAAGAAATGCGGGTGATCATCCATCCGGGTGTCAAAATAGCTGCGCCCGGCGTCAACGGTGATCTCATGCATGATCCCGGCTTCGCAAAACGCGCGCAGCGTGTTGTACACCGTGGCCAGAGAGACTTTCTCTCCGCATTCAAGCGCAGAGGCATAGAGCCCTTCCGCCGTCACATGGCGGTTGTGTCCGTCGCCCACCAGCAGCGCGGCAAGCGACATTCTCTGACGGGTTGGCCGCAAGCCCCCGGCATTGAGCCATCTGAGGCCGCGTTCCTGAGCAATCGTTTTCATCGTCACGAACCTTCGTCTCTCTGGAACTAATATAAGTCAAGGCTGGCCATAAATTCAATGGAATTCTGACGCACCCGCTTTAGGGGGGCGGCCCTTGCGCGTCAAGCTTGGGCGGTGTTAGAGGGAAGGAACTCAAGAAGGGGGAAAGCCGATGTCAGCCTATCCGACGAGCTTCGGCAAGGAAGATCTGCTCAAATGCGCGCGCGGCGAGCTGTTCGGGCCGGGCAATGCCCAGCTGCCGGCGCCGCCGATGCTGATGATGGATCGCATCACCGATATTTCGGCCGACGGGGGCTTGCATGGCAAGGGCCATGTGGTCGCGGAATTCGACATCACCCCCGAGCTGTGGTTTTTTGACTGCCACTTCCCCGGCAACCCGATCATGCCCGGCTGCCTTGGCCTTGATGGCCTGTGGCAGCTCACCGGGTTCAACCTTGGCTGGCGCGGCTGGCAAGGGCGCGGCTATGCGCTCGGCGTGGGCGAGGTGAAGCTCACCGGCATGGTCCGCCCGGACCGCAAAATGCTGACCTACAAGGTCGATTTCACCAAGGCGCTGCAAACCCGGCGGCTGACGATGGGCGTTGCCGATGGTATCGTCGAGGCCGATGGTGAAGTGATCTATGTGGTCAAGGACATGAAGGTCGCGCTCTCCGAGAGCTGACCCAACCGACAGGAGGCCCCCATGCGGCGCGTCGTCATTACCGGCCTGGGCATCGTCTCGCCCATCGGCAACAACGCCGAGGAAGTCTCGGCCAGCCTGCGCACAGGGCGCTCGGGCATCGTTTTCGCTCCCGAATATGCCGAACGCGGCTTCCGCAGTCAGGTGCATGGCCTGCCGCAGATCGTGCTTGAGGACCATATCGACAAGCGCAACCTGCGTTTCATGGGGCGCGGCGCGGCGTACAACTTCCTGGCCATGCAGCAGGCGATTGCCGATTCGGGGCTGGAAGAAAGCGACGTGTCGAACCCGCGCACCGGGCTGATCATGGGCTCGGGCGGCCCCTCGACCTCGAATTTCTTCGAAGCGCATCAGATCGTCGTGCAAAAGGGCAGCCCCAAGCGCATGGGCCCGTTCATGGTCACGCGCTGCATGTCGTCCACCAACTCGGCCTGCCTGGCGACGCCGTTCAAGATCAAGGGCGTGAACTATTCGATCACCTCCGCCTGCTCGACCTCGGCGCATTGCATCGGCAATGGCGTCGAGCAGATCCAGATGGGCAAGCAGGACGTGGTCTTTGCCGGCGGCGGCGAAGAACTGGACTGGACGCTCTCGTGCCTGTTCGACGCGATGGGCGCGATGTCGTCGAAATACAACGACACGCCGACCACCGCGAGCCGCGCCTTTGACGTGACGCGCGACGGCTTTGTCATCGCCGGCGGCGGCGGCGTGGTGGTGCTCGAAGAGCTTGAGCACGCCAAGGCGCGCGGCGCGAAGATTTACGCCGAGGTCACCGGCTATGGTGCCACCTCGGATGGCTATGACATGGTCGCCCCCTCGGGCGAGGGTGGCGAGCGCTCGATGGGTCTGGCGGTGAGCACGCTGCCCGAGGGCCGCAAGGTCTCCTATATCAACGCCCATGGCACCTCGACCGTCGCGGGCGACGTGACCGAGGTGGAGGCCGTGCGCCGCCTCTTTGGTGAGGGCAATGTGCCGCCGATTTCCTCGACGAAATCGCTCACCGGCCACTCGCTCGGCGCCACCGGCGTGCATGAAACGATCTATTGCCTGCTGATGATGCAGGGCAAATTCATCACCGGTTCGGCCAATGTGACCGAGCTGGACCCGGCGATCCGCCCCGAAGAAATCTGCACCGAAACGCGCGAGAATGTCGAATTCGACTCCGTGCTTTCGAACAGCTTCGGGTTCGGGGGCACCAATGCCTCGCTGGTGATGAGCACCTATCGCGACTGAGCTTGAAGGGCACCGATGGCGGATTTGATGAAGGGCAAGCGCGGGCTTGTCATGGGGGTTGCCAATGAGCGCTCGATCGCCTGGGGCATTGCCTCGGCGCTCGCGGCCGAAGGGGCAGAGCTGGCGTTTTCCTATCAGGGGGAGGCGTTTGGCAAGCGCGTGGAGCCGCTCGCGGCCTCGGTCGGCTCCACGCTCCTCGTCGATGTCGACGTGAATGACGATGCCTCGATGGAGGCGGCCTTCGCGCGGCTCAAGGACGAATGGGGCAGGCTCGATTTCGTCGTTCATGCCATCGCCTATTCCGACAAGACCGAGCTGACGGGGCGGTTCATCAACACCTCGCGCGAGAACTTCAAGAACTCGCTTGCGATCTCCTGCTTCAGCTTCATCGACGTGGCGCGCCGCGCGGCAGAGCTGATGCCCGAGGGCGGCGCGCTGATCACGCTCACCTATGGCGGCTCGAACCGGGTGACGCCGTTTTACAACGTGATGGGCGTGGCGAAAGCGGCGCTCGAAAGCGCCGTGCGCTACCTTGCCAACGACCTCGGCCCGCAGGGCATCCGCGTCAACGCGATCTCGCCCGGGCCGATGAAAACGCTTGCGGGCGCGGCCATCGGGGGGGCGCGCAAGACCTTCCGCCATACCGAGTCAAACAGCCCGATGCGCGCGAATGCCACGCTTGAGAGCATTGGCGGCACCGCTGTTTATCTGTGCTCGGAATATGGCGCCTGCACCACGGGCGATGTGATCATGGTCGATTGCGGCTATCACGTTCTGGGCATGCCGCAGCCGGACAATATCTGAGCTGTCAGCTCAAACGGAAACGGGCGCCTTCGGGCGCCCTTTTCATTCATCCCGATCAAGCTCGCGCAGCGCCCGGCGCAGCTTTGGCGTTTGCTCGCGGAACCCCTCGGCATCGCCGAAATCGCAAAAATTGCCGTAGTAAGGGTGCACGCCCTTCACCCGGCGCGCATGTTTGATCGGGCACCAATATTGCTCGGTGCGCGCCGCCACCTCGCGGACGTAGGAAATCACCCCGTTGCCATAGCCGCAGTAGACGCAGTTGATCTTCTGCACGAGGTTCAGATAGGCGAGCATCTGCCGGTCAATCACCACATGCTCGCGCCGCTTCACCTTCGGGATGCCGTAAACCGGAAAGCAGATCGCCTGATAAAGGCTCACGAACAGATCAAGCAGCACGAAGGGGATGAAGACGGCATAGATGAAGGGGGCGGTCAGCACGACCATTGGCCGGGTGCGGCGCAGAAATTGCCACAGCCGCACACGGGCGAGCCGGTGCGCATCGCGCACGCCCTGATCGAACTCGATCCGCCCTTGCGTGAAGCGGTAGCGCCATTGCGCCCGGCTTTGCTCCCACGCCTCTTCGACTTGCGCCTCAAGCTCGGCCAGACGCGCCTGCAACAGTTCCAGCCGGTCGGCCATGCCCTTCTCCTGCGCCGGTGGTGAGGCGCCCTTTAACGATCTGGCGCGCCGATGACCTAGACCATCGGCGGCGGTTGCGGTGCCCTCAGCCTTCGGTCTTGTCCGAGCCGCCCGGAAGCTTCACCCCGTGCTTTTCCATGTAGGGGCGGAAGTAGTCGCGGAACGGGTCGAGCCCTTCGAACAGCATCAGGAATTCCTCGCGGTTCATCACCAGCACCTTGGTGTCTTCGGCGGCGCGCACGGTGGTGTGGCGGCGCGTGGCGCCCAAGATCATCCGCTCGCCAAAATGCCCGCCCGGGCCGATGGTGCGGGTGGTCTTGGCGCCGGTTTCCGGGTCGGTCCGCTCCATCTCCACCGCGCCCGAGATCACGGTGTAGAACCCGTCTGACCGGTCTCCCGCCTCATAGATCCGGTCGCCCGCGCGGTAATAGATGTAGCGCATCGGCGGTTTTGGGTGCGAGCGGAGCTGCACGAGGCTGCGCGCGCCCAAAAGATCGAGCGTCCAGTTCACCATCACGTTGATCCGCGTGCCCCAGCCGGGCAAGAGCGCGAGATAATAGGAGCGCCAGATGAACCACGCCGGGAAGCCGGTGAAATGGCGCCCCATCACATCGGCGACGCCCCGCTTGGCACCAAGCGAGGCCAGCGCGCCGCGCGATTCATAGGCAAAGGGTTGGGTCGGCTTGCCCTTGATCGCGGCGGCGACATTTTTCGCCAACCGCTTCGCCTCGCGCACGGCAAATTGCGCGGTGGGGGGGGCAAAGTCACCCCGCGCGCTGGCGCCATCTTTCAGCGGAATGAGCGCGCAATCCCCCAGCGCCCAGACATCGGGGCGCCCCTGCACCTGCAGCGAGCGCTCGACAACGATCCGCCCCTTGTCCATCGGCAGCCCCATCCGGGTGACAACGGGCAGCGGCGCATTGCCGATCGTGGCCACCACGGTGCGGGTGTTGATCACCTCGCCATCGGTGGTGACAAGCTGACGATGGGTGCAGCTTTTCACCCCGGTTTTCAGCATCAGCTCGATATCGTGTTTCTGCAGATGCTCGCTGGCGTAATCGGCCAGCTCATCGGGCATCTCGCCCAGAATCCGCGGCGCGAATTCGATCAAAAGCACCCGCACTTCGGAAGGTTTGATCTTCGGGTAGAAGGGCAGCGAGCGGTCGATCATCTCCTTCATCTCGCCCACGGTCTCGACGCCGGAGAAGCCGCCCCCCACAACGGTGAAGGTCAACGCCCCGCGCTTGGTGTCGGGCAGCGCCGTCACCTGCGCATGTTCGAGCTGCTCGATCACATGGGCGCGCAGCCGCCGCGCATCTTCGAGCGTCTTCATTTTCAGCGCATGTTCCTCAAGCCCCGGCATGCGCGAGAAATCGGTGCCCTGGCCCAGCGCGATCACAAGGTGATCATAGGGCACCTCGGTCGGGCGGCGCTGGATGCCCTGAAAGACAATCACCACCTTGCGGTCAAAATCGACGCTGTCGACCACCGCCTTGCGCACCGAGATCCCCTTGAGGATGAAGCGCAAGGGCGTGACCGCATGGGCGGGCGTGATGGAGCCCGCGCCGACCTCTGGCAAAAGCGGCTGGAACACGAAGTAGTTCTCGGCGTTGATCACCTCGATCTCGGCCTTGCGGCCGAGCGTGCGCTTGAGTGCGCGGGCCGCATACATGCCGCCGAAACCACCCCCGAGAACAACAATCCGCTGCGTCATCTGGCTCTCCATCTGGCTGGCGCGTCCTAGCTGCCGCGCAGCATAGACGAAGCGCATCGATCTGCCAGACACTAATCCGGCATGGCCGTTCTTCGGGCGGGGCTGTGGCGCGGTTACGTCTTTTGCCGCGCCCGGCGCAGCACCCCGGCGAGCGAAAGCGCGATCAGCCCGGCGGTTGCCAGCACGAAGACCGCCGAGATCGGCCGCTCCAGAAACACCATCGGATCGCCGCGCGACACAAGGAGCGCGCGGCGCAGGTTGGTCTCGATCAGCGGCCCGAGCACGAAGCCGAGAAGCAAGAGGCCCGGGTTGAAGCGCGCCAGCGAGAGCGCATAGCCCGCAAGCCCGATCCCGGCGACGGCGAAGATGTCAAACACCGAGGCGCGCACCGAATAGACCCCGAGGCAGACAAAGATCAGGATCGCGGGGTAAAGCCAGCGGAACGGAATTCTGAGCATCGAGACCCAGATCCCGATCAGCGGCAGATTGAGAATGAGCAAGAGCAGGTTGCCGATGCCGAAGCTCGCCACGAGCCCCCAGAACATCTCCGGGCGCGCCTCAAGCATCATCGGCCCCGGTTGCACCCCGTGAATGACGAGCGCGCCCAGCATCAGCGCCATGATCGGGTCGCCCGGAATGCCGAGCGTGAGGGTGGGCACGAAGGCGGTGATCGCGGCGGCGTTGTTGGCGGCCTCGGGGGCGGCGATGCCTTCGATGGCGCCAGTGCCAAAACGCTCGGGGCTGCGGCTCACGCGGCGCTCGAAAGCATAGGAGAGGAAGGAGGAAATCGTCGAGCCGGTGCCCGGCAGCGCACCAAAAAAGCTGCCCATCGTGGCGCCGCGGAGTGCGGGGAAGGGCAGGCGGGCCAGATCTTCGCGCCGCGGCAAAAGCTCGCGCAGATGCACTTTGGGCGGCACGCCGGTGCGCTCTGCCGTGCGGATATTGCCGATCACTTCGGAAACGCCAAAGAGCCCCATGGCGAGCGCGACAAGGTTGATGCCGTCGGAAAGCTCGGTCTGCCCGAAGGTGAAACGCTGTGTGCCGGAGTTCACATCGGTGCCGATGCAGCCAAGGATCAGCCCGAGCATCACCATCGCGAGCCCTTTGGCCGGGGCCTCGGCGCCGATGGTGGAGGCGGCGACAAGGCCGAGGATCATCATCGCGGCGTAATCCGCCGCGCCAAAAGCCGTTGCGGCATGGCTCAGCACCCCCGAAAGCGCGACCAGCACGCCGATGCCGAACATCGAGCCCAAAAAGCTCGCGCTCATCGAGGTGAAGAGCGCCACGCCCGCGCGGCCCTGGCGGGCAAGCGGGTAGCCGTCAAACGTGGTCACCGCCGATTGCGGCGTGCCGGGCAGGCGCAACAGGATCGAGGCCACCGCGCCGCCATATTGCGAGCCGTAATAGACGCCCGCGAGCATGATCAGCGCCGCCTCGGGGCTGAGGTAATAGGTGATCGGCAGCAGAAGCGAGATCGTCGCCATTGCGCCGATGCCGGGCAGCACGCCCACGAAGGTGCCAAGCACCACGCCGAAGACGCAATAGACCAGCACACCCGGTTGCGTGACCGTGGCGAGCCCGTGCAGAAACCCCTCCCAGCCGGTCATTGCGCGCCCGTCCCGAAGCCCACGGGCCAGAGCGGCGCGGTCATCTTCAGCCCGAAATGGAACACAAGGACGGAAAGCGCCGTGATCACAAGCGCCAGAGCCAGCCGCCAGGCAATGCGCCGGTCCGGCGCGGCGAGCGTGGCGATGAGCACCGCGGCAAAGGTCACGGCCACAAGGCCCGCGCGCTCAAGCCCCGCGGCAAAAACCGCAATCGAGGTGAGCACGGCGAGCGCTTCTTTCCACGCGAGGGTGAGTGCGCGCGCGCCCCGGCCCCAGGCCGAGAGCGCGATCACCGCGCCCAGCCCCGCAAGCCCCACTCCCAGCACCGTGGGAAAGAACCCCGGCCCCATCCGGCGCAGCGCGCCAAGGTCATAGGTTGCAACGGCATAACCCGCCACGGCGAGGCCAATCAGCGTCAGGATCACCCCGCCGGCGAGGTCGTGCAGGTCGTGGCGCATGGCTCAGGGCTTCGCGTCGATCCGGTCGAGCACGGCGCCCCAGATGGCGGTATCCTCGGCGATCCGGGTGGCGAGCGTCTCGGGCGTGCCGCCCGCCGCCTGCCAGCCCATGTCGATCAGCTTTTGCTGCACCGCCGGATCGGCAAGGATCACGTTGATCTCGGCATTGAGTGCGCGCACCACCTCGGGGGGCGTGCCTGCGGGTGCGATGAACGCATTCCAGAGTTCGGCGCGGAAGTCTGCGGGCAGCCCCGCATGCCCGGCCATCACCGGCACCTCGGGCGTTTGCGGGAAGGGTTTTGCCGAGGTCACCCCAAGGATGCGCATCTTGCCCGCCGCCACATATTGCAGCGCCGCCGAGGGCGCCATGAAGCCCGCGTCGATCTCATGGCCGATGATCGCCGTCGTCACCTCGGAGTAGGAGGTATAGGGCACATGCAGCATCTCCACGCCCGCGCGGTCGGCGAACAGCTCCGCCGTCAGATGCGCGCCCGAGCCCTTGCCAACGGAGCCATAGGCCACCGCCTCCGGTTCCGCCTTGGCGCGCGCGATGAAGCCCGCCAGATCCGCGGCGGGGCTGTCGGCCGCCACGGCAAGAACAAGCGGCGAGGTGGCGATCAGCGCCACCGGTGCAATGTCCTTGGCCACGTCATAGCCCAGATCGGGGGTGAGCCGCGGCGCAGTGGTCAACGGCCCGTTGATCGTGGTGCCAAAAGCGACGCCCGCCGTTTTCGCATGCAGCATCTGCTGCACGCCGATCACCCCGCCGGCGCCGGGTTTGTTCTCGATCACGATCGGCTGGCCAAGCTTGGCGGCGAGCGGCTCGGTGATGATGCGCGCCAGCAGATCGGGCGAGGAGCCGGCGGGAAAGCCCACAAAAACATGCAGCGGCTGATCGGGCCAGCCCTCCGCCAGAACTGGCAGGGCAGAGGTGCCAAGGGCGAGGGCAGCGGCGCCCATCAGGGCCGCGCGACGGGTCAGGGGCATGGAGGTCCTCCGGTCTTGCTCGTTGCGCAGAACAGATACCACCGGGGCGGGGAATGCAATTGCAAAGGGGTGCATGGCAGGGATGCACCCGGACCCATCGTCGCAGTCCCCCATGTGCGGGGCGTCAAATGTCATTTCGGTTTGACATCTGGCGGCTCAGCGGAAATCTTCGGCGCGAACCCGCGCAGGAGGATGACATGAAGATCGACGGAACCCATTATCGCACGATCTGGCAAGATGCTTCCGGCGTGGTGCAGGTGATCGACCAGCGCTGGCTGCCGCATGAGTTGCGCATCGTTCCGCTTGAAAGCCGTGCCGATTTCGCCGTGGCGATCCGCGACATGTGGGTGCGCGGCGCGCCGCTCATTGGCGCGGCGGCGGCTTGGGGTGTGGCGGTGGCGATGCGCGAAGACCCCTCTGATGCCGGGCTCACCGAGACCTGGGAAGTGCTGCACGAGACCCGGCCCACGGCCATCAACCTGCGCTGGGCGCTTGATGAAATGGTGCGGGTGCTGCGCCCCCTGCCGCCCGCCGCGCGCGCCGAGGCCGCGGCCAGGCGCGCCGCCGGGATCTGCGACGAAGACGTGGAGATCAACCGCAACATCGGGCTTCACGGGCTTGAAATCATCAAGGCGATTGCCGCGAAAAAACCGGGCCAGACGGTGAACATTCTCACCCATTGCAATGCGGGCTGGCTGGCCACGGTGGATTGGGGCACCGCCACCTCGCCCATTTATCACGCCCATGAGGCGGGGATTCCGGTCCATGTGTTTGTGGATGAAACCCGCCCGCGCAATCAGGGCGCCCAGCTCACCGCGTGGGAGCTCAATCACCACGGCATCTCGCATGCGCTGGTGGTCGATAACGCGGGCGGGCATCTGATGCAGCATGGCGAGGTTGACATGGTGATCGTCGGCACCGACCGCACCACCGCGCAGGGCGATGTGTGCAACAAGATCGGCACCTATCTGAAGGCGCTCGCGGCGCGTGCCAATGGCGTGCCCTTTTATGTGGCGCTGCCCTCGCCAACGATCGACTGGCGCGTGGTGGACGGGGTGAAAGAGATCCCGATCGAGGAGCGCCCCTCCGACGAGGTGACCCTCGTGCAGGGGCGCGGTGCCGATGGCAAGATCGCGCTGGTTCAGATCTCGCCCGATGGCACGCCCGCGCGCAATCCGGCCTTTGACGTGACGCCCGCGGGGCTCGTGACCGGGCTTTTGACCGAGCGCGGGCTTTGCCCCGCCGAGGCCGGCGCGATGGGCGCGATGTTTGCCGATCTGAAAGCCGCGATGCTCGGCTGAGGCTGATCGGGCCGGGCGCTCTGCGGCGCTACCCCGCCGCGAGCAGTGCCTCCGCCACGCGTGTCGAGGTGGCGAGATGGGTGACATAGCCGCCGCGGATCGCGGCCAGGCTCGGCGCCACCTTGTCGCGCCCCGGCACCACCAAAAGCCCCATCTCGAGCCCGACAAGCCGGGGCAGTTCGATGCCGATCATCCGCGCCTCGGCCGGGCCGGGAAGCGCGCGCCCCTCGGCATCGACAAAGCGCCCGCAGATCACCCCAACCGCGCCCTGCGCCACTTGCGCCGCGAGATCCGCGCGCGAGGCGAGCCCGCTTTCGACCACATGGCTCTCTGCCGTTACCGTGCCGGCGGAGAAGAGGAGCTTGTTGACCTGACCAAGCGCCTCCAGCTGGCGCTTCAATATCGGCTCTTCGCGCAGCTCCGCGGCCAGTTCGGCCCGGCTCAGGATCGCGGGCGCATGCAGGTTGAGGCAGCGCGCCCCGAGCCGTTGCGCAAGCCGGGTCGAGCAGGCCTCGGCGGTAAAGCCGTAGGGCGTTGCCATCGAGCCCACGAGCTGCAGCACGCTCAGATCGGCAATCACCTGCGGCTCGACCAGTTCGGCAAGGTCGTAGACGGTGCGGCCCCAGGCGACGCCGAGCCGGTCGCCCGGCGCGAGGAGGTCCGGCAACCATTGCGCCGCGCCCCGCACCACGCGCGCGAAGGTGCCCTCGGCATCGCAGCCCTCGTCGGGCACGACCCAGGCGCCCGCGATCCCGAACCGGTCGCACAATTCCAGTGCGAGGCGATGCGTGGTGAAGGCCGGCGCGGCAAGGGTGATGCGGATCAACCCGGTCTCCCGCGCCTCTTGCAGATAGTTCACCACCGTGGCGCGCGAGATGCCAAGCGCCTCGGCGATCTCCTGCTGGTTGCGGCCATCGTGGTAATACATCCACGCCACCTCGATCACCGCATTCTCGCCCCGCCCGCGCCCGAGACTGCGTCGTTTCGCGCCTGCCGTCATCGTCGCCCTCCGCTTTCGCCGTTTGACAAAGATAGGTGACAAAAGTAAGGAAATCCAGCCGATATGCCGAGCCGGGAGGGAGACCATGATCCGCAACCTCTGGAACGATGCCGATGCAAAGGCCGCCGCAGGGCAGGGGCTTTTGGCCGAGCGGCTCTACAGCGCAAGGCTGATCGGCTCGGACCCGGAACTGGTGCTCCATGGCGGGGGCAACTCTTCGCTCAAGACCACAGCGCAGGACATTTTTGGCGAGACCGTCGAGGTGCTGCATGTGAAGGGCTCGGGCCATGACCTTGCCACGATCGACGCCGCAGGCATGCCCGCGGTGCGGCTTGCGCCGATGCTGCGGCTGAAGGCGCTCGAGACGCTGGAGGATGACGCGCTGGTGAAGGCGCAGCGGCTGAACTTGCTGGACCCCTGGGCGCCCAACCCCTCGGTCGAGATGCTGCTGCATGCCTGGATGCCGCATCCCTTTGTTGATCACACCCATGCCACGCCCTTTCTCGTGCTGGCGAACCTGCCCGAGGTCGAGGCGGTGCTGCGCGAGCTTTTTGGCGGCAAGATTGCGCTTGTGCCTTTTGTCAAACCGGGCTTCGGGCTGGCCAAGGCCGCCGCCGCGGCGTTTGAGGCGAACCCCTCGTGCGAGGGGCTCCTGCTCAAGAACCACGGCCATTTCACCTGGGGGCCGGATGCGAAGACGAGCTATGACCGGGTGATAGGTCACGCGAATACCGTCGCGGCTTGGCTCAAGGATCGCCGCCCGGCAAAGCTCATCCCCGCCGCCGCGCTGCCGGTGGCCGAGGTGGCGCCGGTGCTCGCCAGCCTGCGCGGTGCGCTCGCCACCGCTTTGCCCGAAAGCGCTGCGCTGCCGGTGCTGGATCTGCGCGCCGATGACGATACCCGCGCCTTCTGCGAACGCCCCGATCTGGAGCGGCTTGCTACGCTTGGCGTGGCCACGCCCGACCATGTGATCCGCACCAAGGGCGAGGTGCTGGTGCTGCGCCGCGCGGCGCAAACCCCCGAGCGGATGCGGCAGGCCGTGGCCGATTGGGGCGCGCGCTATACCGCCGCTTTCGAGGCGCACAAGGCCCGCTTTGGCGGCCCGGTCAAAATGCTCACACCGCTTCCGGGGCTGGTCTGGCTCGAAGGCATCGGTGCTGTCGGCGTGGGCACCGATGCGAAAGCGGCGCGGATCGCGGCGGACATCGGCGATCAATCGGCCCGCGTGAAGGCGGATGGCGTGGCGGTGGGGGGCTTTGCCTCCATTTCCCCCGCCGATCTCTTCGACATGGAATATTGGCCGCTTGAGCTTGCCAAACTCGGCACGGCCAAGCCCAAGCCGCTCGCGGGCCGGGTGGTGCTGGTCACGGGCGGCGCGGGCGCCATCGGCATGGCGACGGCAGAGGCCTTTGCCGCCGAAGGTGCCGCGATCTTCCTCGTCGACCGGCCCGGCGAGGTGCTCGATCAGGCGGTGGCGAAGCTTGGCCGCGATCATGGCGGGTATGGCTGCGACATCACCCGGACCGGCGCGCCCGCGCAAGCGGTTGCGGCCTGTGTGGCGCGCTTTGGCGGGCTCGACATTCTCGTTTCCAACGCGGGCGCGGCGATCAACGGCGATATTGCCACGTTGGACGATGCGGTCCTGCGCGGGAGTTTCGAGCTCAATTTCTTCTCGCATCTGGCTTTCGCGCAGGCGGCCATTGCCACCTATCGCGCGCAAACCGGCACGCGGGGGGGGCGCGGGGCCGAGCCGGGGCAGATCCTGTTCAACGTCTCGAAACAGGCGGTGAACCCGGGCAAGGGCTTTGCCGCCTACGGCCTGCCCAAGGCCACGCTTTTCTTCCTGCTGCGCCAGCTCACGCTCGAACACGGCGCGGAGGGGATCCGGGTGAATGGCATCAATGCCGATCGCATCCGCTCGGGCCTGCTCACCCCCGAGATGATCGCCGCGCGCTCGGCGGCACGGGGGCTTGATGCGGGAAGCTACATGGCGGGCAACCTGCTCAAGGCCGAGGTCGAGGCGCGCCACGTGGCCGAGGCCTTCGTGATGCTGGCAAAGGCCGAGCGCACCACGGGCCATGTGATGACGGTCGATGGCGGCAATATCGAGGCGGCGCTGCGCTGAGGCGCCTAAGCTGAGGCGGCGCCTCAGGTGGCGATCAGAAGCTCTATCCCGCGCGCCTCGAAGGCTTTGGCATCCTTGTCGGAAATGCCGTCATCGGTGATGAAGGCATGCACCACCTCAAGCGCGCCCAATCGGGTGAAGGAGCTTTTGTTGATCTTTGAGCTGTCCGCCACGAGGTAAACGCGCGAGGCGGCGCGGATCATCGCTTCTTTCAGTTGCAGATCGGCAAAGCTCGGGTAGGTGAGCCCGGCATCAAGCGCTACCCCCGCCGTGGCGAGGAAGAGCTTGCCCGCAAAGATGTTGCGGAAATATTCAACCGACTTGTCGCCAGAGAGGGAAAGCGTGGGCGCCTTGAACTGGCCGCCCGGCATATGCACCGCCGTGCCCGGCACCGAGCCGAGGATGATGGCGATGTTGAGCGCATTGGTGATCACCGTAAGATTGCGCCGCGCCGCAAGGCGGGTGGCCACCTCGGTTGTCGTCGTGCCGGCGTCAAGGATGATCGTCTCGCCGTCGCCCACAAGGCTTGCGGCCAGCGCGCCGATACGGCGTTTTTTGTCCATGTTGTCTTGATGATGCAGCACCAGCCCCTCGGCGCGGGAGGACGGCGCGTTGAGAAACGCGCCGCCATGTTCGCGGGTGATGAACCCCTCGGCCTCGAGCTTTTCCAGATCCTGCCGGATCGTGGCCTCCGAGACCTGAAAGGCGCCCGCCAGATCGCGCACCCGCGCCGAGCCCTCCTCCTCGATCCAGTCAAGGATCCGGCGCCGACGCGGTTCGGAAAGCAGGCCGGTCTTGCCGTCGTCACGCATCGGGAGGGGTTTCGGGGGCACGGTTTCGCCTATCTGTTCGGGTCTCTCTGGTCGGGGCAGTTGCTCTGGTTAAGCGCGCGCATCGCGATCGGTCAACGAGGCGTATGCGCGCGTCACTCTTACCGGCTCGCGGCCGCCTCTTGTTGCAGCGCCACACGGGCTTGCAGGCGGCTTTGTGCCTGATCAATGACCACTGCGGCAACGATCACGAGCCCTTTGATCACGGTCTGCCAGAACGACGAGACGCCCATCATCACCAGACCATCGGCAAGGATCGAGATCACGAAGGCGCCGACGATCGTGCCCGAGATCTTGCCGCGCCCGCCCGAGAGCGAGGTGCCGCCAAGCACGGCTGCGGCAATTGCGTTAAGCTCGAAGGTCTCGCCGGTTGCGGGGTGGGCGGCTTGCAGTTGCGAGGCGATGATCAGCCCCACCAGCGCGGCGCAAAAGCCCGAGAACATGTAAACGAAGATCTTCACCCGGTCGACCTTGACGCCCGAGAGCGCCGCGCCGCGTTCGTTGCCGCCCACCGCGTAAATATGGCGCCCGAGCGGGGTGCGCTTGGCGATATAGGCCGCCACGAGCCCCACCACGATCAGCATCCAGATCAGGAACGGCAGGCCGAGGAAGGTGCCCGCACCGATCAGCGGGAAGGTTTGCGAGCCATAGTCCGGGTTGCCCGAAAGGTTCGGGAAGGTGCGCCCGCCCGAGGACAGAAGCGCCGCGCCGCGGGCGATATAGAGCGTGCCGAGCGTGGCGATGAACGGGGCCACATTGAGCTTTGTGATCAATATCCCGTTGATCCACCCGACGAATATCCCCACGCACATCACGATCAGCGCCACTTCGAAGGTGTTGAACTGGATCGACCAGCCAAGGCCGGGGTCAATGCCGTAAAGGATCAGCCAGCCCGAGACCATGGCGGTGAGCCCGACGGTGGAGCCCACCGAGAGGTCGATCCCGCCGGTGATGATGACGAAGGTCATGCCGATCGCCAGAAAGGCCGTGAGCGCTGCGTGTTTGGCGACGATCACCGTATTGGCGAGCGTCATGAAGTTGGGCGCCATCAGTGCGAAATAGCCAAACACGAGGATCAGCGCGAGATAGGTGCGGGCTTGCAAGATCGTGAGCAGGATCGACGAGCCTTGTGCGTCTTTGGGGGCGGGAACGGCGGTCATTCTGCGGCTTCCTTCGGAACTTGCGCATTGGGGGTGGTGGCGGAGATCACCTTCGCGGCATCGGTGCCTGCGGGGAATTCACCGGTCACGCGGCCCTGCGCCATGACAATGATACGGTCGGAGAGGGCAAGCACCTCGTCGAGGTCGGAGGTGACGAAGAGAATGCCCAACCCCTCGGCGGCGAGGCGGCGCATGGTGCGGAACACCTCGGCCTTGGCGCCGATGTCGATGCCGCGCGAGGGCTCGTCCATCAACAGCACCTTCGGCCCGGTCATCAGCGCCTTGCCGATCACCACTTTTTGCTGGTTGCCGCCCGACAGCGACGACACCGGGTTTTCCGGGCTCGCCACCTTGATCGTGAGCCGCTTGATGAAGTCGCGCGCGGTCTGCGCCTCCTTCTTCAGGTTGAGATGGAAAAGCTTGGTGAAGGCGGGCAGCGAAGAGAGTGTCAGGTTCTCCCGGATCGCCATGATCTGAATAAGCCCGTCGCGCTTGCGGTCTTCGGGGATCAGCGCAATGCCGCGGGCGATGCGGCCGGGCACGTCGCGCTCGGTCAGAGGTTTGCCCTCGACCCAGAACTTGCCGCTGGAATGCGGGTGCTGCGCCATCACGCATTCGAGGAACTCGGAGCGTCCCGCGCCCATCAGCCCGTAAAGGCCCACAATCTCGCCTGCGCGGATCGAGAGCGAGACGTGATCGACGGTGAAGCCCCCGCCCATGCGCGGCAGGGTGATCTCTTCGGCGCGGAAGATTTCGGGGCCGAAATTGGCCACTTCGGAGCGGCCATATTCCTTCGAGCTGGAGCCGATCATCGCCTGCACGATCCAGGGGATGTCCACCCCTTCCATCGAGCGCGCGCCGGTGATCGTGCCATCGCGCAAGACGGTGATGTAATCGCCGACCCGGATCAACTCTTCGAGCCGGTGCGAGATATAGACGATGCCCACGCCCTGCGCCGTCAACTCGTCGATGACGCGGAACAACACCTCCACCTCGGCCGCCGAGAGCGCCGAGGTCGGCTCGTCGAGGATGAGGATTCGGGCATCCTGCGCAAGCGCCTTGGCGATCTCGACGATCTGCTGCTGGCCGATCCGGAGGGTGCCCAGCAGGGTGTCGGGGGTGATGTCCTGTTCCAGCCGCTCCATCAGCTTGCGGGTTTCCACGCGCTGCTTTTCGGTGTCGATGTCCACGCCGCCGCGGGTGGGCTCATGGCCGATGAAGATGTTTTCCGCCACCGAGAGGTTGGGGAACAGGTTCAGTTCCTGAAACACGATCCCGATGCCCGCCGCCACGGCATCGGCCTTGGTGCGAAAGCGCACCTCGCGGCCATCCATGGTGATGGTGCCTTCGGTCATGTCTTCAACGCCGGCGATGAGCTTCATCAGCGTCGATTTGCCGGCGCCATTCTCGCCCACCAGCACGTTCACCGCGCCCATGCGCACGTCAAAATCCACGCCCTTGAGCGCGCGGGTGCCGGGGTAGACCTTCACTCCACCCCGGATCGAAAGCCCGATCGGGTGCGCCTCGGTCATGGCAGCACCTCGATGGCAACGGGGGTGATGAGCCATTTTTCCTTGGCGGATTTCAGCGGCACGACGCCGGTGAACCCCACGGTCTTGCCCACCGGATCGCCCTCGGGGAGCGTCAGCCCCTCGGTGGCGCGGTCATTGAGCGCGCGGCCAAGCTTGGCGAATTCGATCTGGTCGCGGAACGCGGTGAAATCATAGATTTCGGGGGCAACATCGCGCAGCGCGGAGCCGCGCACCACCGGGCCAAGCTGGATCGCCAGATCGGCGGCGCCATCGGCATCGGTGTCAATGTCGAGTGTGCGCGCGCGGCTGTCGAGCTTGGCGGCAACGACCTTGCCCTGATCTTTCAGCGCAAAGTTCACCGGCGCCCCCGCCCCGGCGCCCGAGGCGCCATGCGCGGCGCTTGCCGCGGCGAAATCGGCGTCGATCTCGGCGCGCAGCGCGGCCACGGTCTGCGCCTTCTCGGCGATCCGCGGCACAAGTTTCTGGGTGTAGCTTTCCGCCAGCAAAGTGGTGATGCGCGCCGCGTCGCCACTGGCATCGGCGGCGGGGCCGGTTTCATCAGCGGCCTTGTTCGGCACGATCTTGCAACCCGAAAGTGCCATGGCCGAAGCCAGGCAAAGGGCCGTCACGGTGAGGAATTTCATGGCCTTGGTCCCGATAGACTCCGGCGCGCCAGAGGCCCTGGCGCGCCGGTCGTTTTACTCGATCACTCGGAAATCGCGAAGGTTTCGAGCTTGCTGGCGTTGTCGGCGTTGATCAGCACGCAGTCCATGAGCTGCTTTTCATCGACCCCGGTCGCACCGGTTTTGAGGAACGCATCGGCCTGCGCGACCGCCATTTGCGCTTGCGCATAGGCCGGTTGCAGCACGGTGGCCTTGATGCCGCCCTTGATGATCGAATCGCGCACGTCGTTCGAGCCGTCAAAGCCGACGACAATCACATCGGTGCGGCCCGCAGCTTCGAGCGCCGCCCAGGCGCCCATCGCCATCGTGTCGTTACCCGAGATCACGCCCTTGATCTCCGGGTGCGCCTGAAGCATCGATTCCATCACCGTGAACCCCTCGGTCTGCGACCAGTTCGCGGCTTGCTGCGCGACCAGTTTCAGATCCGGGTATTGGTCGATCACGTCGTGATAGCCCTGCGAGCGGATACCGGCATTGGTGTCGGATTCCTTGCCCAGAAGCTCGGCATAGGCGCCTTCTTCGCCCATCAGGCGGACGAATTCCTCACCACCGAGCTGCGCGCCCTGATAGTTGTTCGAAACGATCTGGCTGACCGCGATCCCGGAGGCGGTGATTTCGCGGTCGATCAGGAAGGAGGGGATGCCCGCATCCTTGGCCTTTTGCACGGCGGCAACGGTCGCATCGGCGCCCGCGTTGTCGAGCACGATCGCTTTCACGCCCGCGGCGATGGCGCTGTCGAAGAGTTCGGATTGCTTGTTGGCGTCGTCGTCATGCACGAGCACCATCGTGTCATAGCCGAGTTCCTTCGCCTTCGCGGCGGCGCCATCGGCTTCCGCCTTGAAGAAGGGGTTGTCGTGGCTCGGCGTGATGATGGCGATCGTGTCGGCTGCGGCGGCGAAGCTCGGCATGATCCCGGTCATGGCGACGGCGAAAGCCGACACCAGAAGGCGTCTTTTCACGTTCATGGGTTCCTCCTTGTCGTCGCACCCCGGCGTGGGGGCGACTCCCCGGCTCTGACTCTGCGCCTTGCTCTCGTTTGTCGTCAAGTAATTTCGTTTCGCCTGCGTTTGTTTTCGTTTTCCGGTTGTGTCGCGCGCGTTCAATCCCCTGAATGTTTGCGGTGACGCGGCGATGCAGCGGAAAATGCTGCAATTGCAGCCGATTCTGGCGCGCCCAAATCCGGCGAAGTGACGCGGGCTTTGCTTGCATCGAGAGGGCGACTCGTAGTAAAACGAAAAAGTCGAAAGTAATCGAAAATACCCGCGAAGATTGCGGGCCCCATAAGCGAATGTCGGCCCGCGGGCCAGGAGGAGAGACATGAGCCAGAATATCCGCCGTCCGGTCACCCTCGGCGTGGTCATCGGCAGCCGCGCCTTTTTCAGCCCCGCGCCCTGCAAGGCGGCGCGCGACGAGGTGTTGGCGCAACTGGAAAAAATCGGCGTCAAGGCGGTGATCCTGCCTTTCGAGGCCACGGCCAATGGCGCGGTGCAGTCGATCCCGGATGCCGAGCTTTACGCGCGCCACTTCAAGGCGCATCGCGACGAGATCGACGGGCTGGTGATCTGCCTGCCGAACTTTGGCGACGAGATCGCGGTGGCAGAGCTTGTGAACCGCGCCAAGCTGAACGTGCCGATTCTGTTGCAGGCGAGCAATGACGAGATCGACAAGGTCGATGTGCATTCGCGCCGCGATGCCTTTTGCGGCAAGTTCTCGGTGGCCAACAACTTCTGGCAATATGGCGTGCCCTTCACCGAAACCACGACCCATACCTGTGATGTAGGCGGTGCAGAATTTGGCGCCGATCTGGAGCGGTTCGCACGTGTCTGCCGCACGGTGCGGGGGCTGAAAAACGCCCGCATCGGCTCGATTGGTGCGCGCACCGCGCCGTTCCAGACCATGCGGTTTTCTGAAAAACTGCTGCAGGCGAGCGGGATGACGGTGGTGACCGCCGACCTTTCCGAGCTGCTGCAGGCGGCGGGTGCGATTGACGATGCGGACCCGGATCTGGCGACGAAGCTGGAAAAGCTGAAAGCCTATGGCAAGATTTCGGCGCATATCCAGCCCGGCCAGATCCTCAAGCAGGCAAAATGGACGCTCGCGGTGAACCGCTGGATCGAGGCGAACGGCTGCGATGCCTCTGCCATTCAGTGCTGGCGCTCGCTGCAAGACAATTTCGGCTGCGCCACCTGCGTGACGATGTCGATGATGGGCGAGGAGCTGATGCCCTCGGCCTGTGAGGTCGATGTGATCGGTGCGGTCTCGATGTATGCGCTCGCGCTTGCCTCGGGCCAGCCCTCGGCGCTGTTGGACTGGAACAACAACTACGGCTACGAGCCGAACAAATGCGTCTGCACGCATTGCGGCAACTATCCCAAGAGCTTTATCGGCGACACGCCCGAGATTGGCGAGCTTGACGTTCTGGGCGAAACCATCGGGCGCGCAAAATGCTTTGGCGCGGTCAAGGGCAAGGTGAAAGCCGGGCCAATGACCTATTTCCGGCTTTCGTCGGATGACCGGAACGGCACGCTCAAATGCTACCTCGGCGAGGGCGCCTTTACCGATGACCCGTTCGGCATGGATGGCGGCATCGCCGTGTGCGAAGTGCCAGAGCTGCGCAAACTGATGAAATTCGTGAGCTACAACGGTTTCGAGCATCATGTTGCGATGGTGCGCGGCCATGTGGCCGATGTGCTCAACGAGGCCGTGGTGCGCTACCTCGGCTGGCCGATCTACACCCACGGGGCCGAGCCTGAGCCGCAGCTCCTCACCCCGCACCGTTTCTGACGAGGACCCCATGACACCCAAACCTGAAACCGTGGATCTCATTCGCGAGAAAGCGCTCTGGATGCGCCGCACCGCGTTTTCGATGGTCCACAAGGCGCAGCTCGGCCATCCGGGCGGCGACTTCTCCGCCATCGACATTCTGGCGACGCTTTACTTTGGTGTGCTGCGCTATGATGCCAAGCGCCCCGATTGGGCCGACCGGGACCGTTTCGTGATGTCGAAAGGCCATGCCACGGGGGCGCTTTATTCGGCGCTTTGCGCGGCGGGCTACTTCCCCGAAAGCTGGCTTGCCACCTATATGCAGCCGCGCGCGATGCTCAACGGTCACCCGAACCGCAACTATGTGCCCGGCGTTGAAACCAACACCGGCCCGCTTGGCCACGGCTTCCCGGTGGCGACCGGCATCGCCATTGCCGGGCAGCTCACCGGGGCGGAGTATCGCACCTTCGTGCTCACCGGTGACGGCGAGCAGCAGGAGGGCTCGAACTGGGAAGCGGCGATGACCGCGAGCTTCCGCAAGCTCGAAAACCTGACGCTGATCATCGACCGCAACCGGCTGCAACAGGGCCAGTCGACCGATGTGACGACGGGCATGGACCCGATGGACGAAAAATACCGCGCCTTCGGCTTTGAGGTCGCGGTGGTCGACGGGCATGATCTGGGCGCGCTTTATGACGTGCTCTCGCAAAGCCCCAAGGGCCGCGGCAAGCCGCTGTGCGTGATCGCCAATACCGTGAAGGGCAAGGGCGTCTCCTTCATGGAGAACCAGGCGAAATGGCACCATGCCGTGCCCGATGACGCGCAATTCGCCCAGGCGATGAAGGAGTTGGTGTGATGGCTCACGATGGTCCGATCAAGGTTGGTCTGCAAGACTGCCGCAACGCCTGGGTGGAAACGCTCGAGGCTCTGGCCGCGGAAGATGAGCGCATCGTTGCCGTGGTGAATGACTCGACCGGCTCTTCGAAGCTTGGCGGCTTCCAGAAGAAATTCCCCGACCGGCTCATCAATGTCGGCATTGCCGAGCAGTTGATGGTTGGCGTCGGGGCGGGGCTTGCCAATGGCGGGCGGATTCCCTTCGTGTCGGCGGCCTCGTGCTTTCTCACCGGGCGCTCGCTTGAGCAGGTGAAGGCCGATGTCGCTTATGCCAATTTCAACGTGAAGCTGGTGGGGCAAAGCTCGGGCGTGGCTTACGGCGAGCTGGGCGCGACGCACCATTCGATCGAGGATTTCGCCTGGTTGCGGCCGTTGACGAATATCACCGTGATCGCGCCCGCCGATGCCTGGGAAACCGCGGAAGCGGTGAAATGGGCGGCAGCGCATCAGGGGCCGGTCTATCTGCGGCTTTCGCGTATGCCGGTGCCGGATCTGGATATTCCGGGCCGGGCCTTTACCGCCGGCAAGGCGGAGCTGGTCCGTTCGGGCAGCGATGTGACGGTGATCGCCTGCGGCACCACGGTGCATCTGGCGGCCGAAGCGGCCGATGCGCTTGCCGACAAGGGGCTCTCGGTGCGGGTGCTCAACATGGCCACGATCAACCCGCTCGACGAGAAGGCGGTATTGGCCGCGGCGCGTGAAACGGGCGCCATCGTCACGGTCGAGGAAGCCTCGGTGCGCGGGGGCCTCGGCGGGGCCGTGGCCGAACTCACCTCCGGTGAATGCCCGGTGCCGGTGGAACGGCTCGGCTTTCCGGGCTTTGTGCCGACGGGCTCGACGGAGTGGCTCTTTGAGGAGTTCGGGCTCTCGGTTGCCGGCATCAGCGCCGCGGTGCGCAAGGTGCTTGAGCGCGTGAAACGCTAAAGCGTGCGCGGGGTCTTCCCGCACACAGGGGCCTGCCCGCGACCTCTCCTCCCCAGCTGTGCAGGGCCAGCCCGCCCGCCTCCCTTCCGAGGCGGGCGGTGTCTTTTGGCTCAGGCCGCGGGGCGGATCACGCCCTTTTTCAGGATCAGGCAGCCGTAAAGCCGGGTCTCGCCCGTCGCCACGATGGCAAAGGCTTTTTTCGAGCGATCATAGAAATCGAACCGCTCGACGCGGCCCAGCTTTGCGTCCGGCCCCTCGTGCTTGGCAAGGATCTCGCGAAAATCCGCAAAAATCGGCTGTTCGGCATCGGGCGCCCCCACCACTTCCATGTGGAAGGCGGCTTCGGGCACGAAGTCATCGAGCGGCATCACCGAGAGGATCGCATCCATCACCCGCGTGGCGGTGAGGCCGGGGAGCCGGATCAGCTCCTGTGCGCAGCTCTCGGCCGGAAAGTTCGCGTCGACGATGACGATCTCGTCGCCGTGGCCCATCGCGCGCAGGGTGTAGAGCAGATCCGCCGTCAGGATCGGGTCGATGTTCTTGAGCATGGTCTTCCTCGCTTCCGGGCGCCGCTTCGGGGCTGCCCGGGCGGATCAAAGACCCGTCCTTGCGGGAATGCAAGCGCTAGCGGGTGAGCGCCGCATAGAGCCCCGGCAGCCGCTCGGGGAGGCGCTCGACCTTTTCGAGCACCTGCACCTGCGCGGCGCCAAAGATCCGCCCCGCATAGGCATCGGCGCCGGGGTCAAGCGTGAGGCAGAAGGGGGTGACGCCTGCGCGCCGCGCCGCCTCCACCGCGGCGCGGGCATCGGCCCGCAAGTAATGCGGGTCGTGCACGTCGACATCGGACGGCGCGCCATCGGTGAGCACCAAAAGGAGTTTGCGCGCGGCCTTGAGGCGGGCAAGCTCCGCCGTGGCATGGCGGAGCGCCGTGCCCATCCGGGTGGAAAGCCGCCCCTCCGCCCCGATGATCCGCGCCTTCGGCCCCGCGCCCCACGGCGTGTCGAAATCCTTCAGCCGCGTGTAAAACACATTCTCCCGCCCGTCGGATTGAAAGCCGTGGATCGCAAACCGGTCGCCCACCCGGTCAATGGCTTGGGCCAGGATCAGGCAGGCCGATTGCGTGAGCGAAAGCACCGTCTCGCCGCCCGCCACCGGGTCGTTGGTGGATTCCGAAAGGTCGAGCAACACCAAAACGGCGGTGTCGCGGCTTTTGCGCACCACCCGCATCATCACGCGCGGATCGGGCTCGCGGCCTTGGCGGAGGTCGCTTAGCGCACGGATTGCGGCCTCAAGGTCGATCTCGTCGCCGTCTTCAAGCTTGCGGATGCGGTGCGTGCCCTGCGGGCGCAACGCCTCCATCAGGTGCCGCAACCGCTCTGTCACGGGGCGGTGCCGCTCCAGAATGGCCTCCGCCGCGGCCGGATCGCCAAGGCGGGGCCGGATCTCGCGCAGGGTGGCAAAAGCCGGGCGCAGGCGCTGCAGCCGATGGTCGAATTCCTCGTAAAGCACCGGCGGCGCCAGCGCGGGCTTGCCCTCGCGTGCGTTGAAACTGGTGCCCTCATCGTCAAAGAATTCCGCCGATTGCACCCAGACCTCCTGCGCATCTGCGCCGGCGGTTTCCACCTCCACCTCGTTCACCATCTCGCTCACCGAGACAAAACGGCGCGTTTGCGCGGGGGCGGGGCCGAGGCTCTCCCAGTCGATCTCCTCGAAGGCCCAAAGAAGCCGGTTATCACAGCGATAGGGGCAGGAGGGCAGGTCGCGATGCGCCGAAAAAGCCTTTCCGCGCAGCCGGTTGGCAAGTGCCAGGCCGAGGTCGCGGCTGCCCCCGCGCGGCGCAAGCTCGAGCGCGGCGAACCGCTCGAGCACCCAGCCGGAGAGGGCATCCTCGGCCTTGCCCGTCAGCAGGGCGCGCGCGATGCGGTCGAAATCACCCGCGACCCCCTCTGCCGTGGCGCCGTGAAACCGCGCCCAGAGCGCGCGCAGGTTCGGAAAACGCCGGATCGCCAGCGCCTCGGCGCGGGCATCCTCGATCAGCCCGATGCAGGCGAGATCGAGCGCAGAGCACCCGTCCGTCGCAATTGGCGCGGTGAGGCTTGCGAGATGCGCGGCCAGATGCGCCACCTGCGCGCGGTAAAGATCGAGCCCGCCCTGCCAATCGTCGAGTGCATCGGGCAAATGCAGCATCTGCCCCTCGGCAAAGGGGCGCAGCCCGGCGCGGGCCTCGAAATCGCCCGCCGTGGGCACGAGCACGAAATCGCGCCCCCAGAGCGCGCGCAGATACATGGCAAGGCGGCGCTGCACATCGACCAGAAGCGTGCCTTTGCGTTCCGATTGCAGCGCGGCTCTTGACGCCTCGGAGGTGAGCGCAAACCACGCCTCCAGCGCGGGGGGATCGGTGCGGTGCGCCTCGATCCCGCTGTCGGCCCAGCGGCGCAGACCGCCCAGCGTGAGCACGTCGAAGATCTCGCCCAGATGATCGAGCATCGGGCGGATCGCGCGGGGGGCGCGGGCGAGCAGATGCTCGAGAAAGCGGAAGTAAGCGCGGAACAGCCCGGCATCGCCGAGCCGCCGCGCGGAGAGGGGGGCGGTGTCGAGGATGCGCGCGATCACCGCGCCGGAGGTGCGCGAGGCAAAGCCAAGGCAGGCGGTGGTGGTCTCGGCCAGAACCGCCTCGCCCAGATCGCGCGCAACCGGCACGAGAGCGCGGGTATAGGCGACGATCGGCCCCGGCCCGCGGCCCATCTGCGCCAGCGCCGAGATGCCTCTGAGCCAGGTGTCGAGCCCGCGCGGGGAGAGACGGCGCCGCGCCTCCGGCAGCATTTCTGCGAGGGCCTTCACCGCTTCGGCGGGCAGGGCAGAGGGAAGCCCTGCATGCTCGGCGGGAAGGCCCTCAAGCCCGGGGGAGGAGGGCCCGGGCAGATCAGAAGAAGGTGGCAACGGCCGCGTCGAGAGCATCGCGCATATCCATATCGTCGGTGATCGGGCGGGTGATTGCCATGGTGCAGGCGGCGATGGGGGCAACGCCGCGGGCGATCAACTGCCCGGCATGCACCAGCATGCGGGTCGAGACCCCCTCATCAAGCCCATGGCCCTTGAGATTGCGCGCCCTTGCGCCGATTGCCACAAGTTTCTCGGCGGTTGCCGTCTCGACCCCGGCTTCATGGGCGACGATCTCAACTTCGATTTCTGCCGCGGGCCAGGAGAAATCGAGCGCGCCAAAGCGCTGCTTGGTCGATTGCTTGAGGTCTTTCATCAGCGACTGGTAGCCGGGGTTGTAGCTGATCACGAGATGAAAATCGGGGTGCGCCTTGAGCAATTCCCCTTTCTTTTCAAGCGGCAGCACGCGGCGGCCATCGGTGAGCGGGTGGATCACCACGGTCGTGTCCTGCCGCGCCTCGACGATCTCATCGAGGTAGCAGATCGCACCATGCCGCGCGGCAAAGGCGAGCGGTCCATCCTGCCAGCGCGTGCCATTGGCATCGAGCAGGAACCGGCCCACGAGATCGGAGGCGGTCATGTCTTCGTTGCAGGCAACGGTGACGAGCGGCTTGCCCAATCGCCAGGCCATATGCTCGACAAAGCGGGTCTTGCCGCAGCCGGTCGGCCCCTTGAGCATCACCGGCATCCGCGCCGCATAGGCCGCCTCGAACAGCGCCACCTCCTCCGCGACCGGGCGATACCACGGCTCCGCCGTCACCCGATGATCCTCGATCATGTCTTTCATCGCTTCCTCCCTCGGGGAGACCCGCCGGGGGGGGCGGGCCCGGCATGCTCAGACGGCGGCGCCGCGATAGACGACCATGTTCGCGCCCTGGCTCTGGGTGAAATTGTCGTAGCCAATCAGCCGGACATGATGGCCGGGATTGGCCTCGTGGCAGGCCTTCAGCTCGGCAAGGATCGCATCGACATCGCTTTCGCCAAACATCGGCAGTTTCCACATGTACCAATAAGTGCCCCGCGCGAAGTCCGGCTCGGTATGCTCGATCGCCGGGTTCCAGCCGTGCTGGACGATCCAGGCGACCTGAGCGCGGATCTGCGCGTCATCCATCGGTGGCAGATAGGAAAATGTGCCCATCTTGCGGCTTTCGGGGGTGGAGAGGCGGGAGGGGTAATCCTGAACCTGGGTCATGGTCGATCCTTTCGGTCAAAGGTGCCGGGGTGCTGCTCTGTCGCCCATTGGCGCGCGGAGCCGGGGGGCGCGAAGGGGCGTCTGCCCGGATTTTTGCAGCAAGATGAAGGGGTCAACGGTGCTGCACGTCGAGCTTGTCGACGGTGTCGAATTCGAATTTGATCTCTTTCCAGGTCTCCATCGCCACCTTGAGTTCGGGGCTGTGCCGGGCGGCCTTGGTGAGGATCTCCTTGCCTTCCTGTTCAAGTTGGCGGCCTTCGTTGCGGGCCTGCACGCAGGCTTCGAGCGCAACCCGGTTGGCTGCGGCGCCCGCGGCGTTGCCCCAGGGGTGCCCGAGCGTGCCGCCGCCAAACTGCAGCACCGAGTCATTGCCGAAAATCGCCACAAGGGCGGGCATGTGCCAGACATGAATGCCCCCCGAGGCAACCGGGAACACGCCGGGCATCGAGCCCCAGTCCTGATCGAAGAAGAGGCCGCGGTCGCGGTCTTCCGCCACGAACCGGTCGCGCAAGAGGTCGATCCAGCCGAGCGTTGCGGCGCGGTCGCCCTCGAGCTTGCCCACCACGGTGCCCGAATGCAGGTGATCGCCGCCCAGAAGCCGCAGCAATTTCGCCAGCACCCGAAAGTTGATGCCGTGGTTCGGGTTGCGGTCGATCACTGCATGCATGGCGCGGTGGACATGCAGCAGCATGCCGTTTTCGCGGCACCATTTCGAGAGCGAGTTATGCGCCGCCCAGCCGAGCGTGATGTAATCCGACATGATGATCGGCGTGCCGAGTTCCTTGGCAAATTCGGCGCGGCGGAACATGTCTTCCACCGTCGGCGCGGTGACATTCATGTAATGGCCCTTGCGCTCGCCGGTCTCAGTCTCGGATTTGGTGATCGCTTCCTGACAGAACAGGAACCGGTCGCGCCAGCGCATGAAGGGCTGGGAATTGACGTTCTCGTCGTCCTTGGTGAAATCGAGCCCGCCGCGCAGGCATTCATAAACGGCGCGGCCATAGTTCTTGGCGGAGAGGCCGAGCTTGGGTTTGATCGTGCAGCCCAGAAGCGGGCGGCCGTATTTGTCCATCTTGTCGCGTTCGACCTGAATGCCGTGGGGCGGGCCAAAGCAGGTTTTGACGAACCAGATCGGGAAGCGCACGTCCTCAAGCCGGAGCGCACGCACCGCCTTGAAGCCGAACACATTGCCCACAAGCGAGGTGAAGACGTTGACGACCGAGCCTTCCTCGAAGAGGTCGGCGGGGTAGGCGATAAAGGCATAAAACGCCTCGTCATGGCCGGGCACGTCCTCCACCCGGTAGGCGCGGCCCTTGTAGTGATCAAGATCGGTCAGAAGGTCGGTCCAGACCGTGGTCCATGTGCCGGTCGAGCTTTCGGCGGCGACAGCGGCGGCGGCCTCTTCGCGGCTCACGCCCGGCTGCGGGGTCACTTTGAAAACCGCCAGAACATCGGTGTCCTTCACCGTGTAATTCGGCTCCCAGTAGGTGGCGCGGTATTCCTTGACGCCTGCGTCATAGGTTTTGCGGGGCGGGCTTGTCATCGGCGCGTTCATCTCGGGTTTCCTCCTCCCGTTGCTTGCAAGAACGCTAGCCGGTTGCGAGACTATGCAAAAATGAATAGTTTTTAAGATAAGACTTCATAAGGGAATATTCATGCAGGCGAGCCTGCGGCAGTTGCAGATCTTTGAGGCGGTGGGGCGGGAGCTTTCCTACACCCGCGCGGCGGAGGCGTTGCACCTGACCCAGCCCGCCGTTTTCACGCAGGTGCGCACGCTTGAAGAGCAGATCGGTGCAGAGCTGATCGAGCGGATCGGCAAGCGGCTCTTTCTCACCGAAGCGGGAGAAACGGTGCTCGCCTCGGCGCGCGACGTGCTGGGCGAGATGGCGCGGATGGAGGCGCGGCTGGCCGAGATCCGGGGGCTGGCGACCGGGCGGTTGCGGCTCGCGGCGGTTTCGACGGCGCAATATGATGCCCCGGCGCTTCTGGGCACCTTTTGCCGCGCGCATCCCGGTATCGAGGTGGAACTCAAGGTCGGCAACCGCAGCGAACTGTTGGCCCGGTTTGCCGCGAACGAGGATGATCTCTACATTCTGGGCACCCTGCCGGACGCGCTGGAGGCCGAGCATTTTGCCTTTGCCAAGAACCCTTTGGTGCTGATCGCGCCGCCTGATCACCGCTTGGCACGGGCGCGCGCGATTGCGCCAGACCAGCTCGGGGGCGAGCCTTTCGTGATGCGGGAAAAGGGCTCGGGCACGCGCATCGCCACCGAGCGGTTTCTCTCTGCCCACGGGCTTGCCCCAAAGGTGCGGCTCGAACTGGGGGCAAATGCGGCGATCCGCCATGCGGTGATTGCCGGGCTCGGCATCGCGGTGCTCTCGCGCTCCACCGTTGCACTGGAACTGGAGCTTGGTCGCCTTGTCGCGCTGGATGTCACC
Organism: Rhodobacter lacus; assembly: GCF_042683065.1. Classification (NCBI taxonomy): domain Bacteria; kingdom Pseudomonadati; phylum Pseudomonadota; class Alphaproteobacteria; order Rhodobacterales; genus Rhodobacter; species Rhodobacter lacus. The sequence goes on along the minus strand of NZ_JBHUIX010000005.1, from coordinate 467,889 downwards.
GGCTTTCCGATCGAGCGGCTCTGGCATGTGGCCTGGCCACGCGGCAAGCGGCTCTCTCCCGCCGCGCAAGCCTTTTTGGCGCAACTCCGTGCGGCTCGGCCCTGACCGGGGCCTGCACAAATTTATCTTGTCTCATGCGAATTTCTGCATGACACTTTCTGTGCGGGAGGGGAGCCCGCACAGGGAGGGAGGCCATCAGACATGACGGCCCATTTCATTACGGCCGCCTGTTTCAGGCAAACGGGATATTCTGGAAATCATCCGCTGGCGATTCCGCGCGTGGGCACGGTGGAGCGCCTGTGCGCTGCGCTGGACTGGTTCGGGCCGCGGCATTCCCCGCTCGAATGCCTGCCCGCAAGCCGCGCCGAGATCGCGCGGTTTCACACCCCCGACTACCTCGATGCGATCCGCCGCGCCGAGGCGCAGGCGGGCGCCAGCGCCGAGGACCGAGCGCGCTACCATATCGGCACGCTGGAGAACCCGGTGTTCAAGGGGCTCTGGCATCGCGCCGCCGTTTCGGTGGGCGGCGCGATTCTCGCGGCGCGGCTGGCGCATCAGGGGGCGGTTGCCTTTCACCCCGGTGGCGGCACGCATCACGGGCTGCGAGATCGCGCCAGCGGGTTCTGTTTTCTCAACGATCCGGTGTTTGCGATCCTGACATTGCTCGATCTGGGCCGCACGCGGGTGCTTTATGTCGATCTGGATGCGCATCATGGCGACGGGGTCGAGATTGCCTTTGCCGAAGACCCGCGGGTGATGACGCTCTCTTTGCACGAGACCGGGCGCTGGCCCTTTACGGGGCGGATCGGCGATCAGGGGCCGGGCCGATGCAACTTGCCGCTGCCGCCCCGGCTCAATGATTGCGAGTTCGAGGCGGTGATCCATCGCGCCGCGCTGCCCGTCGCGCGCGAGTTCGCGCCCGATGCGGTGGTGATCACGGTGGGCGCGGATGCGCTCAAAGGCGATCCGCTCTCCTCGCTCGCCGTCACCAACAGCCGGCTTTGGGCTGCGACAGAGGCATTTTGTGCGCTCGCGCCTGCGCGCGTGGTGCTTGGCGGGGGCGGCTACAATCCCTGGACGCTCGGGCGTGCCTGGGCCGGGCTCTGGGCGCGTCTGTCCGATCAGGCGATCCCGACGGGGTTGCCGCGCGAGGCGCGCGCGGTGCTGGCAAGCCTCGATTGTGATCTCGTCGAGGAGGAGGATCGCGACCCGGACTGGTTCCGAACACTGGTCGACCCGGAAAACCCCGGCCCGGTGCGGCGCGAGACCGAGGCGCTGATTGCCGCCGTTACGGGGGAGACGGCAGGGAGGAGGACGGCATGGGCAACTGGATGAACGCGCTGGGCCAGATCGAGGCGCTGGAGGATGCGGATTTCGATGCGGACCTGGTGGCGGCGATGGAGGCGCAGGCCGCCCGCGCCCGCGCCCGGGGGCTGCGCTTTTCCACCCCGACCTTCAAGGAATTCGACAGTCAGGAGATCAAGGGCTGCGGCAAGAACGCTTTTCCGGCGTTTTCGATCACCGGCGGCGCCTGTGCGCTTGAGTGCGATCATTGCCGCGCCAAGATCCTTGAACCGATGATCCCCGCCACCAGACCTGAAGAGCTCGACCGCAAGGTGCGCGATCTCGTGCTGTTGCAGGGGTTGCAGGGGTTCTTGCTTTCGGGCGGCTCGAACCGGCGCAACGAGATCCGCTACGAGCGGTTTTACCCCGTGATCGAAGGGCTGAAACGCGACTTTCCGCAGATGCGCATCGCCCTTCATACCGCGCTGACGGATGAGGCGGGCGCCAGGCGGATGGAGGCGGCCGGGGTCGATACGGCGATGATGGATGTGATCGGCGCGGCGGAGACGATCCGCGCGGTCTACCACCTCGACCGCCCGGTGGAGGATTTCGAGGCGACGCTCGCGGCGCTTTCCGCCACGCGCATGGAGGTCTGCCCCCATATCGTGATCGGGCTGCATTACGGGCAGCTCCTGGGGGAGGCGCGCGCGCTTGAGATCGTTGCGCGCTACCCGACACAGGCGCTGGTGCTGGTGGTGGTGATGCCGTTTTACGCCACGCCGGGCCGCTTTGCGACCGTGCCCGCGGCGGATGTCGGGCGGGTGTTTCTCGCCGCGCGCGACAGGCTGCCCGACCGGGATCTGCTGCTTGGCTGCGCGCGCCCGGCAGGTATGCACAAGCGGCTCACCGATGCTTACGCGGTGATGGCCGGGCTCGATGGCATCGCCTTTCCCGCCGAGGGCGCGGTGGGCGTGGCCGAAAGGATCGGGCGGCCCTGGGATCAGGCGCATGCCTGCTGCTCGATCACGCTTGGCGAGGGTGCGCGCCTGCGCGCGGGGTGTGCGGCATGAGCGGGGTGTTTGATGTTTTGATCATCGGGCTCGGCCCCGCGGGCGCCTCGGCGGCGGCGGCGGCGGCGCGCGCGGGCGCGCGGGTTTGTGCCATCGACAAGCGCCCGACGCCCGGCCTGCCGGTGCAATGCGCCGAATTTGTGCCGCACGCGCTTGGCGCCGAAACGCAGGCGCTCCGCACCGCGGCGCTGCAGGAAATTGCGGCGATGGAGACCTATCTTTCCGGCACGCATCTGCGCAGCGCGGAGTTTCGCGGCCAGATGATCGACCGCGCTGCCTTCGATGCCGCACTGGTGGCGCAGGCGCGCGCTGCCGGGGCGGAGATCGTCACCGGCGTTGCCCTTGCCGCGCTCGGCCCGCAAGGCGTGCGGCTTGCCGATGGCCGCGGGCTTGACGCGCGCGTGGTGGTGGGGGCGGATGGGCCGCAGTCGCGCACGGGCGCGGCGGTGGGGCTCAGAAATCGCGCCTTTTGCGAGGCGCGCCAGATCACCGTGCCGCTCCGCGCGCCCCATGATGCCACCGATATTTTTCTCGCGGCAGAGATCCCCGGCGGCTACGGATGGCTCTTTCCGCGCGGGGCGGAAGCAAACCTTGGCCTTGGCGTGGCGCATGAAGAACGGGCCCGGCTCAAACCTCTGCTCGCGGCGCTGCATGGCGAACTCGTGGCCGAGGGGCGGGTGGGGCGCAAGGCGCGCCGCCTCACCGGCGGCACGATCGCGGTCGGCGGGCTGACCGGCCCGCTGGGCTGGAGCGGAGATCTGCCCGTGCTTCTGGCCGGCGATGCTGCCGGGTTGACCCATCCGATCACCGGCGCGGGGATCGCCAGTGCCTGCCTGTCGGGCACAATGGCGGGGGCGGCGGCGGCGGCCATCGCGGCGGGGCAAAGACAGGCCGCCAATGACTATGCCGAGGAAATCACCGATCTCTTTGGACCGAGCCTTGCGCTGGGCGTGGCGCGCCGCACCGCCTTGATGGCGCGCTATGCCCGTGGCGCGCCGGATACGGCGGCGCTGCGCAGCGCCTGGATTGCCTATCCCGACTATCGTGAGGCGCCGCTGCCTGCGGCCTCAAGCATCGACCCTGCCGCCCCGGCGGCACGCATCGAGGAACCCGCATGAGCTGCATCAAGACCGAGAGCCCGGCGCAGGGCGCCGCCACCGGCTTCAACGCGCCCGAGATCATGGCGCCGCGTGCGCCCGCCCCGGTGCCCGAGGCGCGGCGCAACGGGGCGGCGGTAAAACAGGCGGGGCTGCGCCCGGAGGGGCTTTACCGGCCCGATTACCGGGTGATGACGCCCGCGATGCGCTCGCCCGATTATGTGCAGATGTCCACCGCGGCGGCGATCACGCTCGGCCTTGTCGAGGGGCAGATGTATAATTGCGCCTGCACGCGGTGTCTGAACCTGCTCCTGACCTACCCGGAGGGCTGCCGCGCCAATTGCGCCTATTGCGGGCTCGCGCGCCACCGCGAGGCCGAGCGCAATTATGCCGACCGCAACTTCATCCGCGTCGACTGGCCCGCGGTGCCGATGGACGAGGTGATCGAGCGCATCGCCACCACACTCGACACCACCCCGTTCCACCGCATGTGCATCTCGATGATCACGCATCCAAATTCGGATGCGGACACGATCACCGTGCTTGAGCGCTGGACCAAGCGGATCGACCCTGACCGGATTCCGGTCTCGATCCTCTCCAACCCGACCACCATGACGCGCGCCGATGTGAGGCGCCTGCGCGACATGGGAGCGGAGATTTTCACGGTTGCACTGGATGCCGCCACGCCCGCGCTCTTTGAGCGCACCCGCGGCAAGGGCGTGCAATCGCCCCATAGCTGGGCGGGCTACTGGCAGGTGCTCGACTGGGCGCGCGAGATCTTTGGGCCGCAAAAGTTCGGGGCGCATCTGATCGTTGGCATGGGCGAGACGGAAGCCGAGATGCTTTCTCTCGTGCAGCGGCTGGTGGATATGGGCGGGCACAGCCACCTGTTCAGCTTTTACCCGGAAGCAGGCTCGCTGATGGACCATCTGCCCGCCACGCCGCGCGACCAGTGGCGGCGCGTGCAGCTTGGCCGCTATCTGATCGACTATTGCGGGCTGCGGGTGGAGCAGATGCGCTTTGATGCGCAGGGCCGGGTGGACGATTTTGGCCTGCCGGGGGCGGAGCTTGATGCGATCATTGATGCGGGCATCGCCTTTCGCACCTCGGGCTGCCCCGGCAAGGTTGCCGAGGATATCTCCGCCTGTGACCGGCCCTATGGAGACAGCCCGCCCTCCGATATTGCCTCTTATCCGTTCGCGCTGCGGCCGGTGGATCTGAAGCGCGTGCGCCACCAGCTCAACCGCGCGCGGGCCAACGAGTGCTATGAACCGGGCGAGGAATTCGAACATGACTGAGCCCGGCAGCGCGAAAAAGCCGTTCCGGGTGATCGACACCGGGGTGCGCCCCGCGCGCGCGCAAATCGCCTTTGATCAGGCGCTGATCGAGGCGCACAAGGCGGGCGAGATCCCCGACACGATCCGTTTTCTGACCTTTCCGCCAACGGTGCTGGTGGGGCGCCACCAGTTGATCGGGCAAGAGCTGAACCTGCCCGCCTGCCGCGCCGCGGGGGTGTTCATCGGGCGGCGGGTCACCGGGGGCGGCGCGCTTTACCTCGATGAGGGCCAGTTTGGTTGGGAACTCGTGTTCCATCGCGCCACCCTTGGCCTGCCGAGCCTCGCGGATGTCGCGCGCGAGATCTGTGAGGCGGCGGCAGAGGGGCTGCAAAGCCTTGGCCTTCCCGCGCGCTACCGGCCCCGCAACGATATTGAGGTGGAGGGGCGCAAGATCTCCGGCACCGGCGGCTTTTTTGATGGCGACACGATCTTTTATCAGGGCACGATCCTGATGCAGATGGATGGCGCGAAGATGGCGGGGCTGTTGAACATTCCGGCCGCCAAGCTCGCACGCCATGGCGCGACCGATGCCGCCAAGCGGATCGTGACGCTGGCCGAGCTGTTTGCCGGAAATCCCCCGCCGGCCCGCGCCGTGAAGGAGGCCTTGCTCGCGGCCTTCGCGCGCCGGCTCGGCATCACCCCGGAGCGCGGCGAGATCACCCCCGCAGAAGAGGCGCTTGCGCACCGCCTGCATGAGGAAGAGATCGGCACGGATGAATTTGTGTTCGGGCTCGATGCGCCGCGCGAGGGCGCCGATGTGCGCTCGGCCACCCGCTCGGGCCCCGGGGGGGCGATCACCGCGCATCTGCGGCTAGAGGGGGCGGGGCAGGACCGGATTCGGGAAGTGCTCTTTACCGGAGATTTCTTTGTGGCGCCGCCGCGGATCGTGCCCGATCTCGAAGCGGCCTTGCGCGGCGTGGCGCTTGAGGCCGTGCCCGACACGGTTGAGGGTTTTTTTGCGCAGGCGGGCGCGGCGCTGATGTCGGCTCCGGGGGGCGATTTTGCGCGCGCACTCCTCGCCGCGGCCGGGCGCGGGGCGCCGCGGGCTTAGATCTCGGTCTCGGGCAGGGCGAGGCGCAAAAAGGTGCGGGCGGCCTCGGTCAGGTGCCGCTCGGGGTGCAGAAGCAGCCGGAATTCCCGCGTGGCGGGCGGCGCGGTGAGGCGCAGGAGCCGCCCGTCGGCAAGGTCTGCCGCAACGGCGAGATGCGAGATCAGCGTTGCCCCCCCGCCCGCGATCACCGCCGAGCGCACCGCCTCGTTGGACGGAAATTCGAGCCGACCGCCCGGTTGCGCCACGCCCATGTCGGCCAGCGCCTCATCCATCCGCGCGCGCGTGCCCGAGCCTTCCTCACGCATGATCCAGGGGCCCGCGGCAAGATCGGCGGGCGTTGGCGCGCGCTGTGCCCAAGGGTGGGTGGGGGCGACGACGAAGAAAAGCTCGTCCGCCCCGAAGGGCCGGTCGATCAGCCCTTCCTGCACCGCGCCGCCCTCGATGAAGCCAAGGTCAGCCGAAAGCGCGGCGACTTCGCGCGCGACGGTTTCGGAATTGGCGGTGAGCAGGTCCAGCGCGATCCCGGGATGGCGGGCGTGAAAGCGCACGACGAGCGGCGGCAGCCAATAGGTCGCAAGGGTCTGGCTGGCGGCGATCCGCAGCGAGCCGCGCGCAAGCCCCGCGAGATCATCCAGCACCCGCTCGGCGGCGGCGGCGCGGGCCAGCACCGCACGCGCCTCGGGCAAGAAGAGCCGCCCGGCTTCGGTAAGCTTGATGCCGCGGCCGATGCGGTCAAAGAGCTTGGTGCCATGGCGCGCCTCAAGCGACGAGATTGCCGCCGAGACGGCCGATTGCGTCAGATGCAAGGCCTCTGCCGCGCGCGTCACATGTTCGCGCTCGGCCACGGCAAGAAAGATGCGCAACTGCTCAAGGGTCATGCCTCAAGGCTAAAAGAGCCCGGCTCCGATGACCAGCACGAAGGTCAGCCCGGCGATGAAGAGCGAGGCGATGAGGCCGAGCGCAAGCGGGCGCACGCCCTTGGCGCGGAGTTTGGCGACATCGGTTTGCAGCCCCATCGCGGCCAGGCCCATCGCGAGCAACACCTGCGTGAGCGGCCCGGCGGCTTTGGTGAGGGAGGCGGGCACCCAGCCGGTGGAGGCCAGCCCCACCATGGCGACAAACCCCAGAACGAACCACGGGAAGGGCGCGCGTCCGGTCGAGCCGACATGGCGCGCCATGATCAGGATGAGCGGTGCAAGCAGGGCGACGCGGGTGAGCTTGGCGATGGTGGCAAAGGCCGTGGCTTCAGGCCCGCCCTGCGCGCCCGCGGCAACGACCTGCGCAACCTCATGGATCGAGGCCCCGGCCCAAAGCCCGTAATCATGCGCGCTCATCCCCGAACCCAGCATCGGGAACAGGACCATCGCCAGCGTGCCAAAAATGGTGACCGAGGCGATGGCATAGGCAACGTCTTCATCGCATTCGCGGCCCACGGCATTGGCGGCCAGCACCGCCGAGGCGCCGCAGATCGAGGTGCCGGTGGCAATGAGCCGGGTCAGCCCCGCCTCGACGCCCAGCCAGCGCCCGGCGGCAAGCGTGAAGAAATAGGTCGAAAAGAGCGCAATCAGGATCGTGGCGAGCCCGATGCCGCCAACCGAAACCACCTGCCCGAGCGTGAGCTGCAGGCCAAGCACAATGATGCCCGCGCGCAAGAGCCGGCGCAGCGAGAAGGCGAGGCCGGGCACGGCCCCCGCGGGCAAGCCGTAGGTGTTGCGCACAACGACCCCGATCAGGATTGCGATGATCAGCGGGCTGAACATGCCCACGCCGGGCAGAAGCCGGAGCAGGAAGGCCGCCGCCACGATCGCCGCCACCAGCGAGACCCCGGGCCAGATCGAGATATGCGGGGCGGGGCTGGCAAAAGCGGTCATGGCGGTTCCCTGCGCTGGCTTGCAACGGTGGCGTGGCGGTTGGCTCTCTCGCATCGCAATACTCTGATCCCGCCAAATCAATCTTTCAAACGAAATGAAATGAACGAAATAATCGGTAAAACAGAATGAAACCTCTGCCGTTGACTTGCTCTGCTGCCATGCTCTGATGGTTTGGTCCGGCAGGGGGAGCGGGAGATGAAAACGATCTGGGTGATCCAGCACACGCAAGCGGAATATCTGGGGCTGATCGAGGATCATCTTGAGGGGCGCAATCTGCGGTTTCGCTATTTTCGGCCTTTTGCGGCCGGGGGCATGGTGCCCGAAGCGGCGGAGGCGGATGGGCTGATCCTTCTTGGCGCAGGGCCTTACGGGGTGGTTTCGGGGCATATCCTGCCCTCGCTCGGGCCGGAATTGCGGCTCACCCGCGCCTTTCTTGCGGCCCAAAAGCCCGTGCTCGGCTTTGGTCTCGGTGCGGTGATTCTGGCCGTGGCGGGGGGCGGAGGCGCCGCGGATGCCCCGCTGCGATTCGCCGTCGAGCGCGCCGAGATCACCGGGCTCGGCCCCGCCGCGCCGCAGCAAATGCCCCTGGCATGGTATTTGCGTGACCGCCCGGTGCTGGCTCCCGGCATGGTGCCTGTGGCCACAGCGGCGGGGGGAGAGCTGCTGGGCTTCAGCCTTGGGCCAACGAGCCTTGGCCTGCTCGGCCACCCCGGCATGAAGCGCGGCATGGCCGAAGATCTGATCATGGAATTTGCCGAAACCCCGCCCGACACGGTGGCCGCGCTGGAGGCGCTGGGCCTCGCACAGCGCGCCATTGCCGAGAGCCTTGGCCCGCTCATGGTTTCGCTCATGCAGCGCACCGGCTGGATGTGACCGCCGCGGCGCGGCGGAAAATTCTTTTGACATTCCAAAAATTAAATCTGACGATTTACGCATCCAAGCGGCAATGGGAGCGCCGCACGGAACCTTCGAGCAATGTGGTCACGGCCGTTTGGGAGGGCGCCTTGGCAAGCAAGCTTATCATTCTCATGGTCAATACCGATCCGCGCAACGGCGAGGAACTGGGCGCCCCGTTCTTTCAGGCCACCGTCGCCGCGGCGATGGATTACGCGGTGGATGTGGTCTGCACCGCCACCGCCGGGCGGCTGATGAAAAAGGGCGTGGCCGAGAGCCTTGTCGTCAAGGAAGGGTCACCGAAAACGGTCTATGATTTCATCAAGGACGCGCATGAGGCGGGCGCCAAATTCTGGTTCTGCTCGCCCAATCTCGATCTCTTCGACATGACCCAGGACGACCTGATCCCGGAGTGTTCCGGCATCGTCGGCGGCGCCAAGGTGATCGAGGATATCATGGAAGACGACGACGCCAAGGTTCTGACTTACTAAGGAAATTCTAGCCAAAACAGGTTCGCGCCAGCCCGGGGGAGGGGCCAGCCATGACCGCGCATTCGAAGCTGCCACAACCTGAGGTTGCCGATCCGGTGTCGGCAAAGCCGGTGGTGGACTATGAGACGCTCGCAGCGATCTTTGACGATATCCGCGGCCATCCGCTTTACGACCACGAGATCCACGGCTGCCTCAATTGCGGCATCTGCACCGCGACCTGCCCCTCGGCGCAATATTACGACTACAGCCCCCGCGAGATCGTGCAACTGCTCTGGACCGAGAATCTCGAGGGCATCTACGACGCGATGCACGAAAAGATCTGGGCCTGCGCGCAATGCTATACCTGCGCCGCGCGCTGCCCGTTTGAAAACTCGCCGGGCGGGCTTGTGATGATCTTGCGCGAGGTGGCGATCAAGCACGAACTGCCCTCGGTAAAAGAGGTGTTGCGCCCGTTCTCGCGCGTGCTTCTCAAGGTGGTTTCCACCGGCAACCAGCTTGCGCCGAACATGATCACCCGCGAGGCCTTCCCCGATTGGGGGCCCAATGTCGCCAAGGTTGATGCGCCGCTGATGGTGCTGCGCAAGGCGATCCCGATGCCGACGATGCACACGCTCGACACCGCATGGGAGGTGAACCTGCGCACCTCGGTCGAGCTTTACACGATCTGGGAGGCGAGCGGCGTGCTCAAGCAGCTCGAACAGGTCGATGAGAACCTCTTCGACGTGGTCTCCGACGTGATGGAGGAAAAGCGCGACGAATGGGCGGAATGGCTTGAGGAGCAGGACGACGACGACTGACCGTCGCCGCCACCGATCACCGCGACTTTAGGGAGGAGTGCGGAAGATGGCCGAGGACACCGAGGGAAAGGGCGCCTACAGGGGCTTTGGCGCGGATTGGGCGCCCACGCAGCTGAGCGAGACGGAAGCGCGGCGCGCGACCGGCTGGGTTGAGGCAAAGATCGACAAGCGCTTTCTTCTGACCGGCAAGGACCGCAAGGAGGATGTGCGCGCGCTGATGTGGCAGCTTGAGCGCGAGGGCGAGATTGTCGTGCACCGGGTGGGCGCGGCCCAGGCGCCGGAAATGGCCAAAACGCTTTACGGCTGGGACAAGAAGATCCCGACCACGAACCTGTGGCATCACAAATCCTGCGGCCAATGCGGCAATATTCCGGGCTATCCGTCCTCGGTGCTCTGGATCATGAACGAGCTTGGGCTCACTTATCTCGACGAGACGGATCAGACCTCCTGCACGGCGTGGAACTACCACGGCTCGGGCATCGGCAATGTCGTCTCCCTTGCCGCCGTATTCCTGCGCAACATGCATCAGGCCTATGTTTCGGCCAGGGCGCAGGGGCTGCCGGAGGGCACCTTTTACCCGCTCATCCATTGCGGCACGAGCTTTGGCAATTACAAGGAAATCAGGGGCTTCCTGCTGCATTCGGCAGAGCTTCGGGCAGAGGTGAAAGCGATCCTCGGCAAGCTTGGCCGGCTTGTTGATGGCAAGCTCCTGATCCCCGAAGAGATCGTGCATTATTCCGAATGGCTCCATGTGATGCGGCACCGCATCAAGGCGCGCCAGCAGATCGACGTGTCCAACATCCGCACCACGGTGCATCCGGCCTGCCATGTCTACAAGATGGTGCCGGAGGACGTGATCTATGACGACACGGTTTTGAACGGTGATCGCGTCGCGGTGACGACGGGGCTGTTGCAGAGCCTCGGCACGCAGGTGATCGACTATTCGACCTGGTATGATTGCTGCGGCTTCGGCTTTCGCCACATCATCGGCGAGCGGGAATTTACCCGCTCCTATGCCATTGACCGCAAGATCAAGGTGGCGGTCGAGGAGGCGCGTTCGGATGTGATGATCGGCCACGATACCGGCTGCATCACCACGCTCGACAAGAACCAGTGGATCGGCAAGGCGGTGGGCAAGGTCTATGCGCTCCCGGTGATGGCCGATTGCCAGTTTGCCGCCCTCACCATGGGCGCCCACCCCTACAAGCTCGCGCAGCTTCATTGGCATGCGAGCCCGTTCGAGGGGCTTTTGGAGAAGATGGGGATCGACTGGGAAAAGGCGAAGGCCGAGTTCGAAACCTACCTTGGCGAGGTCAAGGAGGGCCGGATCGAAACGCTTTATGACCCGAAGCGCGCGATCACCTCCGGCCCCGGCCACGTCAAACCCCCGAAAAGCCTTCAAGGAGCGTGATGCATGCGTGACAAACCCATCCTGATCGTGGGCGGTGGCCCGGCGGGGCTTTCAGCGGCCCATGCGGTCGCGGCCTCCGGGCGGCAGGCGGTGCTGGTGGACAAGGCCGACCGGCTTGGCGGGGCACCGATTTTGCAAGGCTACGCGAAGCTCGTGCCGAGCCACGAATGGGCGAAGGATGCGATTGGCGCAATGGTGCGCCGGGTGGCGCAGAACAAATCTGTCACCGTTTACACCGGCGCGCAGGTGCAAAGCTTCACCGGCGATCCGGGCGCTTTCACGGCCACGCTGAAGGATGGCACCAGGATCGCCGCCGATGCCGCGATCCTCGCCACCGGTTTTACCCATTTTGACAGCCTCAACAAACCGGAATGGGGGTTTGGCACCTATCCCGACGTGGTGACGACGGTGCAGGTCGAGCAGATGATCTCCTCCGGCAAAGGCATCCGCTGCCCCTCTGATGGCCGGGTGCCGGAGCGGGTGGCGATCCTCCTGTGCGTCGGTTCGCGCGACCGCCAGATTGGCCGCGAATGGTGCTCAAAGATCTGCTGCACCGTTTCGGCCAATCTGGCGATGGAAATGCGGGAGCTTTCGCCCCAGACCAATGTCTATATCTATTACATGGATATCCGCACCTTCGGCCTTTACGAGGGCGAGTTCTACTGGAAAAGCCAGGAGGAGGCGCGGGTCAAATACATCAAGGCGCGCATCGCCGAGGTCACCTCGGACGGCAAAAGGCTGGTGGTGAAGGGCGAGGACACGCTCGTCAAACGGCCGATCACCATCCCCTTTGACATGGTCGTCCATGCGATCGGCATGGACCCGAATGTCGACAACATGACGCTCGCCTCGGTCTTTGGCGTGACGCTCTCGGGCTATGGCTATATCAAGAAGGCCGCCGCCTATACCACCACCGCGCAAACGAGCCGCCCCGGGGTCTATGTGGCGGGGGCTGCCGCCGGGCCGGAAACGATTGACGATTCCATCGCACAGGGGCAGGCGGCCGCGGTTGCGGCGCTTTCGCTTGCGGGTGTCGGCGTGGCCGAGGCGGCGGAGTGATGCGCGGGCGCGCAACACCACCCGGACCTGTGCTCGATCTGTCGGGCGAGCGGTTGCGCCGGGCGATGGCAGACCTTGCCGCCTCGGCGGAGCCCAGCGGCGGCGTGAGCCGCTATCTGACGGCGCTGCATCTGAAATCTGCGCTGTTCAAAGAGGTTTTGGGGCAGGGCGCGGCGGGGCTCAGCGAGACCGAGTTTCTGGATCTCGCCGCCTTCATCGCCCCGGTGCGCCGCCGTATCGGCCCGGTGATCGCGCGCCTCGGGGTTGAGGAACTGGGCCGAAGGATCGAGGCGCTTTTGCACGGCGAGGGCGAGGGGGATGCGCGTCTGGCCCGCTTCATCGCGGCTTTTCCGAGCGGCAAGGACATGCGCTGGGTGCGCGACCTCGGCGCGGAGCTATTGCACTTCACCCAGCCCTCGGTGCCGCTGATGGCGCGCTGGGTCTGGGATGCGCGGGTCTCCACCGGTGTGCTGCGCGAGATCTGGCATGCGGCGGATGTCGATATGGCCGAGATTTCCGTGCCCGATGACCTCGCCACCTTCACCACGCTCTATGCCGAGTTGGAGGGGTTTCTGGAGGGCGAGGGGGTCTGGCGCGACCGGATCTGGATGGTCGATCTGCTGATGGCGCATATTTACGCGGGTTATATCAACGACCGCGGCGGGCAATATCTGCGCTCTGATTTTACCCAGGATGTCGATCCGATGCTGCACACGCGGCGCATGCTCGGGCTTGACGGGGTTGATACCGAGACGGGCCGCACGAGGCTGCGCCTGATCGACGGCCGCGCGCATGAATTTGGCGGCGGACGTGCCGCCCGCCTGGACGTGACGACGGCCGAGGCCACCCCGGAGGACGCAAATGCCGATCCATGAAAAGACCCTGATCCGGCCCGAGAACCTTGTCACGCACGAGAGCCTCGTGATCGACGGGATGGATGTCTCGGGCCATTGGTCCACCTTCATCAAGCCGCGCACGATCACCGATTACAACGAGGCGATGCAGGAGGAGATCGCCGCGCTGCCGGGGGGCGAGAACATCCACCGCTGCTGGCAATGCGGCTCCTGCACCAATGCCTGCACGATCAACGCCGTGAACCCGGAGTTTAACCCGCGCTACTGGATTTATCTGATCCGCCAAGGCCTTGAAGAGGAACTCCTGCGCGACAAGGAGATCATCTGGCAATGCGTGAGCTGCAACAAATGCACCTATGCCTGCCCGCGCGATGTGGTGCCCGAAGCGGTGATGAAGGCAACCGCGCATTGGCTTGAACTCAAGGGCCATACCGGGGAGAGCCCCTCCTCCGTGTTTGACCGCGGCTTCACCGACAACGTGCTTGCCTCCGGCAAGATCGAGGAGGGCCATGTGCTGCGCATTTTCTTTTGGCGCACCGGCCAGCCGCTCGCACCGCCGTGGCTGCGCGATCTGATCATGGGATTGGTGAAGAAGGTCCCGGTTTTCTACCTCTTCAATCTGCTCAGAACCGCCGTGTTCCGCCCGCGCACCCGCGACTGGGGCAAGACCGGCGCTGCAATCGAGGATTACCTGCGCGAGCGCCATGCCGAACAGGCGGCAGCGCTCGGGCTTTCCGGCAAGGGGAGGCACTGATGGCGAAGGATTTTGAACCCCCAAAATCGCTCAAGAAAGTGGCCTATTATCCGGGCTGCGCGCTTGAGGGCACGGGGCATGCCTACAACCGCTCGACCAAGGAGGTCGGCAAGGCGCTCGGCCTTGACCTCGTCGAGGTGAAGGACTGGAACTGCTGCGGCGCGATGGAGGTGAAGAACATCGACCCGCAGGTGCAGACCTATCTTTCGGCGCGCAACCTGACCAAGGCCGAGGAGATGGGCTTTGATGTGGTGATGGCGCCGTGCAACGGCTGTTATCACAACCTCAAAAAGGCCGAATACGATCTGGTGCACAACCGTCAGGCGGTCGCGGCGAATGAGCGGATTGCCGGCAAGGCCGGGCATCACGCCTATCAGCCCGGCGGGGTGGAGACGATCCACGCGCTCGACTGGATCAAGCGCGCGGTGGGCGAAGCGGAGCTGGCGCGGCGCTGTGCGGGCAAGCTCAAGGGCATGAAAATCGCCAATTATTACGGCTGCATGTATACCCGCCCGCGCCACATATTCCCGCAAAACGACCGCGGGCCGGAGAGTGAATCGAGCTACAAGCCGCATTTCATGGATGATCTTCTGGCGGCAGCCGGGGCGGAAAACGTGGATTTTCCGCTCAAAACCGCCTGCTGCGGCGGTGCGCATGCGATGTCGGATGCCGATACATCCACAGAACTCGTGCTCAACATCCTGACCACGGCCGAGGCCTGCGGCGCCGAGGTGATCGCCACCGAATGCCCGACCTGCCACACCTCGCTCGAGATCCATCAATTGCGGGCCGAAAAGCTCCTTGGCCGCAAAACGGCCGTGAAGATCCTTTATTTCACTCAGCTTCTCGGCCTCGCGCTGGGGCTCTCGCAACGCAAGGTGGGGGTGCCGGAAAACATGGCCGATCCACGCGCCTTTCTCACAGAGCGGGGGCTGGGCTGATGGGCGTTTTTCCCGAGATCATCGCTCTTATCGACGCGGGCCTTGAGGATCGCGAGGAGCTGCCGGGCCTCGACCGGCTGTCGTCGATGGCCGAGGAGGTGCTTGTGGCCTGGCTTCTGGCGCAGGGCCAGCCGGTGCCGCGCGAGGAGGTGGAGGGCTCGTGGCTTTTGGGCCTGCACCGGCAGGGCGCGCGCGCCAACCCCTCTTTCAATGCCTGCCGCGAGACCTGCCGTGAAATAGTGTTTCGTCGAAACGTTGCCCTGCTTTACCCTGAAGAGGCCGCCCATGCACATCGCTTGATGGCCATGGTGGTGAAACATCTGGCCCTCTTCGTCGGCGGGAAGCTGGAGCAGACGGGGTTGGGCGAATTTTGTTGTTCTGCAAGGCCGTTACACGCGGCCGAAGTGGAGTAAAGAGGAGAACAAAATGCCTGTTGTGCGCGGATGCAGCCTGCCTGATGACCTTTTTTATGATGTTCCCAACAACCTGTGGTATCGCGCCGAGGCAGACGGCACCTATACCGTGGGGATGACGGTGATCGCCACGGCGATGGCGGGGGCGCTGGTCGCTTTTACGGCCAAGAAAGTGGGCAAAACGATCGACGCGGGCAAGTCGGTGGCCACGGTGGAAAGCGGCAAATGGGTCGGCCCGGCCAAGATCGGCTTTGCCGCGGAGATCGTTGCGGTGAATGAGGCACTCTCCGCAAGCCCGAAGCTTGCCAACATAGATACTTATGGCGCTGGCTGGATGGTGCGGGTGAAGCCCGTTGATCCGGCGGCGGCCGCGGCGGTTCTGGTGCCGGGCTCGGGCGTGGCCGCGCCCTATGAGGCCAAGATGGAAGCCGACAATTTCGCCGGCAGCGCGGCCTGAAGCATGGAATGTCCCCTCTCGGGCGGTGGGCCCGGGAGGATGTGAAACGGGGCGGGGAGGCCTTGCGTGCCGGTCGACTGTGGCGACCGGGCAGGAGAGTGTTTCTCGTGCTCAAGGGAGGGAGCATGACGGAAAATACCGCAAAATCCATGTCGATCATCGTCACCAAGGGCACGCTCGACTGGGCTTACCCGCCGTTCATCCTCGCCACGACCGCGGCGGCGATGGGGCTTGAGGTGACGATGTTCTTCACCTTTTACGGGCTGACTTTGCTCAAGAAAAAACTCGATCTGAAGATCAACCCGCTTGGCAATGCGGCGATGGAAATGCCCGTGGCCGGTATGCATATGGCGATGCCCAACATCCTCGCCGCACTGCCCGGCGCCACCGCGCTCAGCACCACCATGATGAAGGACATGCTGAAGAAAAAGGGCGTCGCCTCGATCGAGGAATTGCGCGAGATGGCGATTGAGGCGGAGGTAAAGATCATCGCCTGCCAGATGACGATGGATCTGTTTGAATACACCAGATCCGACATGATCGACGGGCTCGAACTGGGCGGCGCCGCCACCTGGGTCGATGCCGCAACGCGCTGCGACATCAATCTTTACATCTGAGGAAGAGGGACATGGCCGATCAGATAGTGGATGCGAAAGGGCTCAACTGCCCGCTCCCGATCCTGCGCACGAAAAAGGCGATCAAGGAGATGAGCGCAGGGCAGGTGCTGGAGATTCAGGCAACAGACCCGGGCTCGGTGGCGGATTTCGAAGCGTTCTGCCGCACCACCGGCAATGAAATGCTGGCGCATCGGGTGGAGAACGGCACGTATGTGTTCGAGATCAAGATCGCCTGATTTCAGCGAAACAGCAGGAACGGCACGCGGCAGGCGCGCATTGTGGCGGTGGTGGTCGAGCCGATGAACAAGGACCGGATCCGGGAGTGCCCATAGGCGCCCATCACCAGCATGTCGTACCCCTGCTCCTCCACCATCCGGCCCAGCACCGACTCGGGTTGGCCCTGAAGCAGGGTGGTTTCGGCAATTATGCCCGCCGCGGCGAGCATGGCCTTGGCGTCGGAGAGACGTTTTTCGACCGCCGGGGCCTCGATGTCGATCGCCACCAGATGCACCTCAAGCCCGGCAAAGAGCGGGCTGCGGGAGATGTGATCGACGGCCTTGAGTGCGGAGACGCCGCCGTCATGGGCAACGAGCACGCGCTTGATCGGGCGGAAGGCGCGGTTCGCCACCAGCACCGGCACCCGGCACGAACGCGAGATCCGCTCCAGATTGGCGCCCAGATGCTCCATCGCCTGATCGGCATCCTCGCCGCGCTTGCCGAGCAGGATCGCCCGCGCCTGCGGCTCATATTCGGCGACGATCGACAGCAGATCGCCCTGGCGCAGCTCGGTTGTCACATCGCTGACGCCTGCGGCCTCCAAAAGCGCCTTGGCATCCTCAAGAAGCGCGCGGCCTTGCAGCCCCATCAGCCGGGCGCGCTGGGCATCGAGCGCGGACAGCTCTTCCATCACGCCCGAGCGGCGCCCAAGCGGCGCGGGCGCGCCCACATCGGGGGGCACCACCCCATTGGCGCGCAGCACATGCACAACAACGACCGGCGCACCGGTTTCCTGCGCAATCCACGCGGCATGGTCGCACACGCTCGTGGCATAAATCGAGCCATCGACGAAAGCGATGATCTTGTTGCTCATGAGACCTCCCCGGGCCGCGTTCAGAGCCTTGTCACATTGGCGATTACACCCGTTTCGGGCGCCTCACAAGCGCGGCCATGGCGCGCAGGCACCGGCTCAGAAATCGAGCCGGGCATCGGCGGGTTCTTCGGCGAAATAATCGTGGTTTTGTTGCAAGATCCGGTCGATCTGCTCCTTGATGCGGCTCAGGTGAGCGCGCATCGCGGCGGCGGCGGCCTCGGGTTCCCGCCCGCGCAAGGCCTTGAGGATCTCGACATGGTCCTCCCAGGCGGTGCGGGAGGCAAAGGAGAGCGAGAGCATCCGCACCCGATCCATGTGCCCCTTGTTTTCGGCGATCAGCTCCCAGGTGAAGGCCAGATTCGCCCGCGCGCAGATCTCGCGGTGGAAGGCGTCGTCGAGCCGGTGAAACCCATGCCGGTCATCGGCGCAGATCGCGGCATCCTGCGCCTCGATGATCGCCGCGAGCGCGTCGAGATCGGTCTCGCAAAGGCGCGGCGCGGCGGTGCGGATCGTCTCCACCTCAAGCGCGGTGCGGATGAAGCGCGCACGCATCACGGCAGCGGCCGAGATCAATGTCACGGTCGTCGCGCGTTGCGGCCGGATCAGCAGAAAACCGTTTTTGGACAAGCGGTAAAAGGCATCGCGCACGGGCTGGCGAGAGACCCCCATCGCCTTCGCCACCTCGATCTCCGAGAGCTTCGCGCCGGGCTTGAGTTCCAGCGAAAGCACCTGCCGATAAAGCTCGGCATAAATCTGATCGGCCACCGTGTTGGGGGCGAAATCGAGCTTGGGCAGATGCAATACCTGGGTCATGTCCATCCTCATTGACGGAGCGGTTATACTAGCATATTAGTTTATCAAGGTGGTTCCGTCCACCGTTTGAATATCAAGAGAATGGGGGAGGAACCATGGCTCTGCTTGACGCTGATCGCCTGTTTCCGGTCGAGGAACGGGTGCGGGGCATGGCCCGGGCGCTGTACGAAACCGTCAAGGATGCGCCGATCGTTTCGCCCCACGGACATACCGATCCGCGCTGGTTTGCCGAGAATGCGGCCTTCCCGGACCCGGCCCAGCTCTTTGTGACGCCGGACCATTATGTGTTCCGCATGCTGCACAGCCAGGGCGTGCGCCTTGAAAGCCTTGGTGTGCC
Source organism: Rhodobacter lacus (assembly GCF_042683065.1). Lineage (NCBI taxonomy): Bacteria > Pseudomonadati > Pseudomonadota > Alphaproteobacteria > Rhodobacterales > Rhodobacter > Rhodobacter lacus. The sequence continues at coordinate 449,251 of NZ_JBHUIX010000005.1, read as the reverse complement.
GCGTGCCGATGGCGGCCCGGTGGAAACCGATGGCCGCACCATCTGGCGCCGCTTTGCCGAGCATTTCCACCTGCTGCGCGCCACCCCCTCGCGGATCTGGCTCGACCATGCGTTCGAGACCGTGTTCGGGCTCACCGAACGGCTTTCGGCCAAGACCGCCGATGCCTCTTACGATCATATCGCCGAATGCCTTGCGCGCCCCGAGTTCCGCCCGCGGGCGCTGTTCGAGCGCTTCAACATCGACGTGATCGCCACCACCGAAAGCCCGCTCGATGACCTGAAATGGCACCGGATGATCCGCGAAAGCGGCTGGGGCGGGCGCGTGATCACGGCGTATCGCCCCGACCCGGTGGTGGACCCCGATTTTGGCGGGTTTGTGAATAATGTCGAGCAGTTCTGCGGGCTTGCCGGGGAAGACCCGGCAAGCTACGCGGGCTACCTCGCCGCGCATCGCAACCGGCGCGCCTATTTCAAGGCGTTCGGCGCCACCTCGACCGACCACGGCCACCCGACGGCCACCACTCACAACTTCAGCCCGGCGGAAGCGGCAGCGCTTTACGACCGGGTTCTGTCGGGCAAGGCCGATGCCGCGGAGCGCGAGGCGTTCCGCGGACAGATGCTGACGGAAATGGCGAAAATGTCGCTTGATGACGGGCTGGTGATGCAGATCCACCCCGGCGCCTTCCGCAACCACTCGGGCCCGGTGCTGGACCGCTTTGGCCGCGACAAGGGCTATGACATCCCCTCGCGCACCGATTACGTCACCGCGCTCAAGCCGCTTCTCGATGCGGTGGGCGAGGAAACCGGGCTGACGGTGATCCTGTTCACGCTCGATGAAACCACCTATGCGCGCGAACTCGCGCCGCTTGCGGGCGTGTATCCCTGCCTGCGGCTTGGCCCGCCGTGGTGGTTCCACGACAGTTTCGAGGGCATGTGGCGGTTCCGCCAGATGACCACGGAAACCGCGGGTCTCTACAACACCGTCGGCTTCAACGACGACACCCGCGCCTTCTGCTCGATCCCCGCGCGTCACGATGTGGCCCGCCGGGTCGATTCCGCCTTCCTCGCCACGCTGGTCGCCACCGGGCGGCTCAGCGAGGACGAAGCTTTCGAGGTCATTCCCGACCTCGCTCACCGGCTTGCCCGGCAAGCCTATCGGCTCTGAGCCAACTCATGGGAGGAGAAAAACCATGAAACATCTGACGACCCTTGCCGCGCTTCTGGCGGGCGTGGCCTTCGCGGGCTCCGCGATGGCCTGCGAGACGACGCTGCGGTCCTCCGACACCCATCCCGACGGCTATCCGACGGTGGAAGCGGTGAAGGCCATGGCCAAGGAAGTCGAAGCCAAGACCGACGGGCGGATCTGCATCGAAGTGTTCCCCTCCGCCCAGCTCGGCGAAGAAAAGGACACGATCGAGCAAACCCAGTTTGGCGTGATCGACATGGTCCGCGCCTCGTTCGGCACCTTCAACGACATCGTGCCGGAAACCCAGCTGTTCTCGCTGCCCTATCTGTTCCGCTCGACCGAACACATGCACAACGTGCTCGACGGCCCGATCGGTGATGAAGTCGCGACCGCCTTTGCCAGCCATGACCTTGTTGCGCTCGCCTATTATGATGGTGGCTCGCGCAGCTTCTACAACTCCAAGCACCCGGTGACGAAGATCGAAGACCTCTCGGGCATGAAGTTCCGCGTGATGCAGAACGACGTGTTCGTCGACATGATGTCGGCGCTGGGCGCCAATGCCACGCCGATGCCCTATGGCGAGGTTTATTCCTCGATCCAGACCGGCGTTATCGACGGTGCCGAGAACAACTGGCCGTCCTATGACAGCTCGGGCCACTTCGAAGTTGCCAAATATTACACGCTCGACCAGCACCTGATGGTGCCGGAACTGGTGGCAATGTCGCAAAAGACCTGGGACGGGCTCTCGGCCGAGGATCAGGAAGTGATCAAGGCCGCCGCGACGATGTCTGAGGCGGTGGAGCGTCAGCTTTGGGCCGATCAGGAAAAAGCCTCGGAAGAAAAGGTGAAAGCCGCCGGGTCCGAGATCGTTTCCGAGATCGACAAGGCGCCCTTCATCGAAGCGATGAAGCCGGTCTACGACAAATACGTGACCACGCCCGAAGCCAAGGATCTCGTGAAACGGATCCAGGAAACCCAATAAGGGCCCAAACCCCACAGGGGAAAGCGCGGTCCCGGCCTGAAGGCCGGGCCGCCACGGATCGAGATCTGGTCGTCCGCCCGCGCGCCCGCGGTGCGGTCGACCCCATTCACGCCTCGGGAGCCTTCCGCGAATGCGCGATTTCATGGAAAGATTGGCCCTCGCCACGGGGCTCCTGGCACGCGCCGGGCTGTGGCTTTCCGGTATTGGACTGGTGCTGATGACGGCCTTCGTCTTCGCGCAGGTCTTTTACCGCTATGTGCTCGGAACGAGCCTCTTTTGGGCCGAGCCCGCCAGCGTGATGCTGATGGGCTGGTTCATTTTCCTCGGCGCCGCCGTCGGCATCCGCGAAGGGTATCACCTGAGCTTTGACGTGCTGCTTTATGTCCTGCCCGAAAAGGCCCGGCTGGCGCTGTTCACCGTTTCTGATCTGGTGATCTGCGGGTTCGCCGTCGGCATGACGAAATACGGTTGGGAACTGGCGATGAAAACCGCCGGCAACACGATGCCGGGTCTTGGCATCTCCGGGGCCTTCAACTTCCTGCCGATCGTGGGCGGGGGCATTTTGCTCGTGCTGTTCTGCCTTGAGCGGATCTTGCGCCGCGCCGTCGGCCTGCCGACCTCGCGCTTTGGCGATGATCACGAGCCGCTGCCCACCGCGCAAGACGCCCCGGCGACGAAGGAGCGCTGACATGGAACTCTGGATTCTTTTTGGCACCTTTGTCGGGTTGTTGCTGATTGGCACGCCGGTGGCCTTCTGCCTCGGCATCGCCTCTTTCGCGACCGTGCTCTATCTCGGCCTGCCGCCGGTGATCGTGTTCCAGCGCCTCAATTCGGGCGTGTCGGTCTTTGCGCTGATGGCGATCCCGTTCTTCATCTATGCGGGCGACCTGATGGTGCGCGGCGACATCGCGCGCCGCCTCGTGGCGCTTGCAGGCGCGCTTGTGGGCCATATCCGCGGCGGGCTGGGGCAGGTGAACATTCTCGCCTCGGTGATGTTTGGCGGCGTGTCGGGCTCGGCGGCGGCCGATGCCTCAGCGGTCGGCGGGCTGATGGTGCCGCAGATGCGCGAGCGCGGGTATGGCGCGGATTACGCGGTCAATATCACCGTTGTTGGCGCGATCATCGCGCTGATGCTGCCGCCCAGCCACAACATGATCATCTATTCAATCTCGGCGGGCGGCAAAATCTCGATTGCGGATCTTTTCACCGCCGGCATCGTGCCGGGGCTGATCCTTGCGCTTTCGCTGATGGTGGCGGCATGGTTCGTGGCCAAGCGCCGCGGCTATCCGACCGAGGCTTTCCCGGGCCGCAAGGCGCTGGGGCGGCTCTTCCTCAATGCCGTGCCCGGCCTGATCATGATCCTGATCATCTTCGGCGGCGTGCGCTCGGGCATCTTCACCGCGTCGGAAAGCTCCAACATCGCGGTTGTCTATGCGCTCGTTGTGACCGTGTTCCTCTACCGCACGATGACGTTTTCGGAGTTTGTCGAGGCGACCAAGGGCGCGGTGCGCACCACGGCGATGGTGCTGATGGTGATCGGCTGCGCGGCCGCCTTCGGCTGGCTGCTCGCCTTTGAAAAGGTGCCCACGCGGCTCATTTCGGCGCTGCAGGATTTCTCGGACAATCCGATCATCATCCTGCTTTTGATCAACGTGATGCTGCTGGTGCTGGGCACGTTCATGGACATGTCGCCGCTGATCGTGATCTGCACGCCGATCTTTTTGCCGGTGGCGCAGGCTTTCGGGGTCGATCCGGTCCATTTCGGGGTGATCCTCGTGCTCAACCTCGGCATCGGGCTTTGCACCCCGCCGGTGGGGGCGGTGCTCTTTGTCGGCTGCGCGGTCGGCAAGGTGCCAATCGCGGCAGTGATGAAGTCGATCTGGCCGTTCTACCTTGCCGCCTTCGCCACGCTGATGCTCGTCACCTACATCCCGACGCTCTCGCTGTGGCTCCCGAGCGTGTTCCATTAAGGAGGTCCGCCATGACGAAGACCTATCCCATCGTCCAAACCGGCCCTGGCGCAACGCGCCAGGTGCTCAGCGAGGCGCCCGAGCTGATGGTGGTGCGCTTCGCTTTCGAGGCGGGGGCCGAGGGGCTTCTCCACAGCCATCCGCATGTTCAATCCACTTACTGCCTTTCGGGCCGGTTCCGTTTCGAGCTTTCGGGCGAGACCTTCGAGATCGGCCCGGGCGACAGCTTCACCATCCCCTCGGGGGCGGTGCATGGCTGCCTTTGCCTTGACCCGGGCACGCTGATCGACAGCTTTGCCCCCCGCCGCGACGATTTTCTCTGAAAGGGCCTGAAATGCTGACCGTCGAAACCCGCCATGCCGTGCATCAGGACCATGCCAAGACCCTCGACACCGAGGGGCTGCGCCGTCACTTTCTGGCGCAGGATCTGTTCGCCGCAGGCGAGATCCGCCTTGTCTACACCCATTACGACCGGTTTGTTCTGGGCGGCGCGGTGCCCGGCACGGGCACGCTCGTGCTCGACAAGGTCGAGGAGACCCGCACCCCGTCCTTCCTTGATCGCCGCGAGATGGGGATCGTGAATATCGGGGAAACCGGCACCGTCACCGCCGCGGGCGAGACCCATACGCTTGAGCGCGGCGATGTGCTCTATCTCGGTATGGGCTCCGGGCCGGTGAGCTTTGCCGGGGCCGGGCGGTTCTACATCACCTCCGCCCCCGCGCATCGGCGCTGCCCGAGCCGGCTGATCCGCCTGTCCGACGCCAAGGAAGTGCGCCTTGGCGAGACCGCCACCGCCAACAAGCGGGTGATCAACCAGTTCATTCATCCGCTGGTGATGGAGAGCTGCCAGCTCGTGCTCGGCTATACCACGCTTCTGGATGGGTCGGTCTGGAACACCATGCCCGCCCATGTGCATGACCGCCGGATGGAGGCCTATCTCTACTGGAACATGGATGAAAAGGCCCGCGTGCTGCATCTGCTGGGCGAGCCCACCGAAACCCGCCACCTGTTCGTGGCGAATGAAGAGGCTGCGCTCTCGCCGCCCTGGTCGATCCATGCGGGCGCGGGCACCGGGGGCTACACCTTCATCTGGGCGATGGCGGGCGACAATGTTGATTACACCGACATGGACTTCGTGCAGCCGGAGGAACTGCGGTGAGCCCCTTTTCGCTGGACGGGCGGCGCGCGCTGGTGACGGGCGCCAATACCGGCATCGGCCAGGCGATTGCGGTCTCGCTTGCCACGCAGGGCGCGCGCGTCACCTGCGCCGGGCGGCGCAATTGTGACGAAACGCTCGCCCTGATCGCCGCCGCCGGTGGCCACGCCGATTTTCTCGCGCTCGACTTTGCCGATCCGCTGGCGGGGCAGGGGGTGTTTGCGGGCGCGGGCTATTCGATCCTTGTGAACAACGCGGGCATCATCCGTCGTGCCGAGAGCCTCGATTTCACCGAGGCGGATTGGGACGCGGTGATGGATGTGAATCTGAAAGCCGTGTTCTTCACCACGCAGGCCTTTGCCAAGGCCGCGATCGCGGAGGGCAATACCCCGGCCGCCGTGGTCAACATCGCTTCGCTGCTCTCCTTCCAGGGCGGAATCCGCGTGCCCTCCTACACCGCTGCCAAACATGGCGTGGCGGGCATCACCAAGATCCTCGCCAATGAATGGGCGGCCAAGGGCGTGAACGTGAATGCGATTGCGCCGGGCTATATCGCCACCAACAACACCGAGGCGCTGCGTGCCGATGAGGCGCGCAATGCCGCGATCCTTGAGCGGATTCCGGCGGGCCGCTGGGGCGCGCCCGAAGATATCGGCGGCACCGCGGCGTTCCTCTGTTCCCCCGCCGCGCGCTACATCCATGGCGCGGTTCTCAATGTCGATGGAGGCTGGCTTGCCCGCTGACACCCCCGCACCGCGGCTTTACCGCACCACGCCCGCCCCGAAACTGGGCATCGTCCACCTTGGCCTTGGCGCCTTTTTCCGGGCCCATGGGGCGATTTTCACCGAAGAGGCGATCGCCGCCTCGGGCGGAGACTGGGGGATTTTGGGCGTCTCGCTGCAAAGTGCCGGCACGCGCGATGCGCTGGAGCCCCAAGGCGGCGCCTATATCGCGCTCGAACTCGCGCCGGAGGGCGCAAAGGCGCGCCCGGTGCAGGTGATCGCGGGCGTGCTTGTGGCGCCGGAGAACCCGGAGGCGGTGCTGGCCGCGATGGCCGATCCGGGCGTCAAGATCGTCTCGCTCACGGTGACGGAGAAGGGCTATTGCCACGAGCCCGCCACCGGCGCGTTGAACCTTGAGCACCCCGATATCGCGCATGATCTTGCGGCCGCATTGCCGCGCTCGGCGCCGGGCTTTATCGTGCGCGCGCTCGCGCGCCGCCGGGCCGCGGGCCTTGCCCCCTTCACCGTGATGAGCCTCGACAACCTGCCCCATAACGGCCAGGTGCTGCGCGGCGTGGTGCTGGCGCTTGCGCGCGCGATCGACCCGGATCTGGCCGACTGGATCGCCGCCGAAGGCCGCTTCCCGGCGACGATGGTGGACCGGATCGTGCCCGCCACCAAGCCCGAAGACATCGCCGAGGTCGAGGCGCTGATCGGCTGCCATGACGCGGCGCCGGTGATGCATGAACCGTTCCGCCAATGGGTGATCGAAGACAGTTTCGTCAATGGCGAGCGCCCCGGCTGGGGCATGGTCGGGGCGCAACTCGTCGCTGATGTGACGCCCTATGAGCATATGAAACTGCGCATGCTCAACGGCACGCATTCCTCGCTCGCCTATCTTGGCTACCTTGCCGGACATGAGACGATTGCCGCGACGATGGCCGATGCGGTCTTTGCCCGCTTTGTGGCAAAGCTCTGGAAAGACGAGATCATTCCCGCGCTGACCCCGCCGCCGGGCGAGGATCTTGGCGCCTATGCCGAGGCCCTGGCCAGGCGCTATGCCAACCCCGCGATCCGCCACCGCACCTGGCAAATTGCGATGGATGGCAGCCAGAAACTGCCGCAACGCCTTCTGGGCACGCTTGCAGAGAGCTTTGCGGCGGGCCGCCATGCGCCGGGCCTGCAACTCGCCGTTGCGGCATGGATGCGCTACGTTGGCGGCGTGGATGAAACGGGCGCCCCGATCGAGGTGAAAGACCCGCTCGCCGCGCGCCTCAAGGCGCTTTCCGACAGTGCCGAGAGCCCCGAGGGCAAGGTCGCCGCGCTTTTGGGCCTGCGCGAGGTGTTTTCTGAAGAGATGGCCGCGGCGCTTCTGGCCCCGGTCAGTGCAGCCTATGCGCGCCTTGTTGCGGTGGGCGCGCGCAAGGCGGTTGAGGAGATCCTGTAATGGAAGAATGCTGGCGCTGGTACGGCCCCGAGTTTGATCGCATTACCCTGCCCGAAATCGCGCAAACGGGCGCGACCGGCATCGTGCATGCGCTCCATGAGATCCCCTATGGCGAGATCTGGACCCGTGAGGCGATTGCCGCGCGCAAGGCCCAGATCGAAGCGGCGGGCTTTCGCTGGTCGGTGGTGGAAAGCCTGCCGATCCATGAGCGGATCAAGCGCGATGATGGCGATCTGAGCGCGCTCTTTGCCAATTACCGGCAATCGATGGCGAATCTCGCTGCCGAGGGCGTGACAACGATCTGCTACAACTTCATGCCGGTGCTCGACTGGACCCGGACCGACCTGCAGGCCCCCGTGGCCCGCGGCGGCTCGTGCCTGCGCTTTGAGGCCTACCGGATGGCCGCCTTCGAGATCCACATGCTGGGCCGCGAGGGCGCGGAGGATGACTATTCCCCCGAGGTTTGCGGGCGGGCAAAAACCTGGTTCGAGGCAAGCAGCGAGGCAGAGCGCAACGCGCTCTTGCACGCGATCATGTCGGGCCTGCCGGGCGCGTTTGACCGCTATGACATCGCCGGGCTGAAGGCGCAGCTTGCCCTATATGACGGCATTGGCCGTGAGGAAATTCGCCGCAACTACAAGCGCTTTCTGGAAGAGGTGATCCCGGCGGCGGAAGAGCTGGGCATGCGCCTTTGCGTGCATCCTGATGACCCGCCGCGCAATATTCTTGGCCTGCCGCGGGTGGTCTCCAATGCCGAAGACATCGCATGGATCTTGCAAGCGGTGGAAAGCCTCGCCAACGGGCTGACGCTTTGCACGGGCTCGCTCGGCGCCAATCCGGTGAACGACCTGCCCGCAATTGCCGAACGGTTTGCGCCGCGCATTCACTTTGCCCATCTGCGCAACGTGAAAAAAGACCCCGATGGCAGCTTTGAGGAAGCAGCGCATCTGGGCGGCGATACTGATATGGTGGCCGTGGTGAAGGTGCTGATCGCGGAAGAGGCCCGGCGCAAGGCCGAAGGCCGCGCCGATGCCGCCATTCCGATGCGGCCTGACCATGGCCATGAGCTTCTGGCCGATGTCGGGCGCGGCACCTTTCCGGGCTATCCGCTGATCGGGCGGATGCGCGGCCTTGCCGAGCTGCGCGGTGTCATGATGGCGGTGTCCCATGGCTGAGGTGCTGATCCTCAACCCCGCCGATACGGTGGCGGTGCTGACGGCGCGCGCCGCGGCGGGGGCGGATCCGCTCGGCCTTGGCGCCCCCTTGCCCGCGCCGCTTGCCGCGGGCCACAAGATCGCGCGCATCGCCATGGCACCGGGCGACCGGGTGGTGAAATTTGGCCAGATCATCGGTTTGGCGACACAGCCCATCGCCGCCGGGGAGCATGTGCATTCCCACAACTGCGCCTTTTCGGACCATGACCGCGCCTATGCGGTGGGCGCCGATCTCGCGCAGGCGGAGGCCGCGGTTCCCGAGATGGCGCCGCAAAACTTCCTGGGCTACGCCCGCGCCGATGGCCGCGTGGGCACCCGCAACATGATCGCGCTTTGCGCCACGGTGAACTGCTCGGCAACGGTGATCCGCCACGCCGCGCAGGAGCTGCTGGCGGAGGGCGCGCTTGCAGCCTTTCCCAATGTCGATGGCATTGCCGCCTTCGCGCATGGCACCGGCTGCGGCATGGCGGCCACCGGGCGCGGCGCAGACCATCTGGAGCGCGTGCTCTGGGGCACGGCGACCCACCCGAACGTGGGCGCCACGATCTTTGTCGGCCTTGGCTGCGAGGTGATGCAGCTTGCCCGGATGCAGGCCCGCTTTGGCGAGGCCGGGAGCGAGCGCTTCCACGGCCTGAGCATTCAGGAGATGGGCGGCACCCGCGCCACGATCGAGAAGATCAAGGCCGAGGTGCGCCGCCTGCTGCCGCAGGTCAACGCGATCACCCGCACGCCGTGCCCGGTTTCTGCCCTCACCATCGGGCTGCAATGCGGCGGCTCGGATGGCTTTTCGGGCATCACCGCCAACCCCGCGCTTGGCGTGGCTTCCGACATGATCGTGGCGCAGGGCGGCACGGTGATCTTGTCGGAAACGCCCGAGATCCACGGCGCCGAGCAGCTTTTGCTGCGCCGCACCACGCCCGAGGTGGCCGAGCGCCTCACCGCCTGCCTCGACTGGTGGGAAGATTACACCGCGCAGGGCGGGGGCTCGATGGACAACAACCCCTCTCCCGGCAACAAGCAGGGCGGCATCACGACGATTCTTGAAAAGTCGCTCGGGGCGGTTGCCAAGGCGGGGGCAACGCCCTTGCGCGCCTATTACGACTATGCCGAGCAGGTGACGGCCAAGGGCCTCGTCTATATGGACACGCCCGGTTATGACCCGGTCTCTGCCACCGGGCAGATTGCGGGCGGCGCGCAGCTTGTGGTCTTTACCACCGGGCGCGGCTCTGCCTTTGGCTCAAAGCCCGCGCCAACAATCAAGATCGCCACATCGGACCGGCTCTTTGCCGCAATGCCCGAGGATATGGATCTGAATGCGGGCGATGTGCTCTCGGGCGTGAGCCTCGCCGAGAAGGGCGCCGAGATCTATGCCGCGATCTTGCGCGTGGCCTCCGGCGAGGTGACAAAATCTGAGGCGCAAGGCCTTGGCGACAATGAATTCCTGCCCTGGCAGGTTGGCGCGGTGATGTGAGGCGGCCATGAGAATTGCCTGTGTCGGCGAAGCGATGATCGAGCTCAACCCGGACCGTGCTGGCGCCCAGATCGGCTATGCGGGCGATACGCTCAACACCGCAATCTATCTCGCGCGCAACTTTTCTGCGGCAGAGGTCGATTTTGTCACCGTGCTCGGGCGCGATGGCATGTCGGCGCGGATGGAGGCGTTTATCCGGGCCGAAGGCGTGGGCACCGGGCGCATCACCCATCATGCCGAGCGGCTGCCCGGCGTCTATGCGATTGCGACCGACGAAAAGGGCGAGCGCAGCTTCAGCTACTGGCGCAACCAGTCGGCGGCGCGCACCTTGTTTGACGATGGTTTTGCGCAGCTCGACGGGGTGGATGTGATCTACCTCAGCGCGATCACGCTCGCGATCTTGCCGCCTTCGGTGCGCGCGGGTCTGCTCGCTCATATCGGCGCCCATCCGGCGACGGTGGTGTTTGACAGCAATTACCGCCCGCGCCTGTGGGAAGATGCAAAGACCGCGCGCGCCGCCATCACCGCCGCCTGGCAGGTGAGCGATATCGCCTTGCCCTCCGTCGATGACGAGATGGCGCTTTGCGGGGAGGCCACGCCTGCCGAGGTGCTGGCGCGGTTTCGCGCCATGGGCTGCACGCAAGGGGCGCTCAAATGCGGGGCCGCGGGGGCTTTGCCGCTCGATCCGGGTGTGACGGCGCCCGACTTTCCGCCCGCCGCGCGCGTGCTCGACACCACGGCCGCCGGGGATAGTTTCAACGGCGCCTATCTCGCGGCCGTGCTGCAGGGCGCCTCCGAGACGGAGGCACTTGCCCGCGCCCATGCCCAGGCCTGCGCCGTGATCGCCCAACCCGGCGCGATCATCCCGCGTTAGCCTTATCAGGCTTGGCCCGGGCGGGGCGCGGCATTATAACGCTGCGTCACTTGCCCGGAGGCCCGCCATGCCCGAAGAACCTTTCACCCGCTGCGAGCCGCGGCTCACCTCTCTGTCTCATGGTGGCGGGTGTGGCTGCAAGATCGCGCCGGGTGTGTTGGAGCGGATCTTGGCCGGGAGCCTTTCGCCGCTGGTGCCGCCAGAGCTTCTGGTTGGGCTCGGCACGGCAGATGATGCCGCGGTCTGGAAGCTCAATGACACCCAGGCCCTTGTTGCAACAACCGATTTTTTCATGCCGATCGTGGATGATCCGCGCGATTTCGGGCGCATTGCGGCGACCAATGCGCTTTCGGATGTCTACGCGATGGGCGGGCGCCCGATCCTTGCGCTCGCGCTTGTCGGCATGCCGATCAAGACGATCTCCGAGGCCACGATTGGCGCAATTCTGAAAGGCGGCACCGATACCTGCACTGCCGCCGGAATCGCGGTGGCAGGCGGGCATACGATCGACTCGGTCGAGCCGATTTACGGGCTTGTTGCGCTTGGCCTCGTCCACCCCGATCAGGTCAAGACCAATGCGGGCGCGCGACCGGGCGATGTGCTCATTCTGGGCAAGCGGATCGGCGTTGGCATCCTGTCCGGGGCGATGAAAAAGGGGCAGGCCTCGGCGGCGGAAGAGGCGGCGCTGATCGCCTCGGTGACGCAGCTCAACACGCCCGGCGCCGATCTGGGCGCGCTTGAGAGCGTACATGCGATGACCGATGTGACCGGCTTCGGGCTCGGGGGGCATGCGATGGAAATGGCGCGTGGCTCCGGCTGCGATCTCGAGATTGTCTGGGCCGATGTGCCGAAATTTGCGGGCAGTCGCGATGCCGCGGCGGCGGGCCATGTCACTGGCGCCTCTGGTCGCAACTGGGAGAGCTATGGCGCAGGGGTTGATCTGCCCGAGGGCTTCGACCTTCTGGACCGGGGCCTGCTCACCGACCCGCAAACCTCGGGCGGGCTGCTCGTGGCCTGCGCCCCGGAAGCGGCAGATCAGGTGCTCGCGATTTTCCGTGCGCAGGGCTTTGACGCCGCCGCGAAAATCGGCCGGGTCGGTGCCGCGCGCCCGGCGCCGCGCCTGCGCATTCTCTGATGCATCATTTTTTATCGTGATGTGATTTTTGCCCCTCTCGCGCCCGCGCCGGGCCGCGAGGGGGGCTTCTGGCTGGACCCGGTGGCAGGGGCTCCTTAGGCAAGGGAAATCCCAGAGCCGGAGCATGCCATGGACCTGAGCCTTTCTCACGAGCAAAGCCTACTTGTGCAGACCGTGCGCGATTTCATCGCCACCGAACTCGCCCCGCTGGAGGCTGAGGTCGAGGAGACCGGGGCCCTTGCGCCCGAGCATGCCGCGCGGATTTTTGCGCAAAGCCGCGCGCTCGGCCTTTATGCGATGAACATCCCCGAACAGCACGGCGGCGGCGGGCTTTCCGCGCTCGACACGATGCTCGTGGAGGAGCAATTCGGGCGCACCTCCGATATTTTGGTTCGTCGCGCCTTTGGCAATGTTTATGAGGTGCTCCTTGCCTGCGAGGGGGAGCAGATAGAGCGCTGGCTCACCCCCACGGTGCGCGGCGAGCGGGTCTGTTCCATCGCCATCACGGAGCCCGGTGCGGGCTCGGATGCGGCCTCGATCCGCACCCGCGCGGTGGAAGATGGCGCGGGCGGCTGGCGGCTCACCGGCACCAAGCATTTCATCTCAGACGGGCTCGTGTCGGATTTCTTCGTGGTCTCCGCCGTCACCGATCCCGACAAGGGCGCCAAGGGTATCTCCCTGTTTTTGGTTGATAAAGGCGCGCCGGGCTTCACCATCGGGCGCGATCAGCCGATGATGGGGCTGCGCGGCACCTCGCATGTCGAGTTGAGCTTTGACGATGTTCCGCTCGCGCCCGTCACCATGCTTGGCGCGCGCGGCATGGGGTTTCGCATGGCGATGGGGGTGCTTGGCCGGGTGCGGCTCGCGCAGGTGGGCGCGCGCGCGATCGGCAAGGCGACCAAGGTGCTTGATCTGACGCTTGAGTACGCGCGCGAGCGGCGCCAGTTCGGCCAGCCGATTGGCGAGTTCCAGCTTGTGGCGCAGATGCTCGCCGACTCCGCGCTCGAGATCAACGCCGCACGGCTCGCGCTTTGGCAAACCGCGCTGGAAATCGACGCCGGGCGCGACCCGCGCACCCGCATCAGCCTTGTGAAGGTGCAGGCGGCCGAAACGCTTGGCCGGGTGGTGGACCGGGCGGTGCAGGTGTTCGGCGGCATGGGCTTTTGCAAGGATCTGCCGATTGAGCGCTATTACCGCGACGCCCGCATCTACCGCATTTTCGATGGCACTTCCGAGATCCACCGCACCGTGATGGGGCGGGCCTTGATGAAGGGCGAGCCGGGGCTTTACGACCCGTTTGCCTGATGCATCAGGCGCTGCCCTCAGAGCAGGTGCAGCGCCTCTTCTGCCTCGATCTCGCGCAATTGCGCCAGCATCCGCACCGGCGCATTGGCCGCGCCCATGCCGGTATAGCCGCGCCGCTCCACCACTTCGAAGAAGAAGCCGTTGATCGCGCGGGTGTAGAGCTGCAGATAGCTGCCGCCCTCGTCGCGGTCATACATCAGGTTCCCCTCGCGCAGCCGCGCGATGAAATCGGGCGCAAGGTCAAAGCGCAGCGCGAGGTCTTCATAGTAATTGGCCGGGATGGCAAGCACGTCTTGCGGGTCGAGTTTTGCCGCAAGGCCGAAGATGTCATCGCTGGCCAGCGCAATATGGTGGAACGGCGCGAAGCCCGATTTGCCAAGGAACCGCTGCGTGGTCGTGCCCGCTCCGAAGCTTGCGTTGAGCGAGAGCCGGAAGGCGGAGCTGTCGTTGGCGAGGGTGCGCGAATGCACCGTGCCATGCGGGTCGAGCACGTCGCGCAACTCTTGCGCGCGCAGATCGAACGTGGCGCGGTAAAAGAGCAGCCCGGAGAGGAACAGGTTTGGCTGCAAGGCTTGGGCAACGTGGTCGATATGGGTCAAAAGCCCCGCCGTGGGCGCTGTGCCGGTGGGGGCAAAGGCCGGGCCCGGCGCGAAGCCCGCGGGCTGCAAAAACAGCACCGAACCGCCCGGGCCGCGCAGCCGCGGCAGGCCGTAAGGCTCGGCCAGATCGACCGCCTCGCCATGAAAGAGCCCGATCCGGTCCAGCATCAGCGGCATGTCATCCACCACCAGCCCGACGCCCGAAACCGAGGCGCCCTGCACGAGGTAGATGGAATGCGGCAGCCCCTTGGTTGCAGTGTTCAGCGCAAGCGTGATCGCGCCTTGGCTCCAAAGGCTGACGGGGCCGTTTTCATGCGTTTTCACAAAGCCGAGCGCGCGAAAAAGGCGTGTGAACTCCTCTGCATCCTCGCCCTGTGCGGTGAACTCGACAAGCCCCGGTCCGCGCAGGTCCGAGCGCGGGCGGGCGGCGCGGGCGTGGGTTTCCTCGAGCAGGTGGAAGGCGCGCATCGCATCTTCCGCGATCCGTGCGGCAGGCAGCGAGCGGATCTGGTCGTTGAAGGTCTCGATCGACATCGGCCCCTCGTAGCCCTGCACCAGAAGCTGGCTGTAAAGCGCGGCCACAGGCAGCGTGCCCTGCCCCGGAAACAGCCGGAACGAGGCGGCGATCAGCGCCGGGTCGATGCGCGTGGTGGGAGTGTCGGCGAGATGGACGAGAAAGAGCTTTTGCGGGTCGATCTCGCGCAGGGTGGCGAGCGCCTCTTCGAGCGAGCCGCTGGCGGAGGCAAACAGATGCACCGTGCCGATCACGAGGCCAAAGTTATCGCGCCCGACCGCTTGCACCGCGGCATGGGCGGCGGCCACGGTGGGAATGTGGCGCGAGGAGGCCAGCGCCTCATAGCCGATCTTGAGCCCGCGCGCGGCCGCCATGTCGGCGAGCAGGCGCAGGTCTTCCAGCGCGCCCTCGGCGTGGCTGTCGGCGCGGGTGTTGGCGCACAGGATCAGCATCTCGGCGCCGATCCGCGCGGCAAGATCAAGGAATTTCTCGGCCCGCGCCAGCGCCTCGGTGCGCGCGGCGCCCGACAGCCCTTCGAAGTCGCGCAGGCTTTGCAGCGAGAGCACCGCGATCCCGGTCTCTTGCGCAAAGCGGGCGATCTCGTCCGGCGCGCCGTCAAAGCCGATGATGTCTTCGCGGAAGATCTCGATCGCTTCGAACCCGCGCGCGGCGGCGGCCTCGAGCTTGTCTTCAAGCTGGCCGGAGAAGGAAATCGAGGAAATCGCGCGCATCTGAGCCTCCGGGTCTTGCAGCCTTGCGGCAAGCGGTTGTTATTGTTGGAGCAAGGGCCTGCTGGGCCGTTCTGGCGCAGTCTAGTCGATGCCGGGCTGCCCTGGCAAACCGCAAATCGGAGAGAACGGTGAGGCCCGGCGCCGTGCGATCCGGTCTCGCTGAAAATCGCGCATCAAAAGCGGCAAGGCTGGACGGGGCAAATCTGATGCCTCACTCTAGATACATGAGTGATCATGAGTCCTTTCGTCCGCGTATTTCAGATATTGCCCTGATCGCCGGGGTCGGCACGGCCACGGTCGACCGGGTGTTGAACAACCGCCCCGGAGTGCGCGCGGCGACGGTGGAAAAGGTGCGCGCGGCAGAGCGGGAACTGGCGCTCTCGGGCATGCGGCCGCAATTGATCCAACCCGCGCCGGCGGGGCTTTTGCTGCGCGCCTTCCTTGGCGGGCCGCCGGGCTTTGCCAATGAAGTTCTCGCGCGAGAGCTGCGTGCCGTGGCACGGGCGCGCGGGGTGACGCTGCAGGTCGAATTTCCGCGCCGCACCGATCCTGCCGCGCAAGCGGCCGCGCTTCTCGCCTGTATCGAAAACGGCACCGGCGGGGTGATCGTGCAGCCCGCCGAGCATCCGCTGGTGCGCGATGCAGTGGCACGCCTGCAAGCGGCGGGGGTGCCCGTCATCTCGGTGCTGAGCACGCTGCCGGGGCTGCCCGGCCTGCCCTATGTCGGGCTCGACAACCGCGCGGCGGGGCGGCTCGCCGGGCAAATTCTGGCCAATCTGATTGGCAAAAAAGGCAAAATAGCGTACTTCTTCTCGGATGCGATCTACCGCAGCCATGAAGAACGTGAGGCTGGGTTGCGCTCGATCCTGCGCGAAGAATTCCCTGCGGTCGAAGTGGTGGAGACGCTCTCCACCAATGACTCGCCCGACCAGTGCTTCCGGCTTGGCACGGATCTTTTTGCGCGGCGGCGCGACCTTGCGGGGGTGGTGAATTTTGCCGCGGGCAACCGTGGGCTGGAACGCGCCATTGCCGATGCGGGGCTGGCGGGATCGCTCTGCTTTGTCAGCTTCAACCTCACGGCACTCTCGCGCAAGGCGCTGATCGAGCGCACCATGGCGGCGGTGGTGCATCAAGACATGGGGCAGATTGCGGCGCGCGCCGTGGCGGCCTTGATCGCGCAGCGGCGCGGGGAGACGCCGGTGCTGCGCCCGGTTCCTGCGGAGTTGATCCTGCGCGAGAACCTGCGTGATGCCGACGAGGGTTGATGCATCAATGATTGCCTGCGCCTCAAAAAGCCCCTGCCGCGGCGCGGACGGGGGGCGTGCGGCGCGGCGAAGGCTTGGGGCAGGGGGCGCAGGGCGCTAGCAAGGCGGCATCAGGAGGAGCCCGCCATGACAGAGCCCCATGCACCGCTGCCGCTTTCAGGCATCAGGGTGATTGATTACAGCCATTTTCTCGCCGGGCCGTTCCTGTCGCGCCAGCTCGCGGCGCTTGGCGCCGATGTGATCAAGGTGGAGCGCCCCCGCACGGGCGATGCGGGCCGCGCCTCGCCCACGCAGCGCGAGGGTGTCTCGGGCTATTTCCTGCAGCAAAACATGGGCAAGCGCGGGCTCTGCCTCGATCTGCGCCAGCCGGATGCGGCAGAGTTGATGCGCCGGCTTGTGGCGAGCGCCGATATCTTCGTCGAGAACTATCGCCCCGGCGCGTTGAAAAAGCTCGGCCTTGGCTATGAGGCGCTCTCGGCGCTCAATCCGCGGCTGATCTATGCCTCGGTCTCTGCCTTCGGCCATTCCGGCCCGCTGTCGGACCGGCCGGGCTTCGGGCTCATTGCCGAGGCGATGTCAGGGGCGATGTCGATCATCGGCAGCGAGGGGGCGGCGCCGCCGCTCTTCCGCATGCCGCTTGCCGATATGTATACCGGCAGTCAGGGGGCAACGGCGGTGCTGGCGGCGCTTCTGTCGCGGATGCAGACCGGGCGGGGCCAGCACATTGACCTTGCGCTTTATGATTGCATGGTCTCGATGCATGATTACGCGCTGCAGGGCTATCTGATGTCCGATGGCGCCGAGATGCCCAAGCGCTCTGGCGACAACCTGCCCGATTCAACGGTTTATGGCTGCTTTTCCGCGCCCGATGGCGATCTGGTGATCGCTGCGCAAGTGGATGAGAGCTGGCTGAAGCTTGCCACGCTGATGGGCGGCGCGGATCTTGCCGCCGACACCCGTTTTCATGGGGCCGCAAGCCGCAATGCCCATAACGCAGAGGCCATTGCGCTGGTGCGGCGGTGGTGCGCGGCGCAGCCAAGCCGGGCGGCGGCGCTTGCGGCGCTTGATGCGGCAGGCGTGCCCGCGGCCCCGATCCAGACCATCGACGAGGTGGCGAACGATCCGCAGATTGCCGCGCGCGGGATGATCCTTGAGCAGGAGCACCCCAAGCTCGGCCGGGTGAAGGTGCCAAACCTGCCGTTCCATTTTTCGGGGCTCGATCTGGGCACGCCGGAGGCCGCGCCCGCGCTTGGCGCGCACAACCGGGATCTGGCGGCAGAGCTTGGCTTCAGCGCGGCCGAGATCGCAGCGATGGAAGCGGCGGGGGCGCTGGTCTCGGAGGGCTAGACTTCGAGAAAGGCGACCAGCCCCGTCAGCGTGAAAAACGAGACCGCGGTGTTCAGGATCAGCGCGGTCGCCGCAAGCTGGGGGCGACCGTAGTTGAGGCCGAAGAGCGCAAAGCTGCTCATCATTGGCACGGCGGCATTGAGCACGCCCGCCTTTGCCAGCGTCGGGTCCACGGAGAAGAGCACCATCAGCCCCCCCACCAACGCGGGAAACACCACAAGCTTGAGCGGCACAAGCCGGACGGCGGCCCAGCCCATCGCGCCGGGATTGAGTTCGGCCACCGCCGCGCCAATCACCAAAAGCGCCACCGGAGCGGCGACCGGGTTCAGCATCTGGAAGGTGCGCGAGACGGGCTCGGGGAGGGGGAGCCCCGTGGCCGCATAGGCAAGCCCCGCGACCGAGGCGATCAGCAGCGGGTTGCGCAGGGTGGTGGCGGCGAGCCTGCCAAGGCTCACCCGCCCGCCCGCGGTTTCCATCACCCCGATGGCAAGCGGCAGGGTGACGAGGTTCTCCACCAGCAGATGCAGCGCAAAAACGCGAAACGCCGTGTCGGCGCCAAACACCATCGTCACGACCGGCAGGCCGAAATAGGCCGAGTTTGAAACCGAGGCGCCCATCGCTTCGAGCCCGGCATCGGCACGGTTGTTGCCGAGAAGGCGCGAGAGCACGAAGGTGATGCCCCAGATCCCGACCGAGCCGCCGGCATAGGCGGCAAGATAGTCGAGGCGCAGCGTTTCATGCAAAGGCGCGCTGGAGAGCGCATAAAACAGCGTCGCCGGAATGAAGACGCGCAGCACGAGGCGGCCAAGCGAGGCCATCTCGCTGCCCCCGACCCAATGCGTGCGCACCACGCCAAAGCCCATCGCCACAAGCAGATAGACCGGGAGCAGGAGGGAGAGGACCGTCAGCATGGCGTCACTTGGAGAGGAGCGAACAGGCCCGGCGCAGGCAAAGCTCGTAGCCCTCGACGCCGAAGCCCGCCATCACGCCATCGGCGCGCGCGGAGATATAGCTGTGGTGGCGGAAGGGCTCGCGCTTGTGCACATTGGAGATATGGCATTCAAACACGAGCCCCTCATAGGCGTTGAGCGCATCGAGAATGGCCACCGAGGTATGGGTGAAGGCGCCGGGGTTGATGATGATCGCCGCCGCCTTTTCGCGTGCCTCGTGGATCGTGTCGATCAGCACGCCCTCATGGTTGGACTGGAAGCAGGCGATGGTGACGCCGAGGCTTGCCGCGAGCGCGGCGCAGCGCGCCTCGACATCGGCGAGCGTCTCCGCGCCGTAGATTTCGGGCTCGCGCTTGCCGAGCAGGTTCAGGTTCGGACCGTTCAGGATGTAGATGAGTTTTGCCACGGAAGCCTCCTGCTGCACGTTCGCGCCAAGCCTAACCTTTGGCGCGCGCAAGGGCCATGCCCCTCACGAAAACCTGTCTGCGCGGCGCTGCGCAGTGCGGTTGAAAAACTGCACAGATCCGAGCGCTTGCGGCAAAAGCCATGGCCGGGCCGGGCCGGGGCGGCTAGGGTGGCCCCGCCTGCGGCCCGCGAGTCGCTTCGGCCGGAACGGAGCTCGGATCATGAACAGCTATGCAATGCCGCGCAGCCTGCGCCTTGGCCTGATCGGGGGCAATATCACCGCCACCCGCTCGCCCGCGCTCCATGTCACTTGCGGGCTCTCGCTGCGCTGCAATGTCACCTATGACCTGATCATCCCCGAAGAGCGCGGCAAGGGCTTTGCCGCGGTGCTCGCCGATTGCGCGGCGCTGGGGTTTGACGGGGTGAACGTGACCTACCCCCACAAGGAGGAGGCCGCCGCGCTGGTGCCCGCGGGCGATCCGGTGGTGGCGGCAATGGGGGCGGCGAATACGATCAAGTTCACCCCCTCGGGGCCGCGCGCCTTCAACACCGATCACTCGGGCTTCAAGGCGGCCTATCATGCGGCCTTTGGCGCGGTGCTGCCGGGGCGGGTGCTGGTGCTCGGGACCGGGGGCGTGGGCCGTGCGGTGGCCTTTGGCCTGGCCGATCTGCATGCGCGCGAGCTGGTGCTTGTCGATCATGACCCGGCGAAGGTGGAGAGCCTCGCCGCGGCGCTGGCCTGCCATGCGCCGCTTCTGAAAGTGGTCGCGGGGGATGCCGGGACGCCGGCCGATCTGGCCGGGTTCGACGGGGTGGTGAACTGCACGCCGCTTGGCATGGTGGGCCGCCCGGGGTCTGCGCTGCCCGAGGGGGTGACGGGGGCGCCCCGCTGGGCCTTTGATGCCGTTTATACGCCGCTCGAGACACCGTTCCGTGCGCAGGTCACGGCGCTTGGCGCGCAGTTCCTGAGCGGCTACGAGCTCTATTTCCATCAGGGGATCAATGCGTTCGAGATTTTCTCGGATCTGCATGTGACGGCGCCGGACTGGGTGCGCGAGATCATCCAGCGCGGGAGTTGATCTGGGGGGTGTTTCGCCTCGGCAGGGCCGAGGCGACCCGCCGGGGGCGCTGCCCCCCGGACCCCCCGGGATATTTTTCCAAAGTCGAAGGGGCGTATCGCGCCGTTGCGGCACGCCGGGCACGGGCGTCCTGGCGCGGTGTTCCAGACGGCGGAGTGTTTCGGACTGCGGAGCGATCCCCCGTTAATTGCCGGTCCGGGGGGCGCGCGTCAGGCGGCGTTTCAGCATTGGCCAGAGCGGCGTTGCGCTGAAGAAGATGGCCAGCACCGCCACGAACAGCGTCAGTGACAGCGGCGAGGTGACAATCCCGTGCATCAGCCCGCCAAGGCTCTCGCGCTCGGAGAGGATCGCGCGGCGCCAATTGTCGTCGATCAGCCGCGACAGGATCACGCCAAGGATCACCGGGCCGAGTTGATAGCCGTAAAGCTTCATGAAATAGCCCAGCACGCCAAAGCCCAGCATCCAGTAGACATCGGTCAGGGAATTGTTCACCGCAAAGGCGCCGATGATCGACAAGAGCAGGATCAGCGGAAACAGCATCGCGCGCGGCAGCTCCACCACCTTCACGAAGAGCCGGATGCCGGTGAGACCGAACAGCAGCATGAAGCCGACCGCCAGCACCAGCGCGCCGAGGATGAACCAGAACATCTCGGGGCGTTCGATCATCAGCATCGGGCCGGGGTTCAGCCCGTGGATGAACATCGCGCCGATGATGATGGCGGTGACGGAATCCCCCGGAATGCCCAGTGTCAGCATCGGGATGAAAGCGCCGCCCACGGCGGCGTTATTCGCGGTTTCGGGGGCGACGAGCCCCTCTTGCGCGCCTTTGCCAAAGGGCACTTTCGGGTTGCGGGTCACGCGTTTGGCGTGGTCGTAGGCCATCAGGGCCGCGATATCGCCGCCGGTGCCGGGCAATGCGCCAATGATCACGCCGATCGCCGAGCTTTGCAGCGAGAGCGGCAGGAATTTTACCACGGCGCGCCAGGAGGGGATCACGCGCGAGATCTTTTGCTTCACCGCGGGGGTGTCGATGTGCTGGAGCTGCATCAGCGCCTCGGAGACGCCGAAGAGACCGATCATCACCGCAACGAAGGAAATGCCGCCCCAAAGCTCGACATGGCCAAAGGTGAAGCGCTCTTCGGCGGTGAGCGGGTCAAGCCCGACGCAGCCGATGGTGAGGCCAAGCGCGCCGGCAAAGATGCCCTTGATCAGGCTCTCGCCCGAGAGCGAGCCGACCAGCAGAATGCCGAGCACCGCGAGGAGCAGGTAATCGCGCGGCTGAAAGCGGATCGCAAATTCCGAAACGGCGGGGGCCGCAAGACCGAGCACGGCGATGCCGATCAGCCCGCCCAGGGCCGACATCGTGGTCGATAGCCCGATCGCCTCGCCTGCAAGGCCTTTTTGGGCGAGCGGATAGCCGTCGAGTGCGGTGGCGATGGCGGAGGGCGCGCCGGGGATGTTGAGCAAGATCGCCGTGCGCGAGCCGCCGTAAACGCCGCCCATATAGATGCCGATCATCAGCGCGAGCGCGTCATACATCTCCCAGCCGAAGGTGAAGGAGATCAGGATCGACACCGCCATGGTGACCGATAGCCCCGGAATGGCGCCGATATAAATGCCTGCAAACGTGCCAAGCCCGACGAGGCCGAGCAGCCGCGGGTCGATCCAGCTCATGAAGAAATGCGCAAAATCCATCACTTGCTCCCGCCCGAGAAAACCGATCCGAGATAGGCCAGAATTTCGCGCTCGGGCACCACGCCCTCCGGCATCAGCACCGTGAAAACGAGCCGGAACACGACATAGACGAGCACAAGCGAAAGCGCGGCAAAGCCTGCCGCGCGCCACAGCGCGCAGCGCATCATCGCCCAGGTCGAGAGCGTGAGGAACAGGAAGGAAGTGGGCAGAAAGCCCACAGGTTTGAGCGCAAGCGCATAAAAGCCCATCAACACCGCGGTCAGGATCACGAAGCCCGGAAAGATGGCCCGCCAGCCGTGCTCGATGCTGTGCGGCAGCCGGAAGGTGCGCAGCGCAATGATCACGGCGGTGATCGCCATCACCCCGGTCGCGAAAATCGGAAAGCTGCCGGGTTCGGCAAGCCCGGCAAAGCCAGAGATCCCGGTTGCGGTGTGAAACAGGAACAGGCTCGCCGCCACCATCAGAACGGAAAAGAACCGTTCTCCGGGCAGCCTGCGGCTGGGGTCATGCATGGGGATCTCCTCGCAACAGAACACCGCCCTCGTTCAGAGGGCGGTGCCCCGGGTCTTTCTGCAACGTCACGGGCGCGGAATGCCGAACTCTTCGGGCGATTTCTTGGCGATGCCCGCATCCTGCACAAGCCAGGAGGTGACCGATTGCCATCTCGCCATATAGTCCTTGGCCGCATCGCCGGTCAGGTTGATCGGCAGATAGGCACGATTGTCGAGCAGCGCGACAAAGTCAGGGGCCTTGGCGCCCTCAAGGAAGGCGTTGGAGAGTTTGGCCACCACATCCTCGGGCGTGCCCGCCTTCACGAAGACCCCGAAGAACGGCCCCCAGGGCAGATATTTGCCATAGCCCGGAAAGGCTTCGGTGATCGGCGCAACACCGGGGATGGCCGCATTCGGGGTGGAATCGACGAGGGTGAGCACCTTCATCCGGCCGCCCTTGATGCCCTCAAGCGCGGCGCCGAGCACCGCGGGCATCACATCAATCGCGCCGCCTTGCAATGCGGTGAGGGCCGGGCCGTCGCCATCATAAGGCACGAACGTCGCGGGCAGGTCCACTTCGGCGCTCAGCATCGCGGTGATGACCGAGGGCAGGCCGCCCGGGCCGGTGGAGCCGAATTTCACCTCATCGGGGTGCGCGGCCATGTAATCGACAAGCTCGCTGAAGGTGTTGTAGGGCGCATCGGGCCGCGCCACGAGGATCGGCACGCCGCGCGCCAACAGCGCCACCGGCTCGAAATCGCTGTTATAGTCGAATTTTCCGAGCCCCATCACCTTGTAAAGCATCGGGTTTTCCGCGCCCATCAGGAGCGTGTAGCCATCCGCGGCCTGGGTCATGGTGTATTTGGTGGCAATCGCACCGACGCCGCCGGTCATGTTCTGCATCACGACCTTGCCGCCGAGGATCTCTTCGGCATGCGGGGTCACCGCGCGCATCACCGCGTCGGTCGACCCGCCGGCGCCCCACTGGATGATGCCCTGGATTTCTTTCTCCGGATATTCGGCAAGAGCCGCGCCCGCGATCACGAGCGCCGCAACGGAAACCGCCCCGAACAGCTTCAATTTCATGTCTTCTCCTCCCAGAGTCGTCTTGCCCGCAGCGGCGCGGGTGCGCGGAGAGTTTCCGATACGGCCGGGAGCGTCAAATGTTAAAATGGTCGCCATGGCGGCCGCAGTGGCAATTTCCGCCCCGCACCTGCCCAAATGGTCAGGTCGGGTGGCGGGGCTCAAAGCACCGGTGCGCTTTGCTCCACCACCGCCTCCATCGCGACATAGCTCGATGTGGCCGCAACATGTGGCAGGGTCGAAAGCTGCTCCCCCATGATGCGGCGAAAATCGGCCATGTCGCGGGAGCGGATCTTGAGCAGATAATCGAACCCGCCCGCGATCATGTAACATTCTTCCACTGCGTCGATGGCCCGCACCGCGGCGTTGAACTGCGCGAGCGCCTTTTCGCGCGTGTCGGTGAGCCGCACCTCGACAAAGGTGACGTGACTGAGCCCGAGTTTGAGCGGGGACAGGATCGCACGATAGCCGGTGATCAGCCCCATCTCCTCCATCGCCTTGATCCGTGCCGCCACCGGGGTCTTGGAAAGCCCGACCTTGCGGCCAAGCTCGGTGATGGCGATCCGCGCATTGGCGGTGAGCGCGTTCAGGATCTTGCGGTCGGTCGAATCGAGCACGTCACTCATGCCTGCCATTCCGTAAAATTATGTTCTTATCGGCTGCATTATGGCGCAAAATTGGACGCATCGTCCAGATGCTTGCCGCTAAAATCGGGTGTCTGCCCAAGGAGCGCGCCTGATGATCCACCCCGTTCTTTCCCCCCTCGGCCCGGAGGCCAAATTTGCCCCCGAACAGGAGGTTCTCGCCCGTCTGATTGCGGACTGGGGCCCGGAGGAGGCGACGCGCACGGCCTCGGTGCGCCGCGCGATTGCGCTGATCGAGCGGCTGCGGTCGGCGGGGCGGCCCGGCATGATGGAGCAGGTGCTTGCGCAATATGCGCTTTCGAGCCGGGAGGGCGTGGCGCTGATGTGCTTGGCCGAGGCGCTGCTGCGCGTGCCCGATGCCGCCACCATTGATGCGTTGATCGAAGACAAGATCGCGCCTTCGGACTGGAGCCGCCATCTGGGCGCCGCGGCCTCGCCGCTCGTCAATGCCTCGACATGGGCGCTGATGCTGACGGGCAAGGTGCTGGAAGAGGGCGAAGGCGTGGCGGGCACGCTGCGCGGCCTTGTGCGGCGTCTTGGCGAGCCGGTGATCCGCGTTGCCGTGGGGCAGGCGATGAAGGAAATGGGCCGCCAGTTCGTTTTGGGCGAGACCATCGAAAAGGCGCTTGAGCGGGCAAAATCGCGCGAGGCGCAGGGCTATACGCTGAGCTATGACATGCTGGGCGAGGCGGCGCTGACGGCGGGCGATGCGGTGCGCTACCGGGAGGCCTATTCGCGCGCCATTGCCGCCATTGGCGCCGCCGCCAAAGGCGCCACCGTGCACGACAATTCGGGCATCTCGATCAAGCTTTCGGCGCTGCATCCGCGCTATGAGGTGGCGCAGGAGGCCCGCGTGATGGCCGAGCTCGTGCCGGTGGTGCAGGCGCTCGCGCGGCAGGCGGCTGTGGCGGGCATTGCGCTTCATGTCGATGCCGAGGAGCAAGACCGGCTCGCGCTCTCGCTCAAGGTCATGGATGCGGTGATGGCCGATCCGGCCACCGTCGGCTGGGAGGGCTTTGGCGCGGTGGTGCAGGCCTATGGCAAGCGCGCTGCGGCGGCGATCGACACGCTTTATGAAAGCGCGCGCCGCCACGACCGGCGCATCAACATTCGTCTTGTGAAGGGCGCCTATTGGGACAGCGAGATGAAGCGCGCCCAGGTCGAGGGGCATCCGGGCTTCCCGCTCTTCACCTCGAAAGTGGCGACTGACGCGGCCTATATCTGCCTTGCCTCAAAACTGTTTTCGCTCTCGGATCGGGTGTTCCCGCAATTTGCCACGCATAATGCGCATACCGTGGCTGCGGTGCAGGAAATTGCCGCCGGCCGCCCGTTCGAGTTCCAGCGCCTGCATGGCATGGGGGCGCAGCTTCATGACATGGTGCTGGCCGAAACCAAGGGCCGTTGCCGGATTTATGCGCCCGTGGGCGCGCATCGCGACCTGTTGGCCTATCTTGTCCGCCGCCTGCTTGAAAACGGCGCCAACGCCTCTTTCGTGCATCAGATCGTTGACCCGAACGTGCCGCCCGCAGCGATTGCGGCCTGCCCGTTTGACCGGTTGGCAGAGGCTACGGCGCCGCGCGGCCTTGTTGCGCCCGATGCGCTGTTTGGCGCGGGGCGCAAGAACTCCCGCGGCTTCGACCTTTCCGACCCGGCGGTTCTGGCCGCGATCGAGACGGCGCGCGCGGGCGATATTCCCGATGCCGAGCCGCTGACGGCAGGCCCCGCAAGCGGCCCGCGCCGCGCCGTGATCAACCCCGCCACGGGGGCCGAGGTCGCGCAGGTGACAGAGGCGGATGCGGCAACCGTTGCCGCGGCACTCGATGCCGCGCAGGTCTGGGCCGCGCCGGCTGCCGAGCGCGCTGCGGTGCTGCGCCGTGCCGCCGATCTTTATGAGGAAAACTTCGGCCCGATCTTTGCCGTGCTGGCGCGCGAGGCGGGCAAGGCGCTTCCCGATGCGGTGGCGGAGCTGCGTGAAGCCGTTGATTTTCTGCGCTACTACGCGGCGCAGGGCGAACAGGAGACGCGCGCGCCGCGCGGCCCGATTGTGGCGATCAGCCCCTGGAACTTCCCGCTCGCGATTTTCTCCGGCCAGATTGCTGCGGCGCTGATGGCGGGGAATGCCGTGCTTGCCAAACCCGCCGAGCAGACACCGCTGATTGCCGCTTTGGCGGTGCGGCTTCTGCACTTGGCGGGCGTGCCGCGCGCTGTGCTGCAGCTTCTGCCCGGTGATGGTGCGACGGTTGGCGCCGCGCTCACCCGCGATCCGCGCGTGTCGGGCGTGGTTTTCACGGGCTCCACCGAGACCGCGCAGATCATCGCGCGCGCCATGGCCGCGCATATGGCGCCGGGCACGCCGCTCATTGCCGAAACCGGCGGCCTCAATGCGATGATCGTCGACAGCACCGCGCTGCCCGAACAAGCCGTGCGCGACATCGTCGCCTCCGCCTTCCGCTCGGCGGGCCAGCGCTGTTCGGCGCTGCGCTGCCTTTATGTGCAGGACGACATTGCGCCCCGGATCCTCGAGATGCTGAAAGGCGCGATGGACGAGCTCACGCTCGGCGACCCGTGGCAGGTGGAAACCGATATCGGCCCGGTGATCGATGCCGAGGCGCAGGCGCAGATCAAAGCATGGGTCGCCGCGCAGGAAAGCGCGCTCCTGCACCGCATCACCGCGCCCGAAACCGGCCATTTCATCGGCCCCGTGCTTCTGAACGTGCCGGGCATCGACGCGCTCGAGCGCGAGATCTTCGGCCCGGTGCTGCATTTTGCAACCTATGCCGCCGAGGATCTGCCGCAGGTGATCGAAGCGATCAACGCGCGTGGTTTTGGCCTCACTTTCGGGTTCCATTCGCGCATTGATGGCCGCGTCGAAGAAGTGGCCGAACAGGTCCGTGCGGGCAATATTTACATCAACCGCAACCAGATCGGCGCGGTGGTGGGCAGCCAGCCCTTTGGCGGCGAGGGGCTTTCAGGCACCGGGCCGAAGGCGGGCGGGCCGCTTTACCTGAACCGCTTCTTTGCGCCCGATGCGCCGGAGGCGCCGCAGACAGCGGCGGCCCCGGCCGCTCTCGAGATCGTGCTGCCCGGCCCGACCGGTGAGCTGAACCGGCTCAGCTTCCATCCGCGCGAGCCGGTGCTGTGCCTCGGCCCGGGGGTGGAATGTGAAGCGGCGCAGGCAACCGCCGTGATGGCGCTGGGCGGGCGGGCAAGACGCCCGGAGGCTCCGGTGGCGCCCGAGCAACTGACGGAGATGGCGGGCCTTTCTGCCGTGCTCTGGTGGGGCGATGCGGAGCGGGGCCGCGCCTTTGCGCAGGCGCTCGCCGCCCGGCCCGGGCCGATCGTGCCGTTGCTGATGGTGCGGCCCGATGCGGCGCATGTGCTCCATGAGCGGCATCTGTGCGTTGATACCACGGCGGCGGGCGGCAATGCGGCGCTCTTGGCCAGCTGAGCGCCGATCCATGCGTAAAACGCATGGATGCGCATGAAATCGGCGGTCGATCCGGGGCCGCCGACGCGCTAACAAGGGCCTCGGCGCGATATGTGCGCCGAGGGAGACAGAGATGACGGACGCGCCGCTCAAAGGGCTCAAGGTGGTCGAGCTGGCCCGGATTCTGGCCGGGCCATGGATCGGGCAGGTGCTGGCCGATCTGGGCGCAGAGGTCATCAAGGTGGAGGCGCCCGAAGGCGACGACACCCGCCGCTGGGGCCCGCCTTTCATCGAGCGCATCCGCGCAGACGGCACGTTTGAGACCGTTGCGGCTTATTTCCACGCCGCAAACCGCGGCAAGACCTCTGTGACCTGCGATTTTTCCGACCCGGAGGACCTGGCGCGGCTGAAGCGGCTGATTGCCGGGGCCGATGTGGTGATCGAGAACTTCAAGCGCGGCGGGTTGAAAAAGTTCGGCCTCGATTACGAGAGCCTTGCCGCCACCAACCCGGGCCTTGTCTATGTTTCGGTCACGGGTTTTGGCCAAACCGGCCCGCGCGCCGCGCAGCCGGGCTATGATTTCCTCGTGCAGGGCATGTGCGGGATCATGGATCTGACCGGGGCGGCAGGCGGCGAGCCGCAAAAGGTCGGCGTGGCGTGGATCGACATTTTTACCGGGCTTTATGGCGTGATCGGGGTGCAGGCGGCGCTCGCCGAGCGGGCGCGCTCGGGCCGTGGCCAGCAGGTGGACATGAGCCTTCTCGATTGCGGCGTCGGGGTGCTGGCCAATCAGGCAATGAACCATCTGCTCGGCGGTCTGGTGCCGCACCGGCTTGGCAATGCACATCCGAATATTGTGCCCTATCAAGTGTTTCCGGCGTCTGACGGGCATTTCATCATTGCTTGCGGCAATGACCGGCAGTTTGCCGCCCTGTGTCAGATGCTCGGTTTCCCGGAGCTGGCGCAGGCGCCCGATTATGCCACCAACCCGGCCCGCGTTGCGCATCGCGACGCCCTTTGCGCGCGCATAGCGGCAGAAACTTCGGCGCGCTCGAAAGCGGATCTGATTGCCGCGCTGGAGGCGGCGGGCGTGCCGGGCGGGCCGATCAACGATGTGGCCGAAGCTCTGGCCGAGCCGCAGGTGATTGCGCGCGGCATGCAGATCGCGCCCGAAGGGATCGCCGGGCTGCGCACGCCGATTGCCTTTTCACGCTCGGATCTGACGCTTGAGAAGGCGAGCCCGGCGCTTGGTGACGGAGATTGGCATTTTTCCGTCGGTTGAGGCGTTGCCGGAGGGCGCGCGCACCGCATATCTGGGCAAAGCGCGCGGGAACGAGTGACCAAGATGCCGATATTCGACTTCGACCGGGGGCCGGAAGGCGCCGGGCAGCGCTTCGCGCAGCCCGAGGCAGTGATCCGGGTCGAGCGGCCGGAGGAGGTCGCGCCCGCATTCACGGCGATTGCCGCGGCGCAACGGGCAGGCAAATGGCTCGCGGGGATGATGAGCTATGAGCTGGGCTATCTCTTCTCGCCCAAACTCGCGCCGCTTTTGCCGGAAAACCGGGATCTGCCGCTGATGCTGTTTGGCGTTTACGATGCGCCCGCGCCGTTGCCCCCCGAGGGGACGCCGTGCCTGGAGGCGCCCGCCTTTACCCCGATGATGTCGCAGGCAGAGTATCTGGCCGCATTTGGCCGGGTGCAGAACTATATCGCGGCGGGAGACTGCTATCAGATCAATCTGACCTTCCCGCTTGGCGCGCGTTTCAATGGTGATCCGCGCGCGCTTTATGCGCGCCTCAAGGCGGTGCAGCCGGTCGGGCATGGCGTTTTCGTCGCGGCGGAAGATTTCACGTTGCTCTCGCGCTCGCCGGAACTCTTCTTTGCCATTGATGCGGATGGCCGGGCCACGGTGCGGCCAATGAAGGGCACCGTGCCGCGCGGCAGTGACCCTGCCGCAGACCGCGCCGCGGCGGACTGGCTCCGCGCCTCGGAAAAGAACCGCGCCGAGAATTTGATGATCGTCGATCTCTTGCGCAACGATCTGAGCCGGATTTCGGCGCTGGGGTCGGTCAGGGTGCCGCGGCTCTATGAGATCGAGAGCTATCGCACGGTGCATCAGATGACCTCGACCGTCACCGCGCAAATCTTGCAAGGCACGGACTTTCGAGCCATTTGCGAGGCGCTCTTTCCCTGCGGCTCGATCACCGGCGCGCCGAAGATCCGCGCCATGCAGATCATCCGCGAACTGGAAATCACGCCTCGGGGTGCGTATTGTGGCGCCATCGGCTGGATCGCCCCCACAGGCGCGATGGCGTTCAACGTGGCGATCCGCACCATCACGCTGCGGGGCGCAGAGGCGGTGCTGAATGTCGGCGGAGGGCTGGTGCATGACAGCGAGGGAGCGGCAGAATGGGCGGAAGCGCTGAGCAAGGCCGCCTTCGTGCGCGCGCCCCTGCCGGATTGCAGCTGATCGAGACAATGCGCTGGGCGCCGGGGGTGGGGGTCGAGCTGATCCTTGGCCATATGGCACGGCTCGGCGCGGGCTGCGCGGCGCTGGAGATCGCATGCGATCTGTGGCGGGTCGAGCAGATGATTGATGCGGTCCGCGGCGAAGAGCCCTTGCGCCTGCGGCTCACGGTGGGGCTTGATGGCACGGCAGATCTCACGCAGGCGCCGCTTCCCGAGCCAAAGCCGATGTGGCGCGTGGGCGTGGCGAAGCCGCGCGTTGATGCGTCAGACCCGTTCCGGCAGATCAAATCGACCGAGCGCGCCCTTTATGACGAAACCCGCGCCGCCTTGCCCGAGGGCTGGGATGAGGCGGTGTTCCTCAACGAGAGAGACGAGCTGGTGGAGGGCACGATCAGCACGCTCTTTTTATGGGCGGACAATGCGCTCCTGACGCCGCCGCTCGCTTCGGGGGCGCTGCCGGGTGTCTTGCGCGCCGAGCTGATCCGGGCGGGCCGCGCGCGCGAGGCCCGGCTCAGCTTTGCCGACATCATGGATGCGCGCATGTATATGGGCAATGCGCTGCGCGGGCTCATTCCCGCGGTGGTGATCTGAGGGGCATTTCCATCGCGGCAGGGCTGTGGCAGGGTGCGGGCGCTAACATGAGAGGACCGAATGCGGAAAGTGGAACTGGGCCGGACCGGCGTGATGGTAACGGAAATCTGCCTTGGCACGATGACCTGGGGGACACAGAACACCGAGGCAGAGGGGCATGCGCAGATTGATTGCGCGCTCGACCGTGGCGTGAATTTCATCGACACGGCAGAGGTTTACCCGGTCAATCCGATCAGCGCCGAGACCGTCGGGCGCACCGAAGAGATTATTGGCACCTGGTTTGCCAAAACCGGGCGGCGCAAGGATGTGGTGCTCGCCACCAAGATCGCGGGCAATGGCATGAAGGCGGTGCGCGAGGGCGGGCCGATCTCGCCCAAGGAGATCCGCGCCGCGGTCGAGGGCTCGCTGAAGCGGCTGCAGACCGACCACATCGACCTTTACCAGTTCCACTGGCCGAACCGCGGTGGCTATCATTTCCGCCAGAACTGGAAATATGACGCCACGAAGCAGCCCGGAAAGGCGGAGATCGAGGCGGATATGATCGCCTGCCTTGAAACCCTCGCGGCGCTGCGCGGCGAGGGCAAGATCGGGCATTTCGGGCTTTCGAACGAAAGCGCCTGGGGCACGATGCAATTTGCCCGCCTTGCGGACGCCGGGCACGGGCCGCGCGTCGCCGCGATCCAGAACGAATATTCGCTGATGTATCGGCTCCACGATACCGATCTGGCCGAGACCTGCGTGCATGAGGGGGTGACGCTGCTCGCCTATTCGCCGCTCGCCACCGGCATGCTGAGCGGCAAATATTCGGGCGGGGCGGTGCCGGAGCGCTCGCGCCGTTCGATCAACCGCGAGCTTGGCGGGCGCTCGAACCCGCGCGCGTTTGACGTGGCCGATCTTTATGTCGGGCTTGCCCGCGAAGCGGGGCTCGACCCGGTGACGATGGCGATTGCCTGGATCATGGGGCGGCCCTTCCCGGTGGTGCCGATCATCGGCGCGACCTCGGTGGCACAGCTCGAAAAATCGCTCGATGCCGCCGGGACGGCGCTCGACAAGCCCCTCCTCGACGCGATCGACCGGGTGCATCATGCCCATCCGATGCCGTTCTGAGCTGGCTCTTCTGGGGCTTGTCGCCCTGCTTGCCGCCTGCAAACCGGGGGGCGAGCCAGAGGCGGCACTGCCCCCGGTGGGGGAAGCCGCGCTCGCGCAGCAACAGGCGCTTTGCGAAAAGGATGGCGGCCAATGGGCGCGGCTTGGCGGGGCCTTCACCTGTGTCCGGCGCCCCAAGGATGCGGGCAAGGCGTGCCACACCGCGCTTGACTGCGACGGCGCCTGCCTTGCACGCTCGATGACCTGTGCGCCTGCGCGCCCGCTTCTGGGCTGCAACGAGGTGTTGTCCGAAACCGGGATCAGGGGGACCGAATGCATCGACTGAGCACTGCCGGGGCCGGGCTTTTGATGGCAGCCGCGCTTGCGGCCTGTTCGCCGCCCCCGCCGCCCTTGGCGCCTTTGCGCAACAGCGGGGCGCGCATCTCTTCAGCGGCGCTTTTTGATCCGGCCCGCTTTGGCGGCGACTGGCTCGTGGCACAATCGGGCACGCCGGGCTGCATGCGCGCCAAACAGAGCTGGCGCTGGGATGAAAAGCACGGGCGCTACCACCTTTCGGGCATCGACTGCACCGATCGCGTGCCGCGGGTTCTGGATGGCGAGGCCGTGCTGACCGGGCCGGGCGGGCGGCTCAGCGCCGAAAAGGGCTACGGCCAAGAGGCAATCTGGGTGCTCTGGTTCGATCAGGATTACCGCGTGGCCGCGCTTGGCACGCCGTCCGGTTCGTGGGGGGTGATCTTGCTGCGTCCGGGGTATGACCGGCTTGACCTGATCAACGCCGCGCGCGAGGTGATGGAGTTCAACGGCTACGACACCAGCCGCATCGGCCCCTGAGCGCGGCTCTTAGAGCCGTGCAAAAGTGGCGCGCGGCCCGCGATTGTCAAAAAACGGAATCGTTGCGGGCTCGGCGCCCGTGGTCAGTTGCGCCTGAACCTCGGCCAGCACCACCTCGGTGATGAAGGGCAGGTTCAGCTCACGCGCAAGCGCCAGCGGCACCCATTGCAAAAAGCTCAATTCGTCGCTTGCGCGGCTGAAATCGTCCGGGTCGCAGGCGAGTGCCTCCGCCGCGACGAGAAAGAACCGCGCATCAAAGCGCCGCGGACGGCCGGGGGGCGTGATGGCGCGGAAGATGAAGCGCAGCCCCGCGGCCGAGGGCAGATGGCCGGTGGCGGCAAAACTGCGCCAGTCCTCGGGCACCGGGCCCGCCCACGCGCCGGGCAGGCCAAGGATCAGCCCGGTTTCTTCCCAAAGCTCGCGGATTGCCGCCACCGCCAGTGCCGGGGCGATGCCTGCGGGCGCATCTTGCACAAGCCGCGTGGCCGAGGCTGCGGGCAGCGGTGCGGCGAGCGGCACGCCCGCATCGCCCGGATCGAGCGCGCCACCCGGAAACACATATTTCGAGGGCATGAACGCCGCCCCGGCCCCGCGTTGGCCCATCAGCACCGCCGGCCCCTCGGGGTGATCCTTGCGCAAGATGATCAGGGTTGCGGCATCGCGCAGGGCGGATTTGTCACTGTTCATGGAGCCTCGGTCGGGCGGCGGGGGCATCGGCTTGGGAAAGACTAGCGACCGCCCCGACGGGTGAAAAGGAAAACCGCGCGTCACGCTGCCGTGAAGGCGCGACGGAATGTCCGCGCCGGGGCGTTTGGTCTGCACATACGGACGATGAGCCGTGCGCGAACAGGAGAATGAAAATGACCTCTGCTCTCACCAAAACGATGATCGCTGTGCTGGCGACGAGTGTCGCCCTGGGGGCAATGCCGGTGCTGGCACAACAGGCCGCGCCCGCCGGAGATGCCGCCAATCCGCCGGCGATGATGCCGGGCGGGGCGGGGCCGATGGGCCCGGATGGCATGGGACCGGGCGGCATGGGCCCGCAAGACGGGATGGGCCCGATGAGCGACGCCTGCGACAGCCCGATGGGGCCGATGGCGGGCGGTTGGGCAAAGCCGGATCTGACCCGCTTCGATGCGGATGGCGATGGCAAGGTGACGCTGGCCGAGATCCGGGCCAAGCGCGCCGAGATGACGAAGAGCATTGACGCGGATGGCGATGGCCTGCTCAGCGCCGATGAGTTGGTGGCCGCCGAACTGGCACGGATGAAGGAGCGGGTCGAGGCGCGCGTGAAGGCGCGGATCGCGGCGCAAGACGCCGATGGCGATGGCAAGCTGTCTGCCGCGGAACTGGCGAGCCCGCCGATGCCGGTGCGGATGTTCGAGCGGCTGGATGCCAACAACGACGGTGTGCTCAGCGCGGACGAAATCGCGAATGCACCGCAGATGATGCCGCATCGCGGCCATGGCCACGGTGGCCGTATGGGCCCGATGGGTCAGGGCCCGCAAGGCATGGGGCCTGCGGGCGATCAGGGGCCCGGCAAGGGCTGTGACCGCGCCGATCGCGGCGGGGACCGGGGTCATCGCGGCTGGTTCAACTTTGGCAACTGACGCCAGGCAGGTGCGGCCCCGGGCAACCGGGGCCGGGCCGATGATTGCGATGCGGCGCGATCCGCGCTAGCCATGAGGCGATGGAGATGGCATTCGACGCGCAGAGCGAGCTTTCCGACGAGGCCCTGCTGGTGCTTTACGGCAACGGCGACGGGGCGGCGGCGCGTGCGCTGGTGACCCGGCTTGGTCCGATTGCCTACCGGGTGGCGCTGCGGATGCTGAACGACCGCGCCGAGGCCGAAGACCTCGCGCAAGAGGCGATGCTGCGGCTGTGGCGGATCGCGCCGGACTGGCGCTCGGGCGAGGCGAAGCCCTCCACCTGGATCTATCGTGTCACCACCAACCTCGCCACGGACCGGTTGCGGCGGCGGCGGGGTGTGGGGCTCGACGAGGCGCCGGAAGTGGCCGACGGGGCGGCGTCGGCGCTGGAGACGATGATCGAGACGGATCGCGCGGCGGCGCTGGAGCTGGCCTTGGCGCAATTGCCCGCGCGGCAGCGTCAGGCGGTTGTGCTGCGCCATCTCGAGGGGCTGTCTAACCCCGAGATTGCGGCGGCAATGGAGATCGGGGTCGAGGCGGTGGAAAGCTTGACCGCGCGCGGCAAACGGGCGCTGGCGACCCTTCTGGCCGAACGGCGGGAGGACCTTGGCTATGGGCATGACTGAGATGAATGACGAAGACGACATCCGGCTCGAAGATTTCCTCTCCAGTGCACGGCGCGCGGCGCCTGACCCCGCGCCCGCGCTCTTGGCGCAGATGGCGCTTCAGGCCGAAGTGATCCTTGCCGAGCGGCAGGCTGCCGAGGCGGCAGCGCGCGATGCGGCGCGGGCCGCACAGGCGCCGCGCCCGCGCGGGCTGATGGCAACGCTGGCGGGCGCGCTCGGCGGATGGAGCACCTTGGGCGGTATGGCGGGGGGCATGGCAACGGCGACGGTTGCCGGGCTCTGGATCGGCATGGCGCAGGCTCCGTCCTGGCTGCCGACGACGGCGGCGATGGGAACGGGGGCCACGGTGGTTGCAACAACCGCAGCAGACGACGGGCAAAGTTATCTCAACGATGCCGATATTCTGGCGCTGGCGCAGGTGGATTGAGGAGAAGGCGATGAACGACGACACCCGAGCGAGCGATCCGCGCCCCGCCTCAGATCCGCGCCCCGAAAGCCGGATGCGCGGAGGCGTGAAAGTGCTGTTCATCCTTTCGCTGACGCTGAACTTTCTGGTTTTGGGGGTGGTTGCCGGGGGGGTGATCGGGCATTTCCGGCATGCGCCGCCGCCGGAGGCGATGGAACGCCGCGGTGGGCCGGATGCCTTTGCCTTCGGGCCGCTTGGCGGGGCCTTCACCCGCGAAGACCGGATGGAGATGCGCCGCGCCGCCGAAGGGGCGGGCAACGATCTGAGGGCGATGCGCACACAGATGCAGTCGGATTTCGCGCAGCTCGATGCCGCGCTCCGGGCGCAGCCCTATGACGGGGCCAGATTGCATGCGGTTCTGGGCGAGATGCGTGCGCGCACGCAGACGCGGATCGAACTGGGCGAGCAGGTGATGCTGCGCCGGATCGCCGCGATGAGCGATGCCGAACGCGCCGCCTTTGCAGACCGCATGCAACAGGGCGTGGAACGCTTCCAGCGCCGGCTGGACGATCATCGCGGTGATCGACATGAGGGCACGCACCGGGGCGGCGCCCGAAACTGAACAAGCCGTGCGGTTTCGGAGGGGCGCTTCGGGGGGGGGGCGCGGTGTGCCGCGCGGGTCAGGCCGCGCCGCGATGAAACACCGTGACCTGATTGCGGCCCTCGGCCTTTGAGCCCAGAAGCGCGCGGTCCGCCTGATGGATCAACTGCTCGATTGCCGCGGGGTCGGTGCCCGGATCGTTCAGGCCGCCGCCGATTGCAAGACCGATCGAGACCGTGATGTCGATCCGCAGCCCGCTCGGCAGCTCGAAAGGCGTTTGCTCCATCACCCGGCAGAGCCGCTCTGCCGCGTTGCGCGCCGCTTCGAGCGAGGTTTCGGGCATCGCAACCAGAAATTCCTCCCCGCCGATGCGCGCGACCAGATCCACCTGCCGCAGGTTCATCGTCAGCCGCCGGGCCACTTCGATCAAGACCGCATCGCCTGCCGGATGGCCGTAGGTGTCATTGACCGATTTGAACCGGTCGAGATCAAGCGCCATCAGCGCAAAGCTGCGCCCCGACTGGCGGGAGCGCTCGGCCAGCCGCGCCAGATGCGGCATCGCATAGCGGCGGTTGTAGAGCCCGGTGAGCGGATCGACGAGCGCGAGCCGGAGCCCGTCGGCGACCCGTTCGCGCTGCCGGTCATGGCGGCGCTTGCGCCCGATATGAGCGCGCAGGCGGAGCGCGGCCTCTTCGGCCAGCGCAGGGTCCGTCAGCCGGCCCGGCGTGACATCGGAGGCGCCGAGATCGAGCGCCACGGCAGAGGTCTCGCGCGCGGCATCGGGCACGCCGACACAGATCACGGCATGGCGCGAGCCGGTGCGCGAGCGCAGTTCGGACATCAGCCGCAGCCCCTCGCCGGGGCGGGTCAGGTCGGCGGCGATCACATAGGCGTCGAGCGGCGGGGTCTCGGCCGCGGCCGAGAGCGCGCCCTGATAGTCGAGCACGCGCAGCATGTCATGCGGCAAGAACCGCGCCATCGCGTTTTTCCAGCCGACGCAGGTTTCACGATCGGGCGCGACGAGGCCGATCCGGGCGGGCGGCTCGATTGCCGGGGCCATGGCTTCGGCAAAGCCGAGTTCCTGGCAGGTGCTTTCGCGCAGCCGCAACTCCTCGTCGGTCTCGCGCATCCGCATCAGCGCGCGCAGCCGCGCGAGCAGGGTCAGTTCCTCGAAGGGTTTGGTGATGAAATCATCCGCGCCCACGCGCAGCGCCTCGAGCCGCAGCCCCGGCGTCGGGAAGGCGGTGACGACAATCACAGGCAGATGGCGGGTGGCGGGGTCGGCTTTCAGGCGATGGCAGACATCAAGCCCGCTCATGTCGGGCAATTGCACGTCGAGCAGAACCAGATCGGGGCTCTCCTGCGCCACAAGGCGCAGAGCCTCCGCTCCGGTGCCGGCCTGGATCGTCTCGTATCGGGCGCCCGCAAGCTTGACCTTCAACACGATTCGATTGGTCGCGACATCGTCCACGATCAGGACTTTCCCCGCCATGAACTTTCTGCTCCTTCCACCTGCTTAACATGGAAGCTATCATTGCTTAGGAAAGGTTAACAAATCCTTTAACGATGCGAAGGGACAGTGGTTTGGAGCGGGATTTGGCACAAATTCTTGCGATTCGGGCCTTGGGCTGGATGGCGGGAGAAGCGCCCGTCTGGGAGGCTTTTCTGGCCGCGAGCGGGGCCGATGCCGGTCAGGTGCGGGCCGAGGCGGCGCAGCCTCACATGCAACGCGCGGCGCTGGCGCATGTGATGCGCGAGGATGACTGGGTGCGGGCCTGTGCGCAGGCGCTTGGCGTGCCCCCCGAGGAACTCGTGCTGGCCGCGGCGCGGCTGGAAGGGCGCAGCGGCGCCCATTGGACCTGAGAGGCCAAAATGACCGATATTGCCGCGATCCTGTTTGACAAGGATGGCACGCTCTTCGACTTCGAGGCGACCTGGGGCGCTTGGGCGCGCGGGCTGATTGCCGATCTCGCCGCGGGCGACAGCGGCTGCGAGGCGCGGCTGGCAGAGGCGATCGGTTATGAGCTTGGGCCGGGGCGGTTTGCGCGCAACTCGCCGGTGATTGCGGGCACGGTGGCCGAAGCGGCGGCCTTGATGCTCCCGCATCTGCCGGGGCGCGACCTTGCCGGGCTTGTCGAAACGCTCAACCTGGCCGCGCTGCGGGCGCCACAGGTGCCCGCGGTCGATCTGCCGCGCTGTCTGGGCACGCTGCGCGGGGCCGGGCTCAGGCTCGGTGTGGCGACGAATGACAGCGAGGCCTCGGCGCGCCATCAGCTTGTGCGCGCAGGGGTTGAAGACCAGTTCGATTTCGTGGCGGGGTATGACAGCGGCTTTGGCGCGAAGCCGGAGCCGGGGCCGCTGCTGGCCTTTGCCGCGCGGGTCGGCATTGCCCCCGCCCGGGTGGCGATGGTCGGCGACAGCCTGCATGACCTTGCCGCGGCGCGCGCGGCGGGCATGGTTGCGGTGGCGGTGCTCACCGGCCCGGCCGGGCGGGACATGCTCGCGCCGGCGGCCGATCTCGTGCTCGAGACGATTGACGGGCTCGCCCCCTGGATCATCGGGTCCGGCCCCGTCTGAACCCGCTGGAAAACCGGCGAGCCGGGCGTTAGCCTGCCGCATCGGCAGGAGAACATCATGACGGAACGGCTCATTTTCATCTTTATCGGCCTGCTTGGCGGGCTCGCCTTCTGGGGGCTCTCCGAGGCGCCCGAGGCGTTCCGGCAGACAGCCCTGTGGGTGCCGTTCTGTGTTGCCGCTGCGACGTTTTTCTTTGCGCTGCTCTCCTTGCTGTCCGAGATCGGGCTGCGCCGCGCAGTCGCGATGGCGGCGGGCATTGCGCTTGTTCCCGCGGCACTGTCGGCGCTGGAGCGGCTCTCCTTCGAGAGTGCCGCGCAGATGCTCGATACCGGGCACGATCTCGCTGCGCTGATCGTGCTGGCGGCGCTGCCGGTGCCCTTTGCGCTTGCCTTCGGGCGCGACGGGGCGCGCGGTCTGACCAATTACTGCGTTCTCTTTGTCGAGAGCTGGAATATCGTGGTGCGCCAACTGGCCGCCTGGCTCTTTGTGGGCGTGGTGTTTGCCGTGCTCTGGCTGATGGGCGCATTGCTGGACCTTGTCGGCGTGCGTGTTCTCAGCGCGCTGCTTGAGGAGTCTCTGGCGATCTGGCTGATCCTTGGCGGCACGCTCGGGCTTGGCCTCTCGGTGGTGACGGAAATGCCCGACATGGTCTCGCCCTATCTGCTGCTGCGCTTCTTGCGGTTGCTGACGCCGCTGGTGCTGGCGGTGGTGGCCGTGTTCATCGCGGCCTTGCCGCTGCGCGGGCTTGGCCATCTGTTCGGGGATCTTTCGGCAGGGTCTGCGCTTCTGGCCACGGCGATTGCGGTGATTGCGCTGGTCTCGGTCGTGGTGGATCAGGACGAGGTCGAGGAGACGCATGCGCTGGTGCTGACCTGGTCGGCGCGCGGACTGATGCTGCTGCTGCCGGTGCTGGCGGGGCTGGCGCTCTGGGCGCTGGCGGAGCGGGTGCGCCAATATGGCTGGACGCCCGATCGGGTGACCGCTGCCGCCGTGGCCGTGGTGGTGGCGGGCTATGCGCTGGGGTATCTGGGCGCGCTTTTCGCGGGGCGGCGCTGGATGGAAAAGCTGCGCCAGGCCAATGTGGCGATGGCCCTGGTGATGATCGGCCTTGCCGCCGCGTGGCTCACGCCGCTGATCTCGCCGGAGCGGATCGCGGCGCAGTCTCAGCTGGCCCGCTTTGCGGCGGGGACGGTGCGCGCCGACACCTTGCCGCTTTGGGAGCTTGCGCATGACTGGGGCCGCCCGGGCGCCGCCGCGCTCGCGACGCTGCGCGGGCAGGCGGCGCAGGATGGCGCGCTGGCGGCCCGTCTGGCCGAGCTTGATGCCGCGGCGGACCGGTTCAGTTTTGCCAGCACCGCGCGGGCCATTCCGCCCGCCGAATGGCCGGCGGGGCTCGCGCTCTGGCCCGCCGGGCAGGCGCTGCCCGAGGGGCTTGAGGCCGCCGTGCGCGCGGCGCTCGATGCGAAAGAACAGGCCCAATGCGCCGAGCCCGCGGCCTCCCCCGAAGCCGCGCCGCCCTGTGCGCTGGTGGTGGCGGATCTGGACCCGGCTGTGCCGGGGCCGGAGGCCGTGTTCCTGCGGGCTGAAGAATGGGGGCCGCCGAGTGTGTTCCTGAACGGGCCGCAGGGCTGGAAGCGCAGCGGGGCGCTGCTGCTCGGGCCGCTTGAGATGCCACGCGGAGAAGATCTGATCGCCGCGCTTGCGGCGGGGTCGGTGGCCCCGGTGCCGCTTGAGTTGCAGGCCCTGCAGGCGGGGGCCTGGAAGATCACCGTCCGGCCGCAGTAAAGCCCGCGCGCATGCGCCGACGGTGTGGCGCGGTGCGAAAAAAACGGTCAGAGAGGGGAAACCTTTTGCGGCCCCGGTGGTTCTTCGTGCTTTCTTAAGGGCCTGACCTCTAGGCTGCGCGCGTGGAGGTTGCATGCTCGGTGTCGTGAACAAATCGATTCAGTCCTTTCTGAGCTCCCATTACGGGGGCCATCTTTGGCGTGAAGTGGCTGAACGCAGCGGCATCGATCCGGCGGGGTTCGAGGCGATGCTGAGTTATGATGACCGGCTGACCGACAGGCTGCTCGACGCGGCGGAAGCGGTTCTGGAAACGCCGCGTGTGATGATTCTCGAAGACATCGGTGCGTGGCTCGCGATGACCGAACCGATGCGGCGGCTTTTGCGCTTTGGCGGGGCCGATTACTGGGACTTCCTGTTTTCGCTCGACGAATTGCCCGGGCGCGGGCTGATGGCGCTGCCCGGGCTCGGCTTGCCCGAGCTGATGCTCGCGGTGGAGGCGCAGGGCCGGTTCACCCTCGCGGTGAAAGGCGCGATGCCCGGATGGGGCGCGGTGATGGCGGGGCTTTTGCGCGCCATGGCCGATGATTACGGCGCGCTCGTGCTGATCGAGGCGAATGACAGATTGGGCCCGGTCGAGCGGGTCTCGGTGACGCTGCTCGACATGGCCTATACCGAGGGGCGGCATTTCGATCTGGCGATGCCGGTGGGAGCTTCGGACCATGACCTTGCTTGACCCGAAGGGCCCGGCGCTGCCCGATGTGCCGGAGCCACATCTGACGCTCACCCCGGCGGTGCTGGGGCGGATGATGCCGCTGTTTCTCTGGCTCGACCGGCGCGGCCGGATTCAGGCGATGGGACCGACGCTTGAGAAGATCGTCGGGCCGGGGGCGCTGGGCACGAGCTATGCGCGCCACTTTTCGTTGCGTCGCGCGCGCGGGCGCGATCTGGGCCCTGAATCTTTCGTTGGCCGGCGCAATATCGCGGTGACGCTGGTACGCCATCCCAGTTTCAGCCTGCGCGGCACGGCGGTGGAACTGCCGGGCGCAGATCAGCCGGGGGCGTTGCTCGTCAACCTCTCCTTTGGCATTCATCTCTCGGAAGCGGTGCGGTTTTTCGGCCTGACCGAGCAGGATTTCGCCGCCTCCGAACTGGCGATCGAATTCCTGTTTCTGGCCGAGGCGAAAACCGCGGTGCTGAATGAACTGCAGGCGCTCACGCGCCGGCTTGAGGAGGCGCGGCGCGAGGCCGAAAGCGAGGCCCTGAGCGACCCGCTGACCGGCTTGCCGAACCGGCGCGCATTTGACGCCGGGCTCGATCGGGCGGTGAAGCTGCTCGCGCGGGGCGGGCGCAGTTTTGCCCTTCTGCATCTCGATCTGGATTTCTTCAAGCAGGTCAACGACAGCCTTGGTCATCCCGCCGGCGATACGGTGCTGATCCGCGTCGCGCAGGTGCTCTCGGAGGAAACCCGCCGCGGCGATCTTGTCGCGCGGGTGGGGGGAGATGAGTTCATGTTGATCCTGCGCGGGCCGATTGATGCCCGCCGCGTCGGGGCCTTTTCTGAACGATTGATCGCGCGCCTTGAGGAGCCGATCCTTTATGAGGGCAAACCCTGCAAGATCTCGGCCTCGATCGGCGCGGTGATCGGCCACGACGGCGCCGGCGCGGTGACAGACCGTTTGCTCGCCGATGCCGATTCGGCGCTTTACCGCTCCAAGCGGGCCGGGCGCGGGCGCTGCACCGTCTGCGAGGATTGAGCCCGCATCGGCCGTCAGACCACGTCACCCGACCGTCACATGGCGGTGGCGCGGGGCGCGCTGATCGAGTAGGGCAGGGGCATGAAACAAGGCTTTCCCATTGCCACACGCGGCCAGCGCATCGGCCTTCTGGGCGGATCTTTCGATCCCGCCCATGAGGGCCATGCACATATCACCCGCGAGGCGATGCGGCGCTTCGGGCTGGATCATGTCTGGTGGCTCGTCTCGCCGGGCAATCCGCTCAAGGCGCGCGAACCCGCGCCGATGGCCACGCGGC
The DNA here is from genome assembly GCF_042683065.1 of Rhodobacter lacus. Classification (NCBI taxonomy): domain Bacteria; kingdom Pseudomonadati; phylum Pseudomonadota; class Alphaproteobacteria; order Rhodobacterales; genus Rhodobacter; species Rhodobacter lacus. The sequence continues at coordinate 406,886 of NZ_JBHUIX010000005.1, read as the reverse complement.
TGGCGCGGGCGCGCCGGGTGATGCGTGATCCGAAGGTGGTGGTGAGCGGGCTCGAGGCCGAACTGGGCACCCGCCACACTGCGCAAACGCTTGCCCGGCTCGTGGCGCTTTATCCCGGGGTGCAGTTCGTCTGGCTGATGGGGGCCGACAATCTCGCACAATTCGACCGCTGGGAGGGCTGGCGGCGGATTCTGGCGCTGGTGCCGGTGGGGGTGCTGGCGCGCCCCGGTCACCGGATGGTCACAGGGCAGGCGCGCGCCGCCCGGATCTATGCGCGGGCACGACTGCGTGCGGAGAAGGCCCGGCTCTTGCCTTTCGCGCGCCGTCCTGCATGGTGCTTCGTGCAGATGCCGATGTCGGACCTTTCCTCTTCCGCGATCCGCGCGGGGGGCGGCTGGCGCGGCCGGTAGGGCAGGCGGGCAAGACGGGGGCCGAGATGGAGCTGACGCGGCGGAGCATTCTTTGCGGGGGCACGGTGGCGGGCCTCGCCGCTTTGGTCGCACCGGGGGGCGCGCGGGCACAGGCGCAGGCGATGCGCCCGCTGACCGGAGCGGAGCTTGTGGCCGCGGCCAATCTGGGCGGTGAGGTCGGCTATATCGTGGCCGACGCCCGCAGCGGGCTTGTGCTCGAGGCGATGAATGCCGATCACGCGATGGCGCCCGCTTCGACCGCGAAGACGATCACCACGCTTTATGCACTGGAAACGCTTGGCTCTTCCTATCGCTTCACGACCCGGCTTCTGGCCACCGGACCGGTGAGCGGCGGGGTTTTGCGGGGGGATCTGATCCTCGCGGGCGGGGCGGACCCGACGCTCGAGACCGACGGGCTCGCCGAGCTTGCCGCGCAACTGGTGCGGGCGGGGGTGCGGGGGGTCACCGGCAAGTTTTACACTTGGGGCGGCGCGATCCCCTATGCCGCCGAGATTGCCGCCGATCAGCCGGTGCATGTGGGCTACAACCCGTCGATCTCCGGGCTGATCCTCAATTACAACCGCGTGCATTTTCGCTGGAAGCGGGGCCAGGGCGGATATGCGCTCGCCATGGAGGCCTGGTCCGAGAAATATCAGCCCGCCGCCTACACGATCGACGCCACCCTCACCAACCGCAAGGCGCCATTGTTCGACTACCGTCAAGCCGGGGGCAAGGAGCATTGGACCGTTGCGTCGGGTGGGCTCAACAAGGCGGGAAGCCTGTGGCTGCCGGTGCGCTTGCCCGAGGCCTATGCCGGGGATGTGTTCCAGAGCCTTGCGCGGGCGCAGGGCTGTGTGCTGCCCGCCCCCGAGCCCCTGCGCAGCCTGCCGGGCGGTGCGCGCGAGCTCGCGGCGCGGCGGTCGGTCGATCTGCCGGTGATCTTGCGCTCGATGCTCAAGTATTCGACCAATATCACCGCCGAGGCCGTGGGCATGACCGCCACCGCGGCACGCGGGGTCAATGCGGCGCGGGGCGCCTCCGGCGCTGCGATGAGCGCCTGGCTGAGTGGCAAGCTGGGCGGTGCCAAGGCACGGTTTGTCGATCATTCGGGGCTGGGCGCGGAGGATCGGATTTCGCCGCTGGAGATGGTGCGGGCGGTGACGCTGCTCGGGCCGAAAGCCGGGCTGCGCGGGCTGATGAAGCCGTTCGGCTTGCGTGATGCGGCGGGGCGCACGGTGACGGTGCCGGGGCTGCGCGTCGATGCCAAGACCGGCACGCTGAACTTTGTCTCCACGCTCACCGGGTTCATCACCGCGCCCGATGGCACGGAACTGACCTTCGCGATCTTCACCGGTGATCTTGCGCGGCGCGCGCGTGCGCAAGGCGGCCAGCCCGAGGGCTCAAAGGCCTGGATCGGGCGCTCGAAGATCCTGCAAAGCCAGCTGATCACCCGCTGGGCCACGCTTTACGGCTGAAGCGGGGTGTTTCGCCGCGGCAGAGCCGCGGCGACCCGCCGGGGGCTGCCGCCCCCGGACCCCCGCCCCGGATTGCGCCGGACCCGCGTCTTGCCTTCACTGTGCGCGGGCAAGCATGCCAAAGAGATCGCGCGGATCGTCAGGATCCGCGAGCAGGTCAAGTTTTTCGCAAAAATCCGTGCCGGGGAGCTGGTCGCGCAAATAGCGCAGCGCGGAAAAATCCTCGATTGCAAAGCCCACGCCATCAAAGAGCGTGATCTGGGCCGCATCGCGCCGCCCCGGCGCGCGGCCCGCGATCACCTGCCAGATCTCGGTCACGGGGAAGTCTTCGGGCATTTGCTGGATCTCGCCTTCGATCCGGGTTTGCGGCGGATATTCGACAAAGACATCGGCGCGGGCGAGAATTGCCGGGGCGAGCTCTGTCTTGCCGGGGCAATCCCCGCCGATGGCGTTCAGATGCACCCCGGCCCCGACCATGTTCTCGCTCAGGATCGTGGCGTGGTTCTTGTCGGCGGTGCAGGTGGTGATGATGTGCGCCCCCACGATTGCCGCCTCGGCGCTCGGGCAGGCGATCATCTCGAAGCCCTGCCCCGAGAGGTTTCTCATCACCTTTTCGGTGGCGCGCGGATCAATGTCGTAGAGCCTGAGCTTGGTGATGCCGCACAGCGCCTGCAGCGCCAGCGCCTGAAACTCGGATTGTGCGCCATTGCCGATAAGCGCCATCGTATCGGCACCCTTGGGGGCAAGATGGCGCGCGACGAGGGCGGAGGTGGCGGCGGTGCGCAGCGCGGTGAGCAGGGTCATCTCGCTCAACAGCACAGGATAGCCGTTGCCAAGCTCGGCAAGCAGCCCGAAGGCGGTCACGGTCTGGCGCCCGGTCCGGGTGTTTTTCGGATGCCCGTTCACATATTTGAAGCCGTAACACCTGCCGTCGGAGACCGGCATCAGCTCGATCACGCCCTCCGGCGCATGGGCGGCGATGCGCGGGGTCTTGTCAAACGCGTCCCAGCGCAAAAAATCGGCCTCGATATATCCCGCAAGCCCGACGAGCATCTCGCGCAGCCCGATCCGGTGGATGAGCCGCATCATGTTGGCAACGCTGACAAAGGGAACGAAGGCGAGATCGGAAGGGGCAAGCGTGGGCATGGCGATCCTTGGGCTGGGAGAGAAGCCCCATGCTCCCATGGCGCAGTTTGCAACGAAAAGAGCCAAGCTGCTGGAATTATGCGCGCATGCCTCGCATATTGCAGGGCAGTTTTGTGCAATATGAGGGCTGCATGCGATCCGAGCCAAAAACCCTCCTCGATGATCTCGACCGCGCGCTGATCGCGCTTTTGCGCAAGGACGGGCGCGCGCCGGTCTCCAAACTGGCCGAGATCCTCAGTGTCTCGCGCGGCACGGTGCAAAGCCGGATCGACCGGCTCCTCGCGTCGGGCGCACTTTTGGGCTTTACCGCCAGAGTGCGTGAGGATCATGAGGCCGGGATGGTGCGCGCGGTGATGATGATCGAGGTGGAGGGGCGCGCCACGTCGCAAGTGCTCAACAAGCTCCGGGGGCTGCCGGAGCTGCAGCGGATGCATACAACAAGTGGCAAATGGGATCTGGTGGCAGAGATTGTGGTGGCAAGCCTGAGCGAGTTTGACCGGGTGCTGCGCGAGGTGCGCCTCGTTGAGGGGGTGCGCAACAGCGAAACGAGCCTCCTGCTCTCAACGATCTGAGCACCCTGGATCTGAACATCGGGCCGGGGGCTGGTTCTCCTTGCCTCAAATATCCCGGGGGTGCGGGGGCGGAGCCCCCGCCCGGGTCGCCGCGCTTGCGCGGCGAAACTGCCAGCCGCGCGCGCCGCGAATGTCCGCTCTGCCCTTGGGGGGCCGGGGGGCTGCGCCCCCCGGCGGGTCGCCTCGGCTCTGCCGAGGCGAAACAGCTTTCACAGCGTGACGTGGCGCACCCGCGCGCCCCATTCGATCGCCACCGCATGCAGCCGGTCGATCGCGAGCTCGGAGCGCACTTCCTCGAGCATGCGCAGCTCGGGCTGATGCAAAATTCCATCCGCTGCCGCCACATCGCAGGCGAGCGCATAGGCGGTCTCGAAATATTTTGCGGGCAGCGCGTCGCGCACGAGGCCAAAGAGCGCCTCGAGCCCCTCTTCTTCCTCGAACAGCGCATAAACGGTCTGCGCCACCACCGCGATGCGGTCGATGTCGTAGCTGGCAAAGATCGGCATGTGGTTGACCATGCGCTCGATCGCGATGAGTTCCGAGGTGCGGATCGTCTCGTCGGAGGCCGAAACCGCCACCATCACGGCGACGAGCGCATCTTGCGGCGAAAGCGAGGGAAGGGTGTCGGTCACGGGGTGCGTCCTTTTGCTGTGCCACCAAGAATTATTGACCTTGGCGCGCCCGTTCAATAGGTCAGGCGCGGGGCGCATGGGGCGCCCGGATGAGGACAGATCATGACCACCCTGCGCGACGCTGCGATGAACTCCAAAGCCTGGCCTTTCGAGGAAGCGCGCCGGGTGCTCAAACGCTATGAGAAAGAACCGCCGAAGAAGGGCTATGTGCTCTTTGAAACGGGCTACGGCCCTTCGGGCCTGCCCCATATCGGCACCTTCGGCGAAGTGCAGCGCACCACGATGATCCGCCGCGCCTTCGAGATGATCTCGGACATCCCGACAAAACTTTTGTGCTTCTCCGACGATATGGACGGGATGCGCAAGGTGCCCGAAAACGTGCCGGAGCAGGACCTGCTCAAGGCCAATATCCAGAAGCCGTTGACTTCGGTGCCGGACCCGTTTGGCGAATTTGCGAGCTTTGGCGACCATAACAACGCCATGCTGCGCCGCTTCCTCGACACCTTCGGGTTTGAGTATGAATTTGCGAGCGCGACCGATTACTACACCTCGGGCAAGTTTGATCACATGCTGATGCTTTGCGCCGAGCGGTATGAGCAGATCATGGCGATCATGCTGAAATCGCTGCGCGAGGAACGCCAGCAGACCTATTCCTGCTTCCTGCCGATCCACCCGGAAACAGGGCGGGTGCTTTACGTGCCGATGAAGAATGTCGATGCGAAAAACGGTGAGATCACCTTTGACGACGAAGACGGGCGCGAGTGGACCTTGCCTGTCACTGGCGGCAAGGTGAAGCTGCAATGGAAGCCCGATTTTGGCATGCGCTGGGCCGCGCTCGATGTCGATTTCGAGATGTATGGCAAGGACCACTCGACCAATACGCCGATTTACGATGGCATCTGCCGGGTGCTGGGCGGGCGCGCGCCCGAGCATTTCACCTATGAGCTTTTCCTCGACGATCAGGGCCAGAAGATCTCCAAATCGAAGGGCAACGGCCTCACCATTGATGAATGGCTGACCTATGCCGCCACCGAGAGCCTTGGATACTTCATGTATCAAAAGCCGAAAACGGCAAAACGGCTGTGGTGGGACGTGATTCCGAAAGCGGTGGATGAATACCACCAGCAATTGCGCGCCTTCCCCGACCAGCCGGTGGAAAAACAGATCGACAACCCGGTTTGGCATATCCATGGCGGCAAGCCCCCGGTCTCGAACCTCGTTGTGCCTTTTGCGATGTTGCTCAATCTCGCTTCGGTGGCCGGTGCCACCGACAAGGCCGGGCTTTGGGGCTTCATCAAGCGCTATGCGCCCGAGGCGAGCCCCGAAACCCATCCCGACCTCGATGCCGCGGCGGGCTATGCGGTGCGCTACTTCCAGGATTTTGTCGCGCCGGGCCTCACCTTCCGGCTGCCCTCCGATCAGGAGCGCGCGGCGATGGAGGATCTGCTCGCCCGTCTGGAGGCGCTGCCCGACACCGACCTGCATGCACAATTCGAAGATCCGAGCGAGGGGCTGCAAACCATCGTTTTCGCCGTGGGCACCGAACACGGGTTCGAGCCCCTGCGCAGCTGGTTCACCGCCCTTTACGAGGTGTTGCTCGGCCAATCCCAAGGGCCGCGGTTTGGCGGCTTCATCGCGCTTTACGGCCTCAAGGAAACGATTGCGCTGATGAAACGCGCGCTGGCGGGCGCGCTTGTGAAGGGCTGATCAAAGCCCGCCGCGCAGCGTTTCGGCCCGCCAGAGCGCATACCATTTGCCCCAGCGTGCCGCGAGCGCCTCAGGCGGATCGGCAAAGAGGCGCGCCCCCCGCGCAAAAGCGCGCGACTCGATTGCCGCCTTGCGGGCGGCAATCGCCGTGTCGAGGGCTTGCGCCGCCTCCGGCCCGAGCGGGCCGGGCAGAATGGCTTGCAGCACACACAGATCATGGTGGTCGCCGAGCATCTCGCCCAGAGCGTCGACGGCGAGCGCATGCGCCCCCATCACCTCGGGCCAGATCGGCGTCAGAAGCCGGGTGTGATACCAGTGATGCTTCACGCGCGAGCGCCAGGCGTGCAGGTTTTCGGGCGCTGGCCTTTTGCGCGCGGTCTTCATTCGCCGTTCGCCCTGAATCAGGGTGCGAATGAGGCCGGGGGCGATGGCCTCCCAGCCCTCGGCCTCGAACCGCCAGTGCGGCAGCCGGGCGAGCACCGCATCGACCTGAGCGGCGAATTCTGTGAGCACCTGAGGGTCGGGCCGCGTCACCGGGGCAGGAAGCGCCGCGGCGAGCAGGCGGGCTGCATCGCCCGCGGCATTCTCGCCACTGAGCCGGGCCAGCGTCAGGTGCAGAACCTCGGCATCGCGCAGCCCGGAAATGCCCTGGGCTGCCTCACGCAGGGCTCTGTTTTCGTGATCGAATTGCTCAAATACGGGCGCCACGAGCCGCAGCAGGCCGCGGGTTTTCTTGATCCGCTTGCGCAGGGAATGAAGCGGCGAGAGATCGTTTGAGGGCGCGAGCGCAAGATGGCGCGCGGCGGTCAGCTCCGCTTGGGCGAGCGCACGGATCGCGGAGCTGGCGGGCAACGAGTCTGCGGGCAGCATGAAGGTCATGACGGTTCCTTTGACGACGATGCATCTGCAGCATGGGGATGTGACGACCGTGTGACAAGCCCTGAGCGAGCGCGTGTCGCCCCAGCGCGCGGCCCTCTCAGCAGTTGTTCAGCGATCCCCGCTAGCTCTCCTCGCGAGGCTTGGGCCCCGGCGGGGCCGGGGATCGGCGCAACGGAGGAGACGGATGAACATCGCAATTACCGACGGGGTGAGCCTGATGCCGCCCGCCTTTGCAGAAGGGCTGGATCAGTGGTCGAGCGAGAATGGCACGGCAGGGTCTGCCACCTACGCGGGCGCAACCAACGCCGCGCTTGTTCCGGCAGATGCGGATTTTGGCGCCTGCCTTGAGATGACGAAGACCCAGACGACGCAAAAGCTGCGCTTCATGGGGCAGACACCGATGCGGCCGGGCACTTATTTGCAGATCTCCGTGCGGGTGAAGGCGGTAACCGGAAACCTCCCGGCGGTGCGGATCGCGGGGTATGCGATGAGCGCGGCGAATGCCCATGTGGGCGGGCTCGTCGAGGTGGGGCCGGGCGTGGCGCTGAGCGCTTATGGCAAGATCGAGACGATCACCGCCATCGTCGGCTCGGGCACGCGCGGCGGGGTCAACATGGTTTGGGGCACGGTGCCGGCTTACGGGCATTTCGGTCTGGACCTCACCGGGCAGACTGGCGGTGTGGTGCGGATCGAGGCGATCGAGATCCGCGACATCACCGAAGCCTTTCTGCGCGAGATGATGGACAGCATTGATGTGCGGGATTACGGCGCGCTGGGCGATGGCGTGACGGATGACCGTGCCGCCTTTGCTGCCGCCGATGGCGCGGCCAACGGGCGCACCATCATCGTGCCGGAGGGCACGTATCGGATTGCCACCTCGATCCTGATCGAATCGCCGATCCGTTTTACCGGCACGCTCGTCATGCCCACCGCGGCGCGGCTTGCGTTGCAGGGCAACTTTGACTTTCCCACCTATGCGCGGGCTTTTGGGGATGAGGAACTGGCGCTGAAAAAGGGGCTGCAGGCGCTGTTTGGTTATACCGATCACAACAGCTTTGATCTCTGCGGGCGCCGGGTGGAGCTTAATGGGCCGCTCGATGTGGCCGCGATCTGCCCCGATGTGACGAGCTTTGCCAACCGCAGGGTGCTGACGAACGGGCAGATCAACGTGATCGCGAACAGCGCCTGGACGAGCGCGGTGGTGAGCTCGCAGGCGACCTATGCCACGGCGCAGCCCTACCAGCTGACCGGCGTGGCGAATATTGCCAATATCCCGGTGGGCGCGCGGATCACCGGCACCGGCGTGGGCCGCGAGGTCTATGTGCGCGCCAAAAACCTTGGGGCGGGCTCTCTGACCCTCTCCGAGCCGTTCTACGGCGGCTCTGGCACGCGGACCCTTACATTCACCCGCGACCGTTACATCCTTGATTTTTCGGGCTTTGAGGCGCTTTCCCGCTTCACGCTCGACAATATCGAGTTCCTCTGCAACGGCTATGCCAGCGTGGTGATGCTGGCGCCTGCGGGCGAGAATTTCCAGATGCGCGATTGCTGGGTGGTGAAGCCGAAGGACCGGGGGATCACCTCGCCCGGGCGCGGGTGTCAAAACCTGACGGTGGACCGCTGCAACTTCCTCTCGAATGAAATGACGGTGCGGGCGCAGGATCGCAGCTCGGTTTGCCTCAACGTCAATGCCAATGACGCCAAGATCCGCGAGTCGATCTTCGTGCGGTTCGGCCTGACCATGATCTTCAACGGTTCGGGGCATCTGATCGTCGGCAATCACTGGTTTCAGGGCGATGATGAAAGCGCCGCTACGCGCATGCCCGGCCTCGTCTTTTGCCAGACCAATGTGCAATCGGCGGTGACGGGGAATTACATCGACGACAACATCATCGAATGGACGAATGAATATGCACCGGACCCGGATCTGGGCACCGGCTACTCCTTCGGCGGGCTGAGCGTGACGGGCAACACCTTCGTGCATATCAACTGCGCCGCCTGGGTCACCTGGTTCTCGATCAAGCCCTATGGCGCCGGGCATTACGTTCACGGGCTGAGCGTGACGGGCAATGTGTTCAAATCGCTCAATGGCGCGATCAACCGGATCGAAAAGGTCGATACTACCTTTGCCGCGCTCGACAATTCCCGCATGCGCAACATTGTTTTTGAAAACAACATGTTCAATGCGGTCAACCAGATCACGGTGAACCCGGTGCTGGTGCAGGCCACGGTGTCGAGCGCGCAAACGGTCTGGACGGTGGATGGCGCCGCCTATCTGCCCTTTGGCGGCTGGGCGCGCACTGTCGAGAGCCTTGTTGCGGTGGGGGCGATCACCAATGGCGCGGGGGGCAAGGTCACGACCATGCCCTTTGTCACGGTCGAGCAGGGCGCGCAGAAAGACAAGGTCAGCGTGACCTGGCCGGAGACGGCGAAGGGCAAGATCACCGTGAAGCTGCGTATGGACAGCCCGACCTGACGGGGCGTGGCGGCGGGTGCGCCCGATCTGCCCGCCGCCGCTTGACAACCGCCGGTTGGAGGCGTTCTGGTGCCGGATATTTCTGATCCGGAGGGTATCATGCCCATGTCACGCCTGCCCGAAGGGGGCGGAGCCGAGCCCCTTTTGCCGATGTCTGTCACGGCTTTTGCCGAGGGCTACGGGCTGGCGCAGCTTCGTGCCGATCTGGTGGCGGGGCTCACCGTGGCGATTGTGGCCTTGCCGCTTTCGATGGCGATTGCGATTGCCTCCGGGGTCGGGCCGGAGCGCGGGCTTTACACGGCGATTGTCGGGGGCTTTCTGGTCTCGGCGCTCGGCGGCTCGCGGTTTCAGATCGGCGGGCCTGCGGGCGCGTTCATCGTTCTGGTGGCGGCCTGCGTGCAGCAAACGGGCGTGGCGGGGCTGGCGCTGGCCACGTTTCTTTCGGGCGCGATGCTCGCCGTGCTGGGGCTGCTGCGGCTTGGCCAGACCATCCGCTACATGCCCTATCCCGTGACCGTTGGCTTTACCGCGGGCATTGGTGTGATCATCTTTGCAAGCCAGATCAAGGATATGATGGGGCTTCAGCTGAGCTCGGCAGAGCCCGGCCCGATTGTGGACAAGCTCGCGGCGCTTTGGGCGGCGCGCGACACATTCACCCCCGCAGCGATCGGCGTGGCCCTTGCGACGGTGGTGGTGATCGAGGCGCTCAAACGCTTCGCGCCGCGACTGCCGAGCCTGCTTTTGGGCATTACGGTGATCACCGCGCTCGCGACCCTGCTCCATGTGCCGGTGGAAACGATCCAGTCGCGCTTTGGCGCGCTGCCAAGGCTCCTGCCTGCGCCGAGCGTGCCGAACCTCAGCCTTGATGCGATCCGCGCGGCGCTCCCCTGGGCCTTGAGCTTCACGCTCCTCGGCGCGATTGAATCGCTTCTTTCCGCGATGGTGGCCGATGGCATGTCGGGCCGCCAGCACCGCTCCAACACCGAACTTGTGGCGCAGGGCGTGGCCAATATGGGCGCGGCGCTCTTTGGCGGGTTTTGCGTGACGGGCACGATTGCCCGCACCGCGACCAACGTCCGCGCGGGCGCGCATGGGCCGGTGGCGGGGATGTTCCACGCGGCTTTCGTGCTCGCCTTCCTGCTCGTTGCCGCACCGCTCGCGGGCTACATTCCGCTGGCCGCGCTTGCGGGGCTTTTGGGCATCGTCGCATGGAACATGATCGAGCGGCACGAGATGGCGGCGCTGATCCGCGCCTCGCGCAGCGATGCGCTGGTGCTGATCGTCACCTTCCTCGTTGTCACCTTCCGTGACCTTGCCGAGGGCATCGTCATCGGCTTTGCGCTGGGCGGGCTCGTCTTCATCCGCCGCATGGCCGAGATGACCCGGCTTGCCCCCGGCGCTCCGGTCGAGGCGGCGGGCGAGCAGCGTGCCGATGTGGTCACCTACCATCTGCGCGGGGCGGTGTTCTTTGGCTCGGTCGCGCGGCTCGGCTCTGTGCTCGATCATATCGTGCAGAGCCCCCGCGCGATTTTGCTCGATGTCTCCGAAGTGGGCTTTGTCGATTCCACCGGCGCGCGGATGATCTTGCAACTCGCGCAGAAGATGACGCGCAAGGGCGGGCGGCTGATCGTTGTCGGCGCGACCGCGCCGCTTGAGGCGGCGATGCGCGCGCAGGGGCTCACCCCCCCGGCGCTGACCTATTGCGCCGATACCGCCGCGGCGTTGGCCAGCCTCGACGCCTGAGGCTCGAATCACCTCATTTCGCTGCTTTGCAGCATGAAGGCGGGGCGGGTGCGGTGCGCTGCCGCAGTCGGGCAGGCCGTCGCGCCTGATGGCGCTAACGCACCTCCTGGGCGAATCCCAAGCAATTGAAACCATGCGCCAAATCCCCTTCCTTGACAGGAAATTTACAATGTTATCGCTTTGCGAGTGAATTAATTTACAAAAAAATCCATTACAAATAGGGGGTTATCAGGTGCCTCACAATTGGTTTACACTGTCTTTGGGGTAGAGTGCTGCGGGAGTGATTTCGCGGCGAGAGGCGGCCGGGAGCCGCGATGATCTTGGGAGGAGAGGCCATGAACACCCAGTCGCAACCTGTTGCCGCACCGGAAATGCGTGACGTGCCCGCGGGCTTTGAAAACGCACATGCGAACGGCCAGAAATATCTGGAGATGTATCGGGAATCGATCGAGAACCCCGATGCCTTCTGGGGCCGCGAGGGCAAGCGTCTGGACTGGATGACCCCTTACACCAAGGTCAAGAACACCGATTTCACTTTTGGCAAGGTGTCGATCAAGTGGTTCGAGGATGGCGTGCTCAACGCCTCGGTCAATTGCATCGACCGGCACCTGCGCGACCGTGCGCTGCAAACCGCGATCATCTTCGAGCCCGATGATCCGAGCGAACCCGCCCAGCACATCACCTACAAGGAGCTCTCCGAGAAGGTGAACCGGATGGCGAACGTGCTGCTCAGCCAGGGCATCATGCGCGGCGACCGGGTGGTGATCTACCTGCCGATGATCCCGGAAGCCGCCTATGCGATGCTCGCCTGTGCCCGCATCGGGGCGATCCATTCCATCGTTTTTGCCGGTTTCTCGCCCGACGCGCTCGCCAACCGCATCAATGACTGCGGCGCGAAGCTTGTCATCACCGCCGATACCGCGCCGCGCGGTGGCCGCCGCACGCCGTTGAAAGCGAATACCGATGCCGCGCTTCTGCACTGCTCGGACAAGGTGCGCTGCCTCGTCGTCAAGCGCACCGGCGACCAGATCTCCTGGGTGCATGGCCGCGACGTCGACCTTTTGTATCTCATGGAGCACGTGTCGCCCGAATGCCCGCCGCGCCCGATGAACGCGGAAGATCCGCTCTTCATCCTCTACACCTCGGGCTCGACCGGCAAACCGAAGGGCGTGGTGCATACCACCGGCGGCTATCTCTGCTACGCGGCGATGACGCATCAATACACCTTCGACTATCAGGACGGCGATGTGTTCTGGTGCACCGCCGACGTGGGTTGGGTCACGGGCCACAGCTACATCATCTACGGTCCGCTGGCCAACGGCGCGACCACGCTGATGTTCGAGGGCGTGCCGACCTACCCGGATGCGGGCCGGTTCTGGGCCGTGTGTGAAAAGCACAAGGTCAACCAGTTCTACACCGCCCCCACGGCAATTCGCGCGCTGATGGGGCAGGGCACCGAATGGGTCGAGAAATACGATCTCTCGAGCCTCAAGGTGCTCGGTTCTGTGGGGGAACCGATCAACCCCGAGGCCTGGGTCTGGTATGACAAGCATATCGGCAAGGGCAAATGCCCGATCGTCGACACGTTCTGGCAAACCGAGACCGGCGGCCACATGATCACGCCACTGCCCGGCGCCACGCCCACCAAGCCCGGTTCGGCCACCAACCCGTTCTTCGGCGTCAAGCCCGTCGTGCTCGACCCGCAAACCGCGGTCCGCATCGGCGAGGTGGAATGCGAGGGGGTGCTGTGCATCTCCGACAGCTGGCCGGGCCAGATGCGCACCGTCTGGGGCGACCATGACCGCTTCCAGGAGACCTATTTCGGCCAGTATCGCGGCTATTACTTCACCGGTGACGGCTGCCGCCGCGACAAGGACGGCTACTACTGGATCACCGGCCGCGTCGATGACGTGATCAACGTCTCGGGGCACCGCATGGGCACGGCGGAAGTGGAAAGCGCGCTTGTCGCGCATCAGCAGGTGGCCGAGGCCGCCGTGGTGGGCTACCCGCACGACATCAAGGGGCAGGGCATCTACGCCTATGTCACGCTGATGAACGGGGTCGAGCCCAGCGAGGATCTGCGCAAGGATCTTGTCAAATGGGTCCGCACCGAAATTGGCCCGATTGCCTCGCCCGACCTGATCCAATGGGCGCCGGGCCTGCCGAAAACCCGCTCGGGCAAGATCATGCGCCGCATTCTGCGCAAGATCGCCGAAAACGATTACGGCGCGCTGGGCGACATCTCCACGCTCGCCGACCCCTCGGTGGTGCAGGAGCTGATCGACAACCGCATGAACCGGGGCTGACGCGATGGAGGCCATGGCTGAACGTAGTCAAGCGGCCACCACCACCCCTGCCGTGCTGATCCTGCTCGGGCCTCCGGGTGCGGGCAAGGGCACACAGGCGCGGATGCTGGAAGAGCGCTTTGGTCTGATCCAGCTCTCCACCGGCGATCTGCTGCGCGCGGCGGTGGCCGCGGGCAGCGCCGCGGGGCGCGCGGCAAAAGCGGTGATGGAGGCGGGCGGGCTCGTCTCTGACGAGATCGTGCTGGCGATCCTGAAAGACCGCATGGCCGCGCCCGATGTCAAAGCGGGTGTCATCCTTGACGGCTTTCCGCGCACCGCAGGCCAGGCCTCTGCGCTGGATGCGCTTCTGGCCGAAGCGGGCCAGCGCGTCACCGCCGCGATCAGCCTTGAGGTCGATGACCTCGCGATGATCGCGCGCGTCGCGGGCCGCTACACCTGCGCCGACTGCGGCGAGGGCTATCACGATGCTTTCAAGCTGCCCGAAACCTCGGGCACTTGCGACAAATGTGGCGGCACGGCCTTCAAGCGCCGCGCCGACGACACTGCCGATACCGCGCGGGCCAGGTTGGAGGCCTACCACGCGCAGACGGCGCCGCTGATTGCCCATTATCGGGCGCTCGGCGTTTTGGAGACGGTCGACGCGATGGCTTCCATCGATGCGGTCGCTTCGGATCTCGGGTCGATCGTCTCGCGCGTCTCGGCCTGAAGGGGAGGAACGGGCCTCTGGAGGGGGGCCCGTTCGGAGAAAAACAAACAGGGAGTAACGCTCATGGCGGACAATTCTTCGTCCAACGCCTATTGGAAAGCGAACATCCAGACGATCCTGATCTTTCTCGTGATCTGGTTTGTCTGCTCGTTCGGTTTCGGCATCTTGCTGCGTCCGATGCTGGCTGGCATCGGCATCGGCGGCACCGATCTCGGCTTCTGGTTCGCCCAGCAAGGGTCGATCCTCGTCTTTCTCGTGCTGATCTTCGCTTATGCGTTCCGCATGAACAAACTCGACCGTGAACACGGCGTGGATGAGTAAGGGAGGTTATTGAAAAAATGGATCAATTTACCCTCAACCTGATCGTTGTGGGCGCCACTTTCGCGCTCTACTTCGGCATCGCGATCTGGGCCCGGGCGGGCTCGACCGCAGAGTTCTATGCCGCGGGCGGTGGCGTGCACCCCGTTCTCAACGGCATGGCCACCGGCGCGGACTGGATGTCGGCGGCCTCGTTCATCTCGATGGCCGGGATCATCGCCTTCGGCGGTTATGACACCTCGGCCTATCTCATGGGCTGGACCGGCGGCTATGTGCTCCTTGCCATGCTTCTTGCCCCCTATCTGCGCAAGTTCGGCAAGTTCACCGTGCCGGAATTCATCGGGGACCGCTTCTACTCGGGCACCGCGCGCGTGATCGCGGTGATCGCGCTCCTGATCATCTCGATCACCTATGTGATCGGGCAGATGTCGGGTGTGGGCGTGGCCTTCTCGCGCTTCCTTGAGGTGAAAGCCTCGACCGGCCTCTATATCGGCGCGGCGATCGTGTTCGCCTATGCCGTGCTCGGCGGCATGAAGGGCATCACCTATACCCAGGTCGCCCAATATGTCGTGCTGATCATCGCCTATACGATCCCGGCGATCTTCATCTCGCTCAACCTGACCGGCAACCCGATCCCCCCGCTCGGTCTTTTCTCCGACGCGACCGCGACCGGCACGCCGCTCCTGGAAACGCTCAATGGCCTGCTCGCCGATCTGGGCTTCAAATCCTACACCGCGCAATCTGACAACACGCTGAACCTGTTCCTGTTCACCGTCTCGCTGATGATCGGCACCGCCGGTCTGCCGCATGTGATCGTGCGCTTCTTCACCGTGCCGAAAGTGGCGGATGCCCGGTCCTCGGCCGGCTGGGCGCTCGTGTTCATCGCGCTTCTCTACCTCACCGCGCCTGCGGTGGCGGCGATGGCGCGCGTGAACCTGATCAACACCTTCTTCCCGAACGGCCCGCAAAACGCGCCGCTCGCGATGGCGGACACGCCGGAATGGGTGGACAACTGGACCAAGACCGGGCTGCTGAAGGTCACTGACCTGAACGGCGACGGCCTGATCCAGTATTACAACGACGGTGCGACCAAGCAGGCGACTGCTTTGGCCGATGCGACGAAAGCCGGGGATGAAGCCGCGATTGCTGCCGCGCAGGCCGCGTTCGACGAGGCGGCTGCCGCTGGCGCCGCGAAACTTGCCGCCACCAACCCGCAAGCCGCGAGCTGGAAAGGCAGCGAGCTGACCGTGAACAACGACATCATGGTGCTTGCGAACCCCGAAATCGCGCAGCTTCCGGGCTGGGTGATCGCGCTTGTCGCCGCCGGTGGTCTGGCCGCCGCGCTCTCGACCGCTGCGGGCCTTCTGATGGCGATCTCGTCCGCGGTGTCGCACGACCTGATCAAGGGTCAGATCAACCCCTCCATCTCGGAAAAAGGCGAGCTGATGGCCGCCCGGATCTCGATGGCGGTGGCGATCGCGGTGGCGACCTGGCTCGGCCTCAACCCGCCCGGCTTTGCCGCGCAAACCGTGGCGCTCGCCTTCGGTCTGGCCGCCTCGTCGATCTTCCCGGCGCTGATGATGGGCATCTTCTCGAAAAAGGTGAACTCGGCCGGTGCGATCGCGGGCATGCTCGCGGGTCTGATCGCGACGGTGGTCTACATCTTCCTGCACAAGGGCTGGTTCTTCGTCGCCTCGACCGCGTCGTTCTCGGACTCGGCGCCGCTCTTCCTTGG
The DNA here is from genome assembly GCF_042683065.1 of Rhodobacter lacus. Lineage (NCBI taxonomy): Bacteria > Pseudomonadati > Pseudomonadota > Alphaproteobacteria > Rhodobacterales > Rhodobacter > Rhodobacter lacus. Next base: position 390,781 of record NZ_JBHUIX010000005.1, on the reverse strand, counting down.
CATCAAGTCGACCGCCTTCGGGGCCGTGGGCGCGCTGATCAACTTCGCCGTGGCCTTCGCGGTGACCGCCATCACCAAGCCGGTGCCGGCGAGCGTTGTCTCCCTCGTCGAGTCGATCCGTGTGCCGAAAGGTGCCGGTGCGGCGACCGGCCACTGAGGCAAACCCTGAAAACCGCGGGCGGGGATCTTTCCCGCCCGCACCCCGCCCGCTACAGCTGCGGGGATCCCTTGCGAGGAGATTGTCATGGAAACCGATCGTCAGGCCATCATCGCCTTTCTGGAAACGGTGCACCCCTACGACACCCTGCCGCGTGACGAGCTGGCCGATGTGGCCAGTTCCTTCCGCCGCATGGAATTTCGCCCCGAGGCGCTGATCTATGTCTATCAGACCCCGATCGGGGGCCTTTACCTGATCAAGCAGGGCGCGGTGGAAATCACCGATGGCAATGGCGGGCTCGTTTCCCTCCTCGGTCCGCGCAACTCCTTTGGCGAACGCGGGATTTTGCGCGACGGGCTGGCCGCCACCCAGGCGAAGGCGAGCGAGCAGACGATCTGCCTCGTGCTGCCCACGCCCACCTTCAAGCGGCTGATCGAGACCTATCCGTCGTTCGAGCGCTTCTTCAACCGCAAGCGCGGCGAGAAGGTCTCCAACGATATCGCCACCCAGAAAGTGGCGGATCTGATTGCCCGCAAGCCCCTGTTCTGCGGGCCGGAAACCTCCGTGGTGAACGCTGCGAAGATGATGCGCGATGCGCATGTCTCCTCGCTCGGCGTGGTGGCAGAGGCAGAGCGGCTCTTGGGCATCATCACGGTGCGCGATCTGGCGAACAAGGTGCTCGCCTCCGAGATGCCCGGCACCACCCCGGTGGCCGAGGTAATGACCGCCGATCCGGTGAGCCTGCCGCCCACCGCGCTTGGCTCGGATATCTTGCACATCATGCTTGAGCGGCGCATCGGCCATCTGCCGATCACCGAACAGGGCCGCTTTGTCGGCATGATCACCCAGACCGATCTGACGCGCTTTCAGGCGGTCTCCTCGGCGGTGCTGATCCGCGACGTGGTGAGCGCCGAGACCGTGGCGGAGATGGCTGCCGTGACCGCGCGGATCCCGCAGCTGCTCACGCAACTGGTGGGCGGGCACCACAGCCATGAGGTGATCACGCGCCTGATCACCGATATCGCCGATGCGGTCACCCGCCGCCTTCTGGTGATGGCAGAGCGCGAACTGGGCGCGCCGCCCGTGCCCTATCTCTGGCTCGCCTGCGGTTCGCAGGGGCGGCAGGAACAGACCGGCGTTTCCGATCAGGACAATTGCCTGATTTTTGAGGATGCCGCGACACCGGAAGACATGGCCTATTTTCAGGCGCTGGCGAAGATCGTCTGCGACGGTCTTAATGAATGCGGCTACGTCTATTGCCCGGGCGAGATGATGGCGATGAGCCCGCGCTGGTGCCAGCCCGCGCGCGTCTGGCGCGACTATTTTGCCGGTTGGATCAACACGCCCAACCCCGAGGCGCAGATGCTGGCCTCGGTGATGTTCGACCTGCGCCCGATCGGCGGCGGCGGCATTGCCATGTTCGAGGCGCTCCATGCCGAGACCCTCGCCATGGCTGCGAAAAACTCGATCTTCGTCGCGCATATGATCTCGAATTCGCTCAAGCACACGCCGCCTCTGGGCCTCATACGCGGCTTTGCCACGATCCGTTCGGGCGAGCACCGCAACCATATCGACCTGAAGATGAACGGCGTGGTGCCGGTGGCCGATCTGGCCCGCATCTACGCGCTGCAAGGCAAGCTGCCGCCCGCCAATACCCGCGCCCGGCTGAAGGCGGCCGAAGAGGCGGGGGTGGTCTCTGCGTCCGGCGCGCGCGATCTGATCGAGGCTTATGACCTCATTGCCACGATGCGGCTTGAAAATCAGGCCACGCTGATCCGCGCGGGCCGCAAGCCAGACAATTTCCTCGCCCCCTCCGATCTGAGCGATTTCGAGCGCTCGCATCTGCGCGATGCCTTTGTTGTCGTGCGCACGATGCAATCGGCGGTCGGGCACAACAAGGCGGTGGTGAGCTGAATGGTCAATGATTTCATCACGATGATCGCGGCGGGCCTGTTGGCCGGGCTGATGGTCTTCGTGGTTCGTCACGCGACACGCAAACTCTCGGGGCGCGCATTGCCGAAATGGCTGATGCCCGCGGCGGCCGGGTTTGCGATGCTCGGGGTCACGATCTGGGCCGAATACGCCTGGTTTGCGGATGCAAGGGCGCGCCTGCCCGAGGGCGCCGTGGTGGTGCAAAGCAATGCCGATACCGCCGTCTGGCGCCCCTGGACCTATCTTTGGCCGGTGACCACGCGCTTTGTTGCCATCGACACGCGCGCCGCCACGCGGCCAGAGCCCGACATTGTCGCCGTCAATCTTTACCTCGTGGCGCGCTGGCAGCCGGTGCAGCCGGTCTCAGTCGCCTATGATTGCGCGGGCCAACGGCAGGCGATCCTTGGAGCGGGGGGGCTTGCCGGCGCAAACTGGATGGCGGCAGGCGCGGATGATCCCGGGCGTCAGGCCGCCTGTGCGGGAGGCTGAGATGAGCAAGAAGCGGCGCGTGCTGATCATCGAGGACGAGGACAATATCGCCATCGCGCTCGACTATCTGATGAGCCGCGAAGGGTTTGACCATGAGCGCCTTGCCACCGGGCGCGGCGCGCTTGACCGGATCCGCGCCGAACAGCCCGACCTTGTGCTTCTGGATGTGATGCTGCCCGAGGTCTCGGGCTACGAGATCTGTCAGGAAGTGCGCGCCGACCATGGCCTTTCCGAGGTCAAGATCCTGATGATGACGGCGCGCGGCTCGGCGATGGAGCGGCGCAAGGGGCTCGCGCTCGGGGCCGATGGCTTCATTGCCAAGCCCTTTGAATTGAAGGAATTGCGCGACGAGGTGCACCGGCTGCTCGACGCGGGAGGGGCGTGATGCGCCTTGCCCGCCTCAGCCTGCGCCTGCGTGTGTTCCTGTTTTTCGCGGCGCTCGCTCTGGGCAATATGGCGGCGCTGGTGGCGGGGCTTGTGTTCGGCTTTGAAAAGCTGGGCGAGCCCGAGGCGCTGGATGGCTTCATCATCGGCGGCGTTGTCGCGGGCTTCGTCATCACCGGGTTGATCACGGCGGTCTGGTTTCTCTTTGATGAAAATGTGGCCAAGCCGATCGAGCGGCTTGCGGGCGGCATTCGCGCGCGCACGCATTCCCAGATCGAAACCGATCTCGACGCCGAGGCGGGGCGCTATCTGGGCGATCTTGCCCCCGCCGCGGCCGCGATCACCCGGCATCTGAACGAGACCCGCTCCGCGCTCACCGAATCCGTGCAGCGCGAGACCACGCGGCTTGCCCAGGAAAAAGACCGGCTCGAAACGCTTCTGTCCGATGTGCCGGTGGGCGTTTTGCTCTGCACCGCCTCGCATCAACTGGTGTTCTACAACGGACAGGCGACGGACCTTCTGGGCGGCGCGCATGCGCCGGGGCTTGACCGGCGCGTGTTCGACTATTTGCACGCTGCGCCGATCCTGCACGCTTATGCGCGGCTTCTGGAGACCGATGACCCGGATGCCGCCTCCGACCTTTTGTGCGCCACCACCGCCGATGGCAAAACGCTCGCGGCGCGGATGCGGCTGATCTCCGAAGGCGAAGATCATCACGTTACCCGCCGCGCGGGCTATGTGCTCACGCTGCGCGACGTTTCCGCCGATATGCGCGCCCACACCCGGCGCGAGGCGCTGATGGATGAGCTGTTCGACCGCATCCGCCGCCCGGCGGCGGCGCTGCAATCGCTCACAGGCGTGCTGATCGCCGATGATGGTCCGTCCGAGCCCGCGGCCCGCGCCCGCCTGCGGGAAGCGGCACGGGCAGAGGCCGCCAATCTGGGTGCGGCGATCCACACGCTGTTTGAGCGCCATGAGGCGATGCGCACGGATTGGGGCGCGCTCTCGATGGTGCGCGCCTCCGATCTGGGCGAGGCGGTGCGGGCGCGGCTTGCGGCATCGGGCGAGGCGCTGACCCCGGTCACCGCGCCGCTGATCCTGCGCATCGAGGGTTTCGAGATGGTCTCGCTGCTTGCGCTCCTTGGTCGGGCGCTCGGCCCCGAGCGGCGCGACAAACGGCTCGAAATCATCGAGGAGGGGGCGGGGGCGCTGATCGCGCTCGAATGGCAGGGGGAACGGGTGCCGATCGCGCTGCTTGAGCGCTGGCTCGATGAACCGCTCGAGCCGGGCATGGCAGATGTGACCGGGCGGCGGGTGATCGCCGCGCATGCCTCCGAGATCTGGCCCGAAGATCTGGCGCCGGGGCGCGGGCGGATCTGCATCCCGCTGCGCGAGGCGCGCCGGGCCTCGAAGCGCCCGCTGCCAGTGCCGCGCGCGGTGGTCTATGATTTTGACCTGCTGGGCCGCGCGCGCGAGGGCGAGGTGGCGCAAACCCCGCTCGACCGGCTCACCTTCGTGGTGTTTGACACCGAGACGACCGGCCTGCTGCCCTCGGAGGGCGATGAGATCGTGCAGATCGCGGCGGTGCGCATCGTCAATGGCCGCCGCGTCGAGACCGAAGTGTTTGACACGCTGGTGAACCCGGGCCGCCCGATCCCCGCCGCCTCGACCGCGGTGCACGGGATCTCGGAGGCGATGGTGGCCGAGGCGCCCGATATTGTCGCGGTCGGGCGGCGGTTTCACAAATTTGCCGAAGGGGCGGTGCTTGTGGCGCATAACGCGCCCTTCGACATGGAATTTCTGCGCCGCAAGGAAGGGGCGATCGGGCTCAGTTTTGACAATCCGGTGCTCGATACGGTGCTGCTCTCCGCGGTGGTCTTTGGGCAATCCGAAGGGCACAGCCTTGATGCGCTCACGCATCGGCTCGGCATCACGATCCCCGAAGAGGCGCGCCATACCGCGATTGGCGACACGGTGGCGACCGCGGATGCCTTCCTGAAGCTTTTGCCGGCGCTGAAAGCGCGCGGCCTCGTCACCTTTGGCGATGTTGTGGCAGAGGTGCGCCAACACGGGCGGCTGCTCAAGGATCTGAACGGGTAGGGGGCGCTGCCCCCGCGCGGCTTTGCCGCGCTCCCCCGGGATATTTTTACAAAGTCGAAGGGCCAGCGGGGTTGTCTTCGACTTTGCTTAAATATCCCACGGGGGTGCGGGGGTGTGAAACCCCCGCGCGCGCGGCCGGGCTCAGAGCCAGCGGTCGCGGCCGGTGCCCACTGCCTCGGAGATATTGGCAAAGCCGTCGCGCGCGGCGAGCGCGTCAAGGCCGCGGGCAATATCAGCGGCAAGGCTGAGGCCCTTGTAGACCATCGCCGAATAGATCTGCACCGCCGCGGCGCCCGCACGGATCTTTTCATAGGCCTCCGCGGGAGAGGAAATGCCGCCCACGCCGATCAGCGGCAGCTTGCCCTCTGTCACCTTCGAGAGCTGCGCGAGGACGCGGGTCGATTTTTCGAACAGCGGCGCGCCGGAAAGGCCGCCGGGCTGGGTGGCATTGACGCTTTTGAGCCCGTCACGCGAGAGCGTCGTATTGGTCGCGATCAGGCCGTCGAGCCGCGCCTCGAGCGCCACCTCGGCCACGTCTTCAAGCTCGGCGGGGCTCAGATCGGGGGCGATTTTCAAAAACACCGGGATCGGTTTGGCAAGCCCCGCGCGCGCCTCCATCACACCGGCGAGGAGCGCGGCAAGCGCGGCCTTGCCCTGCAGGTCGCGCAGCTTTTCGGTGTTGGGAGAGCTTACGTTGACGGTTGCAAACTCGATCGCGGCGCCCGCACGGGTGAGCACTTTCGCAAAATCGGCGGCGCGGTCGGCGCTGTCCTTGTTGGCACCGAGGTTGAGCCCGACCGGAACGCCCGCGGGCCGCGCCGCGAGCCGCGCGACGATCGGGTCAACGCCTTCGTTATTGAAGCCGAAGCGGTTGATCACGGCGCGGTCTTCGCTCAGCCGCCAGAGCCGGGGCCGGGGGTTGCCCTGCTGCGCGCGGGGCGTGGCCGCCCCCACCTCAAGAAAGCCAAAGCCCGCGCGCATCAGCGCCGGCAGCGCCACGGCATTTTTGTCAAACCCCGCCGCGAGCCCCACCGGGTTTGGCAGGTCGAGCCCGGCAAGCCGGGTGGTCAGCCGCGCGCCGGTGACCGGGCCGGGGAGCGGCACGAGCCCCATGCGCAGCCCCGAGAGCGCCAGACCATGCGCGCGCTCGGGGTCGATTTGATGGAAGATCCTGAGGCCGAGCGACTCGAGCAGGTTCACAGCAGACCCTCCGGGAAGATATGGCCCGAGACGCCGAGCGGCAGCGCCTTGTCCCACACCACGTCAGCGCGGCGCAGCGGCCTGTAAAGATGCGGAAAGAGCGCGTCACCGCGCGAGACTTCCCATTTCAGATCAGCCCCGAGCGGGTCGATAGCGACAGCGACGAGCACGAGGTCGCTTTCATTGGCGAAGTGCTTTGCCGCCGTCTCCACCACCTGCGCGGCAGTGGAAAAATGAATGAACCCATCGGCAAGGTCGACCGGTGCCCCCGCGGTTTCACCCGCGGCGCAAAGCGCATCCCATTCGGGGCGGCGAAAGATCTTGTAGATCAGCATGGCCTGTTCATGCCTCGGGGTCGGGGGCGCGTCAATCCCGCCCGTGCAAATCCCGGCCCTGCGCGCGGCGCCGATCGGTTTTGACAGGCGCGCGGCTTCAGGCCACACTTGCCCTGTTTCGCCTGCTCTGGAGGATTGCATGACCGCGCCCTATTTCCCCGCCCGCCTGCTTTTGACCACCGCAGCGCTTGCCCTTGCCGCGGGCAGCGCCCAGGCTGATTACACGCTCCATGTGCTGCACACCAATGACCTGCACAGCCGCATCGAATCGATCAACAAATATGACAGCACCTGCTCGGCGGAGGAGGAGACCGAGGGCAAGTGTTTTGGCGGCATCGCGCGGGTCGCCGCCGAGGTGGCAAAGCTGCGCGCCGATCTGGCCGGGCAAAACGTGATCTTGCTCGATGCGGGCGACCAGTTTCAGGGCTCGCTTTTCTACACGACCTACAAGGGCCGCGACACCGCCGAGTTCATGACCGCGATCGGCTATGATGCGATGGCGGTCGGCAACCACGAGTTTGACGACGGGCCGGGGGCGCTTGCCGCCTTCATCGGCGCGGTGCCGTTTCCGCTGGTGTCCGGCAACCTCGATGTGAGCCGCTCGCCGGAGTTGAACGGCAAGCTCCATGGCACGGTGGTGCTGACGGTGGGTGCCGAGAAGATCGGCATCGTCTCGGCGCTGGCGACCGATACGGTGGAGACCTCTTCGCCGGGGCCCAATGTGCTCTTTCAGGACGAGATCGAGAGCCTGAAAGCGGATGTGGCCGCGCTTGAGGCGGAGGGGGTCACCAAGATCATCGCGCTGCCGCATACCGGGTTTGTCAAGGATCAGGAGATTGCCGCCGCCGTGCCGGGGCTGGATGCGGTGGTGGGCGGGCACAGCCACACGCTTTTTGGCGAGGGCGGTGCGGCCTATCCGACCATGGTGGGCGCTGTGCCGGTTGTTTCGGCCTATGCCTATTCGAAATATCTTGGCCATCTGGTGCTGACCTTCGACGATGCGGGCCATCTGAAATCGGCCACGGGCGCGCCCATTCTGCTCGATGCTTCAGTGACGCCCGATCCGGCGATTGCCGCGCGCGTGGCGGCTCTGGCCGCACCGCTCGCGGAGGTGCGCGAAAAGGTGGTGGCCGAGACCGCGGCCGAGATCGACGGCGCCCGCGAGACCTGTCGGCAGCAGGAATGCGCGATGGGGGATCTTGTGGCCGATGCGATGCTGGCGCGGGTGCAAGATCAGGGTGTGCGCATTGCCATCACCAACGGCGGGGGCCTGCGCGCCTCGATCGACGCGGGGCCGGTGACGATGGGTGAGGTTTATACCGTGCTGCCGTTCCAGAACACGCTTTCGACCTTTGAGGCCACGGGCGCGGTGATCGTGAGCGCGCTCGAAAACGGGGTGAGCCAGATCGAGGAGGGGGCGGGGCGGTTTCCGCAGGTGGCGGGGCTGATGTTCAGCTTTGATCCGGCGGCTGCGCCGGGGGCACGGGTGAGCGATGTCAAGGTGGCGGCGGGCGCGGACTGGGTGCCGATCGACCCCGCCGCGACCTATGGCGTGGTGACCAACAACTACATGCGCGGCGGTGGCGACGGGTACAAGATCTTCGCGACCGAGGGCCGGAACGCCTATGATTTCGGCCCCGATCTGGCCGATGTGCTGGCCGATTACCTCGCTGCCCATGCGCCCTATGCGCCCGCGACCGATGGGCGGATCACGCGCAAATAAGGGCCGCGCCGGGAGATGAAGCGGCCCGGGCACGCCGCCCGGGCCGATCTGGTCAGCGCCCCAGCACGCCGCCGAGCCGGGCGTGGCGGTTCACGTCCTTATATAGCAGATAGCGGAACGGCCCCGGCCCCGCCGCGTAGCAGGCCTGCGGGCAATAGGCGCGCAACCACATGAAATCACCCGCTTCCACCTCGACCCAGTCACGGTTGAGCTTGTAGACGGCCTTGCCTTCGAGCACGTAAAGCCCGTGCTCCATCACATGCGTCTCTTCAAACGGGATCAGCCCGCCGGGCTGGAAGGTGACGATGTTGACATGCATGTCGTGGCGCAGATCGGCAGGGTCGACAAAGCGCGTGGTGGCCCAGCGGCCCTGCGTTTCCGGCATGGCCACCGGGGCGATCTCGCGCTCGTTCGTCACAAAGGCCTCGGGCAGGGCGATCCCCGGCGCGGGCTCGTAGCGCTTGCGGAGCCAGTGAAAGCGCAAAGCCGTATCCGCCCCGTTTTTCACCCGCCACTCGCAGCCCACGGGGATATAGGCATAGCCGCCCGCCGCCAGTTCATGCTCCTGCCCGTCGAGCGAGAGCCACATCGCGCCCTCGGTGACAAAAAGCACATGCTCGACGCCTTTTTCCGTTTCTGGCGCATCCGAGCCGCCATCGGCGCCGACCTCCATCACATATTGGCTGAAGGTCTCGGAAAAGCCGCTCATCGGCCGGGCGATCAGCCACAATTTCGTGGCCTCCCACCCCGGCAGATAGCTCGTCACGATATCGGAAAAGCAGCCCTTCGGGATCACCGCATAGGCCTCGGTGAAGACCGCGCGGCCCGTCATCAGCGCCGATTGCGGCGGCAGCCCGCCGGGGGGTGTGTAATAGCCGCTCATGCGAACACCTCCTTCAGGCGCAGCCATGCGATCCGTTCAACCTGCGCGCAGGCCTCGGCAAATTCCGCCTCGGGGCCTTGTTCCTGACGCCGGTAGAAGGCTTCGAGGATCGCGGCCTTGTCATGGTCGCGCACGGCGATGATGAAGGGGAAGCCGAATTTCGCCGTATAGGCGGTGTTGAGCGCGCTGAAGGTCTCGCGCTCGACATCGGTGAGCGCATCGAGCCCGGCGGAAGCCTGCTCGGCGGTGCTTTCGGCGGTGAGCCGCCTGGCCTGTGCGAGCTTTCCGGCAAGGTCGGGGTGCGCCTTCAGCACCGCGCGCCGTTCAGCCTCGGAGGCCGCGCGGAAGGCGCGCGCGAGCGCGCTCGCCACGCCCTCATGGCAATCATGCGCGGGGCCAAGCTCCAGCGCCCAGGCGCGCTCGGCAACCCAGGGGCTATGCTCGTAAATGCCGCCAAAGGCGGCGACGAAGGCCTCTTGCGTCATTTCGCTGGGCCGGGGGAGCGCTTGGGGCGGATGCGTGGCGGCCCAATGCGCGGCGATCTCGCCCCGGGTGGCAAACCACACGCCCTCAAAGCCCCTGGCATAGTCCAGAAAGCGTTTGAGCCCGGCAATCTTGCCGGGGCGCCCGATCAGGCGGCAATGCAGGCCGACCGAGAACATCTTGGCCGCGCCCGCCGCCCCTTCGGCATAAAGCGTGTCGAAGGCGTCCTTGAGGTAGGTGAAGAACTGCTCGCCCTCGATATAGCCCGGCGCGGTGGCAAAGCGCATGTCATTGGCTTCGAGCGTGTAGGGGATGATCAGCTGATCGCGCGCGCCCACCCGCTTCCAATAGGGCAGGTCGTCGTCATACGTGTCCGAGATCCAGTCAAAACCGCCCTCTTCGGCGGTGAGGCGCACGGTGTTGAACGAGCAGCGCCCCGTATACCAGCCGCGCGGGCGCTCCCCCACAACCTCGGTATGAAGCCGGATCGCCTCGGCAATCTGGCGGCGCTCCTCATCCTCGGGCATGTCGCGGTGTTCGACCCATTTGAGCCCGTGGCTCGCAATCTCCCAGCCGGCCGCTTTCATCGCCGCCACCTGCTCGGGGCTGCGCGCCAGCGCCGTGGCCACGCCGTAAATGGTGATCGGAATGGTCATCGCGGTGAACAGCCGATGCAGCCGCCAGAACCCGGCGCGCGCGCCGTATTCATAAATCGATTCCATGTTCCAGTGGCGCTGGCCGGGCCATTGCGCTGCCCCGGCCACATCGCTCAGAAACGCCTCGGATGCGGCATCGCCATGGGCGATGCAATTCTCGCCGCCTTCCTCGTAATTGAGCACAAGCGAGATCGCCACTTTCGCGCCCCCCGGCCAGCGCGCATCGGGGGGCGTCGCGCCATGGCCGCGCATGTCTCTGTCGTACCGTTTCATCTTTTCTTCTCCCGGCCCCGGCGCCTGTGTCGGGCCTTCTTCTTGCTCCGGGAAGGATTTCAGGTTTTTCTCGGAAAGGAAATCAACAGTTTCGCGCGCCCGGGGCGGTGCGGCAGGAGGACAAATGGCCGGATATCTGACGACGCATGTGCTGGATACCGCGCGGGGGGCGCCTGCGGCGGGCTTGCGCATCGTGCTCGCGCGGATCACGCCGGAGGGGGCGGAGCAGCTCGCGGAGATGACCACCAATGCAGATGGCCGCACCGACAGCCCGATCCTGCCCGCCGAGCGTTTTGCCTGTGGCAGCTATGAGCTGACATTCCATGCGGGCGATTATCTGCGCGCGACCGGGCAGGCGGGGGAGGCGCCGCTGTTTCTCGACGCCGTGCCGATCCGCTTTGGCATCAATGATGCAGGGGCACATTTTCATGTGCCCCTGCTTTTGTCGCCTTACGGCTATTCCACCTATCGCGGGAGCTGACCGGGATCAGAAATCTTCCCAGTCATCATGCGAGGGCGCGGCCTTGAGCGCGGCGGCCGTGAGCCCGCCGCCACCGGCGCGGCGCGCCGGCGCGGGCGCGGGGGCCTTGCTCACCGGAGCGGGAGCCGGAGCTTTCGGGGCGGGCGCGGGCGCCGCTGCCGCCGCTTTCGGCGCCGGGGCGGGCGCGGGCTTCGGCGCGGCAACCGGGGCCGGCTTCGCCACGCTCGTGGGCCGTGCCGTGGCCGCACCGAGCCGGAACCGCGCCATCGTCGCGGCCAGGCCATCGGCCTCGCGCACCAGCGACTGGCTCGCGGCCGAGGTTTCCTCGAACATCGCGGCGTTGTGCTGGGTCACCTGATCGAGTTGCAAGATCGCGGTGTTCACCTCGCTCAGACCGGTCGATTGCTCGGTGGTCGAGGCGGTGATGTCGGACATGAAGGTCACGATCTGGCCGACCGAGCCCTGAATGCCTTCGAGCGCGCTGCCGGCCTGCCCCACGAGTTCCACGCCGCGGTTCACCTGCGCCGAGCTGTCGGAGATGAGGCCAGCGATTTCGCGTGCGGCTTCGGAGGAGCGTTGCGCCAGCGCTCGCACCTCGGAGGCGACCACGGCAAAGCCGCGACCGGCTTCGCCCGCACGGGCCGCCTCGACCCCGGCGTTGAGCGCCAGAAGGTTGGTCTGGAAGGAGATTTCCTCGATCACCGAGGTGATGCGGGAGATCTTGTTGGAGCTGTCGGCAATCTCGCCCATCGCCTGCACCGCTTCGCGCACCACCTGGCCGCTGGCTTCGGTGTTGCGCCGCGCGGTCGTGACCATGTCATTGGCCTTGAGCGTGCGCTCGGCAGCCGATTTCACCGAAGCGGTGAGCTCGTTGAGCGCGGCGGCGGTTTCCTCGAGCGTCGCGGCCTGTTGTTCGGTGCGGCGCGACAGATCCTCGGCGGCGCGCGAAATGCCGCCCGACTCGGTGTGGATCGTCTCGGAGTTTTCGAGCACCATTTGCATCGCCTCCCGCAGCTTCACGGTGGCATTGTTGTAGTCGGCGCGCAGGGTCTCGTAATCGCCCGGGAAGGGCTGGACGATGGTCTGGGTGAGATCCCCCTCGGCGAGCGCACTGAGCGCGGCCCTCAGGGCATCGACCACCTGGCGCTGTTCGGTCGCGGCACGGTCACGTTCCGCGCGCGACCGGGCTTCGCGCGCCTCGATCTCGCTCACGTCGGAGGCGATCATCACCACACGTTGCACCTTGCCGTTGCGGTCGCGCACCGGCGACATCGCCCCGGTCAGCAGCAGCGAGTGCCCCTCGAACACCATAATCATGCGGCCGATCATGTTCTCGCCGCGGGCAATCGCCGCAAAGCAGGACTCGCCATTCGCCTCTGCGGTGATCGCGCCGGAGAAGTCCCGCCCGATGAGCGCGGTTTCCTCGGTGCCGAGCGTCAGCGCCATTGCCATGTTGACCGTGGTGACACGGCCATCCGGGGTGAATTCGGCGCGCAGCTGGGTGGCGTCGATCGCTTCGGTCACCGCCGAGTTGCGCTTGTCGGCCGTGACATTCTTCCATTCCACCGCATAGCCCAGCACGCCGCCATCGCCATCGGGGATCGCACTCATCGACAGCGCATAGAAGCCCGTGCCGATCTGGAACTCGCCCGACATCGGCATCCGTTCGGGCCGGAGTATGGCATGTTGCCTCGAGCCTTCGGGATGGAAATAGCTGAACGGGCGGCCCACCAGCGAATCCGGGTCGAAGTCGCGCTTCACGGCGCGGAAATCTTCGAGGTTTTCCGCAAAAAGCTTCTCAAGCGAGGGGTTCACGGCTTTCACCGCGCCATCGGCGGCCAGCAGCATCATCGCGGCGGACGAGGAATCATAGGCGGCGCCGCGGAACAGGCCTTCGCGGCTGGCGATTTCAGATTGCTCCAGCTGGTCGCGGAACGACTCAAGCGCTTTCGCGATCATGCCGATCTCGTCCTTGCCATCGGTCTCGGGAACGTCGGTCTGCAACGCGCCGCCCGCGATCGAGGCCATTGCCCCGCTGATGTGGCTCAGTCGCTGGGCGATCATCGCGCGGAACACGAGCGAGGTGATCACCATCGCCACAAGCAGGATCGACACCGCAACGATCAGGCTCTTGCGGCTCGAGGCGGAGATCTCGGCCACGGTCTGGTCATCCGACCACGTGGAGGCGAAATAGCCGACGACAGTTCCGTTCGGCATTTTGACCGGCGCAGCCAGCGTCAGCCGGTCTTCGGAAAACGCCTCTTCGCCGGTTTCCATCGCCTGCTTGATCAGCGCGTGCATCGGTGCCAGATCGGAGTCGTGGATCACGTAATTGGTGAGTTCCTTGCCCGAGGCATCGGTCGCAATCACACCGTTGGCCGGGTTCGAGGGATCGTCGATGATCTTCTTGAACATGGCATTGATGCGCTCGCTGTCACTGAAGCGGATCGGCGCGATCAATTGATTGACGATGATCCCGTTCGAGCCATGCGCCTGATCTTGCAGTTGCTGCAGCGCCAACTCTCTGGCGGAGCGCATGTTCATTACCGTGAGGGCGGCCACGATGGTGGACGCCGAGAGCAGCACCAGAAGGGCTGCCTTGAAGAAACTCGAGTGGAAGAAATGGACGGATCCGGTCGATTTGGCGCTCATCACTGGCCTCTGTTACTGATTATTCGATCATTTCGGCATTGAGGCCGACAGTCATCGCGCCGATGGGGGCGCCGGTTTCGGGGTCGTTGACGGTGAAGGAGGCCTGCACCTGATACGTGTCCGAGGATTCGTCGAATTCGACCTCGCTCACATGCACGGCATCCGGTCCCTTCGGGTAGGTTTCCTGGAATTTCGCCTCGTCGCCCTGCCAATAGTCCGAGGTCGCACGGGCCTGGGCGACGTTGAGCCCATGCTCATCCATCACGAAAACTTCGGAGACCATCCCCCGCGACCGCTCGACCTTATCAAGCAATGCCCGCGATTGCGGGAGCGCGAGGATCGCCTCGATCGTCGGCTGCGTCGCGGTTTCGGTTTCTGCACGCCACGCCTTGTCGAGCGCGTCGATTTGGTCTTGAGTGATATCGGCATGCGCGGCATTGGCGGCTTTGACCGCGTCGATCAGCGCCGGATCAGTGCCCCAGGCACGCAGTTCGCTTTCGACTTTCGCCGTCACCTGGGCAGTAAAATCCTCTGCCTGCGCCGGGAGGGCAGCAAGGGCGAGACACAGGACCGAGTGGTGCAATCTCATGCAGGAGCTCCGGTTGGGGGAGAGACTCCCCGTGACGATTTGCCCGCAGACTAACCTTGAACTCTTTACGTGCCGTGAATCGCCAAGAATCGTTCCAAGACGCTTTTGCCCCGCGCCGCCCTTGCAGGGGGGGCTGCGCGACACTAAGACTCACGTAAGCACCTCGCGTTTAGGCTGTGCGGAACTCACCAGGAGAGGCAGCAGATGAAAGATCCGGTCGACCTTTACATGAACACGCTTGTGCCGATGGTGGTCGAGCAGACCTCCCGCGGCGAGCGCGCCTATGACATTTACTCACGCCTTCTGAAGGAACGGATCATCTTTCTGGCCGGCCCGTTCCACGACGGCATGTCGAGCCTGATCTGCGCGCAGCTGCTGTTCCTTGAGGCGGAGAACCCCTCGAAAGAGATTTCGATGTATATCAACAGCCCCGGCGGTGTCGTCACCTCGGGCCTCGCGATCTATGACACGATGCAATACATTCGCCCGAAAGTGTCGACGCTGGTGATCGGTCAGGCCGCCTCGATGGGCTCGGTGATTGCCTGTGCGGGCGAAAAGGGGATGCGCTTCTCGCTGCCGAACTCGCGGATCATGGTGCACCAGCCCTCCGGCGGGTTCCAGGGTCAGGCGACCGACATCATGATCCACGCGCGCGAAACCGAAAAGATTCGTCAGCGCCTCTACGAGATCTACGTGAAGCATACCGGCCGCAGCATCGAGGAAGTGGCCGAGGCGCTGGAGCGCGATCGCTTCATGTCGCCCGAAGAGGCGCTCGAATGGGGCCATATCGACGAAATTCTGAGCGCACGGCCCGGTCTCGACGGCGACAAGTAACATCCGCATGCCCCCCTTAACCGGAAAGGGGAATTTGCGATTGAGATGGACCCGGTGCTGCCCTAGACTTTGGTCCGGGACAGCCCACCACCGCCCAAAAGGGGCATTTTGAGGATGACGATGGCGAACAATTCAGGCTCCGACAGCAAGAACACGCTCTACTGCTCGTTCTGCGGCAAGAGCCAGCATGAGGTGCGCAAACTCATCGCCGGCCCGACAGTGTTCATCTGCGACGAATGCGTCGAGCTGTGCATGGACATCATCCGCGAGGAAACCAAGACCACGGGGCTCAAGGCCACCGATGGCGTGCCGACCCCGCGCGACATCTCGAAGGTGCTCGACGATTACGTGATCGGTCAGATGCATGCCAAGCGCGTGCTCGCTGTTGCCGTGCACAACCACTACAAGCGCCTCAACCACGCCTCCAAGCAGGATGTGGAACTGGCGAAGTCGAACATTTTGCTGATCGGCCCCACGGGCTGCGGCAAGACCCTGCTTGCGCAGACGCTGGCGCGCATTCTCGATGTGCCTTTCACCATGGCCGATGCGACCACGCTGACCGAGGCCGGTTACGTGGGCGAGGATGTGGAAAACATCATCCTGAAGCTGTTGCAGGCCTCGGAATACAACGTCGAGCGGGCGCAACGCGGCATTGTCTACATCGACGAGGTCGACAAGATCACCCGCAAGTCGGACAACCCCTCGATCACCCGCGACGTGTCGGGCGAGGGCGTGCAGCAGGCGCTGCTCAAGATCATGGAGGGCACGGTCGCCTCGGTGCCGCCGCAAGGCGGGCGCAAGCATCCGCAGCAGGAATTCCTGCAGGTGGACACGACCAACATCCTCTTCATCTGTGGCGGCGCCTTTGCCGGGCTGGACCGGATCATCGCGCAGCGCGGCAAGGGCTCGGCCATGGGCTTTGGCGCCGATGTGAAAGACCCCGATGCCCGTGGCGCGGGCGAGCTCTTCAAGGAGCTTGAGCCGGAAGATCTGCTGAAATTCGGTCTGATTCCCGAATTCGTCGGCCGTCTGCCGGTGATCGCCACGCTCGAGGATCTGGACGAGCCGGCGCTGGTGACGATTCTCACCGAGCCGAAGAACGC
Organism: Rhodobacter lacus; assembly: GCF_042683065.1. Lineage (NCBI taxonomy): Bacteria > Pseudomonadati > Pseudomonadota > Alphaproteobacteria > Rhodobacterales > Rhodobacter > Rhodobacter lacus. Next base: position 374,507 of record NZ_JBHUIX010000005.1, on the reverse strand, counting down.
GCTTGTGAAGCAATACCAGCGCCTCTTCGACATCGAGGGTGTGAAGCTCACCTTCACCCCCGATGCGCTCCACGCCATCGCCGCGCGCGCGATCAAGCGCAAGACCGGTGCGCGGGGCCTGCGCTCGATCATGGAAGACATCCTGCTCGACACGATGTTTGAACTGCCCGGCATGGAAAATGTCCGTGAGGTGGTGGTGAACGACGAGGCGGTCGAGGCGGGAACGGCGGCCAAGCCGCTCTTGATCTACGCCGAAGAGGCCAAGAAAGAGCCGAAATCGGCGGGCTGATCCCCGTTTGAGGGCAAAAGGGCGGGGAAACCCGCCCTTTGATTTTGCGCGCCGTGCCCCTTGGGGGGGGGGGCGTTTCGCGCGAAACACTGGACCTTATTGTCGCACCCGCTATAAGGGGATGACTGCTGGGAGAGATAAGATGAGATTCCTGCTGCGCCTGCTGACCTGGTGGAATGACCAGACGCTTGGCACCCAGATCTACACCGCCCGTTACGGTGTGAAGGTCGGCGAAGATGCCGAAGGCAACCGCTATTTTCAGAGCAAGGACGGCAAGCGCCGTTGGGTGGTCTATAACGGCGAATGCCAGGCGAGCCGGATTCCGCCGGATTGGCATGGCTGGATTCATCACACCTGGGATGAGCCGCCGACCACGCAGCCGCTGCCGCACAAGTCCTGGGAGCTTCCGCATCAGGAAAACCAGACCGGGCTGGCCACCGCCTATATTCCGCCGGGGTCGCAACGCCGCCTTGCGCCCGTCGAGCGGCGCGATTACGAGGCCTGGCAGCCGGAATGATCCGGTCTGGCGAGGGATGACATGAGCGAGAATCGCGTCGAAGTGCTCACCGGGGCGGCCGTTCTGGCCGTGGCCGTGGGCTTTTTTGTTTGGGCAGGGCAGGGGCACGGGCTCTCGACCGGCACCGCCAGCTATCCGCTGAAAGCCTCTTTCCGTTCGGTGGAAGGGGTGAGTCTGGGCACGGATGTGCGCATGGCCGGGGTGAAGATCGGCACCGTGACCGAGGTGGCGCTGAACCCCAAGACCTTCTTTGCCGATACCACGGTGACAGTGCGCGAGGGGATCGAGATCCCCGAGGATTCGCAGATCATCGTTGCCTCCGAGGGGCTTCTGGGCGGCGCCTTCATCGAGATCCTGCCCGGCGGCAGCCTCGACAACCTCGCCGCCGGCGATGAAATCCTCGACACGCAGGGCGCGGTCTCGACGCTGGGGCTGCTGATGAAATTCGCCGGTGGCGGTGACAGCAAGCCGAGCAGCACAAGCGGGTCGGAGACCGGCGAATGATCCGCAAGGCGCTGGCGTTGCTTGTCTTCTCGACCAGTCTCGCGGGCGCTCAAGAGGCGCCCGAAGGGCTTGCAAAAGCGCCCGGTGCCTATTTGCGTGGTCTCGACAAGATCGCTGCGGCCTCAAGCGATCTGACGCTCGCGGTGGGCGAGGCCGCGCGCTACGGCTCGCTTTCGGTCCGGCTCGATGAATGCCGCTACCCGGCAGACGACCCGGCCGCGAACGCCTATGCCTTCCTCGAAATCACCGACACCTCGGTCAACAAGATGGTGTTTCGCGGTTGGATGATCGCCCAGAACCCCGCGCTTTCGGCGCTGGATCACCAGCGCTATGACGTCTGGGTTCTGCGCTGCAAGATCGACTGAGCGGGCGGGATCTCGGGCGCGCTGAAATCAGCCCGCACCCGCAACGCCTCTTCCAGCCGTTTGCGGTAGACATGCCGCGGGATCTCGACCCCGCCGAGGCTCTTGAGGTGGTCTGTCAGATATTGCGTGTCAAAGAGCACGAAGCCCGCGCGGAGGAGCCGGTCCACCGTATAGGCGAGCGCGATTTTCGAGGCATTCGGGCGGCGTGAGAACATGCTTTCGCCAAAGAATGCACCGCCAAGCGTGACGCCGAAGATCCCGCCCACCAGCGCCTCGCCCTCCCAGACCTCAAGCGCATGGGCCGCGCCCATCGCGAAAAGCGCGTCATAAAGATCGAAAAGCGCGTCGTTGATCCAGGTTTCGGGCCGTGCGGCGCAGCCCTCGACCACGGCACGAAACGCGGTATCGGTGCGGATCGTCACCTTTTCTCGCCGGATTTCGCGCGCGAGCGAGCGCGAAATGTGGAAATTCTGCAAGGGGATGACGCCGCGCAAACGCGGTTCAAACCAGTGAAGCTCTGTGGCATCGCGCGTGGCGGCCATCGGAAAGATGCCCTGCGCATAGGCCGAGAGCAGCAGGTCCGGGCTCAGCTTCACCGCCATTTGTTGCCAATCGCCACTATTGCTCCTAGTCTTCCCGAGATAGACAGGAAAATGCGGCAATGCCATGGGATTTTTCGATTTTCTGCAAGGGCTGGAGCGCTACGCCGAGGATGGCTCGGGGATTGCGCGGCTCAATCTGCGCCATGATTTTCTGATTGCACCGCTGCGCGATGCGCTTGCAGGGGCGCGTGTGCTCGACCTTGCCGCGCATGACGGGCGCTGGTCTTATGCCTTTGCCGAGGCGGGCGCGTGCGAGGTGGTGGGCATCGAGGGGCGCCCGCATCTGGTCGAGCGCTTTCAGCAATTCCCCGACGGGCCCGCGAAGGACCGGGTGACGCTGCGCGTCGGCGATATTTTCGAAGGTATGGAAGAGGCGCTCAAACGCGGCGAGCGCTATGATGTTGTGGGGGTGCTGGGCATCTTCTACCACATCATGGATCACTTCCGGCTGATGCAGCTTGTGACCCGCTTCGAGCCGAAGCTGATCGTGATCGACAGCGAATTTGCCCTGCGCCCCGGCCAGGTGATCATGCTGGTGCGGGAAGATCCGAGCAAAGATCTCAATGCGCTGCCCCAGACCGAAGGGCAGCAAAAGGCGCTGATCGGCATTCCGAGTGCTGCCGCGCTGGAGGCCATGGCCGACGTGCTCGGCTATGATGTCACCTGGGCGGATTGGGAGCAGGTGCCGCGCGGCAAGCGCGGCTCGGTGGGGGATTATTTCCGCGCCGAAACGAAGCGGCGCGCCACTGCTTACCTTACGCCAAAGCTCTGGTGAGATGAAAACGCCCCCTCGCGGGGGCGTTTGCTCAGCCGTAGGTGCGGGCGAGCCACTTTTCGAGCCAGTGGATCGAATAGTCCCCGCGCTGGATGTCGTAATCCTCGAGCAGGTCGCGGAACAGCGGAATCGTGGTGTCCACGCCATCGACGATCAGCTCGCCAAGCGCGCGGTTGAGCCGCGCCAGCGCCTCTTGCCGGTCGCGCCCGTGCACGATCAGCTTGCCGATCAGGCTGTCGTAATAAGGCGGGATCTTGTAGCCGTCATAAAGCGCCGAATCGATCCGCACGCCAAGGCCGCCGGGCGCATGGTATTGCGTGATCTTGCCGGGGCAGGGGGCAAAGTTCGGCAGCCGCTCGGCATTGATGCGCACCTCGATCGCATGGCCGCGGATTTTCAGGTCTTCCTGACGGAATTCCATCTCCTCGCCTGCCGCGACGCGGATCTGCTCGCGCACGAGGTCAACGCCGAAGATGCCCTCGGTCACCGGATGTTCCACCTGCAGGCGGGTGTTCATCTCGATGAAGTAGAACTCGCCATCCTCATAGAGAAATTCGATCGTGCCAGCGCCGGAGTAGCCAAGCTCGGCCATCGCATTCGCACAGATGCCCCCGATTTTCGCGCGTTGCTCGGGCGTGATGCAGGGGCCGGGGGCCTCCTCGAACACTTTCTGGTGGCGGCGTTGCAGCGAGCAATCCCGCTCGCCCAGATGCACCGCACGGCCCCGCCCGTCGCCAAACACCTGCACCTCGATGTGACGCGGCCGCTGGAGATATTTCTCCATATAGACCTCGTCATTGCCGAAGGCGGCCTTGGCCTCCGAACGCGCGGTGCGGAAGGCAATTTCCAGCTCATCCTCGGATTGCGCAACTTTCATGCCGCGCCCGCCGCCGCCCGCGGTGGCCTTGATGATCACCGGATAGCCCATCTCGGCGGCGGCTTTCTTGGCCGAAGCAAAGTCCGGCACCCCGCCATCCGAGCCCGGCACCACCGGGATGCCAAGTTTTTTCGCCGTGTCCTTGGCGGTGATCTTGTCGCCCATGATGCGGATGTGTTCCGCCTTCGGGCCGATGAAGGTGATGCCGTGATCTTCGAGCACCTGCACGAAGGTCGCGTTTTCGCTCAGGAAGCCATAGCCCGGATGGATCGCTTGTGCGCCGGTGATCTCGCAGGCGGCAACGATCGCGGGGATCGAGAGATAGCTCTCGGAAGAGGGGTTCGGGCCGATGCAGACGCTTTCATCGGCCATGCGCACATGCATGGCATCGGCATCGGCGACGGAATGCACCGCGACCGAGGCGATCCCCATCTCGCGGCAGGCCCGGATCACGCGCAGCGCGATCTCGCCCCGGTTGGCGATCAGGATCTTGTCGAACATCTGACCCTCACTCGACGATCATCAGGGGCGCACCGAATTCGACCGGGGTGCCGTCGTCGATCAGGATGCGTTTCACCGTGCCCGAGCGCGGCGCGGGAATGTGGTTCATGGTCTTCATCGCCTCGACGATCAGCAGCGTCTGGCCTTCCTTCACCGCATCGCCGATCTTCACGAAGGCAGAGGCGCCCGGCTCGGGGGCGAGATAGGCCGTGCCCACCATCGGCGAGGTGACGGCGCCCGGATGGCTCGCCGGATCGGCATCGGCGGCAGCGGTCGGGGCCGCGGTCGGCGCCGCCATCGCCATGGGGGCGGCCATCGGCGCTGCGGCATAAACGGGCGCGGGGGCCGCGGCCACCACGGTCGCCTGCTTCACCACCCGCACCTCAAGGCTGTCATCCTCGCCATATTCCCGCACCACGGCGATCTCAGTCAGGTCGTTCTGGTTCAGAAGCTCCGCCAGCGCCTGAATGAAGGCGACGTCGTTCTCGTGCGATTGTTTGGTCATGCGGTCCTCGAGGTCTCTCGGTAAGCCACGCGGGCAGGCCGGCGGCAATCTTATCCTGGCTGCTTATACGCGAGCCCGGCGGGCGAGGAAAGCGTGAACGGATGACGCAGGGGAACTCCCGATCCGCCACGACTCCGGGCCGCGCGATCCGGGATCGGCGGCAAAAGCGCGCATGCCACGCGCATGACAACAGATCCGCACCCCGTCGAACGGGGGCAGGCCGGGCGGGACCGGGCATGACCCTGATCTCTCCCGCCCGCACAGGCTGCGCGGCGGGGTGGTCGGGTCGGGCCAATCCGAAAAAAGGCGCCAGGGCGGGGCTGCCGCCGTGGCTATCGGGTGACGTCGAGGCTCGGGACAGCGCTTTCGCTGCTGGCTTGCCAGGATTGCGCGCTCGGCGCCGGTGTCGGCGCAGGTGCCGGTGCAGGCGCTTCCGGTTCTGCCTCGGCTTTGGTTTCAGCCACGGGTTCACGCGCTTCGGCCGCCTCAGCAGGCTCGGCGGGTTCTTCCGGCGCGACAGGCGTGGTGGCCTCTTCGGTCGCAGCAGGCTCGGTCCGGTTTTGACGCACCGGGTTGCGCAACTCTGCCGCACGCGCCTCGAGCGGCGTCACGTCGAAGGTCGGCGGCGGGCCGGTGGGCGCATCCGGGTCCGGTGCGGCCTGACTGCGGCTTTGCGCGAGCACCGCCGTTTCCACGGTCACGTTGCGGCGTGCCTGAAGCTGGACGATCCGATCTTGCTGGGTCTTCGCATCCGTCTCGGCGCCAAGGCCGGAATTGGTGTTCGCTGCCGTCGACGCCGGTTCAACGGTCGTCGCCGGTGCTGTTTTCGGGGCCGCCGGGCTAAACAATGGCGACCATCCGGTTTGAGGCATAAGCCCTGATATAAGGTCCATTCCCCACTCTCCTCACTAATAAAGACACCCCCATGGTCGAAGATGCGCGCACGAGGTTACCCAAGCGTTACGATCCGAGGGTTTCGGGGGGCAGGGTTAACGGGGGGCAGGATTAACGGGGCGGGCGTTCAGCCCCCGGCGGGGGGCGCATAGGCGAGCCGGACAAGGGCAGCGAGATCCGCCTCCCAAAGATCGGCCGCTTGCGCGCCGGGCGCCAGGGCGGCAAAACGCTCCAGCGTTGGGGCGGGCTGGCCATAACTTGCGAGGATGGCGCGAAAGAGCGCGTTGTCCTTCATGACCCCGCTCACCGGAAAGCCCACGCCCGGGTCGGTGCCGAGGATTTTCGGAAGCCGGTCCTTCAGCATCGGCATGCCTGCGGGGCCGCCTGCAAGGATCGTCAACACGGTTTCGAGCGGCAGGCCCGCGGCCTGGGCAACCGGCAGAAGGTCTGCAAGGCCGCTGAAATAGGCTTGCAACATCCCGTTGTTGATCACTTTCATCACCAATCCGGTGCCCAGCGGCCCGGTGTGGAAAACGCGCCCCGAGAGCATCGCCATCAGCTCCCGCGCCTGCGCCGCGGCCTCCGGCGCGCCGCCGATGAAAACGCCGCAGGCGCCCGCGCGCACCAGGTCCGGCCCGCCCGAGATCGGCGCATCGACGATCCTTGCGCCTTTTGCGGCAAAATCCGCGGCGCGGGCGCAGATCAGATGCGGATCTGCGGTCGAGGTGTCGGCGACAAGACGGCCGGAGAGATCGCAGGCGAGCAGCGCATCGAGCATGGCCCCCACGGCGGCATCGTCCAGAAGGCTCAGCACGATCCCTTCGCTTTGCGCCACAAGCGCGCCAATGTCGGGTGCACTTTCGATGCCGGGAACGGCGCGGCCCGAACGGGTCCAGCCGCAAACCTGCGCGCCCTGCGCGGCAAAGCGTTCGGCAATCGCCGCCCCCATCCGCCCCAGCCCGATCACCCCGATGCGTGTCATGGTTTTTTCCCTTCTTTTCGCTTCTAGCTCAGAAGCTTGCGAAACCGCAGCAGCACCAGCGCAAGCGCGAGCCCGGACATCGCCGCCATGGCCGCCATCTCGCCCAGCACGAGCCAGACCCCCGCGCCACGGTAAAGCACGGCCTGCGCAAAGGCGACAAAATGCGACGTCGGGCTGATCAGAAGCATCACGACCCGGAGCCAGTCGGGCATCGATTCCATCGGCGTCATGCCGCCAGAAAGGAGCAGCATCAGGATCATCACCGGGATCACGAGAAGCCCGTATTGCCCCATGTTGCGGGTGTAGCTTGCCATCAAAAGCCCGAGCGAGGCGACCGCGATCACATAGATCGCCGCGCCGCTCACATAGAGCGGCAGTGCCCCCGCAATCGGCACGCCCATCGCGCCTTTCACCACAAAAACGAGGCTCAGCACCGAGGCAAGCAAGATCACCCCGCCCGTTGCGAAGATTTTCGAGAGCACCACCTCATGCGGGCGCACCGGCATCACCAGCACATGCTCGATTGTGCCGCGCTCGCGCTCGCGCAGCAGCGAGGCGCCCGAGAGGATCAGCATCAGGATTGTGACGTTGTTGATCAGTTGCATCACCGCCGTGAACCATGTGGCGGTGAGATTGGGGTTGAAACGATTGCGCACCACCACATCGAGCCCGCTTTCGCTGCTCACGCCGGGAGAAAGGTAATCGGCCGCGGCCTGCGCCAAAGCCTCGCCGATGTAACGCGTGCCATTGCCCGCGAAGGCCACTGCGGTGGCATCGACAAGCACCATCACGTTGCCGCCCCGGCCTGCACGCAGGTCTTTTTCCAGATTGGGCGGGATCGAGACGACAAGCACCTCCTCCCCCGCGATCTGGGCGCGCTCGGCCTCCGGGGGAGAAAGGAGTTGCGGCGGGCGGAACAGCGGCGGGCGGATCGCCTCGATCATCCGCGCCGAGAGTTGTGAGCGGTCATCATCGACCACGGCAACCGTGAGGTCGCGCACCTCGGTCGAGCCGCCTTGCGAGACGAGCCAGATTGCGGCGGTGAAGACGTAGAGGATCAGCACCAGCATCACCACGTCGCCGCGCACGGCGCGCAACTCCTTCAGTGTCAGATTGGCGATGTTGCGCAGGCTGTGGAGCATTTCTCAGGCCTCCTGCTTGCGCAGCGCAAGGGCCGCGAGCGCCACGTACCCCACCGCAAAGGCGCCGAGGATGAGAAGCTGAGGCGCCACATCGCTTAGCCCGAAGCCCTTGAGGAACACCCCCACCGTGATCGGCTGGAACCACGCCGCCGGAAAGGCCTCGCCAAAAAACCGCGCGCTGTCGGCAAGGATCGAGACCGGCACGATCAGCCCGGAAAAGTTCACTGTCGGGATCACCGCAATCACGGCGGTGGCAAAAACGGCAGAGACCTGCGTGCGGGTGAAGGCGGAGAGAAACAGCCCGAAGGCGGTGGTTGCGGTCACATAGAGCAGCCCCGCAAGCGCCAGAACCGGCAAGCTGCCGGTGAGGGTGAGGCCAAACACCAGAAAGGCCAGCGCGAGCAACAGCCAGAAGGCGATGAACGAGAGACCAAGATAGGGCAGTTGCTTGCCGATCAGAAATTCGAGCTTTCTCACCGGTGTGGCGTGAAAGTTTGCAATCGTGCCCGCCTCCTTCTCGCGCACCACGCTCACCGCCGACATGATCGCCGGGATCAGCATCAAAATCAGCATCAGCATTGAGGGCACCATCGCATCGGCGGAGCGGAACGCCTGATTGAACAGGAACCGAGGCGTGAGGGTGAGCCCGGTGGCGGCGCTGGGCGTGAGGTCTTCTTCCAGCCCCGAGATCACGCCGAGCGCATAGCCACGCGCCGTTTCGGCGCGAAACGGCATCGCGCCGTCGAGCCAGAGCGAGACCTCGGGCGGGCGGAGGCCGCGATGGATGTCGCGCCCGAACCCTTCGGGGATCTCGATCGCGAGCGTCGGCGTGCCGCGTTCCATGCGGTGGTTGAGCGCGTCGGGCCCGGTAAAATCCGCCTCGCGTTCAAATTGCGGGATCGCCGAGAACGAGTCGATCAGCCAGCGGCTTTCGGGCGTGCGGTCCTGATCGTTGACCGCAAAGCGCAGCCGGTCGACATCAAAGGAGATGCCAAAGCCCATTGTCAAAAGCAGGATCACGGGCCCCATCAGCGCGAAAAAGAGCCGGATCGGGTCGCGCCGCAATTCCAGCGTTTCGCGGGCGCTGTAAGCAAAGCCGCGCCCAAACGCACGGCGGAGCGCGGACGGGCGGCGGGCTTTGGGTGTTGGGGGGAGGGGGGCGGCCCCGGGCTCGGGTTCGGGGGGGAGTTCCGCCTCCAGGCAGCGGATGAAGGCCTGCTCAAGCGTGTCCGCGTCGTGGCGCCTGGTGATCTCCGCGGGCGCGCCCACATCGAGCACGCGGCCGGCATGCATGAGCGAGATCCGGTCGCAGCGCTCCGCCTCGTTCATGAAATGGGTGGAGATGAAAATCGTCACGCCGCGGTCGCGCGAGAGCGAGATCAGCTTGCGCCAGAACGCGTCGCGGGCGAGCGGGTCGACGCCCGAGGTGGGCTCGTCGAGGATCAGGATCGGCGGCTCGTGAATGAGCGCAACGGCAAGCTGCAGCCGCTGGCGGATGCCGAGCGGCAGGCTTTCGGGCATGGCATCGGCCACTTCAGCCAGCTCGAACTCCTCAAGCACCTCGGCCACGCGGGGGGCGCGTCGCGCGGGTGGCACGGCATAAAGCCGGGCATGCAGATCAAGGTTTTGACGCACCGTCAGCTCGCTATAGAGCGAGAAGCTCTGCGACATGTAGCCGATATGCATGCGCGCGGCCATGTCGCTGCGGCCAAGCGGCTCGCCAAAAAGCTCCGAGCGCCCCGAGCTTGGTTCGATGAGCCCGGTGAGCATCTTCATGGTGGTGGACTTGCCGCAGCCGTTCGAGCCGAGAAAGCCGAAGATCTCGCCCTCGGGAATGGTGAAGCTCACGTGATCAACGGCGGTAAAATCGCCAAAGCGCTTGGTCAGCCCCTCGGCGAGGATCGCGGGGACGGCGTCGGGGTGCGCGGCGCGCGGGCGCAACGCCACCCCGGTTGCGCGTTCGGAGCCGGGCAGCAGGCGGATGAAGGCCTCCTCAAGCGTGGCGGCGCCGGTGTCTGCCCGGATCGTTTCGGGCGCGCCGGTGGCGATGATCTTGCCGTCATTCATCGCGGCAAGCCAGTCGAAGCGCTCCGCCTCCTCCATATAGGCGGTGGCGACGAGCACGCTCATGCGCCCGGTCGTGCCGCGCAGCCGGTCGATCAAATCCCAGAACTGGCGCCGCGAGAGCGGGTCAACGCCGGTGGTGGGCTCGTCGAGAATGAGCAGTTCGGGGTCGTGGATCAGCGCGGCGCAAAGGCCGAGTTTTTGTTTCATCCCGCCCGAAAGCTGGCCTGCGGGGCGGTCCGGGAAGGGGGCGAGGCCGGTCGCTTCAAGGAGCATCGCGATCCGTTCCTTGCGTTCCTGCGCGCCTTGGCCAAACAGCCGCCCAAAGAACTCAAGGTTTTCGCGCACGCTGAGCGTTGGGTAAAGGTTGCGCCCAAGCCCTTGGGGCATATAGGCAATTCGTGCGCCAAGGGCGGTGCGCTCGCGGCTGGAGCTGATGTCATGGCCCAGCACCTCAAGCGTGCCGCTTTGCAATTTGCGCACGCCCGAGATCAGCCCGAGCAGGGTTGATTTGCCAACGCCATCGGGGCCGATCAGCCCGACCATCGAGCCCGCCGGGATCGCGAGCGTCACATCCTCAAGCGCAGCAATCTTGCCGTAGCGATGCGTCAGCCCTGCGATCTGCGCGGCCATCCGCGCCGGTGTCGCCTCTGCCATGGCGCTCACTCGGGCAGGGTGACGGTGAGCCGCTCGGGCCAGGGCGTGGTGGTGCGGGTGCGCACATAGCCGATGCCGCGCACCCCGGATTTGATCTGCGCCTCGAATTGCCGCAGCAATGCGCGCGGCACGCTCAGCTTGACGCGGAACACCAGCTCCTCGCGCTGCTCGGCGGTTTCCACGTTTTTCGGCGTGAACTGCGATTGCGGCGAGACAAAAGTGACCCGTGCCGGGATCACGTAATCCGGGACCGGGTCGAGGATCATCCGCGCCTCGTCGCCCACGGTGAGCGTGCCCACCACCGAGGCGGGCAGGTAAACGTTCATGTAGACATTGGAGAGGTCGAGCATCGTCAGAATCGGCGTGCCCGCGGCGATCACCTCGCCCGGTTCACGCAGGCGGTAAAGCACCCGGCCCCTGAGCGGCGCGGTGATCGTGAGGTCATCAAGCGCAAGCTGCACCTGCTCCTGATCGGCTTCGGCTGCGGCAATCATGGCCACCGCGTCAGCAATTTGCGCCTGCGCCATCGCAACCGAGGCCTTGGCGCTGTTGAGTGCATTGGTCGCATCATCAAGCGTGCTTTGCGAAGAGGTGCCGCTCTGGTTCAGCTTCACGGTGCGGTCGTAAGTCGTCTGCGCCATGTCACGCGCGCTTTGCGCCTGCATCAGCGTCGCCTCGGCCACGGCCTTGGCCGCCTCTGCGCGCATCACCGAGGCTTTGGCGGCTGTGAGCTGGGCCTTGGCATCGGCGGTGTCGATCTGCGCAACGGGCGCGCCGGTGGCAAGCAGATCGCCCTCTTCGGCGCGGACCTCGGTAATCCGCCCGGCATATTTGCTGGCCACATCAACCGTTTGCGCCTCAATCCGCCCGTTTGAGCCATAGATCCCGTTCTCTTCCGGGCTGTGGCGCAGCCGGTCAAGCAAGGCGGTAAAGCTGGTGTCCGCAAGCGCTGGCGCCGCGAGGGGCGGCAGGAGCACGAGCGCAAGGGCTGCGAGCGGGGCAAGGCGACGAAGGGCAGGCATGCGGGCTCCCGGAGCTGTGGCAATTCGAACGACTCGGTTCAGGCTAACCCTATTTCGGGCGGCGAGGCTACCCGGTTCGATCAACAGATCGTGTGCCGGGTCTCTGCCGGGTCTCGTCTGGGGGCGGGGGGGCAAAATTCCAAGGCGCGGCAGGTCTGTGTGGCGTCTTGACACATACTAAAACAATCAGGAATGGCCGAATAGTTGACGTCAATAGTCAGAATATGGCTCCAGCCAACTCCATCGCCAAAACCGAGAGGCGCAAGACCATGAACATGCCATTCCAACCTGATCCTCAAACCTCACATCTGCAGGCTTTGCCTCTGGCCCTCGCGCCGCTGGGCGTGCTGCTTGAAGTGCGCCAGCTGGTGGGCGGGCAGGCCTTCGCGCAGCGGATGCTGGCGATGGGGCTCGGTCCGGGGCGGCAGATCCGGCTGATGCAGCGCGAGGGCAACCATGTGGTGCTGGCGATCGGCGCAACGCGGTTCGGCATCGGGCGTGGCGTGGCGCAAAAGATCCTCGTGGCCGAGGCCGGGGAGGGCCGGGCATGACGCAAGAGCCAGCCAGCCTCAAGGAGATGAAAGTGGGCGAGCGCGGCCGGGTGCTGGGGCTGCAGGCGGGCGCGGGCAGCTACCGCAAGAAGCTTCTGTCGATGGGGCTGACGCCGGGGGCGGTGTTCACGGTGCAACGGATGGCGCCGATGGGCGACCCGGTCGAGATTGCGCTGCGCGGTTTCCGCCTCACCCTGCGCAAGGCCGAGGCCGATGCGCTCGCGATTGAACCCCTTCGGGAGGACGCACAATGACAAAGCGGATCATCGGCGTTGTCGGCAACCCCAACTGCGGCAAGACCACGCTTTTCAACGCGTTGACGGGGGCACGCCAGCAGGTTGGCAACTGGCCCGGCGTCACGGTCGAGCGCAAGGTGGGGCGGTTCCGGCACGGCGCGGTCGAGATTGAGCTTGTCGACCTGCCCGGCACCTATTCGCTGGATGCCGCAGAGGGTGACCTTTCGCTCGATGAGCAGATCGCGCGCGATTTTGTCGCCGGCAACGAGGCGGAAATCGTTCTCAACATTGTTGATGCCTCAAACCTTGAGCGCAATCTTTACCTCACCGCGCAGCTTCTGGAGATGAAGGTGCCGGTGGTGCTCGCCGTCAACATGCTCGACATTGCCGAGAGCCGCGGGCTGAAGCTCGATCTTGGCGCGCTGGCCGAAACCCTTGGCTGCCCGGTCTTTGGCATCGTTGCCGCCGAGGGGCGTGGGGTGGCGGATCTCAAGGCGGCCCTTGCTGCGCCCGAGGTGTTGCCGGTGCCGCGCCGGGCCTCCTTTCATGTGCCGCAGGTGCTGGCGGCCGCCGAAAAGCTGCGCCCCGCCATCGAGAGCCTTGCCGCTGCGCGCCATGCCGATCCGGGCTGGGCGGCGCTCTCGCTCCTTGAGAGCGACAGCCTCCTCGGGCCGCGCCCCGATCCGGCCCTGCGCGCCGAAATCACCACGCTCCGCGCGCGCCTCACCGAAGCGCTTGAAGAAGATATCGACATTGCGCTGGCCGATGCGCGTTACAGCTTCATCGGCACTGTGATGGCGCGGGTGCAGCGCGATGCCCGCCGGGTCTCGGAAACCACCTCGGACCGGATCGACCGGGTGGTGCTGAACCGCGTCTTCGGGGTGCCGATCTTCCTGCTTCTGATGTATCTGATGTTCCTCTTCACCATCGACCTTGGCGGCGCGCTGATCGACTTTTTCGATCTCGCGGCGGGGGCGATCTTCGTGGATGGCTTGGGCACCTTGATGGCGAGCCTTGGCAGCCCGGACTGGGCGCGCGAGCTGTTTGCCACCGGCCTTGGCGGCGGGGTGCAGACGGTCGCCACCTTCATTCCGATCGTGGTGTTTCTGTTCCTGTTCCTCTCGGCGCTGGAAGATTCGGGCTATATGGCGCGGGCGGCCTTTGTGATGGACCGGGCGATGCGCGCCATTGGCCTGCCGGGCAAGGCTTTCGTGCCGCTGATCGTCGGCTTTGGCTGCAACGTGCCCGCGATCATGGCGGCGCGCACCATCGAGCGGCACCGCGACCGGATCCTGACCATCGTCATGGCGCCGTTCATGTCGTGCGGGGCGCGGCTGCCGGTCTATGCGCTCTTTGCCGCCGTGTTCTTCCCGGTTGAGGGCGGTCTGATCGTGTTCAGCCTTTATCTTGCGGGGCTTGCGGTGGCGATCCTCTCCGGGCTTGCGCTCAAGTCAACGCTGCTTTCGGGCCCCGTCACCCCCTTCGTGATGGAATTGCCGCCCTACCACCTGCCGACGCTGAAAGGCGTGGCGATCCGCACCTGGGAAAAGACCCGCGGCTTCACCACACAGGCGGCCAAGATCATCGTGCCGATGGTGATGGTGCTCAATGTGCTCAACTCGCTTGGCACGGATGGCAGCTTTGGCAATGCCGACAGCCGCAATTCGGTGCTGAGCGAAATTGGCCGCACCATCACGCCGGTGTTCGCGCCGATGGGGATGACGGAAGAGAACTGGCCCGCCGCCGTGGGGGTGTTCACCGGCGTCTTGGCGAAAGAGGCCGTGGTGGGCACGCTCGATGCGCTTTACGAAGAGGCCGGGCGCGCCGATGCTGCCGATGCGGCACTGGCGGCGGGCGAAGAGGTCGCGGCCGAGGAGGAAGCCCCCTTCGCGCTTGCGCCTGCGCTGCTGGAGGCGTTCGCGACGATCCCGGCCAATGTCGGCGATGCGCTGGCCAACTGGGCAGACCCGCTTGGCCTTGGCGCGATTGACGAAGAGGCGGGGGCCGATGCCACGCCCACCGGTCAGGCCATGCTGGCGCGCTTTGACGGGGCGGCGGGCGCCTATGCCTATCTGATGTTCATCCTGCTCTATTTCCCCTGCACCGCCGCGCTTGCCGCGATCTGGCGCGAGGCGGGGCCGGGCTGGGCGGTGTTCATCGCCGGTTGGGCAACGGCCATCGGCTGGGGCTTTGCTACGGCGATCTATCAGGGCGCGCGCTTCAGCCTGCATCCGGCAAGCTCGGCAAGCTGGCTCGTCGGTCTCGTCATTGCCGCGGTGGCGATGTTTGGCGGGCTGCGGCTCTGGGGGCGCTGGCAGGACCGGCGCGCTCAGGCCCTTGCGGCATAGGAGGCGGTGATGGCTCTGCGTGAGATCGAGGAATATGTCGCCCGCCGGGGCAAGGTGAGCCTGCGCGACATGGCGCTGCATTTTGACCGCGACCCGGAGGCGATGCGCGCGATGGCGGCGCGGCTGGTGCACAAGGGGCGGCTGGAGCTGCGCCTTGGCGCGCCGGGCTGCACCGCCTGCGCCGCCAAGGGGGGCTGCATGAATGCCGACACCTATTGCCTGCCGGGCATGCTGGCCGAGGCGCCCGCGCCGGGGGGCGGCAGCGCTCAAAGCGCCGAGGCGGCCTGCGGCAGCAGCCAGATCCCCTCGTTTGGCGCGGTGTTGAGGCACAGCTGACAGCGATAGGCACGTGACAGGATCGGGGCGGTCATCACTTCGGAAGGCCGCCCCGCGGCGGTGATCCGTCCCGCCTCCATCAGCACCATGCGCGCGGCATTCATCGCGGTGAGGTTGAGGTCATGCATCACTGCAATCACCCCGCCGCCCGCCTTGGCAAAGCGGCGCAGCACCCCCATCACCTGCAACTGATGGCCGATGTCGAGCGCGGCGACGGGCTCATCCACAAATAGCCACGCCGGGCGGCCCTCGGCATCCTTCGGCGCCCAGACCTGCGCGCGCACCCGTGCAAGATGCCCGCGCGCCTGCTCCCCGCCCGAAAGACGCTGAAAGGGTTGATCGGCCTTCGCGCGCAGGTCGACCTCGGCCAGCGCGTCTTCCACCACGCCGGGCAGATGCGCGGCGGCGCCCGCCTGATGGCCCATCGCCACCACTTCGCGCAGCGTGAACGGAAAGCCCACCGCCGTTGCCTGCGGCAGCACCGCGCGGCGCTGGGCAAGCTGATGGGGCGCGAGACGGGAGAGCGCATCGCCCTCAAAGGTGATCGTGCCGGGGCCGGGGAGGTCACCAGTCAGGCGGCGCAAAAGCGTTGTCTTGCCCGAGCCGTTGGGGCCGACGATGGCGGTGATCTCGCCGGGGCGGGCCGCAAAATCAACGCCCTCAAACACCCAGCGCCCGCCAAGTTTTGCACCAAGCCCGGTGGCTTCAAGCATCTCAGACCTCCAGATCGGCGCGCCGCGCCAGCAAGATCCACAAAAACACCGGCGCGCCGATCAGCGCCATGATGATGCCGATGGGAAGTTCTGCCGGGGCCACGACAAGGCGCGCAATCGTGTCGGCGCCAACCAGGAGCGCGGCACCGAAAAGCGCCGAGAGCGGCAAGAGCAACCGATGCCCGGGGCCGATCGCGAGGCGCAGGATATGCGGCACGACGATGCCGAGAAAGCCGATCCCGCCCGAAACGGCGACTGCCGCGCCGGTCATCGCCGCAACCGCAAGGATCGCGGCGCGCTTGATCCGCTCGACCGGCTGGCCAAGATGGCGCGCAACGGCCTCCCCCAGGGCCATGGCGTCAAGCCCGTGCGCGAGGAAGGGGGTGAGCGCCATGCCGGCAAGGATGATCGGCGCGGCGGCGAAGACTTTGGTCCAACTTGCCCCCGCGAGCGAGCCCAGCCCCCAGAAGGTGAGGTCGCGCAGCTGCGCATCATCCGCCAGAAAGATCAGGATGCCGGTGAGCGCGCCCGCCAGCGCACCGAGCACGATCCCGGCGAGCAGGAGCGTGGCAATCGAGGTCTGGCCGCGCAAATGCGCGACCCGGTGCAGGATCAACACCGCCACCCAGCCGCCCAAAAAGGCCGAGAGCGGCACCAGATGCGGCCCGAGCGCGGCTTGCAGGCCAAGCGGCAAGAGGGAGCCGAGCACGATGGCGCCCACCGCGCCAAGCCCCGCCCCCGCGCCCACGCCCACAAGCCCCGGATCCGCCAGCGGGTTGCGAAACAGCCCCTGCATCAGCGCGCCGGACATCGCCAGCCCGGCCCCGACAAGGAGGCCAAGCGCAAGGCGCGGCAGGCGGATGTCGATCAGGATCGCGCGCTCGGAAAGGGTGAGCTCGCGCGCCCAGATCTCCCATGGCCGGAGCCCGGAGGCGCCAAGGCTGAGGCTCGCCAGCGCGCTCAGGATCAAGATCACGAGAAGCACCGCCGTTACCGCGCTGGCGGGAAGCCGGTGGTGCGGGCGCGGCGCGCGCGCGGGGGCTGAGGGGGCGAGTTGCGCGGTCACATCAGCCCTCGTCCGGGTAAAGCGCGCCATGAAGCGCGGTGATCGCCTCTGCGGTGCGGGGGCCGAAGCCGAGCAGGAACATTCCCTCCATTTCCACCAGCCGGCCCGCGCGGCCCGCCGGGGTGGCGGCGAGTGCCGGATGGGCAAGATAGGCGGCGCCTTCGGAGGGGGCATCGCCATGGCGCGCCATCACCAAAAGCACATCGGGCGCGGCGGCGGCAATCGCTTCATCGCCAAGCGCCTTGAAGCCCGAAACGCCCGCAAGCGCGTTCTCGCCGCCCGCAAGCGCGATCATCGCATCGGCCGAGGTGTCTGCGCCCGCGCCGGTGAGCCGCCCGCCCGCGCCCGAGAGAATAAAGAGCACCCGCGGTTTTGGCCCCGCACTCTGGGCGGCGGCCGTTGCGGCGGCAATCTCGGCCTCCAGCTTCGCGGCGAGGGCGGCGCCCGCCTCCGGGCGCCCCAGCGCTTGCGCGATCACCGTGACCTTGCGGGCGACCGTGGCGCCGTCATGGCCCTCGGGCACCTGCACCACCGCGATTCCTGCCGTTTCCAGCGCTTGCAGGGTTTCGGGCGGGCCCGCGCCCGCGCTCAGCACGATCAGATCGGGGTTGAGCGACAACAGCCCCTCGGGAGAGAGCGCGCGCATGTAGCCCACATCGGGCAGCGCGGTGAGCGCGGGCGGATAGGTCGTTGTGGTGTCGCGCCCCACCAGCCGGTCGGCGGCGCCAAGGGCTGCCACGATTTCGCTCGCCGCACCGCCGATCGAGAGAACGCGCTCTTGCGCGGGCGCGCTCACGGGCGCGAGCGCCAGCAATGCCGCAAAGAGGAGCCGCGTCATTCCGCGGCCTCCATCTGCTCGGCATCGGGGAGATCGGCCACAAGCGCATTCCACCCCGCGACAGCCTCCGCCCCCGCCCGCAGCACGCCAAAGATCTGCGCGATGAGCAGCCCGTTTGCGTCGAAGCATTCGACCGAATGCGCCGGGCCCCGGGCCGTGTTTTTCACCACGGCAAAGGTCTCGGCGATCTGGTCACGGCGCAGATGCAGATCGAAGCCGGGGTCGAGCACGTTGATCCAGGGCCCGGTCTCGAGCACGCGTGCAATCGGCCCGGTATGGATCTCGATGCAGCCCATATTGCCGACAAAGACCATGATCGGCACGTCGGACCCGGCGGCACGGTTGAGCAATGTTTCGACCGCGCCGGGGGCGAGCGGGCGCACGAAGGGCGCCCCCGCGAGCCGGTAGGCGCCCAGCCGGTTCATTTTCAGCTTGGCGCAGAGCCGCAGGAATTGATGCGTATCCTCAAGCGCGTTCCAGCCTTCGCGCAGGGCGTCGCGCCGTTCCGGCACGATGCGGGCGGGCTCGGGCGGGCGGCGCGGGCTGAGCGCGAGATCGGGCGCCTGATCCTCAAGGCGGAGCAGCCCCAGAAGCGGCTCCCAATGCTCGGCCTTGCTGTCGAGGCGCAGGTGGATCTTGTGCACCGCGTCCCCGGCCGCATCGAAAAACTGCAAGGAGCGCTTGACGCCCCGCGCGGTCTCTTCCTCCAGCGCAAACCCATGCACCCAATGGCTCGGGAAAATCCGCAAATCGATCGCCTCATTCACCACAAGCGCCGCATGCGGGCCGGGGCGGTAGCCATCATAGACACCGGTTTTTTCGATCACGCAGGCTTCGTTGCGGGTCAGCGCGAGGAGCGGCCCGAAGGCTTTGAGCCGGGGCAGAACCGCATCGGGATGGGCGGCGATGCGGGTGGCGCCTTGGCCAAGGAGGGCGGCACAAAGCTCCGCCTCGGCAAGGCCGAGCCGCTCGGCCAGATCGCGGGCATGCAGGCGCGGGTTTTCGGCGCGGGCGCTGCGGATGTCTTCGGGGCTGGGCAGGGGCATGGGGGGTCCTTTCTGGGGCTCAGAAGCGCAAGGTGGTGCCGATGTGGAAGGTGCGGCCGCGGCCGTTCTCGCTGGCGGAGGCGGAGAGCCAGGGCGCATAGACCTCGTCGAAGACGTTGGTCACCTTGGCGTAGAGCACGGCATTCTCGGTCAGATCGTAGCTCGCGAAGAGATCGACCAGCTCGTAGCCGTCGTCTTTCTGGTAGGGCGTCGTGGTGTAGGTGTCGGTGAACAGCCCGCCGGAAACATAGGTATATTGCGCGCCAAGGGTCAGCCGATCCGCGAGGAAATCGCGCGAGAGCCGCAGCGAGAGCGTGTCATCGGGCAGATACTGGCCCGCGCCAAGCCCCGGCATCTGGCTCGGCAGATGCGAGTCGTTATGGGTGTAGCTCAGCCCGAGATCGAACTCGGGATGCGCATAGGTGAGCTCGATCTCCACCCCCTCGGTGCGCGAGTGGCCCGGCACATTGACGAAGGCATAGCCCGTCTGGCCCCAGGCATTGGTGACGAATTGCGAGGTGACGTAGTTTTCCACGTCCATATGGTAGTAGTTCACCCGCCCGGTGAGCCGGTCGCCGCCGGTAAAGAGCCCGTCGCGGCTCAGGTTGAAGCCGATCTCGTAGCCCTCTTCGGTTTCCGGCTCGAGGTCCGGGTTGGCGATCATGCCGACCCCGCCGCCCGGATGGGTGCCGCCGAGCATCGTTTCTTGCAATGTCGGCGCACGCATGCCGCGCGACAGCGTGACATAGGGCTGGACCCAGTCGGTGAGTTGATAGGCCAGCGTCAGCTTTGGATCGATCGACTGGTCAGACACGTCGATCCTGCCCTGCGAGGCTTCGCCGTCAAGGCTGTAGCTGTTGGCGCGCAGCCCGGCGGTGATTTCCCATTTGCCCTGCGTGAACACGTTTTCAGAGAAGAGCGCCGCCCGTTTGGCCTTGCCGGTGGTGGGGTTGACGCCGCCGGAGGTGCCGCCGAGCCGGTCTTGCGAAAGCTCGATCCCGTTCGCGCTGGTGAGCGACCAGGCGCCAAGGTCGAACTGCGAGGTATTGGTGAGGTCAAAACCGGTGGTGCGGGTGGAGAGGGAGCGCCCGACATAGGCCCCGGTGCCGGAAACCCAGTCGGTTTCGGTCTTGCCGGTGTAAAGATTGGCGCGCAGGTCGATGAGCGCAGACCCCGGCGCATAGCGCAGCCCGAGTTTGGCGATGTCATTGGTGAGCTCCTGGCCGTAGCTCGTGGCAAAGAAATCGCTTTCGTAATGCATCAACGAGAAGGTGACCCGCGTGCTCTCGGTCAGGTCGTAGCCCGCCTTGAACAGCTGGGAGGAGATGTTTTCATAGGTGTCGGGCACCATCGCGCCATCGCCATCGGCGTAATCATCGCCGGTATGGCGCGAGGCGGCGAACAGCAGGTCAAACCGGTTGGTGCGCAGCGCCGCCGCGGCCATGCCGGAGCTGGTGTGGCCGTTGTCGGTTTGCTCAAGGCGCAGCATGCCGCCCTGGTTCGCCGCGCCGGTCAGCACGTCGCCCACGTCGAGCGTGCGGAAATCCGCCGCACCGGCAAAGCCGGAGCCGCCCAGCGCAGTCACCGGGCCGCGTGTGATATCGACCCCGGAGAGCAGGTTTTCATCTACGAAAACATAGCCTTGCGCGGCATGGCCCGAGAGGCGGTAGGTTTGCGGCACGCCATCGACCGACATCGCCACCCGCCCCGATCCCTCAAAGCCACGAATATTGACCGACACGCCGGGGTTGCCCGGATCCTTCTGGGTGAACACGGAGGTCTGCTGGCGCAGGAGCCCGTCAAGATCGGTGGTGGAAGTGGCGCCGCGCAGATCCTGCTCGCCCAGATGGGTGGCGTTCTCGCCCGCAAAAATCGGTGTGCCATCCTCGGCATAACCGATCACGATCTGGCCGAGGTAGAGCGGCGCATCAAGGTTTTGCGCCTGTGCAGGTGCAGCCGGCAAGGTGAGGGCAGTGCAAACGAGAAGGGCGGCCCGAAGCCGCGGCGCATGGCGCATGGAGATCTCCCAGATCAAGCGTTCTGTGCTCGCTGGCAGGCTGCTGGCATGCGGTTGCCGCAGATGTTCAATAGATGAGTGAATAAGTCAAGATTTGAAATGCACTTTGCCGGAGGGATTTGATCTCTTGCCGGGCGGTGGGCCTGCGCTAAGCTCTGGGGACAGCCCGCCTTGCGCCAGCCTTCCCCCTCTCAGATATGGAACGCCCTGATGTTTCTTGCCATGAACCGATTCACTGTGCCGCTTGAGAATGCCGAAGCCTTCGAGGCGCTTTGGCTGGGGCGCGAAAGCCGCCTCAACGAGCTGCCCGGCTTTGTTGCCTTCCACATGCTGCGCGGCCCCGAGGCGGAAGACGGCACCCGGCTTTATGCCTCGCATACGGTTTGGGAAAGCGAGGAACACTTCCGCAACTGGACCACGTCGGAGCAGTTCCGGGCCGCGCATGCGGGCGCGGGCCAGAGCCGCAAGCTCCATAGCGGAGCGCCGCGATTCGAGGGGTTCACCGCGATCCAGAGCCTTGAGGCCGGCGCGGCGCGCTAGTTCAGCGCCTGCGCCCGCGTTTCCAGCACGACCGGCACCGCGGGGGTCTCCGCGCTTTCGACCCGGCAGAAGCTTTGCCCGGCGTGCCAGATCACCGGGCAAAGCCGGTCGGCGCAGCGCAATTCCGCCTTGCCCGAGATCTCGAAATCCTCGGGCAAGGCGCCACTCGCCGCCACCGCATCGAGCGCGCGGGCGAGGTGGCGCAGAAAGGCGAGGCCGGGCGCGCAGGGGCCGCCGCAAAGCGCACAGGGGCGCGCCTCAACGAGCCGCTGCGGCTGCGGCGGGGCGCAGCGATGGGGGGCGCCGTCAGCCATCATCCTCAACCTTGATATGGCCCGGAACCGCGGCGGCTGCGGCGGCGGGCTGCGGCGGGCGGGGCCGTGGCGTGGGCGGATCGCTCTGCGGCTGGCCGGACCAGACCTGCGGATATTCGAGCCATTTCTGGATGAAGTTCCAGGATTGCTCATAGCCGTCATGGGGCAGGGTGCAGGCCGAACAATCCTTGCGCGTCAGCCCGTTGCGGTCCGTATACGTCTGGTAGGGGCCGGGGCATTCATAGGCGATGAGGGGGCAATAGCAAAACAGGCAGTTGAAGGCGCGTTTCACCCCCGGATGACAGGGCAGGAACGGGCACGCCTCATTGGTGAAGCCCTTGAAGGCCGTGTTGGTGGTGGTGTCTTTCGGCTCCATGGCTCTCTCCTGCGGGCGCCTGCTCGGGCCGGAAAGCGGACAGGGGCAGGGCGTGCACAGGCGCGCACGCATCCATGCCTCCGGGCCCGCCGCCCGGGATGGTCTTGTGGCCCGGCAGGTCTCCTGGCTTGCGGCTCACGCGCCTTTTTGCCCCTTCCCGGCCCGAGAGGGCCAGTGGTTTGGCAGAAGGCTCGCCGCTTACAGTTGCGGGGGCAGCGCCGGAGTTGCACCGGCTTCCCTCTTGCGCCTGCGGAACGCTCCGCAGGGCCTGGGCCCCGAAACCATGGGCGTGCCGGCGGGTCCTGTCAACCGCCTTGGTGTCGCTCGCGGCCAATCTGACGCGGCAGGCGCGCTTGACGCCCGCGCCGATTTCCTCTTCATTGGCGCCGTTCAAGTTCCGGTGAGAGCCGGATGAAAAGGGAATGCGGAACGGCCCTCGGGCCCAAGCCGCAGCTGCCCCCGCAACTGTGAGCGGTGAGCGACGTCGACATGCCACTGGGCCAAAGCCCGGGAAGGCCGACCGAGCGAAGACCCGCGAGCCAGGAGACCTGCTTGAGCGTTCACCCTTTCCGGGCGCGGGGCGTGCCATGGAAGCGGCCCGATCCGCAGTGGTGACATGTCGCCGTTTGCGGAGGGCCTATGCCTTTCCGCGACATCGCTCATTCCGGGCTTTGGCCCGACCGGAAAGGAAGACCCATGCCGCATCTGATGCGCCCCACCGCCGTCACCCTTGCACTTTTGGCCTGCACAGCCCCCGCTTTGGCCGAAGACGCGGGCGTGACCGAGCTTGACGCCATCACCGTCACCGTCACCGCCGCCTCCGAGCCCCTGCGGCTGAGCCAGACCGGCGCTTCCGTCACGGTGCTTACCGCGCCCGATCTGGAGGCCGCGCCGCTCTCTTTTGCGAGCCTGCTCGCCACCGCGCCGGGCCTTTCGCTCAGCGCGAACGGGGGCCTCGGCACGCAGACCGCGCTGCGCGTGCGCGGCCTGCCCGCCTATTACCTCGGCACCCGGATCGACGGGCTTGATGTGACCGACCCTTCTTCCACGCAGCTTTCCTACAACTTCGGTCCGCTGCTCACGACCGGCCTCTCTCGGGTGGAGATCCTGCGCGGTGCGCAATCGGCGCTTTACGGCTCCGAGGCCGCGGCGGGGGTGGTCGATGTCACCACCTGGCGGCCGGAGACGGAGGGCCGGTCCGGGGCTCTGGCCGTGGAGGCCGGAACCTACGGCACCTATGCGGGCACGGCCTCGGTCGGCTACCGGGACGCGCGCACCGAGCTTGCGCTCAGCTTTGGCCGCGCGGTGAGCGAGGGCTTTTCCGCCCATGCCGCAGGCCGCGAAAAAGATGGCTTCCGCGGCAGCCAGATCAGCGCCTCCGCGCGGCACGCGCTGAGCGAAACGCTCACATTGGGGGCCACGGTGCTGGCGCAGGACAGCTTGACCGATTTTGACGCGAGCACGGGCGATGCCGACAACTGGACCGACAGCCAGCTGCGCGGCGCGCGTGTCTTTGCCGAGCTCACCACCGGCACGGTGCGGCATGAACTTTCCTATGCCCGGGTCGATGTGCGCCGCGATGTGTATGAATATGCGAGCCACACCTATTTTGACGCCACCCGCGAGACCCTCGCCTATGACGGGCGTTGGGATGCGGGCGGCCCGTTCCGGCTGAGCTGGGGCGCGGCGCACAAGACGGAGGATTTCTCCGTCGCATCCGCATGGTCGACCACGGTAGGCGACATCACCACCGATGCGGTTTACGCCGAGGCGCTCTGGGCCCCGCGCGATGATCTCGATCTCGCGCTCGCGTTGCGCCATGATGACCACGAAATGTTCGGGGCCGAAACCACCGCGCGGCTTGCGCTCGCATGGCGCCCGGATGCAGACTGGATCTTGCGCGCCGTGGCCGCCAAAGGCTTCCGCGCGCCCTCGCCCTATGAGCTTTGGAGCAGCTACGGCAACCCCGGCTTCCAACCCGAAGAAAGCCGCAGTTTCGAGCTTGGCGCCGAGCGGGTCTTTGCCGCGGGGAGCCTGCGGGCGACGGTCTTTGACACCAAGGTTGAGGATCAGATCCTGTTCGACAGCAACACCTTCCTTTACTATCAGGTGGATGGCTCCAGCCGCTCAAAAGGGCTGGAGCTTGCGGGCACGATGGATCTGGCCCGCGGCTGGTCGCTTTTTGGCGCCTATACCTACACCGATGCCACCGTCGATGATGGCGCCGATACGCGCCCGGCGGCGCGCGCGCCCCGCCACAACCTGACGCTTGGTGCCGAGGGGCCACTGGCAGACCGGCTCTCGGCGCGGCTGAGCCTCACCCATGTTGCCGATCTGCGCGACGAATATGTGGATTATGCGAGCTTCCCCTATGCCACGACGCAGGTGAAGCTTGACGATTACACCCTTGCCAACCTCGCGCTGCGGTATGAGCTGACCGAAACCGCGCAGGCGTGGCTGCGCATCGAGAACCTGTTTGACACCGACTATCAGACCGCGCGCAATTATGCCCAGCCGGGCCGCGTGGTCTCGCTCGGCGTCGGGCTGCGGTTCTGAGCCGATGCGGCCCTGCGAGAACAAGAGCCGCCGCCGCGCCCGCTGCCTCTTGGGGCTGGCGGTGGCCCTCTTCTTTGCGGGGCCGGGGCTCGCCGCGCCGCAGCGCGTGGTCTCGATCAACCTGTGCACCGATCAGATGGCGCTGATGCTCGCCGCGCCGGGGCAATTGCGCACGCTCACCCGGCTCGCGCAAGACCCGGCAAGCTCGGTGATGGCGGCGCGCGCACGCAGCTACAAAGCCAATCACGCCCGTGCCGAGGAGATCTATCTCGACAAGCCCGATCTGGTGCTGGCCGGGCGCTACACGGCGCCCGCCACCGTGGCGATGCTGCGCGGCCTCGGGCTCCGGGTCGAGACTTTCGCCCCCGCCGAAAGCTTTGCCGATCTGCGCGCGAGCCTTTTGCGCATGGGCGCGCTTTTGGGGCGCGAGGCGGAGGCGGCGCGGGTGGAGCGCCGGTTTGCCGCGCGGCTCGCACAGCTTGATCGGAACGCGCCCGCAACGCGCCCGGTTGCGGCCACATGGTCGGCGCATGGCTATATGGCGGGGGGCGAGAGCCTGACGGGCGAGATCATCACCGCGGCGGGCTTCACGCCGCTTGCGCAGATCCTTGGCCGGGCCGCGGGCGGCTTCGTGCCGCTGGAGGCTCTGGTGATGGCGGACCCGGATCTGGTCATTCTCTCGCGCGCCGACCCGGCGCCCGCGCAATCAGAGGCGGTGCTTGATCATCCGGCCTTGACGCGCCTCACCGGCCGCGCCGCGGTGATGCAGGATCGAGACTGGGTCTGCGGTCTGCCCGCGGTGCTGGGCGCGGTGGAGCGGCTGACGCAAGAGCGCCCGGCTGCAAACCACCGCGCTGCGAGGGCCGACGAATGAGACTTGCGCGGCTTTCCCTTCTGCTTGGCGCCCTCGTTGGCGGGCTTTTTGTCGCCTCGCTGCTCACCGGCGTGGCCGCGGTTGACCCCGTCACGGCGCTGCGCGCGCTGCTCACCGGCGGCGAGGGGCCGGTGGGGATTGTGATGCGCGAGATCCGTCTGCCGCGCGCAATTCTGGCGGCGATGGTGGGGGCGTCGCTCGGTCTTTCGGGGGCGGCGCTGCAGGGGCTTTTGCGCAACCCGATGGCGGAGCCGGGGGTGATCGGCATTTCTGCCGCGGCGGGGCTTGGCGCGGTGCTCGCGCTCCACTCCGGCTTGGCCGCGGCCTTTGCCTTCGCCCTGCCCGCTGCGGCGCTTGCAGGCGCGCTGATGGGAGTGGGGGCGATCCTGTTTCTGGCCGGGGCGGGCGGCGGCACGCTGGCGCTGATCCTCGCCGGGGTTGCGCTTTCGGCGCTGTGCTCGGCGGTGACGGCGCTGGTGTTGAACCTCTCTCCCAACCCGTTTGCGGCGCAGGATATCGTGTTCTGGATGATGGGATCGCTTGCCGATGTCTCCTTTTCGCATGTTTTGCTGGCGGCGCCGCTGATGGCGGTGGGGGGCGTGCTTTTGTGGCGCGCGGGGCCGGGGCTTGAGGCGCTGACCCTGGGCGAGGAGGCGGCCGCCTCGATGGGGGTGAGCCTTGCCCGGCTCCGGCTTTCGGTCGTGCTCGGCACCGCCGCAGCGGTCGGGGCTGCGACGGCGGTGGCGGGCACGGTGGGCTTTGTCGGCCTTGTCGTGCCGCATGTGCTGCGCCCGCTTGTGGGGGCGCATCCGGCGCGGCTTCTGCCCGCGTCGGCGCTGGGTGGGGCGGCGCTGGTGCTGGCCGCCGATATTGCCGTGCGGCTGGTGCTGCCGGGGCAGGATCTCAAGCTCGGTGTCCTGCTTGCGCTTGTGGGCGCGCCGGTCTTTTTGCATCTGATCTGGCGCTTGCGGGGCACGCCATGACGGCGCTGGTGCTGGAGCATCTAAGCGTTGCCCGCGGCGCGCAGCAGCCGCTGCAAGACGCTTGCCTCCGCGTAGACCCCGGCGAATGTGTGGGCCTCATCGGCCCCAATGGCGCGGGAAAATCAACGCTTTTGCGCGCGGCGCTCGGCCTTTTGCCGGCTGCCGGGCGCTCCTCATTGGCCGCGCTCTCGCCCGCTGCGCGCGCGCGCGCCGCAGCCTTCCTGCCGCAGGGCCGCGAGATCGCCTGGCCGATGCCGGTGATCGACCTTGTCGCACTGGCGCAGGGCGGGCGGCGCGATGCCCCCGAGGTGGCCGCGGCGATGGCGCGGATGGATGTCACGGCCCTTGGCCCTCGCCCCGCCACCGCGCTTTCGGGGGGCGAGCAGGCGCGGGTGCTGATCGCGCGGGCGCTGGCGCAAAACACCCCCCTGCTGCTTGCCGACGAGCCGATTGCCGGGCTCGACCCCGCGCATCAAATCGCCTGCATGCGGCTCTTTGCCGATCTGGCCGCGGAGGGGCGCTCGGTGGTGGTGGCGCTGCATGACCTTGCGCTTGCGGCACGCCATTGCACCCGGATCGTGGTGCTCTCGGGCGGGCGGATCGTGGCCGATGGCGCGCCGCGCGCGGTGCTCACGGCGGCGCTGCTTGAGACGGTTTTCGGCATCCGGTGCCATCTGGACGAGATCGAGGGCGCGCCGGTGGTGGTGCCGCTCGCACCGGTGCCGCGCGCGAAGGCTTGAGGCGGCGGGCACTGGAAACTTGTCCGATGGGGCGCTAACAGGGCGCGTCGCGCATTCCGGCGCGCCCGTTGAGGAGACCCGGATCATGTCCCGCCATGCCGCCCGTCTGGTCAAATTCGGTTTCGAGCCGCGCCAACTCTCTTACGCCGGGCGCACTGCGCTCGCCGCTTGCGCCGCGCTGAGCCTCGCGTGGTGGGCCGGGCTCGAACATCCGCAATGGGCGGCGATGACGGTCTGGGCGGCCTCGCAACCCACGCGCGGGCAATTGCTCGAAAAAGGGTTTTTTCGAATTGCGGGCACGATCAGCGGCTCCGTGGCCGGGGTCTTGCTGGTGCTGGCCGGGGCGATTTCGCCTTGGCTTCTTGTCACGGGCCTCGCGCTTTGGGTGGCGGCCTGCACCGGCATCGGCAACCTGCAACGCGGCTATGTCTCTTATGGCACGGTGCTGGCGGGCTATACTGCGGCGATGGTGGCGCTTTTGGATGCAAGCCATCCCGAACAGGTTCTGGGCCTTGGCGCCGATCGGCTGGCAACGGTGCTGACCGGGGTGCTGGTGGCGATGCTCTTTGGCTATGTGTTCGCCCCGCCAACCGCCAACCCGGAATTGCGGCGGCGCACCGCCGGGCTGATTGCCGATAGTCTCGAGGTGCTGGCGGCGCGCTTGCAGGGGGAGACGACGCGGCCCGGTCAAGGCGGCGTGTTTCTGGCCGAGATCGCCGGGATCGAGGAGGCGCTTGAGCCGCAGGCGGCGGGGTCGATCCGCTCGCGCCGGGTGGTGCGCTCGACACGGGCGCTTCTGGGCGAGGGGCTCTCGCTGGTGCTCTGGCTGCGCCGCCACCGCGACGAGGCCACAGCGCCCGATTTGTCTGCGCCGCTTGCGGCGGCGGTTGCGGCCTTGCGCGCGGGCGAAGCGGTGCATGCGCGCACCGAACTGGCGGCCGCCGCGGCGGCACTCGGGGGCGCGGAGCCGCGGCTGAAGCAGATCCTGACCGATCTCGGCGCGGCCCTCCTTGCCTGGCATGATCCGGGCCGCGCCGCGACCGAGCGGCCCTTGCCCGTGGTGGTCTCGCGCGACTGGATCGGCGCGCGCGAGGCAAGCCTTCGGGCCGGCGGCGCGATCTTGCTTTTCGGTGCGGTCTGGCAATTGACACAATGGCAGGCCGGGCCGTTCCTGCTGCTCGGCCTGTCGATCATGATCTCGCTGTTCTCCACCTTCGAGAACCCGCGCGCGATGATGCGCAACGTGTTCTGGGGCTCGCTGTTCGGAGCGCTGGGGGCGCTGGCCTGTCGCTGGCTTGTCTGGCCATGGGCGGCGGCGGACTGGCAACTGATCGCATTGTGCTTCCCCTTCATCCTGTTTGGGCCATTTCTGGTCGGGCATCGGCGCACCACGGCGATGAGCTTCGATTACAACATGACGCTGATGCTGATGCTGCAGCCGGCATGGCCGCTTGCGGGCGCTTTCGGCGCGTCGCTGGAGGTTGGGCTTGCAATCCTTGCGGCGCCGCTCGCGGCCTATCTGGCCTATCGGCTGATTTATCCGGCGGGGTTGCGGCGACGGCAACGCATGCAGCTTGTGATGATGCTGCACGATCTTGCCGCGCTTGCGGGCGATGACCGCGCGCTTGCGCATCGACCGGTTTGGCGGGCGCGGCTCTATCATCGTTGCTTGCGGCTGGTGCGGCTGTCGCAAAAGGCTGTGCGGAGCGAGGATTGGGGCGCGCGCGTCGGCTTTGCCATGATGGATCTGGGGCATGCGGTGCTGCGGGCCAAGGAATTGCAGCGCACGCCGGGGCTTGATGCCACGCAGGCGCGCGTGCTCGCGGGGTTCATGGCGCGGATCGGGCAGCTTCCAGAGCGGCCGGAGCGCTGCCTTGCGGCGCTCGAACGTCTGGCGCGGCGGATGGCTCCGCAGGACCGCCGCCCGTTTCGGCGTGCCGCCGATGAGCTGGCGCTCTTGATCGAAGAGATCTCCGACATCGGCGCGCAGCGGCCTGTGGCGGGGCAGAGCTGAGCGAAGCCCTTCTGCCACAGGCTCTTTGACGTCACGGGCGGGCCCAGTTCGGATATAGACCTTGATGCACCTGCGTGGCTAAATGACGCGGGACGATGGCTGCGCACCCGGGAAGGGGCGGGACGGGCAGGCACATCGGCGGGACGGCAACCGAAAAGGGAAAGCTGCATGAAGGCTATTTCTGTCGCGGCGCGGCGGGGCGCGGTTGCACTGCGCGTTGCGGCGCTCATTGCGGGGGGGATCAGCGCGCTGCCCGGAAGCGCTGTGGCCGAGGTCCCCAACGCGGAATTTTGCCGCCAATACGCCGCCAATACCGCCAGCGTTGTTGGCGCCGGGCTGCGTTACAACCCGAGCTGCCTCGATGAGGGGCGCGGCGTGCATGACGATTACCAGATGCATTACAACTGGTGCATGCGCAATTCTGCCGAAACCGTGCGCGGGGCCGAGGCGCATATTCGCGACCTCGTTTTCGAATGCACGAGTGGGGCGGTGGGCGGCCAACCCGCGATGGCGCCGCCGGTGTTCGCGCCGCCGGCACAGATCCCCGGCGCGGCGCCAGGGCTCACCGGGCAGAGCTTTGCGATGCCGATGCAGACCCCGGTTCCCGTTCCGCTGCCGATCCCGGTGCCCGTGCCGATCCCGGTGCCGGCGGCCCCGGGCGGCGGGCAGCCCTATGTGATCTATGGCACCTGCTCGTTGCAGGTCGATGGCCAGATGTTGGTGAACCTGCAGGGCACCTGCCCGATCTGGATGGCCAATGATGGCACGGGCGGGTTCTGGGTCAATGCCGATCGCAACAGCTATCTGGGCGATTACTTTGCGCAACTGGAGCCCTCGGGCAACGGCTTCGCCTCCGGGCACTGGAACGGTGCGCGCGGCGCCACCCATGCGCAGGGCTGGCTTGGAGATGACTTCCGCATGGGCTCCGGCGGCTGCTGGTCGAACGCGCGCGCCACGATCTGCGCCGCGCGCTGAGCCTGCCGTAAGGTCGGGGCGCGGCGGTTAGCGCGCCGCGGCCTGCAGCGCTTTGGGCGTGATATACCCCGCCACCGTCTCGGCACTCGGCACGGGGCCGCGGATCACCCCTTGATCGACAATCCACTCCGCCTCGGCGCGGATCAGGGTGGTCAGGCTCGGATCAAGGGCAAGCCCGATCTCCACATCGCGCCAGAGCGCGGCGACCTGCTCGGCACGGATCGTCCCGCCCATGGCCTTTGAAACCACGCTTTGCGCGGCGACCGGATCGGCCTTCAAATCCGCCTCGGCGCGGGCCAGGGCCCCCAGAAAGGCGCTGATCCGCGCGGTTTCGGCCTGTTCGGGCGTGGTGACGAGGATATAATGCACCGCATAGCCGCCCGGACGCAGCTCGCGATACGCCTCCCCGAGCGTTGCCGCGGCAGCGGCATAAAAGCTCGGGAAGGGCGCGATGGCCTCAACATCGCCGCGCGCCAGCGCGGGAACGAGATCTGCGGGGGCCGCCGAGACGATCTCGGCGCTGACCCCTGCCTGACCAAGCGCCCGGTCGAGGAAATAATGCACATTGGTGCCGATCGTGGTGCCGATCCGCCGCCCCTGCAGGTCTTCCATCCGCGTCAGTGGCCCGGCAGTGGCCGTGCCGATGATGCGCGAGCCGGAATAGCGGGCGAGATCGGCGATGATGGCAAAGCGCTGCCCGGTCAAAATGCCCGTCGCGGCGGGAAATTCCGCCATGAAGGCCAGATCGGCTTGACCGCCCAGAAGCGCCTCGAACGCCTCGCGCCCGGAGGCGAAGGGCACGATCTCCACCTCAAGCCCGGCCGCCGCGAAATAGCCCGCTGCCCGGGCGAGCTCGATCTGGGGCGCCTGCGGTGTCGGGCTCCAAGCGAAGGTGAGGGGCTCGGCCTGAACCGCGGCGCTGCCAAGAAAGAGCCCAAGCCCGAGGGCGGCGAGGCGGGGCAGCAGGGTCATGGCAGGCTCCTTTCAGGGGCGGGCGCGGCATCGGCGGGCGCGTCGAGGGGCGCGCTGAAGGGGTGCAGCCGGGCAAGGATATCTTCGCGGAGCGCGAGCAGCGCGCCCCCATCCTGCGTCAGGCGGCGCGGGCGCGGCTGCGGCAGCAGATATTCTCCGATCAGCCGCCCCGGCGCCGCACTCATCAAGAGCACCCGGTCCGCCAGCAGCAACGCTTCATCGACATCGTGGGTGACGAGGAGCACGGTGGCGCTGTGGCGCGCCCAGACCGCGAGCATAAGCTCCTGCATGCCGCGCCGGGTCTGGGCATCGAGCGCGGCGAAGGGTTCATCCAGAAGCAGCACCTCCGGGGCGCAGGCAAAGGTTCGGGCAATTGCCACACGTTGCCTCATGCCGCCGGAGAGCTGCTGCGGAAACTTTCGCGCATGCGCCCCAAGCCCGACCTCGTCCAGTGCGGCGCGGGCGCGGGCGATCTCTTCGGCGCGCGAGAGGGGGAACCGGCGCAGCGCAAAGCGCACATTGCCGAGCGCGGTAAACCACGGAAACAGCGCATAATGCTGGAAGATCACGCCGATCCGCGCAGAGGGGCCGGTGACCGGCGCCCCATCGAGCAAGATCCTGCCCGAGGTTGGCGCGACAAAGCCCGCAATCGCATTGAGCAGGCTCGACTTGCCACAGCCCGAGGGGCCGATCACCGCGGTGAAGCTGCCCGGTGCAAGGTGCAGCCGCGGGAGCGCAAGCGCGTGAACCTGCCCCTTCCGGGCCGGATAGGTGATGGTGACATCCTCGATGCGCAGATCCCCCGGCCCGGTCATCGCTTACTCCCGATGCCAGTGCACGAGGCGCCGCCCGATCCGCCCGAGGATCAGATCCGCGGTGGCGCCAAGCCCGCCCAGAAGGATCAACAGCGCAAAGATCCGGTCGGTGCGGATGTATTGGCGCGCTTCCTGCAGCCGGAAGCCGAGCCCCGCGGAAGCGCCCGACAGTTCGGCGGCAACGAGGCTGAGGAAGGCGAGCGCGATGCCGAGCCGCAGCCCCGCGAGGATATGGGGGGCGGCGGCGGGGATGATCACGGTGAGAAACTCGCGGCGCCGCGAGGCGCCAAGCGCGCGCGCCGCGCGCAGGTAGATCTCGGGCACGAATTCCATGCCGTGATGGGTGTTGAACCAGACGGTGAGAAAGACGGTGTAGCCGATGACAAACTGTTTGGAGCCTTCGCCGATGCCGAACCAGACAATCGCCAGCGGCACGAGCGCAATCGCCGGGATCGGGCGCAAAAGCATCAGGGGCGGGCCAAGGAGCCAGCGCAGCACCGCCACGCGCCCGGACAAAAGCCCGAGCGCGATGCCGAGGCTGGCCCCGAGCGCAAAGCCCGTTGCCGCGCGGCGGAGCGATACCGCCAGATCCTGCGCGAGAAGGCCGCTGTCCCACATTTCGCGCGCGGCGGCCCAGACAGCCCACGGCGCAGGCAAAATCGTCTCTGGCAGCGCCTGTGCAAGAGCCGCCAGCGCCCAGAGCGTGAGCGCCAGCGCAAAGGCGAAGAGCGGCCCGCTGAACCCGGCCGTGAGCCGCATCAGCTGCGCGGCGCGGGAAAGGGTCTCGTTCAAAGCCATGACACCTGCCTGCCGGTCGTCGAGGGGCGGCGACTGTGCAACTCAAGGTAGTTCTGCCGCCCGGCTCTTGGCAACTGCCCATATGGTCAAAAAGCGGCCTGCGGGCCTCATTTTGCCGCCGCGCCGCCTGATCCGCCCCCGCGTCGGGGAGCGTTTTGACTGCTTCGGAACCGTTTGATCTCTTTGGCCCTTGCTTGAAGACACCGAAAACGGTTTGATGATGGTCAGGCAGGGCGGGGCCCTTCCGAACGGAGTGTGACGCCGCGGCGTTCCCCATTCGCAAGGGCGCAGGAGGCGCCACGCCGGATCGGAGCGAATATGGATCACCCCGAGAGCGATCAACCAGAGCGTGATCGTGGCGCAAAACCGGGCAGGCGACGGGCGACGGTGGTTGATGTGGCACGGCTTGCGGGCGTGTCGGCGGGCACGGTCTCGAATGCGATCAACGGCAAGCGCCGGGTCGACCCGGAAACGCGCGCGCGGGTCGAGGCGGCGATTGATGCGCTGGCCTATCGGCCCAACATCGCGGCGCGCGGCATTCGCACCGGGCGGGCCAATACGATTGCGCTGGTCTCCTCGATGGCGGCGGGGGTGGCGGCGGGGCCCTCCCGGCTGGGGTTTTTGATGGAAATCGCCGGGGCGGCGGCCCTTGCTGCGCTGGAGCGCAATGTTGCGCTTGTGCTGGTGCCGCCGATCCCCGACCCGGAGACAGCGCTGCGCGCGGTGCCGCTTGATGGCGCGCTGTTGGTGGAGCCCGCGCGCAATGACCCGTTCTTGCCGTTTCTGGCCGTGCGCGGCATTCCGACAGTGTCGATCGGGGCGGCTTACGGGGTGGTGTCGGCGCAGGTGGACCTCAATTACGACAAGACGGTCGATCTGCTCATGGACCATCTGATCGAGACCGGTGCGCGCGATTTTCCGCTGCTGATCGGCACCAGTGCGCGGCGCTATTACGAGGTGTTCGAGGCGCGGTATCGGGCGCGGGCGGCGCAGATCGGCATGGTGCCGCAGGTGTTGCGGATCGACGAACGGCTGGGGGAGCAAGCGGCGGCGCAGGTGGTGGCGCGGCATCTGCGCACGCGGCCCGGGCTCGATGGTGTGCTGGCGCCGGTCGATGCGCTGGCAACGGGCGCGATGATGGCGCTGCGCGAGGCGCGCAAGGCGGTGCCGGCGGAGGTCCGGGTGGTGACCCGGTATGACGGGCTGCGCGCGCGCTCCGAAACGCCTCAGCTCACCGCCGTCGATTTGCATCTGGAGACTGTGGCGCGCACCGCCGCGATTGCGCTTCTGGAGCTGATCGAGGGGCGGTCGGTGGCGCCCATTCTGCCCGGACCGATGCCGCAACTTGTGATGCGTGCCTCTTCTCGGCGCAACTGAGGTGGTGCTGCGCGCGCGGTGGGATCGCGCGCTTGACTTCGCGCTGCGCGCGCGCCCTGATACGGCGGCTCCCAGTGGGAAGGCCCGGTGTCAGCGCATCGGATGGGGGGCCGGGGGAGGGGGCATGAAGCAACAGGGCTGGCAGATCCGGGTGCGCGGGCAGGTGCAGGGGGTGGGCTTTCGTCCCTTCGTCTGGCAGCTCGCGCAGGCGCGCGGCTTGCGCGGAACCGTGTGCAACGATGCCGAGGGGGTGCTGATCCGCTTTCTCGGCGATCCGGGCGATCTGGTCACGGCGCTGCGGACAGAGGCGCCGCCGCTCGCGCGCGTGGATGCGGTCGAGCTGTCGGTCGCCGTGTTCGAGGCGCCCCCGAAAGGCTTCGAGATCGCGGTATCGGGCGGGCCGGGGGCGCAGACGCGCGTGACCCCGGATGCCGCGACCTGCCCGGACTGCCTGTCCGAGGTCCACGACTTCGGCCGCCGGCAGGGCTATGCCTTCACCAATTGCACCCATTGCGGGCCGCGCTTCACCATTCTTGAGAGCCTGCCCTATGACCGCGCGCGCACCACGATGGCGCCTTTCGAGATGTGCCCGTCCTGCCGCGCCGAATATGAAGACCCGCACGACCGGCGTTTTCATGCCCAGCCCATCGCCTGCCCCGTTTGCGGGCCGCGGCTCTGGCTTGAAGTCGGGGGCGCAGAGGTGCCCGGCGATGCGATCGCTCTGGCCGCGGCGCGGCTGAAGGCCGGAGAAATCGTTGCAATCAAGGGGCTTGGCGGCTTCCATCTGGCCTGTGATGCGACCAATCGCTTTGCCGTTTCCGAATTGCGCGCCCGCAAGGGCCGCCCCTCCAAACCGCTCGCGCTGATGGCGCGGGAGGCGGATCTGGAGAAGATCGTCACGGTCTCCGCCGCCGCGCTGGCGGCGCTGCGGGAGCCATCGGCGCCGATCGTGTTGATGCCCTCGCGCGGTGCTTTGCCGGCAAGCGTTGCGCCGGGCATGGTCGAGCTGGGCGTGATGTTGCCTTACACGCCGCTCCATCACCTGCTGATCGAGGCGTTCGGCGGTGTGCTGGTGATGACCTCGGGCAATCTCTCCGGCGAGCCGCAGGTGATCGACAATGCCGAGGCGCGTGAAAAGCTCGCCCCCTTTGCCGAGGCCTTCGTGATGCATGACCGCGCCATCGCGCGGCGGCTCGATGACTCGGTGGTGCGGGCCGATCCGCCTGCCGTGCTGCGCCGGGCGCGCGGGCAGGTGCCCGGCACGCTGCCGCTGCCGCCGGGGTTCGAGCGTGCGCCGGAAGTGCTGGCCTGCGGCGGGCAGATGAAGGCCGCCCAATGCCTGATCAAGAACGGGCAGGCGCTCCTTGGTCATCATCTGGGCGAGCTTGACGATGCGCTCACATGGGAAGCCTATCTCAAGGCCGATGCGGATTATGCCGCGCTCTTTGATCACCATCCAAAGGCCGTCGCCGTTGATCTGCACCCCGATTTTCGTGCCACGCGCCATGGCGGCGAGCGGGCGGCACGGGAGGGGCTCAAGCTCGTTGCCGTGCAGCACCATCACGCCCATCTCGCGGCCTGCCTGGGCGAGAATCTCTGGCCGCTCGATGGTGGCAAAGTGGTCGGGATCGTGCTCGACGGGCTCGGCCTTGGCCCCGATGGCGCGGTGTGGGGCGGCGAGGTGTTGCTGGGCGATTACAAAGGGTTCCGGCGTCACGCATGGCTGAAGCCCGCGGCGCTGATCGGCGGAGACCGGGCGCAGATGGAGCCTTGGCGCAATGCGCTGGTGCGGCTCGATGCGGCGGGGCTTGGCGCTTTGGCAAATGGCCTCTTTCCGGCCGCGCCGCGCGACATTGCCCGCCAGATGGCGGCCAAAGGGGTCAATGCGCCGCTCTCTTCGAGTGCCGGGCGGCTTTTTGATGCGGTGGCGGCCTGCCTTGGGCTTTGCGCGGTGAAGCAAAGCTACGAGGGCGAGGCGGCGATGCGGCTTGAGGCGCTCGCGCGCAGGGCCAAGGCCGCGCCGGAGGTGCATCTGGAGGACGATGGCGCCGAGATCGACCCCGCGCCGCTCTTTCGCGCGATTGCGCGCGGCAGCGATCCGGCGGGGCTGGCGCTTGCCGCCCATGTGGCGCTTGCCGAGGCGTTTGCGGCGCGCGCGCGCGCGCTCGTCGAGAGCGGTGCGGCACATGCCGTGGCCCTCACCGGCGGGGTGTTTCAAAACGCGCTTCTGGCGCGCCTGACGGTTGAAAAACTCGATGGCTGCCGCGTGCTCCAACACCGCAAGATTCCGGCAAATGACGGCTCGCTCGCCTTTGGTCAGGCGCTCGTGGCAGCGGCAAAATTGGAAAGATTGTAATCACATTGGAAAGTGAATCGGTTAAAAACCTTTCGTAATTTTCCCGTGACAAAATCACACACCATTGTTTTTAAACAATAAAATTATATGCGACATTCTGTCAGTTCGCAGTGGTCCCCGCAGGGCTGATCGGCACAATCAAAGACATACCAAGGGCGCGCCTGGGAAATGGCCGGCTCCAGGCATGGGAGGGACAAGTGTCGAAAGTTGAAACCTTTTACGACGTGATGCGGCGTCAGGGCATCACGCGCCGCAGCTTCATGAAATATTGTTCGCTGACAGCGGCTGCGCTGGGGCTCGGGCCGAGCTTCGTGCCGGAGATCGCCCATGCGATGGAAACGAAGCCGCGCACGCCGGTGATCTGGGTGCATGGTCTGGAATGCACCTGCTGCTCGGAGAGCTTCATCCGGTCTGCCCACCCTCTGGCCAAGGATGTCGTGCTCAGCATGATCTCCCTTGATTACGACGACACGCTGATGGCGGCTGCCGGCCATGCCGCCGAGGCCGCGCTCGAAGACACGATCGAGAAATACAAGGGCAACTACATCCTCGCCGTGGAGGGCAACCCGCCGCTCAACGAAGACGGGATGTTCTGCATTATCGGCGGCAAGCCCTTTGTGGAACAGCTCCGCCACGCCGCCGAACACGCGAAAGCGATCATTTCCTGGGGGGCCTGCGCCTCTTACGGCTGCGTGCAGGCCGCCGCGCCCAACCCGACCCGCGCCACGCCGGTGCACAAGGTCATCACCGACAAGCCGATCATCAAAGTGCCCGGCTGCCCGCCGATTGCCGAGGTGATGACCGGGGTGATCACCTATATGCTCACCTTCGACCGGATGCCGGAGCTGGACCGTCAGGGCCGCCCGGCGATGTTCTACTCGCAGCGCATCCACGACAAATGCTACCGCCGCCCGCATTTTGATGCTGGCCAGTTCGTCGAGCATTGGGACGACGATGCCGCGCGCAAGGGCTATTGCCTCTACAAGATGGGCTGCAAGGGCCCGACCACTTACAACGCCTGTTCGACGGTGCGCTGGAACGAAGGCGTGAGCTTCCCGATCCAGTCCGGCCACGGCTGCATCGGCTGCTCCGAAGACGGGTTCTGGGATCAGCACGGCTTTTATCAGCGCGTGACCGGCATCAAGCAGTTCGGCATCGAGGCGACGGCGGACCAGATCGGCCTTGCCACCACCGCCGTGGTCGGCGGCTCGGTGGCGATCCATGCCGCCGCCTCCGCGCTCAAGCGCGCCCAGAAAAAGAACGAGGAGGCGTAAGCCATGACCACGCAAACCCCGAACGGCTTTACCCTCGACAATACCGGCAAGCGCATCGTTGTTGATCCGGTCACCCGGATCGAAGGCCATATGCGCTGCGAAGTGAACGTGAACGAAGAGGGCATCATCACCAATGCCGTCTCCACCGGGACGATGTGGCGCGGGCTTGAGGTGATCTTGAAGGGCCGCGACCCGCGCGACGCCTGGGCTTTCACCGAGCGGATCTGCGGCGTGTGCACCGGCACCCATGCGCTGACCTCGGTGCGCGCGGTGGAAGATGCGCTCGGCATCTCCATCCCCGAGAACGCGAACTCGATCCGCAACATGATGCAGCTCGCGTTGCAGATCCACGACCATATCGTGCACTTCTACCATCTGCATGCGCTTGACTGGGTGAACCCGGTCAATGCGCTGCGCGCCGACCCCAAGGCGACGTCGGAGCTGCAGCAGATGGTGAGCCCGAGCCATCCGCTGTCCTCCCCCGGCTATTTCCGCGACGTTCAGAACCGTCTGAAGAAATTCGTCGAAAGTGGGCAGCTTGGGCTCTTCAAGAACGGCTACTGGGATAACCCGGCTTACTTGCTGCCGCCCGAAGCCGATTTGATGGCGACGACGCACTACCTTGAAGCGCTTGATCTGCAAAAGGAAGTGGTCAAGATCCACACGATCTTCGGCGGCAAGAACCCGCATCCGAACTGGCTTGTCGGCGGCGTTCCCTGCGCGATCAACGTCGATGGCGTGGGCGCTGTGGGCGCGATCAACATGGAGCGGCTCAACCTCGTCTCCTCGATCATCGACCAGTGCATGGAGTTTACCCGCAACGTCTATCTGCCTGACGTGGTGGCGATTGGCGGCTTTTACAAAAATTGGCTCTACGGCGGCGGGCTCTCCTCGCAGGCGTGCCTTGCCTATGGCGACATTCCCGAGCATCCGAACGATTTCAGCCCTGAGCAACTCCATCTGCCGCGCGGCGCGATCATCAATGGCAACCTCAACGAGGTGCATGACGTTGATGTGCGCGACCCCGAGCAGGTGCAGGAATTCGTCGATCACTCGTGGTATGAATATGGCGAGCCCGGCAAGGGGCTGCACCCCTGGGATGGCGAAACCCGGCCGAAATACGAGCTTGGGCCGAATGCCAAGGGCACCCGCACCAATATTCAAGAGCTGGATGAAGGCGCGAAATATTCCTGGATCAAGGCGCCGCGCTGGAAAGGCCATGCGATGGAGGTGGGGCCGCTGGCGCGCTACATCATCGGCTATGCCAAGGGCCATGAAGACATCAAGAACCAGGTCGATGGCCTGCTCGGCACGATGAACCTGCCGGTCACGGCGCTGTTCTCGACGCTCGGGCGCACCGCCGCCCGCGCGCTTGAGGCGGAATATTGCTGCCGTCTGCAACGGCACTTCTTCGACAAGCTGATCACCAACATCAAAAACGGTGACAGCGCGACCGCCAATGTCGAGAAATGGGAGCCGAAAACCTGGCCGAAGGAGTCGAAAGGCGTCGGCATGACCGAGGCGCCGCGCGGTGCGCTGGGCCACTGGGTGCGCATCAAGGATGGCCGGATCGAGAACTATCAATGCGTTGTGCCGACCACCTGGAACGGCTCGCCGCGCGACAGTCAGGGCAATATCGGCGCGTTTGAGGCCTCGCTGATGAACACCAAGATGGAGCGGCCCGAAGAGCCGGTCGAGATCTTGCGCACGCTGCACAGCTTCGACCCGTGCCTCGCCTGCTCGACCCATGTGATGTCGCCCGACGGGGCGCCGTTGACCACCGTCAAGGTGCGCTGAGGGGGGCATCATGCGCAAGATCACCGACGAAAGGATCTATGAGCCGCGGGTCGAGCCGCATGAGATCTTCGAGGCCTCCCGGCTGACCGGGGACGCCACGCTCGAAGATCTCGAAAGCATCCGCCGCCGCACATCGGTCTATGTCTACGAGGCGCCGGTGCGGATCTGGCACTGGATGAATGCGCTTTGCATCACCATCCTGTGCATCACCGGCTACCTGATCGGGGCGCCGCTGCCGAGCATGGATTTCAGCGAGGCAACGAACCAGTTTGTCATGGGCTATATCCGCTTTGCCCATTTCGGCGCGGGCACGGTGCTCTCGATCGGCTTCCTCGCGCGCATCTACTGGGCCTTTGTGGGCAACCGCCATGCCTGGCAGATGTTCTACATCCCGATTTTCAACCTGCGCTACTACAAGGAATTCCTGTTCGAGCTGCGCTGGTATCTGTTCCTTGAGGAAGAGCCGAAGAAATACGTGGGCCATAACCCGCTTGCGCATGCGGCAATGTTCTTCTTCATCACGCTCGGCATCACCTTCATGATGATCACCGGCTGGGCGCTTTACGGCGAAGGCGCGGGGCAGGGCAGCTTGCCGGACACGCTCTTTGGCTGGGTGCTCGGGATCGCGCAGAACAGCCAGCGCATCCACACCCTGCATCACCTCGGCATGTGGGCGATCGTGGTCTTCGCGATCATCCATATCTACGCCGCGGTGCGCGAAGATGTGATGAGCCGTCAATCCATGGTCTCGACCA
This sequence comes from Rhodobacter lacus, assembly GCF_042683065.1. Taxonomy (NCBI): domain Bacteria; kingdom Pseudomonadati; phylum Pseudomonadota; class Alphaproteobacteria; order Rhodobacterales; genus Rhodobacter; species Rhodobacter lacus. The sequence goes on along the minus strand of NZ_JBHUIX010000005.1, from coordinate 334,144 downwards.
TGATCTCCGGCTTCCGAACCTTCAAAGACGACCGTATCGAGTAAAATTGGTAGAAGGAGATGCCGGGCGCAGACTGTCTGCGCCCGGTTATTTTGTGGAAGTCTTGCTTCCAAAGGCGGCCTTTGGGTGGTAAGAAGGTTTTCGAAACGGGCTTTTGCCCGACTCGTCCTCGCCGCCAATACGGCCCTTTCTTCAATGGGATGCGAGAACAGCTCCGGTCTGACGCTTTGTGACAGCGTGTCAGGCGCACTGGACATAGTCTTCGTGACGGGCGGCCTGTCCGCCCTTTGCGCAACCGCTCCGCAACCGCTCCAGGGAGGATTTCATGCAGGCAGTCAGACCCGAACGGGTTCTTGTTCTCGGCATTGGCAATGTGCTCTGGGCCGATGAAGGCTTTGGGGTGCGCTGCGTCGAGACCATGGCGCAGACCCACGCGCTGCCGGAGGGGGTGAAGCTGCTCGACGGCGGCACGCAGGGGCTCTACCTTCTGCCCTTCCTCGAAGAGGCGGATGCGCTGATCGTTTTTGATGCCATCGACTTCGGGCTTGAGCCCGGCACTTTGGTGACGATGCGCGACAGTGATGTGCCCGCCTTCATGGGGGCCAAAAAGATGAGCCTGCATCAGACCGGGTTTCAGGATGTGCTCGCAACCGCGCAACTGATCGGCAACTGCCCGGCGCGGATGACGCTGATCGGGTGTCAGCCGGTCGAGCTGGAAGATTACGGCGGCAGCCTGCGCCCGGCGGTGGCAGACCAGATCCCGCGTGCGCTTGAAGAGGCCGTGCGCGAATTGGCGAGCTGGGGCATCCAGGTCGCGCCCGGTGTCACGCTCTGCGATGATCTTGTTGACCCGTCACTTGCACGCGATGCCTATGAGCATGGCCGCCCTTCGGAAGAAGAGGCCTGCCGGAGCGGCGATCATCGCTTCTTTCCCTCCGCGGCAAAGGTGCGCGCCTGATGTGTGTCGGAATTCCGGTGCAGATTGTGGCGGTTGACGGCATCCGCGGCGATGTGATCGAGGAGGGCAGGCCCGCGGTGGTCGATCTTTCGCTCACCCCCGAGGCGCAGCCCGGCGATTGGGTGCTCGCGTTTCTTGGCGCGGCGCGCGCGGTGATTTCTGCCGAGGAGGCGCAGAAGATTTCTGCCGCCCTCGGCGGGTTGCGCGCGCTGATGCAGGGCGGCGATCTGGGCGATGCCTTCGCCGATCTGGACGCCCGCGCGCCCCAGCTCCCCCCCCATCTGCAAGCCGCGCTTGAGGCCGGCAAGACCACGGCCTGAGGATTTCATGCACGATCACGCCCCGAATGACACACTCCCCCGCACTGGCCAGATACACCCGCTGGTGGCGCGCCTGAGCACCGAATTTGGCTGGCCGCGGCTCGAAAACGCTTCGGATCTTGCCGAATTCACCCACCGGCCCGGCGTGCATTGCCTGTTTGTGCCGGGCGATGCGGCGCGCAATCTTGAAACCCCCGATGCCGCCGTGGTGCTGCCGGAGTTGCGGCAGGCGTTCCAGAACGGGTTTGACTGCGCCGTCGTTGGCGATGCGATCGAGACGGGCTTGCGCGAGCAGACCCGTGTGCTGAAGACCCCCTCCTTCCTGTTTTACCGCGACGGTGCCTTTCTCGGCGGGATCGAAAAGATCCGCGACTGGGATGATTATCTTGCCCGCATCCCCCATATTCTCGCCGTGAAAGGCTGATCCATGGTCTCGAACTTCCATCTGCCGCCCGTCGGCTTCGGTCCCGGCTCGCAACCCGATGAGGAGGGCGAAGAGCTGGGCTACATGCAGCTTCCCTCGGGCATGCGCACCTATGAAAGCCATTTGCCCGAAGTGGATGACAGCACGCTGGTTGCCCCCGCGCTCGCGCTGATGGCGCGGGTGGCCGAGGCGGCGGCGGAGTGCGCGGCGTCTGGGCGCGCGAGCTTCGATCTGAGCGGGCTCGATGCGCAAAACCGCGCGCTGATCGCCGAGACAATGGGAACGGGCGAGGTCGCGATGAAGATCCGCGGCATCCCGGCGCTGATGGTGCAGGAATCGGTTTTTGCCGGGGTCTGGTGCGTTGCCGGTGCGGGCGTTGACCAGATCGAGGTGGCCCCGGTGCCCGCCGCCGCGATCAGCCGCGCCTTCGAGCCCTTCCGCCGCGCGGCCGGGGCGGGGCTTGCGGTCGGGCAAGGGGTGGTGAACGCCCCCGCGCTTCTGGCTGAGCTGCTTGACAAATCTGCCGCTTACGAGGGCGGCTTGGCGCATGTGATCAACCTCACGCTCTTGCCGCACACCGAGGAAGACCTCGCCTGGCTCGGCGAGGCGCTGGGCGAGGGGGCGGTCACGGTGCTGTCGCGCGGCTATGGCAATTGCCGCATCACGGCCACCGCCACGCCCCATGTCTGGCGGGTGCAGTTCTTCAATTCGACGGATGCGCTGATCCTCGACACATTCGAGGTGACGACCATGCCAGAGGTGGTGCTGGCCGCGCGCGAAGATCTGGAAGACAGCGCAGAGCGGCTGCGCGAGGTGCTGGAGGCGATCCGATGAACGGTCCGATCACGGGTTTCGAGGGCAGCTATCTGGGCGCGCACGACCGCATCTCCGATCAGGCGATCATGGAATGCAAGATCTGCTGGACGCCCTATGACCCCGCGCAGGGGGATGATTTCCGTCAGGTTCTGCCCGGCACGCCGTTCCGCGCGCTGCCCGAAGACTGGCATTGCCCCAATTGCGATGCGCCGCGCGATGCCTTCATCGTGCAGGTGGACCCGGGCGCGCCGGAGCTTTTGGAACAACAGCGGATCGAGGCGCAAGTCGCCGCGCTCACCGCCGATTTCCGCGAGATCTGGCATGCGAAAATGCGCGACGTGCCCTTGGTGAACAAGGCGCTGGCGATCGAGGCGGTGGGCTTTCGCAGCCACGAAGGGCGCGGGCTGGGCGTGCTTGTTTCGCCGTGGTTCATGAACCTTGTGGTGCTGCCGGGCGCCGGGGAGGATTGGTCCGCCCTTGTGCCGGGCGAAAAGGAAGACATGCATTTCCCCTCCGGGATCTATGAGTTCATCCACAACCGGCGCGAGATGGTGGGCGGCTACAAGGCCTGCGCGCTGTTTTCCTCGATGGGCGATTTCCAGAGCCAGATGCAGGCGCGCGATGTCGCCCGCGCGGTGATGGGCGAGCTGTTCAAGCCGGAAAACCGCGCCGAGACGACGCGGGGCGCAGAGATCCGCGCCAGCCGCGAGGCCGAGATCGAGGCGCAGAACGCGGCCGAGGCCGCCGCCGCAGAGACCGCCGCAGAGGCTGCGGCGCGCAGCGAAGCGCTTGCGCAACCAAGCCGCCGGACGCTGATCTCGGGCGGGCTCGCGGGCTCTGACGGTGCGGAGGGGGGCGCGGCGTGAGCGCCGAACTCGGCATTCTGCTCCGCCCCGAAGGCCTGAGACTGACGGTCGAGATCACGCCGCCCGACCCCATGCCGCTGGCGCGCATGCTGCTGGGGCGGCCCACGGTCGAGGTGGCGGAACTCTTGCCACGGCTCTTCAACCTGTGCGGTGCCGCGCAGGGGCAGGCGGCGCGTCTGGCGCTTGGTCTGCCCGCGCCCGCATTGCCCGCACAACACGAGATCCTGCGCGACCATCTGGCGAAGCTGTGCCTGATCTGGCCGAAGCATCTGGGCTTGCCGCCGCGCCCGCTGCCCGCGGCTTGGGCCGAGGGGGGCGTGGCGCTTCAGGACTGGCTTTGGGGGGGCGCGCTGCCCGAGCGGCTCACCACCTTCATCGCGAGCGGGGCCGGGGTCGCCCCGCTGCTGGCTGAGCTTGCCAAGCATTTCTCGCCGGGGGAGGCGGTCGCGGATCTGCCCGCGCTCACCAACCCGATGGCCCTGACGGCTCAGGAGAATTCTCCTGCCGGGCGGGTTGCAGAGGCGGCGCTGATGACGCAGGCGGAAGCGCTTTGGGGGCGCGGCCCGCTGTGGCGCGCGCTTGGCCGCATGATCGACCTGCACCGGCTTGCCGCCGCCCCGTATCCGCCCGAGTTGCGCCCCGATGGCACTGCCGTGGTGGCGGCGGCGCGCGGCGCTTATGCGCTTTCGGCCCATGCCGAGGCCGGGCGCGTGACGGCCCTTACCCGCGTCACGCCGACCGATCACCTGCTTGCCCCCGGTGGCGCGCTGGAGCTGAGCCTCGCCACGCTGCCGGCGGAAAAGGCTGATCTTGCCGCGCTGGTGGTCGATATTCTCGACCCCTGCGTGCCGGTGGCCTTGGAGGTGCGCGCCAATGCATGAGATGTCGATTGTCGAGGGCATTCGCAGCGTGATCGAAGAGGCGGGCCATGCGCAGGGCTTTGCGCGCGTCACCAAGGTGCGCCTTGAGATCGGCCGCATGGCGGGGGTGGAGCGCGCGGCGCTCGAATTCGCCTTCGATGTGGTGATGAACGGCTCGATTGCCGAAGGGGCGACGCTCGAAATCATTGATATACCGGGAAAAGCCCTGTGCTTTGACTGTGAGAAAACGGTAGAGATTGACCATCGCCTCGATGGCTGCCCGCTCTGTGGCGGGGCGCGCCTGCTGGTGCAGGGGGGCGAGGAAATGCGGATCAAGGATCTGGAGGTGCTCTGATGTGCACGGTATGCGGGTGCGGCGGCCATAGCGTCGAAGAGGCGTTCAAGGACCACCTGAAAAAGACGGGTCAGGAGGGGGGCGCGCACAAGCCTGCGCCCTTCGCGGTGCTGGCAGAGCCGGCGCAGGGCGCGGTGCACAGCCACAGCCACTCGCATTGGCACACCCATGCCGATGGCACGAGCCACAACCATCCGCACAGCCATCGCCACAGCCACAGCACCGGGCATGGCGCCGAGGCCGAGGCAGAGCACCCGCACGGGCATGGCCATGACCACGACCATGCGCACGGCCATGATCACGCCCATCATCACGCCCATGGGGCCGCTTGCGGGCATGATCTTCATCTGGGCCACGGGCTCGCGGGCACGGAGGTGCCCGGCATGAGCCAGGCGCGGCTTGTCGAGATCGAGACGGACATTCTCTCGAAGAACAACGCCTATGCCGCGCGCAACCGCAAGTTTTTGGCACAAAAGGGAATTTTTGCGACCAATCTGGTCTCCTCCCCCGGCTCGGGCAAGACAACGCTTTTGGTGAAAACGATCGAGATGCTCGGCGGCGCGCCCTTGGGCGTGATCGAGGGCGATCAGCAGACGACGAATGATGCCGACCGCATCCGCGCCACCGGCGCCCCCGCGCTGCAGGTCAACACCGGCAAGGGCTGCCACCTTGATGGCGCGATGATCGAGCAGGCGCTGGCGCGTCTGCCGCTGCCCGACCATGCGCTGTTGTTCATCGAAAACGTCGGCAACCTTGTTTGCCCGGCCGCCTTTGACCTGGGCGAAGATGCGAAAGTGGCGATCCTTTCCGTCACCGAGGGCGAAGACAAGCCGCTCAAATACCCCGACATGTTTGCCGCCGCGGGGCTTGCGATCCTCAACAAGGTGGATCTTGCGCCGCATTGCGACGTGGATCTGGACCTTTACGAGGCCAATATCCGCCGCGTGAACCCGAATATCGCGGTGCTGCGCGTCTCCGCCCGCACCGGCGAGGGCATGCAGGCCTGGCTGGACTGGCTCGCCACCGGGCGCGCCCGCAAGGCGGTCTGATGTCGGCCTCGGCCCCCGCGATCCTGCTCGTCGACGACGAGCCCCATTCGCTCAGCGCGATGAAACTCGCGCTGGAGGATGATTTCGACATCCTCACCGCCAAGGGGGCGGCAGAGGCGCTGGCGATCCTCGAAGAGGAATGGGTGCAGGTGATCATCTGCGATCAGCGCATGCCGGGGCGCACGGGGGTCGATTTTCTCACCGAGGTGCGCGAGCGCTGGCCGGAGACGGTGCGGATCATCCTCACCGGCTACACCGACAGCGCCTCGATGATGACGGCGATCAACGAGGCGGGGATCCACCAGTTCCTCACCAAGCCGTGGCATCCCGAGCAATTGCTCGCCTCGGCGCGGAACGCCGCGCGGATGTTTGCGCTGGCGCGCGAGAACGACCGGCTCTCGCTGGAGATGCGGCTTTTGAACTCGACGCAGGAGAGCCGGGTTGAAAAGCGCCGCCGCGCCCTGCGCGAGGGGATGGGGTTCGAGACGATCCTGCGCACGCCCAATTCGGCGATGAATGGCGCGGTGGCGACGGCGCGGCAGTTTGCGAGCTTTGACGTGCCGGTTCTGGTGCGCGGCGAGCCGGGCTCGGGGCGGGCGCAGATGGCGCGGGCGATGCATTACGTCTCGTTGCGCTCCGACAAGCCGTTTTACGAGCTCAACCTTGCGGGCATGCCCGAAGAGCTGGCGATGATCGAGCTGTTCGGGGCGCGCCGGGGCATTTTGCCCGGCGGCGTCGCAAAGATTGGCCTGGCGCAGAAGGCAGACCGGGGCACGCTGTTTCTGGCCGGGATCGAGACCGCGACGCCGGCCTTGCAGCTTGCGCTGATCCGCATGCTGACCGAGGGGGCGATCACGCCCCTCGGCGGGCAGGAGACGGCAAGCACGAACCTGCGGCTGATCACGGCGGCGGCGAGCGATCTGCGCGCGCTGGTGGCCGAGGGCATGTTCCGCTCGGACCTTTATTACGCGCTCTCGACCGGCGAGGTGGCGTTGCCGCCCTTGCGGGCCCGGCGGGGCGATGTGGCGATTTTGGCGCAGAACTTTTTGGCCGAGGCGGCGGCGCGGCACGGCAAGCCGGTGCTGGGCTTTGACGGCACGGCGCTCGATTTCCTCGAAAACTACGACTGGCCGGGCAACCTGCGCGAGCTTTCGAACGAGGTGACGCGGATGCTGATGTTCGCGCAGTCAAACACGCTCGGCGCGGATCTGATTTCGCGTCACATTTTGCAGGCGGCGCCTTCGGAAGAGGGCGCGGACCGCTCTGCCGAAGAGGTGATGACCGCCGCGGGCACGCTGAAGGATCGCGTCGAGCTGATCGAGATGCGGATTCTGCGCGAAACGCTGACGCGCAATCGCTGGAACAAGAGCCGGGCGGCGGCAGAGCTGGGGCTCAGCCGGGTCGGCCTGCGGGCAAAGCTTGAACGGTATGGCATCATCGACCCTTCGGGGCGGGTGTCGGAAGAGGAGGAGAGCTGATGTGTCTGGGGATTCCGGGGCAGATCATCGCCATCACGGATGCGGAGCGGATGGCCGCGCTTGCCGAAGTGTCGGGCGTGCGGCGCGAGGTCAATGTGGCCTGCGTGGCCGAGGGGCCGCTTGAGGCGCTTGTCGGGCAGTGGGTGCTCATTCACGTCGGCTTTGCGATGAGCCGGATCGACGAGGTGGAGGCGGCCAGGACGCTTGAGGCGCTGCGCGATCTGGGCGAGGCGCAGGAGGCGCTGGAGCAGATGGCGGCGGGTGATGCGGCGCTGGAGGGGCGGGCATGAAATTCGCCTCCGAATTCCGCGATCCGGCGCTGGCAAAGGCGCTCTTGGCCGAGATTGCACGGACCGCCGACGAGATTGGCGCGACGAAGCAAAAGCCCGTCAGCATCATGGAGATCTGCGGCGGGCATACGCATTCGATCTTTCGCTACGGGCTCGACCGGCTGATCCATGACGGGATCGAATTCATCCACGGGCCGGGCTGCCCGGTCTGCGTGCTGCCGCGCGCGCGGGTCGATGAATGTATCGAGATTGCGCAAAAGCCGGGCGTGGTGTTTTGCACCTTTGGCGATGCGATGCGGGTGCCGGGCTCAACGCTCAGCCTGTTGCAGGCGAAGGCTGCGGGGGCGGATGTGCGCATGGTCTACAGCCCGCTCGACGCGCTTGAGATCGCGCGGCGCAGCCCCGAGAAGGAGGTTGTGTTCTTCGGCCTCGGTTTCGAGACCACGACGCCCTCGACCGCGCTCGCGATCACGCAGGCCGCGCGCGAGGGGCTGACGAATTTCACCGTGTTTTGCAACCACATCACCGTGCCAGAGCCGATCAAGGCGTTGCTCGATGATCCGCATATGTGCCTTGACGGCTTTATCGGGCCGGGCCATGTCTCGATGGTGATTGGCATTCATCCCTATGATTTCATTGCCGAGGATTATGGCAAGCCGATCGTTGTCGCGGGGTTTGAGCCGACCGATCTGTTGCAATCGGTGCTGATGGTGCTGCGCCAGATTGCCCGGGGCGTGGCGCGGGTGGAGAACCAATATGCCCGCGTCGTGCCCGAACATGGCAACACGGTGAGCCTTGCGGCGATGGCGGAGGTTTATGAAAAGCGGCCCTCCTTCGAATGGCGGGGGCTGGGCGAGATCGACGCCTCGGGGCTGCGGATTCGCGATAAATACCGCGCCTTTGATGCCGAGGAGAAATTCGGGATCGGATATGCCGGCGTGCGGGCCGTGGTTGAGGAGGCGGAAGGCTGCGCCTGCGGTGCGGTGATGACGGGGCGGATGAAGCCGCCTGCCTGCCCGCAATTTGGCAAGGGCTGCACCCCGGAGATGCCGCTTGGCGCGTTGATGGTGAGTTCCGAGGGCGCTTGTGCGGCCTATTGGCAATATGGGGGCGCGCGGGCGGCGGAGTGATGTCGCCTCGGCCAAGCCGAGGCGACCCGGCGGGGGGCTTGCAGCCCCCCGCACCCCCCGCCCGGGGGCGGTGCGACCGCCCCCGGACCCCCCGCCCCCCCGGGCAGCCCCGGTGAGACTGGAGTGAGACGAGAATGGCTTTGAGAGACGCGCGGGTGACCTTGGCGCATGGCGGTGGCGGGCGCGCGATGCGCGACCTGATCGAAGAGGTGTTCACCTCCGTTTTTGCGCCGCCCGGGATGGAGGATCAGGCGCGGTTGAGTGCGGCCGCGCTCGCCGCGCCCGGCGCGCGGCTCGCATTCACCACCGACAGCTATGTGGTGACGCCAATCGAATTTCCGGGCGGCGACATTGGCAAGATCGCCGTTTGCGGCACGGTGAATGACCTTGCTGTGGGGGGGGCAACGCCGCTCTGGCTCTCGGCGGCCTTCATCATCGAGGAGGGCACCGAGATCGCGCTTTTGCGCCGGATCGTGGCGACGATGGCGCGCGAGGCCGAGGCGGCCGGCGTGCGGATTGTCACCGGCGATACCAAGGTCGTGGGGCGGGGCGCCTGCGACGGTGTTTTTGTCACCACCGCGGGGGTGGGCGTGATCGCGCCCGGCTGCGAGATGGCCGCGGCATGCGTGCGGCCCGGGGATGTGGCGATTGTGAACGGTGTGCTGGGCGATCATGGTGCCACGATCCTTGCGGCGCGCGGCGATCTGGCGCTTGCGACGGAGCTGGAGAGTGATTGCGCCGCGCTCGGGCATCTGATGGCGGATCTGCGCGCGGCGGCGCCCGGCACGCGGGCGGCGCGCGACCTGACCCGCGGCGGGCTTGCCTCGGCGCTCAACGAGATTGCGGGGGCTGCGGGCTGCGGGATCGTGATCGAGGAGGCGGCGCTGCCGCTGCGCGCCGAGGTGGTGGGGATGTGCGAGATCCTTGGCCTCGATCCGCTTTACCTCGCCAATGAGGGGCGGCTCGTGGCCTTTGTGCCCGAGGCGGAGGCGGAGGCCGCGCTTGCGGCGCTGCGCGCGCGCCCCGAGGGGGCGGGGGCTTGCATCGTCGGGCGCGCGGTGGCAGAGCACGCCGGGCAGGTGCGCATGCGCACCGCCTTTGGCGGCAGCCGGATCGTTGACATGCTGGTGGGGGAACAGTTGCCGCGGATCTGCTGACCCGGCAGGTCTGATATAACGGTTGACACAAGGCCGGATCGCACCGTCTGCTAAGTGCGGAATACCCGGCAAAAATGACTTTCTCAGCCCGTTGGGGCGCTATTTGAGCAGCCGGAGGGCGTGATGCCCGCCGCCAAAACCCGGAAAGACGAGGCGCATGGACGGCCCGAGCGACGACAACAAGGACGCGGATCTGACCACCGAAGAGCCGCCAGTGGTGCTGGAGGATCTGGGGGCCCCGCAAGTGGTGGTGGCGATTGGCGCCTCTGCCGGGGGGCTTGACGCGCTGGAGCGGTTGTTCGGGGCGCTGCCCGCCAATACCGGCGCGGCCTATGTGGTGATCCAGCACCTTTCGCCCGATCACAAGTCGATCATGGCGTCGCTGCTTGCGCGGCACACCAGGATGCCGGTGGTGACGGTGGAAGACGAGATGGCGCTGGCGCCGAACTCGGTTTTTCTGATCCCGCCCGCCACGATCATGACGCTCGAGGGCCGGCACCTGCGGCTTGTGCCAAAGGATCGCCGCGTGCTCTCTTTGCCGATTGACGCGTTTTTTACTTCGATGGCGGCGGGCTATGGCAGCCGTGCTCTGGCCGTTGTGCTCTCTGGCACCGGCTCGGATGGCACCCGCGGCGTGTCTGCCGTGCATGCGGCGGGGGGCGTTGCGATTGCGCAAGACCCGCGCGACGCCCGCTTTGACGGCATGCCGCGCTCGGCCATTGCCACGGGCTTCATCGATTCCACCCTGACCATTGACCGCATCGGCCCGTGGATCGCGGATTACCTCGTGCGCCGCCCGGCACTGGTGGCCGCTGCCGCCGGGGGCGCCACCGACGATGGCGTGACCGAGCGCATGGTGCTGCCGCGCCAGTTCGAGGGGCTCGAACCGCAAGAGGCGCTGGGCCGGATCATCGAAATCCTCTCGCTCTCGGGCGAAGTGAACTTTACCGATTACAAAACCGGCACCGTGCAACGGCGCATCGAGCGGCGCATGGGCGTGCGTCAGGTCACCGAGCTGTCCTCCTATCTTGAGCTGCTCACGCAAGACCGCGCCGAGCTTGCCACGCTTCGGCGCGAGATGCTGATCCCGGTCACCTCCTTCTTCCGCGACCCGGAAGCCTTTGCCGAGCTTTCCGAACGGGCGATCGACACGCTTGTGGCCGAGGCGGCGGTGGGCTCAACGCTGCGCGTCTGGTCCGCGGGCTGTGCCACGGGCGAAGAGGCCTATACGCTGGCGATGCTGTTTTTCGACGCGTTCGAGCGGGCCGGGCGCTGGCCGACGCTGAAGATCTTTGCCACCGATGTGGAGCCGGTGAACATCGAACAGGCGGCGACGGGCTTTTATCCCGAGACCATCGCGGCCGATTTGCCGGGCACTTTCCTTGAACGCTTCTTCACCCCGCGGGGCGGGCAGTTCGTGGTGCGCCCGGAGCTGCGCCAATCCATCGTTTTCGCGCGTCACAACATCCTCTCGGACCCGCCGTTCACGCGGATGGACCTTGTCAGTTGCCGCAACACGCTGATTTATCTGCGCCCCGAAGCGCAGGAACGCGCGTTGCAACGGATGCATTACGCCTTGCGTCCGGGGGGATACCTGTTCCTCGGCGGCTCCGAGGCGCTTGTCCATGTGCAAGACGATTTCTCCGTGCTCTCCGCGCGGCACCGGATCTGGCAGGCGCAACGCTCCGGCTCCGCGCCGCTCACCGACCGCAAGGCCGGGCTTTACGTCAACCCGCGCCCGCCGCGCCGGCGCGCCGAGGGCGGGCCGCAAACGGCGATGGAGCGCGGCCTTGCGGCGTTGCAAAAAACCTATGCGCCTCCGCCCTCGCTTTTGGTGAACGGGCGCCACGAAATCCTGCATTCCTATGGCGATCTGAGCCGGTTCATGCAGATCCGCGAGGGGGTCGCAACGCTTGAAATCGGGCGGCTTTTGATTGAGCCCTTGCTGCCCGTGGCCTCGGCGCTTTTGTTCAAGGCGGCGCGGCTCGGTGAGGAGGCAACCTCCGATCCGCTACATCTGGCCGAGGGTGTGGCCGGGCCCGAGGCGCAATGGGTGCGCCTCAAGGTCATGCCGATCGCCTCGGCGCAGGAGGCGGTGCCCGATGAGGTGCGCCTTTATCTGCTTGTTTTTGAAAGCGTTGCCTCAGATGAGGATGATGTGCCCGTGGTCGATATCGACCGCGAGGTGGGCGCGCGGATCGAGATGCTGGAGGCCGAACTCGCGATGACGCGCGAGAGCCTGCAGGCGATGATCGAAGAGCTTGAGACCTCGAACGAGGAGCTGCAGGCCACCAACGAAGAGATGATGGCCTCGAACGAAGAGCTGCAATCGGCGAACGAGGAGCTGCAATCGGTGAACGAGGAGCTGAACTCGGTCAACGCCGAGTATCAGGAGAAGATCGACCTTCTCAACCGCTCCAACGCCGATCTCGACAGCCTGACCCGGATCATGGCGATGGGGGCGATTTTCGTCGATGCCGATCTGCGCGTGACCCGGTTCAGCCCCGATGCGGTCGAGCTGTTCCGCATTCGCGATGTGGATATTGGCCGCCCCTTGGGCGATATCACGCATCGGCTCGATTACGCGGCCCTGCTCGATGATCTGCGCCGCACATTGCGCGCGCAAAGCCGCCATGAGCGCGAGGTGACGGGGCTCAACGGGCGCCATTATCTTGTGCGGATGCTGCCTTACAAGGTGCCGTCCTCGGCGGCGCAGGGGGTGGTGCTGACCTTCGTGGACATCACGCAAACCCGCAACCTGCAGCTTTTGCAATCGGTGATCGACGGGCTCGCGGAACATGTCGCCGTGCTCGACGGCAAGGGTGACATCATGCTTGTCAATGCCGCCTGGACCCGATTTGCAACCGATAACGGCGATCCGGGCGCGGCCCATACCGGGGTCGGCGTGAATTATGTTGGCCATTGTGACACCGGCATTGCCGCGATCGACGGCGGTTATGCCAAGCGCGCGGTGGAGGGGATCCGCGCCGTCCTGACCGGCAAACAGGACCAGTTCTCGCTGGAATATCCGTGCGATGCACCCGACTGCCCGCGCTGGTTCGTGATGCATGTGCGCCCGCTCGCCAACCCGATTCAGGGCGCCGTGGTCAGCCATATCGAGATCACGCGCTGGCGCGAGGAGGCGGTGACCGCGCTGCGCTAACGCCTCGGCGCGCTGCAGAATCGCTTTGCAAAGGCCCCGGCTTCCGGGGCCTTTTTCATGCGGCCTTGAAATGACGAGGCTCACATTGCGAGATAAATCTTGACAGTTTTTCTCTCCAAAAGTATCCGACAGGAAAGCTAAGGATTAAAGGAGACCAGCCATGCTCGCCCCGCTCCTGATCATGCTGCGCGAAGGGCTTGAGGCGGCTCTCGTGGTCGCGATCATCGCCACCTATCTCAAGCGCACCGGCCGTGCGGCATGGATTGGGGCGATCTGGGTGGGGGTGCTGTTTGCCATCGCGCTGTCGCTCTTTGTTGGCGCAGGGCTGCAGGCGCTGCATGCAGAGTTTCCGCAGCGCGCGCAGGAGGGCTTTGAGGCTGCGGTTGCGCTGATCGCCGTGGGCGTGCTGGTCTGGATGGTGTTCTGGATGCGCAATGCCGCGCGCTCGATCCGCGCGACGCTGGAAACCAACGTTGATGCCGCCTTTGCCGCGCAGGGGCCGGGGCAGGGCACGGTCTGGGCGCTGATCGCCATGTCGTTTCTGGCGGTGGCCCGCGAAGGGCTCGAATCGGTGTTCTTCCTGCTGGCGATCTTCCAGCAAGCGCCGGGGCCCGAGGCGCCCTTGGCCGCGCTCATGGGCATCCTGGTCTCCATCCTGCTCGGCTGGGGGATTTACGCAGGCGGGCTGCGGCTCAATCTGCGGCTCTTCTTCCGGGCTTCGGGGCTGTTCATCCTGTTTGTGGCCGCCGGGCTCTTTTCGGCGGCGCTGCGCTCGCTGCATGAGGCGGGGCTGTGGAACCTCTTGCTCTCCCCGGCGTGGGATCTGAGCCAGAGCCTGCCGCTTTCCTCCGTGACCGGTGCAGTTCTTTCGGCGCTTTTCGGCTATCATGAGAGCCCGAGCGTGGGCGAAGTGCTCGCCTGGGCGCTGTTCCTTGCCTGCACTCTGCCCCTTTTCCTGCGTCCCGCACCCATTGCCAAACCGCAAGAGGCCTGAGATGACGACGCCTGACCCCGTTCAAAAAGCCCCGCCGCCGAAAGCGCCTCCGGGGCGGCTCATCAACTACCTGATCGCCATTGGCGTGGCGCTGACCGCTGGCGGGATCGAACTGTTCTGGTCGGTCTCCTCGCGCAACAATGTGATGACGATGGACGCCGTCACCATCACCGTCGACGGGCGCGCCTGTGCGCCGATGGCGCTGGAGATGCCCGCGGGCAAGGCAACCTTCAAGATCGTCAACGCCTCCGACCGCCCGCTTGAATGGGAGATCCTCGACGGGGTGATGGTGCTGGCAGAGCGCGAGAATATCGCGCCCGGCTTCTCTTCGAGCCTCACCGAAACGCTGAAGCCCGGAAGCTACGAGATCACCTGCGGGCTGCTTTCAAACCCGCGCGGCACGCTCAAGGTGCTGCCCACCGCGGCCAGCGAGGCGGCCCGCACCGCGCCGCCGGTGGCGGAATTCGTCGGGCCCTTGGCGGAGCGGCAGGTGCAACTGATGCGCGCGGCCTCCAAATTCGAGAAATCGGCCACGGCCTTGCAGGCGGCGCTCGGCGCTGAGGATCTCGCGGCGGCCAAAGCGGCCTGGCAACAGGCAGCAGAAGACTGGGCGCGGCTTGGCCCGGTCAGCCTGCGGGCCTCGGATCTGCTCAACCGCATCGCCCCCCAACCCGAATGGCTGGCCGGGCGAGAGGCGGACCCGGCCTTCACCGGCCTCACCCGGATCGAATATGCGCTCTTTGCGCAGGGGAGCATGACGGGGCTTGAGCCGGTTGCAGACCAACTCGTGGCCGATGCCGCGGCGCTGCAGGGCCGCGTCAAGGCGCTCAAGGCCGCGCCGGATGACATTGCCGCGGATGCCGCCCGCCATGCCCGCGCGCTGGCAGAGGGTCAGATCACCGCCGGTCTCTCGCGCCATGGCGGGGCGGAGGCGGCGCTTTTGACCGCCGCGCTTGACGGGCTGCGCCGCTCGATGGCGGCGGAACTGCCGCTGATTGCGGCGGCCGATCCGGCGCTTGCATCCCGCATCGAGGCGGCCTTCGGCGCGGCAGAGGCTGCAGCACGCGCCGCCCCCTACGACCCCGCCGCCGCGGCTGAGGCCATGTCCGGCCTTGCCGAAGCGCTCGGGTCCATCAACAAGAGCCTGTCTCTGGAGAGTTGAAATGTCTCAGATGAATGAAAGCCGCCGAGCCCTGCTCAAGGGGCTGGGCCTGGGTCTTGCAACCTGTCCCTTCGCGCTTGGTGCCGCGCGCGCCGAGGCGCCCGCGCAGGCATCGGCCCTGACCGCGGCGCCGCAGGCGGGCGTTGCCTCCTCAAGCGACCGGATCGTGCCTTTCGGGGCGCACCAGCCCGGCATTGCCACGCCGCGCCCCGCCTGGGGCATGGTGGCGAGCTTCGATGCGATCGTTGATACGCCCGCCGATCTGGAGCGGCTGTTGCGCAGGCTCACGGAGCGCATCCGCTTTCTCACCAGCGGGGGCGCGGTGCCGCAGGTCGACCCGAAGCTGCCGCCGCTCGACAGTGGCATCCTTGGCCCGGTGTTGCGCCCCGATGCGCTCACCGTCACGATCGGCCTCGGCGCCTCGCTGTTTGAGCGCCACGACTGGCTCGCCCCGCATCGCCCGGCGCAGCTTGCCCGGATGACCTCCTTCCCCAATGACGCGCTCGACGCCGATCAATGCCATGGCGATATTGCGCTGCAGTTTTGCGCCAATACGCAGGACACGATCATCCACGCCCTTCGCGATGTGCTGAAAAACCTGCCCGATCAACTGGTTCTGCGCTGGAAGCAGGAGGGCAACGTGCCCGTGATCCCGCCGCAGCCCCCGGGGGTGGTGGAATCGGCGCGCAACTTCCTGGGCTTCCGCGATGGCTCCGCCAACCCGGATGCGAGCGATGCGGCGCTGATGGATCGCGTGCTCTGGGTGCAGGGGCCGGATTGGAGCGCGGGCGGAAGTTACATGGCGGTGCGGATCATCCGCAATTTCGTCGAACGCTGGGACCGCACGCCGCTTTCCGAGCAGGAGCGGGTCTTTGGCCGCACCAAGATCACTGGCGCGCCGCTGGACCAGCGCGCGGGCAGCGAGGCCGATGTGCCTGATTACGCCGCTGACCCCGATGGCGAGAAAGTGGCGCTCGACAGCCATATCCGGCTGGCCAACCCGCGCGACGAAGCCGGCGAGCGCCATCTGATGCTGCGCCGCCCCTTCAACTATTCAAACGGCGTGACCCGCTCGGGCCAGCTCGATCAGGGGCTTTTGTTCATTGCCTGGCAGGCGAGCCTTGAAGATGGCTTTATCGCCGCGCAAACCCGCCTGAATGGCGAACCGCTTGAAGAATATATCAAACCCGTCGGCGGCGGCTATTTCTTCGCGCCGCCCGGCTTCTCTGAGGCCGCTGACGATTACCTTGGCCGCCAGCTGATCGACGCCATTGGCCGCACCCCGCGCAAAACCTGAGAAAGGATGCATCCGATGAAAACCCTTCCCCTCGCAGCGTTGCTGCTGGCCACCACCGCCCCCGCCTTTGCCGAGCAGGCGGCGCTCGATCTGGTCGCGCCGATTGCCGAATACAAGCTCTATGTCACGGAAAACACCGAGACCCTTGTGGAAGAAACCCGCGCCTTCACCGAAGCCGTGAAGGCGGGCGATGTGGAAAAAGCGAAGGCGCTCTTTGCGCCGACCCGGCTCAGCTATGAGCGGATCGAGCCGGTGGCGGAGCTTTTCGCCGACCTCGATGCGCCGATCGACGCGCGCGCGGATGATTATGAACAGGCCGAGGCAGACCCGGAGTTCACCGGCTTTCACCGGCTCGAATATGCGCTCTGGGTCGAGGGCAAGACCGATCATGTGACCGCCATCGCCGACAAGCTGCAATCGGATGTCGAGGAGCTGGCCAAGCGGATCGACGGGCTGACCTTCCCGCCCGCGGTGGTGGTGGGCGGCGCCTCGGTGCTGATGGATGAAGTGGCCGCCACCAAGATCTCGGGCGAGGAAGACCGCTATTCCCGCACCGATCTGTGGGATTTCCATGGCAACTTCGATGGCGCTTACAAGATTGTCGAGCTTTTCGGCCCGCATGTCGAAGACAAGGATTTCCTCGCCTCGGTCGAGGGCAATTTCGCCAAGGCGAATGAAACGCTCGACAAATACCGCGAGGGTGATGGCTTTGTGAGCTACGAAAAACTCACCGACGAAGACCGCCGCCGCCTCTCGGCGCTGGTGAACACGCTGGCGGAAGATCTGGCCACGCTGCGCGGCCGACTCGGTCTGGGCTGAGTGCTGAATGCGAAAGGCGGGCCCCGAAGGCCCGCCTTTTCTCCGCCGCGGCGGAGATGCGCCAGCAGGCCTTCGGGGGCCTGCCTCCTCTGACGCCTAGCCTTTTTTGACCGCCTTGAGCTTGTCGATGCCGAGGATCTTCATCCCCGCCTTCTCGTAGAAGGTCTCCGAGGTGCCGCGGCGCAGCTTGTGCATGAAATAGCGCTCAAAGCCCTCTTTCGCCCAATGCACCCATTTGCCCTGCGCCGACCAGTTCACGTTGCGCGGCGGGATCTGCGGTTGCGCGACAAAGGCGATGCCCTGATCGCCGAAATCGGCCAGACAGACGGCGTTCCAGGTGCCGACCTCATCGGCCTCCTGGCCGCGCACGATCCGGCCCATGTTATGCGCCGTTGCCGTGACCATGCTTTCGATCATGAAGCCCGTTTTCGGCACGCCGCAGGGCACCGGCGTTGGCACCACCGGCGGGATCGCCACGCAAACGCCCACAGCAAAGACGTTCTTGTATTTCGGGTTTTGCTGGTGCTGGTCGACGATCACGAAGCCGCGCGGGTTGACGAGCCCCTCGATCCCCATCAGCGCCTTGATGCCGCGGAAGGCGGGCAGCATCATCGCATAGCCAAAGGGCATTTCCTTCTCGGCCTTGACCGAGCCGTCATCGGCGATTTCCTCGACGATCATCTTGCCGTCTTCGACTTTTTTCACCCGGCACGAGGTCATCCATTTGATGTGCTTGTCGCGCATGTTGCCTTCAAGCAGGCCCTTGGTGTCGCCCACGCCGTCAAGGCCGAGGTGGCCGACATAGGGCTCTGAGGTGATGAAGGTCATCGGCACCTTGTCGCGGATTTTCATTTTCCGCAGGGCGGTGTCGAGGATGAAGGTGAATTCATAGGCCGGGCCGTAGCAGCTTGCGCCCTGCACCGCGCCGATGATGATCGGGCCGGGGGTTTCGCAAAAGCGCTCAAAGGCGATGCGGGCATCCTCGGCATGGTCGATATGGCAGATCGACTGGGTGTAGCCCTCGGGGCCAAAGCCTTCGATCTCGTCAAACGCCAGTTCCGGGCCGGTGGCGATGACGATGTAATCGTAGCTCACCGACTGGCCGTTTTCGAGTTCGACCCGGTTTTCCTCCGGGTGCAGCCGCGCGGCGGCGACCGGAATGAACTCGATGTTCTTCTTTCTCATTGTCGGCGCGAGATCGACGGTGATCTCCTTGCGCGAGCGCCAGCCCACCGCAACCCAGGGGTTTGACGGCACGAAATGGTATTGCGGGTCCTTCGTGATGACGGTGATCTTGTCTTCCTTGCGCACCTGTTCGCGCAACTCGTAAGCCATGATGGCGCCGCCAAGACCGGCGCCCAGAACCACGATATGAGCCATTCGTCCCTCCCCTGAACTGGCTTCGGGCAGATGCCCGTTGCATGCACATCTCTGAATATGAGGCGCGCGGCTGTCAAGTGCGAACTGAGAAGATCTACCGCATTGCCTTCATCGGAAATAAAAAAGGGCGGGCCGGAGCCCACCCTTAAACGTTACCACGAATTTCCCTCAGGTCACTTCGGCATTTCCGCCGAAACCCCCTCGACGAAGAAGTTCAGCCCGGCGAGCTGACCGTCATCGGGGGTTGCGCCCTCGGCCAGCCAGAGGCTGCCGTCTTGCTTGTTGAGCGGGCCGGTGAAGGGGTGGTAGGCGCCCGAACCGATCATCTCGATCAGTTTCTCGGCCTCGGCCTTCACCTCGGCGGGCACCGCATCGGTGATCTCGCCGATCTTCACCATGCCCGAACCGATGCCGCCCCAGGTCGCATCGGCGGCCCAGCTGCCGTCGAGCATCGCCTTGGTGCGCGCAATGTAATAGGGCGCCCAGTTGTCGATCGTCGAGGCCACGCGCGGGGTGGGTTTGAAGGCTTCCATGTCGGAGGCCTGGCCGAAGGTGTAGACGTTGCCCGCCTCTTGCGCCTTCGCTTGCGGTGCGGTCGAGTCGGTGTGCTGGAGGATGAAGTCGCAGCCCTCGGCGATCAGCGCGGCGGCGGCATCGGCTTCTTTTGCCGGGTCGAACCAGGTGTAGGCCCAGACCACCTTGATCTCGACATCCGGGTTCACCTTCTTGGCGTGGATGAAGGCGGCGTTGATGCCTTGGATCACCTCGGGGATCGGGAAGGAGCCGATGTAACCGATCTTGTTGGTTTTCGTCATGCGGCCGGCAATGGTGCCCTGAATGGCGCGGCCTTCATAGAAGCGCGCGTCATAGGTGCCGAGGTTGTCGGCGCGCTTGTAGCCGGTGGCATGCTCGAATTTCACGTTCGGGAATTTCGAGGCGACGTTGACAGCCGCATCCATGAAGCCGAACGAGGTGGCAAAAATGATCTGGTTGCCTTCGAGCGCAAGCTGGGTCAGCGCGCGTTCGGCATCCGGGCCTTCCGGCACGTTTTCGATGAAGGTGGTGATGACCTTGTCACCGAATTCCGCCTCGATCGCGCGGCGGCCAACATCGTGCTGATAGGACCAGCCCATGTCGCCCACGGGGCCAACATAGATGAAGCCGATTTTCAGCGGGTCGTCGGCGCGGGCGGGCAGGCCCAGCGTGGCGAGCGTTGCGGTGGCAGCGGTGGTTTTCAGAAAGGATCTGCGGTCCATGGGATATTCCCTTGTTGTGGGCCTCCGGCCCGGGTTGGAGGCCCCGCGTGCGGGGCGTCATATGTGCCTCAGCTCGAGGCGTGGAACGACCGCCCCAGCGCCGCCGGCGCGGCCGGGGCTCCGTGACGGTGGGTTGCGGAGAGGATCACCAGCACGAGCACGGTGATCACGTAAGGCGCCATCGAGAGAAGATGCACCGGAATGGCGTAGCCTGCCGCCTGAAGCTGGAGCTGCAGCGCGGTGATGCCGCCAAAGAGATAGGCGCCGATCAATACCCGCTCGGGCTTCCAGCTCGCAAAGACAACGATCGCCAGCGCGATCCAGCCCGCGCCTGCGGTCATCCCCTCGGTCCATTGCGGCACCCGCACGAGGCTCAGATAAGCGCCCCCGAGCCCTGCCAGCGCGCCGCCAAAGGCAAGCGCGGCAAAGCGCACGGCGATGACACGGTAGCCCAGCGCATGGGCGGCGTCGTCATTCTCGCCCACGGCGCGCAGGATCAGCCCGGCGCGCGCATATTTGAGAAAGGCCCATGTGGCGAGCACCAGCGCGAGCGAGAGATAGACCATCCAGTCATGATGAAAGAGGATCGGGCCCAGCACGGGCAGATCCGACAGCGGGCCAAACTCGAGCTTGGGCGTGGGCGGAGGGCGCACGCCCTCAAACCCCTTGCCGAAAAGCGCCGAAAGACCAAGGCCGAAGAGGGTCAGCGCAAGGCCGGTCGCGGTCTGGTTCGAGAGCAGGATCTGGGTCAGCACGGCAAAGAGGCTTGCCAGAACCGCCCCCGCGAGCGCGCCGCCCAAAAAGCCCAGAACCGGGCTGCCGGTGGTGACCGCAGTGGCAAAGCCCGCCACCGCGCCAAGGATCATCATCCCCTCGACGCCGAGGTTCAGAACGCCCGCCTTTTCCGCCACAAGTTCGCCCGTCGCCGCCAGCAGAACCGGCGTCGATGCGGCCATCAGCGCCGCGACAAGGGTGACGATGTCGATGCCGCCGATCATGCGCGCGCCCTCCCGAGGCGGAAACGGTAATGGGTGAGCAGGTCGAATCCCAAGAGGAAAAACAGAAGCATCCCCTGAAACACCTGAATCGCCGCCGTGGGCAGGCCGAGCATGAGCTGCGCCATGTCCCCGCCGATATAGGTGAGCGCCATCAAAAGCCCTGCGAGCAGGATGCCAATCGCATTGAGGCGGCCAAGGAAGGCGACGATGATCGCGGTGAAGCCATAGCCTGCGTTGAAGCTGTCGGTGATCTGGCCATTCGGCCCGGCCACTTCAAAAAGCCCCGCCAGCCCCGCCAGCGCCCCCGAGAGCCCAAGGCAGAACATCACCAGCCGCGCGGGCAGAACGCCCGCAAAGCGCGCCGCCCGCGGGGCCTCGCCCGCCACACGAATGCGAAAGCCGAGGATGTGGCGTTGCATCAGCACGTAAGTGGCGATCACGGCGATCAGCGCCGCGACCACGCCCCAATGCATTCCCGAGCCGGCGATCAGCTCGGGGTTATGGGCGGAGGGGTATTGCTGCAGGTTGCGCGAGCCCGGAAAGCCGAAGCCCTCGGGGTTTTTCAGCGGGCCGAAGGCGGCATAGGCCAAAAAGTTCTGCGCAACATAGACAAGCATCAACGAGACAAGGATCTCCGATGTGCCAAAGAGCACCTTGAGCACCGCCGGGATCATCCCCCAGATCCAGCCGCCAAGCGCCCCGGCGATCACCATCGCGGGGAACAAAAGGTGGCTCTCGGCGGGGTAGGCGGCAAGCGCCACCGAGGCGCCCGCAAGCGCGCCCATGATATATTGCCCCTCCGCACCTATGTTCCAGATCCCGGCGCGAAAGCCCACCGCAAGCCCCGAGGCGATCAGGATCAGCGGGCCCGCTTTCACGAGGAGCTGGCCCCGGAAATAGGCGGCGTTGGGGCCAAGGAGCGGATCCCAGAAGATCACCTTGATCGCGGCGACCGGGTCCTTGCCAAGCGCGGCAAACAAAAACCCGCCCGCGATCATGGTGGCAAGCACCGCCAGCACCGGCGTGGCAAAGGCCCAGCCCCGCGAGGGCGTGGGGCGTTTGATGAGCGTGATCATGGGGCGACCACCTCCTGCATGCCATGCGCGCCGCCGAGCATCAGCCCGATCTCTTCCATGTTCAGCCCCTCGGTGCGCCGTGGCGGGCTCAGCCTGCCCTCGTTGAGCGCGCAGAACCGGTCCGAGATTTCCATGAGCTCATCCAGATCCTGAGAGATCACGATCACCGCCGCGCCTTTGGTCGCGAGATCAAGAAGCGATTGCCGGATCGCCGCCGCCGCCGCCGCATCGACGCCCCATGTCGGCTGGTTCACCACCAGCACCTCAGGCGCCTGCAGCACCTCCCGGCCGATCACGAATTTCTGCAGATTGCCGCCCGAGAGCGCGCGCGCGGCAACATGGGGGCCGGGGGTGCGCACATCAAAGCCCAGAATGATTTCCTCCGCGAAGCGCTTCGCCGCGCCGATATTGAGAAAACCGTTCCGGGTGAGGGGGCGGCGCACCGTGCCCGTCAGGATCGCGTTTTCCGTGAGGCTGAGGTTTGGCACGGCGGCATGGCCCAGCCGCTCTTCGGGCGCCGCCAAAAGGCCGAGGCGGCGGCGGTCATTCGGCCCGAGGTCGGAAATATCCTGCCCGTGCAGGTTCACCGTGCCAACGCCTGAGGGCCGCTCGCCCGAGAGCGTGGCAATCAGCTCTTCCTGCCCGTTCCCGGCGACCCCGCCAATGCCGAGCACCTCGCCTGCCGAAAGCGAGAAGGTGATCCCTTTCAGCGCCGGGCCGAATTGCGACATTGGCGTGAGCGAGAGGTTCGAGACCTCGAGAATCGTCGCACCATGTTTGCGCGCGGCGCGTTCGGTGGCGGCAAATTCGCCCCCCACCATCATCTCGGCCAGCTCGCGCGCGGATTTTTCGCGCGGCGCGCAGGAGCCCACAACCTTGCCCCCGCGCAGGATCGTGGCGCCATCGCACAGGCTGCGGATCTCTTCGAGCTTGTGCGAGATGTAAAGGATCGCCGTGCCCTCGGCGGCAAGTTTGCGCAGCGTGCGAAACAGGATCTCCACCTCTTGCGGCGTCAGCACCGAGGTGGGTTCATCCATGATCAGAAGCTTCGGGTCCTGCAGCAGGCAGCGGATGATCTCCACGCGCTGCCGCTCCCCCGCCGAGAGGTCGCCCACGGTGCGGGTCGGGTCCAGCGGCAGGCCGTAAGCGCTGGAAATCTCCCGGATGCGAGAGGCCAGCGCGCGCATCGGCGGCGGGTTCTCCATGCCGAGCGCCACGTTCTCGGCAACGCTGAGCGCCTCGAACAGCGAGAAATGCTGGAACACCATCGCCACACCGGCGGCGCGTGCGGCGCGCGGCTCGGCGGGCGTGTAGGGCGCGCCTTCAAACGCCATCGTGCCCTTGTCGGGTTTGACGAGGCCGTAAATCATCTTCACGAGGGTCGATTTGCCCGCGCCATTCTCGCCCAGCAGCGCATGAACCTCGCCGGGGCGGACCTCGAAGCCGACCCCGTCATTGGCCACGACACCCGGATAGGCTTTCGTCAGCCCCTCGATCTTGAGCAATGCTCCGGTCACGCCGTGCATCCTTCTTTTGTTGCGGCCGTTCCGGCTCTTTCAATGCGCTCCCTCAGTAGCGCGGCGGCGACAGAAATCGCAATGGCTTGCGGTGCTTTCCCAAGCGAAGGGTCGCCTATCGGGCAGGCAATGCGCGAAATTTGAGCGGGGGAATGACCGAGTTCCGTCAGGCGACGCTGAAATCTTGACCATTTGGTTTGTGAGCCGATGAGCCCGCAGGCCGAGAATCCCCGCCCGAGCAGCCGGTGGCAAAGTTCGAAATCGAGCGCATGGGAGAAGGTGAGGATCAGATGCCGCGCCGAGGGCGGTGCGAGCGAGACAAGGTCTGCCGGGTTTTCGGCGATGAGCCGGGTGACGCCTTGCGGGAGCGTGTCGGGGAATCGCGCGGCATCGGTATCGGCCCAGCGGATCGCCCAGTCCGGCAGCGGCGCGATGACATTGACGATGGCGCGCCCGACATGGCCCGCCCCCCAGACCCAGAGCTGTTCGGGGTCGGGGGCGAGCGTTTCGACCAGCCAGCCCGCGCATAAAAGCGGCGGTTGCGTGCCGGCGCGGCGCGCCTCGGCGCGCGCGCGTGTCACCGCGAGCGGCATTTCAGACGGCGCGCCCAAGGGGCGTGCGAAAACAGTGCCCTCGATGTGCGCGAGGCTCTGCGCGTCCATCGGTTCAAACGCGAGGCTCACCGCCCCACCGCAGCATTGCCCCATGTCCGGCCCCAGCGCGAAGCGCTCCAGCCTGGCCCCCTGGCACGATCGCGCGCGCGCAATCGCCTCGAATTCGAGCGCACCGCCGCCGATAGTGCCCTCGACATGGTCGGGCCAGACCAGCATTTCGGCCCCGGGCTCGCGGGGCGCCGAGCCCTTCACCTCCGCCACCAGCACCCGCACGAAGGGGCCGCGCGCGGCGGCGGCCAGAAGCGCCTCCCGCCGCAGGCTCATGCTGTGCCCTCAGCGCGGTGCACCGCCGCGAGCACCGCCTCGGGTGTTGCGGGGGCCTGAAGGTCGGGCCAGTTCGGCCCGCAGGCCGCGCAGGCGGCGTTCAGCGCCAGAAAGGCGGAGATGCCGAGCATGAAGGGGGGCTCGCCCACCGCCTTGGAGCGAAAAATCGTTTCTTCGCGGTTTGGCGCCTCCCAGAGCGCCACGTTGAAGATCTTCGGGCGGTCCGAGCAGGCGGGGATCTTGTAGGTCGAGGGGGCATGGGTCATCAGCCGCCCCTTGTCGTCCCAGACGAGCTCTTCGGTGGTGAGCCAGCCCGCGCCCTGCACATAACCGCCCTCGATCTGGCCGATGTCGAGGGCCGGGTTCAGGCTGGTGCCCGCATCATGCAAGATATCGGCGCGCAGGATGCGGTTCTCGCCGGTGAGCGTGTCGATCACCACTTCGCTCACCGCCGCGCCATAGGCGAAGTAGAGGAAGGGGCGGCCCTGGCCCTTTATCCGGTCCCACGAGATTTTGGGCGTTGCGTAAAACCCTGTGGCCGAAAGGGAAACCCGCGCCTCATAGGCGGCCTTTGCGATCTCGGCAAACGGCCAGCCGCGTCCCGCCACCTGCACCATGCCCTCCGCAAAGCGCACCTCGGCGGCGGTGCAGCCCTCACGCGCGGCAAGAAATTCGGCCATCCGCCCGCGCAGCGTCTCGCAGGCCTGCTTGACCGCCATCCCGTTCATGTCGGCCCCGGAAGAGGCCGCCGTGGCCGAGGTATTGGGCACTTTGGAGGTATCGGTGGCGGTGATGCGCACCGTTTCGGGCGCGATGCCGAGCACCAGGCTTGCGACCTGACACATCTTGCGATGCAGCCCCTGGCCCATCTCTGTGCCCCCGTGGTTGAGCGCCACCGAGCCATCTGCATAGATCTGCACCAGCGCGCCCGCCTGATTGAGATGGGTGAGCGTGAACGAGATCCCGAACTTGACCGGGGAGAGCGCGATCCCGCGCTTCAATGTTCGATTTTTGCTATTCCATGCGGCAATTTCGGCCTTCCGCTCCGCATAATTGGCAGATTTCTGCAAGGCCGCGACCATCTCATGCAGCAGGAAATCTTCGACCTCCTGGCCGTAATGCGTGCTCTGGCGCGGTTCGTCGGACGGGGGTTCCGCTGCGGGCGCATAGAAGTTGCGCCGGCGCAGCTCGGCGGGGTCGATCCCGATCTCATGGGCAAGCGCCTCCATCGCGCGCTCCATGCCCAGCATGCCTTGCGGGCCGCCAAAGCCGCGGTATGCCGTTGCCGACTGGGTGTTGGTGCGCAGCCGGTGGCTCTCGATGCGGAGCGCGGGCACGAAATAGGCGCTGTCCGCATGCAGCATCGCCCGGTCACAGACCGGCAGGCTGAGGTCGGCAGACCAGCCGCAGCGCGCCCAATGGATGAAATCGGCCCCCACAAGCCGCCCCGCGGCATCGGCGCCGATCCGGTAACGGATGCGGAAATCGTGGCGCTTGCCGGTGATGATCATGTCATCATCGCGGTCGTAGCGCATCTTGCAGGGCCGCCCGGTGGCGGCGGCGGCCACTGCGCAGGCGATGGCAAGCGGGTTGCCCTGGCTCTCCTTGCCGCCAAACCCGCCGCCCATCCGCCGCATCTCGACGCGCACGTCATGGAAGGCGAGGCCCAGCGCATGCGCGACCTTGTGCTGGATTTCCGACGGGTGCTGGGTCGAGCACTGCACCACCATCCCGCCTTCGCCCGGCAGCGCGAGCGCGGCTTGGCCCTCAAGGTAAAAATGCTCCTGCCCGCCGATCTCGAATTCGCCTTCGACGAGATAGAGAGCGCTTTTGAGCGCCGTGTCCACATCGCCGCGCGCCCAGGTGACGGCGCCGCCCTCAAACCGGCTTCCCGCGGCAATCGCCTGATCAATGCTGATGATCGCGGGGCGTGGGGCGTAAACGATCTGCGCCTTGCGGGCCGCGATCCGCGCCGCGCGGTGGCTCGTGGCGGCCACGAGGAAGATCGGCTGGCCGATGTAATGCACCGCGCCCGTGGCCAGAACCGGCTCGGGGTCGGGCGCGGGCGAGGCATCATTGGCATGCGGCAAATCGGTGGCGGTGAAGACCGCGACGACACCGGGCGAGGCTTTGACGGGGGCCAGATCAAGCGCGGTGATCACGGCCGAGGCCTCGGTCGAGAGGCCGAAGGCAAGATGCAGCGTGCCCGCAGGGCAGGGGATGTCATCGAGATAGCGCGCGGCCCCTGTCACATGAAGCTGCGCGGATTCATGCGGGAGAGGCTTGCCGACGCTCATGCCAAGACCTCCAGCACCGAAACCACCTCACCGGTGCGCGCGCGGATGTAGCGCAGCGCCATGGCTTGGGCGGCGTTCATGCGATAGGCGGCAGAGGCGCGCATGTCGCTCAGGGGCGTGAAATCGCGCCCGAGCGCGGGCAGCGCGGCGGCAAATGTCGCTTCGGTAAAAGGTTGGCCCAGCAATGCGGCTTCCAATGCCACGGCCCGTTTCGGCACCCCGGCCATGCCGCCGAAGGCGATGCGTGCAGTTTCAATAATCGAACCTTTCAGGGTGATATTGAAGCAGCCACAGACAGAAGAAATATCCTGATCGAACCTTTTGGATAGCTTGTAGCAGGCGAGATCGGGCGCCGTTTTGGGCAGGGTAACGCTTTCGACAAACTCGCCGGGGGCCCGGTCTTGCTTGCGATAGTCGAGAAAGAAATCCTCCAGCGCGATGGTGCGCCGGGTCGCGCCGCGCCGGAGTGTGAGGCGCGACCCCATCGCGATCAGGGCGGGCGGGCCATCGCCGATCGGCGAGCCATTGGCGATATTGCCGCCGATCGTCGCCACGTGGCGCACCTGCTCGGAGGCGAAACGGCGCAACAGGTCCGCCAGCGCCGGATGCGGCCCCTCGGCCCAGGCGCGCAGCCGGGCGATGGTGACGCCTGCGCCGATCTCATAGGCTTGCGCTGTTTCGCGTATTTGCGCGAGCTCGTCGCAGTGGCTCAGGAAGGCGACCTCGGGCAGGTCGCGCAATTGCTTGGTGACCCAAAGCGCAACATCGGTGCCGCCGGCGATCAGCGTGGCCGCGGGGTGGGCGAGATACCATTCGGCCAGCGCGTCGGTGGTTTGCGGCAGAAAGGGGGGCTGTCTGCCCCCCTCCGGGCCTGCGGCCCGTTCACCCCCCGAGGATATTTGCGCAAAGTCGAAGGCCAGATCGCTCTGCATCCAGTCAGGCACCGGGGCCTCGGCGGCGGCCTCGGCGGCGCGCAGGATCGGCGCATAGCCGGTGCAGCGGCAGAGGTTGCCGGCGAGGAGGTCGTCGTAATCGCTGCGCCGGTTCGTATGCGCCGCGGCGAGCGATGCGATGAAGCCCGGGGTGCAAAACCCGCATTGACTGCCGTGATGGTCGACCATTGCCTGTTGCACCGGATGGAGCTGGCCTTGCGGGCCGGCAATGCCCTCCACCGTGCGCAGTGCCTTGCCCGCAAGCTGGGGCAGCATCATCAGGCAGGCATTGACCGCGCGGGGGCCGGCGTCATCGGTCACGATCACCGTGCAGGCGCCGCAATCGCCCTCGTTGCAGCCCTCCTTGGTGCCGGTCAGCCCCTCGGCGCGCAGCCAGTCGAGCACGCTTGTCAGCGGGCTCTCCAGCCGGACTCGCCGAGTTTCTCCATTGAGAAGAAACGCAATTTCCATGGCATGTTCCGCCGCGATACCGTTTTTTGCCATCCCCGCCCGATGCGGCGTAGAGCGGGGCGCGCTCCCATCGGGCCAGTTTTGCCGACGCCCCCTCTGCTGGCAAGTCTCGGCGGGGGCTGCCCGGGGAGAATTGCACCGGATGGTCGAAAATTGGGCAAGGCGGGGCCTTCCGCTCGCCCCGGCCTGCCCGTAATCTGCCGCCATGACCCAGCCCCGATTCATTCATCTGCGCGTGCACAGCCAATATTCGCTGCTCGAAGGCGCGGTGCCCGTGAAGACCTTGATCAAGATGTGCGACGGCATGGCGATGCCTGCCGTGGCTGTCACCGATACCAATGTGATGTTTTCGGCGCTCGAGTTTTCGGTGCTCGCACAGGGTGCGGGGCTGCAACCGATTGTGGGCTGTCAGGTTTCGGTCACGTATGACCCCGCCGCGCCGGGCGAAAAGCCGCGCTTGCCTGCGCCGGTGGTGCTGCTGGCGCAGACCGAGGCGGGCTACATGAACCTGATGAAGCTCTCCTCCTGCCTTTACGTCGACAAGCACGGGCAGTTGCCGCAGGTGACGGTTGAGGATCTTGAGGCCCATGCCGAGGGGCTGATTTGTCTGAGCGGCGGGGCGGATGGCCCGGTGGGAAAGTTCCTTCAGGCGGGGCAGGCGGGCAAGGCGCGGCTGCTGCTGGAGCGGCTCGCGCGCGCCTATCCGAACCGGCTCTATGTCGAGTTGCAGCGCCATCCGGGCGAGGGCGGGCAACTGACCGAGGGCGAGCGGCGCACCGAGCGGCCCTTCCTTGAAATGGCCTATGACATGGGCCTGCCGATCGTTGCGACGAACGATGTCTATTTTCCGAAGGCGGGCATGTATGAGGCGCATGATGCGATGATCTGCATCGCCGAGGGCGCCTATGTGGACCAAAGCGAGCCGCGCCGCCGCCTGACGCCGCAGCATTACTTCAAATCCGAGGCGGAGATGGCGGCGTTGTTTGCCGACCTGCCCGAAGCGCTGGAAAACACGGTGGAAATCGCGCGGCGCTGCGCCTTTGCCACCTACAAGCGCAAGCCCATCCTGCCGCGCTTCGCCGATGATGAGGTGGAGGAGTTGCGCCGTCAGGCCTGGGAGGGGCTGCGCGCCCGGCTGGAGGTGATCCCGCATGCGGTGCCGGTCGAGGATTATGAGGCGCGGCTCAAGTTCGAGCTTGGCATCATCGAGCAGATGGGCTTTCCGGGCTACTTCCTGATCGTGGCCGACTTCATCAAATGGGGCAAGGCGCAGGGCATTCCCGTCGGGCCGGGGCGGGGCTCGGGGGCGGGCTCGCTCGTGGCCTATGCGCTCACCATCACCGACCTTGACCCGTTGCGCTATTCGCTTCTGTTCGAACGGTTTTTGAACCCCGAACGGGTCTCGATGCCGGACTTTGACATCGACTTTTGCATGGATCGCCGCGAAGAGGTGATCCGCTATGTGCAGGGCAAATATGGCCGCGACAAGGTGGGGCAGATCATCACCTTTGGTGCGCTTTTGTCGAAGGCGGCGGTGCGCGACGTGGGCCGCGTGCTGCAAATGTCTTACGGGCAGGTCGACAAGCTCTCGAAGATGATCCCCGTCGAAGGGGTGAAGCCGGTCTCGATCGAAAAGGCGCTGGCGGACGAGCCGCGGCTGCGCGAGGCGGCGAAATCCGAGGAGGTGGTGGCGCGGCTTTTGAATTACGCGCAGGCGATCGAGGGGCTGTTGCGCAATGCCTCGACCCATGCCGCGGGCGTGGTGATCGGCGACCGGCCTCTGGATGAGCTGGTGCCGCTTTATCAAGACCCCCGCTCGGACATGCCCGCGACCCAGTTCAACATGAAATGGGTCGAACAGGCCGGGCTGGTGAAATTTGACTTTCTTGGCCTGAAAACGCTCACCGTGATTCAGAACGCGGTCAACCTGATCCTGAAATCGGGCCGCCCGCTGCATGTGAGTGCTGCAGGCGAGACGCTCTATACCCCCGCCGAGGGGGCCGAGAACGAGATCAACCTGATCCCGATTGATGACGCGAAAACCTATGAGCTTTACGCCGGGGCGAAGACAGTCGCCGTGTTCCAGGTGGAATCGACGGGGATGATGGATGCGCTGCGGCGCATGAAGCCTACCTGCATCGAAGATATTGTCGCGCTGGTGGCGCTTTACCGCCCCGGCCCGATGGAGAACATTCCCACCTATTGCGAGGTCAAGCACGGGCTGCGCCCGCTTGAGAGCCTGCACCCCACCATTGACCCGATCCTGAAGGAAACGCAGGGCATCATCGTCTATCAGGAACAGGTGATGCAGATCGCGCAGGTGATGGGGGGCTACAGCCTCGGCGGCGCCGACCTTCTGCGCCGCGCCATGGGCAAGAAGATTGCCGAGGAAATGGCGAAGGAGCGCCCGAAATTCATCGAGGGCGCCAAGGCCACCCATAACATTGATGCGAAAAAAGCGGGCGAGGTCTTCGACCTGCTCGAGAAATTCGCGAACTACGGCTTCAACAAATCGCACGCGGCCGCCTATGCGATTGTGAGCTACCAGACTGCCTGGCTGAAAGCGAACCACCCTGTCGAATTCATGGCGGGGGTGATGAACTGCGATATCCACCTTACCGACAAGCTCGCGATCTACACCGCCGAGACGCGCCGCGGCCTTGGTATCGAGGTGGTGCCGCCCTGCGTGAACCGCTCGCTCGCCACCTTTGACGTGGTCGATCAAAAGCTGATCTATGCGCTCGGCGCGTTGAAAAACGTGGGCGTCGAGGCGATGAAGCTGATCGTCGAGGCGCGGGAGAACACGCCGTTCCGCACCCTTGAAGATTTTGCCCGGCGCTGCGATCTGAAGCGGATCGGCAAGCGGCCCTTGGAGATGCTGGCGCGCGCGGGCGCTTTTGACCGGCTCGACCCGAACCGCAAGCGCGTGTTCGAAAGCCTTGAGGGGCTGATGGCCTGGTCTGGCGCGGTGGCGGAGGCAAAGGCCTCGGCGCAGGTCTCGCTTTTTGGCGAGGCGGGCGATGATCTGCCGCCGCCGCGGCTGGCCGATACCGATGACTGGTTGCCGGGCGAGCGGCTTGCCGAGGAACACAAGGCGATCGGCTTTTATCTTTCGGGCCACCCGCTTGATGACTATCTGCCCGCGCTCAAACGCAAAAAGGTGATGACGCTCGCCGATGTGACGGCGAAGGCGATCAACACCGGGCCCTTTGTCGGCAAGATCGCGGGGCAGGTCGCCGCGCGCTCGGAGCGCAAGTCCGCCAAGGGCAACCGCTTCGCCTTTGTCTCGCTCTCTGACCCGACCGGGCCTTACGAGGTGACAGTTTTCTCCGACACGCTGGAGGCTTGCCGCGCCCATCTGGAGCCGGGGCAGGCGGTGGTGCTGACGGTGAAGGTCGATGTCGAGGGCGAGACGGTCAAGATGCTGTGCAACGCCGCCACGCCGATTGATCAGGTCGCGGCGGAATCCGATGGACACGCCGGGCTTTTGATCCATATCGAGACGCCCGAGGCGGTGAGTTCGGTTGCTGCACTTTTCGAACGTATTACAGCCGAAGGCCGGGTGAAATCGCGTGGTCCGGTGACATTTTCCGTGTTCGACCCGGAAAAGCGCTGCCGCTATCAGATCTCCGCCGGGCGGCCGCTGCCGGTCAACCCGCAGGTCAAGGGCGCGCTGCGCAGCCTGCGCGGCGTGGTGCAGGTGGAGGAAGTCTGAGCGCTTGCGACGCGATGCCGCAAGCGCGCCTCACCAATGCGGCGGCTTCTGATCGGCCAGCGGAATCGCGCCGCCGGAGGCATATTCGCGCTCGGCTTCACGCTCCATCAGGAGCCGCAGCAACCGCGCCATCCGGTCCAGCTCGCGCCCCTGGGTGGCCACCACGTCGCTCAGCTCATCCACAGCGCGGCGCAGATGCGCCAGTTCTTCCTCTGCGCGCTCGATCCTGTCGCTCATTTTCCCTCTCGTGCTTGCCGCCATGGCCCCCATCCGCTACACCCTCGCGCGAGAAACGATCGGGTGCAAGACCATGGCCAAGGATACCAAACCCCGCCGCCCCCGCGCCGAAACGCCGAAAGGCTTTCGCGATTACTTCGGCGCCGAGGTGACTGAGCGGGCGGAGATGCTTTCCACTATTGCCGGGGTCTACCGCGCGCATGGGTTCGAGGCGCTCGAAACATCGGCTGTCGAAACGGTCGAGGCGCTGGGCAAGTTCCTGCCCGATGTCGACCGCCCGAACGAGGGTGTGTTCGCCTGGCAAGACGAGGGCGGCGACTGGCTCGCGCTGCGCTATGACATGACAGCCCCCCTCGCGCGGGTGGCGGCGCAGTTCCGCAACGATCTGCCCTCACCCTACCGGCGCTATACGATGGGCCCGGTCTGGCGCAACGAAAAGCCCGGTCCGGGGCGGTTCCGTCAGTTCTATCAATGCGATGCCGATACGGTGGGCGCGCCCTCCGTGGCGGCGGATGCCGAAATCTGCGGCATGCTCTCGGATGCGCTCGAGGCGGTGGGGATCGAGCGCGGCGATTACATCGTGCGGGTCAACAACCGCAAGGTGCTCAACGGTGTGATGGAAGTGGCGGGCGTGCTCGACCCGAGCGACCCCGACCGTTTTGCCGAGGAGCGCGGCATCGTGCTGCGCGCGATCGACAAGTTCGACAAGTTCGGCGAGGCGGGCGTGCGCGCGCTGATGGGCAAGGGGCGGCTCGATGCCTCGGGCGATTTCACCAAGGGCGCGGGGCTCTCTGATGCCCAGGCCGATGTGGTGATGGGCTTCATGGAGGCCAAACGCGACACCGGCGCGGCCACGGCGGCCCGGCTGCGCGAGCTTGTGACCGGCTCGGCGCTTGGCGCGGCGGGCGTTGATGAGCTTGAATATATGGCGCAAATTCTGGAGGCGCAGGGCTATGGCCCGGACCGGATCGTGATCGACCCCTCGGTCGTGCGTGGGCTTGGCTATTACACCGGCCCGGTGTTCGAGGCGGAACTGACCTTCGAGATCCTCGACGAGAAGGGCCGCAAGCGCTCCTTTGGCTCGGTCGCGGGGGGCGGGCGCTATGACGATCTGGTGAAGCGCTTCACCGGGCAGGAAGTGCCGGCGACCGGCGTTTCCATCGGCGTGGATCGGCTGCTGGCGGCGCTGCGCGCCAAGGGCAAGATTGGCAGCGCGGGGCAGGGGCCGGTGGTCGTGACGGTGATGGACCGCGACCGCATGGGCGATTATCTCGCCATGGCGGCGGAGTTGCGCCGCGCGGGCATCCGCGCCGAGGTCTATTTGGGCAACCCGAAAAACTTTGGCAACCAGCTCAAATATGCCGACAAACGGCAAAGCCCGGTGGCCGTGATCCTGGGCGGAGACGAGGCTGCGCGCGGTGTTGTGCAGATCAAGGATCTGGTGCTTGGCGCAAAGATCGCCGCCTCCGCTTCTGTTGAAGAATGGAAATCCCAACCGGCGCAATTCGAAGTTTCCCGCGAGGAAATGGTTGCAAAAGTGCAAGAGCTTCTTGCGCGGAACGGGGCGCTCTGATGGCCGGGAAGGCACAGTCCCGGGCCATTGGCGCGCAGCTTCTGGCGGCGTTCGAGGCGGCGGGCGCGCTTGAGGTCACCCCCGACATCCTGCAACCCGCCGAGGCGCTTTTGGACCTTTACGGCGAGGATATTCGCGCGCGCGCCTATGTCACCGCAGACCCGCTCCGCGGAGAACTGATGCTGCGGCCCGACTTTACCGTGCCGGTGGTGCAGGCCCATATGGCCGAGGGCGCCGAGCCCGCGCGCTACGCCTATATGGGGGAGGTGTTCCGCAAGCAGGACCACCGCGGCACGGCGCGGGTGGCCGAGTATTTTCAGGCGGGCTACGAGATCTTTGATCGCGAAGACCCCGAGGCCGCCGATGCCGAGGTCTTTGCGCTGTTTGCCGGGCTGTTGAAACCGCTCGATCTGAGCGCCACGATTGGCGATATCGGCCTTTTGCGCGCGGCCGTCGCCGGGCTGGAGACCCTGCCCGCGCGCAAGGCGGCGCTTTCGCGCCATATCTGGCGCCCGAAGCGCTTCCACAAGCTGCTGCAACGCTACGCGGGCCAGACGCCGATGCCCGAGAGCCGCGCCGCGCTTCTTGCGGGGCGGGGGGCGAGCGATGCGCCCTGGATCGGCCTGCGCTCCCCTGAGGAGATGGCCGCCCGGATCGAGACGCTCCGCGCCGATGCGGCGACGGCGCCGATCCCCGCCGAGGATGTCGCCCGGCTCGATGCGCTCTTTGCGCTGCGCTGCACCGCGGACCGTGCGCCCGCACAACTCGCCGATCTGGGGATCGCCGCCCTTGCCCCGGCAATTGCGCGGCTTGAGCGCCGCCTTGCCGCGCTTGACGCAAAGGGCATCGATCTGACCGCGCTGGCCTTCGAGGCGAGCCATGGCCGCGCGACGATGGAATATTACGACGGTTTCGTTTTCAGCTTCGAGGCCGCCGATCCCGGTTTTCCGCCGGTCGCCTCGGGCGGGCGCTATGATGCGCTCACGCGGGTGCTCGGCGGCGGGCGCGAAATTCCGGCCGTGGGCGGCGTGATCCGCCCCGGCCTCGTCGCCGATCTCGGGGGGCTCGCATGAGCGCGATCAAGCTGGGCGTGCCCTCCAAGGGGCGGCTGATGGAGCAGACGTTTGACTGGTTTGCCGCGCGGGGCCTCACGCTGCGCCGCACCGGTTCGGAGCGGGAATATGCCGGCGCCGTCGAGGGGGCGGAGGCGGTGGAACTGGTCTTGCTGTCTGCAGGCGAAATCCCGCGCGAACTGGCGGCAGGGCGTATCCACCTGGGCGTCACCGGTTCCGATCTCGTGCGCGAAAAGCTCGCCGACTGGCAGGGGCAGGTTGCGGACCTCGCGCCGATGGGCTTTGGCCATGCCGATCTGATCATCGCCGTGCCCGCCTGCTGGGACGATGTCGACACGCTCGAAGATCTGGATGCCGCGGCGCATGTTTTCCGCGCGGCCCATGGGCAGAGATTGCGCATCGCCACGAAATACCACCGGCTTTTGCGCGAGTTTCTGGCGCAGGAGGGGGTGGCGGATTGGCAATCGGTCGACAGTCAGGGCGCGACCGAGGGCACGGTGAAGAACCTCACCGCGGAGGCGGTGGCGGACATCACCTCTTCGGGCGAGACCCTGCGCGCTAACCACCTGAAGATCCTCTCCGATGGGCTCATCCATCAAAGCCAGGCGACGCTGTTTGCCGCGCGCGCGGCGGATTGGTCGGGCCTTGCGGCGCCTTTCGCGGCGCTTTGCGCGCAGCTTGGCGTGCCGGTGCCCCGGCTCTGAGCGGGCAGGGGGGCGCTGCCCCCCTCTTTGCCTTTGGCAAATTCACCCCCCGGGATATTTGCGCAAAGTCGAAGGCCAACAGATCTTTGCTTCGACTTTGTGAAAATATCCCGGGGGGGGCTGCGCAGCAGCGGGGGGCAGCGCCCCCCTCGCCCTCAATAGCCTCGTGCGCGGTCCACAAGATGGAGCGGCGCTTCTCCCGCCTCAAACCGGCGGATGTTCTCGGCAATTACCCGCGCCGCCGAAGCGGGGCGGGTTTCGGCGGCAATATGGGGCGTGACCGTCACCTTCGGATGCGCCCAGTAAGGGTGTTCGGGCGGCAGCGGTTCGATGCGGAACACATCGAGCGTGGCATGGGCAATCTGGCCGCTCTCGAGCGCTGCGAGCAGGGCCTCGTCGTCGATGAGAGTGCCGCGGCCTGGGTTGAGGATCACCGCGCCCTGCGGCATCAGCGCGAGCGTCTCGCGATTTAGCAGATCCGTCGTTTCGGGGGTGTTGGGCAGCACGGTGACGAGGATCTGGGCGCGACCGAGCGCTGCGCGCAGCCCCTCGGGGCCGGAGAGGCAGGTAACACCTGCAAGCGTTTTGGGGCTGCGGCTCCAGCCGGTGACGGCAAAGCCAAGCGAGGCGAGCGTGCTGGCGCAGGCCCCGCCGAGCGCGCCGAGGCCGAGCACCACCACCGACCGGTCGCGTGCCAGGGGCGGCACATGGCCCGCCTGCCGCCAGACCCCATCCTGATGGGCAAGGAAAAAGTCGATGTCGAGATGGGCGCGCAGGACATGGCCCGTCACCCATTCCACCATGCCGCGCTCAAGCCCCTCATCGACCATGCGGCAGAGCGGCTGGGTGAGGGTCTCGTTGCCCACCACCCGCTCCACCCCGGCCCAGAGGTTCAACACCGCCTTCGTGCGCGTGTAGGCGGTGAAATCCTGCACCGGGCCGCGCGGGGAATAGACGATATAATCGATCTTCGCGGGATCGGCGGGGGGCAGCAAGAGCTTGGCCTCGATCCCGGCGGCGGCGAAGGCCGCTGTCAAGGCGGGCTCATAGGCGGGCCAGTTTTCGATCCGGTCGGCGAAAAGGATGTTCAGCATCATTACCTCGGGCGGTGGACATGGGCGCTTTGCACGAGCCCGAAGGCGGCAAGCAGGATCATCATCGCCGTGCCGCCATAGCTGACAAGCGGCAACGGCACGCCGACGACGGGC
This sequence comes from Rhodobacter lacus, assembly GCF_042683065.1. NCBI lineage: Bacteria > Pseudomonadati > Pseudomonadota > Alphaproteobacteria > Rhodobacterales > Rhodobacter > Rhodobacter lacus. Next base: position 297,631 of record NZ_JBHUIX010000005.1, on the reverse strand, counting down.
ATCAGCCCCATCACCATCGCCATGTTGATGGCGAAGAAGAAGAAGAACGTTCCCGCCACCCCCAGCGAGACGAGCGAGGCGAAGCGGTCTTTCGTGGCGAGCGCGGTATAGGTGGCAAAGGCGATGATGCCGACATAAAGCACCAAAAGCCCGAAGGCGCCGATAAAGCCAAATTCCTCGGCGAGCGTGGTGAAGATGAAGTCCGTGTGCTTCTCGGGCAGGAAGTTCAGATGGCTCTGCGTGCCCTGCATGAAGCCGCGCCCCGACCAGCCGCCCGAGCCGAGCGCGATTTGCGCCTGCATGATGTTATAGCCCGCGCCCAGCGGGTCTGCGGCGGGGTCGAGAAAGGTGTCGATGCGCTTGAACTGATATTCGTGCAAAAGCTGCCATGTGGTGCCGCGGCTCTCCATCACCGTGAAGACAAGCCCCACGACCATCGCGATCACCGTGCCGAAATACCACAGGCTCACGCCCGCGGCGAACATCACGAAGCCGCCGCCCAGAACCAGCATCACCGCGGTGCCAAGGTCGGGCTGGGTGAGCACGAGGAAGGTGGGCAACAAGATCAGCACCACCGGAACCAACACCCACAGCGGATGCGAGACCTTGTTGACCGGCAGCCAGTCGTAATAGGCGGCGAGCAGCATCACGATGGCGATTTTCATCAACTCGGAGGGCTGAATGCGCAGCGGGCCGATTTCGAGCCAGCGCTGCGCCCCCATGCCGATGGCGCCGAAAAATTCCACCGCGAGCAGCAGGAGCAGCGCGATCACATAGGCCAAGGCAGAGATGTTGCGCCAAAACCAGATTGGCGTCATCCCCACGGCGAGCATCGCCGCCATGCCGATGCCGAAGCGCTTCATTTGCGGCTCGGCCCAGGTCTCCAGATTGCCGCCCGCAACAGAGTAGAGCATCAAGAACCCCGCGCAGGCGACGGCGGTCAACAGGATGATCAGCGGCCAGTTGAGGTAGAGCACCTTTGCGGGGCCCGCGGGCACCGTTTTCAGATTGCTTTCAAGATAAGACATCGCGGCGCCTCCTTATGCCCGGCTGCGCGTGGGCGGCGGCGCGATCGTGGCCGGGTCGATCAGGTCGAGCCCGTCGAACCGCGCGCGGATCTGCTCGCGCTGCCCCGAGGGGTAGGCGGCGAGGGGCGGCAGCCCTCCGGCAAGCGCAAACAGCAGCACGTCGCGCGCGATCGGCGCTGCGGTGGCCCCGCCCCCGCCGCCATGCTCGACAATCACCGAGACGGCGTATTTCGGGTTGTCGACCGGGGCATAGCAGACAAAAAGCGCGTGGTCGCGCTGGATCCAGGGCACGGCGGCATTGTTCACCACGGTCGAGCGCACCTGCGCGGTGCCGCTCTTGCCCGCCATTTCCCATTCCGCCATAGACACCATGGCGCGGCGCGCCGTGCCATGCGATCCGTTCACCACCGCCCACATGCCCTTGCGCGCGAGCGCCAGATGGGCATCGTCAAGGCCCAGTTCGGGCGCTTCGGCCACCGGCACCTCGACCCCGTCGCGCGCGCGCACAAGCCGTGGCGCGACGGCGCGGCCGGTCGCAACGCGGGAGGTCATCACCGCAAGATGCAAGGGCGAGGCGAGCACATAGCCCTGCCCGATCGAGGCGTTGATCGTATCGCCGATCTGCCAGTCCTTGCCGAAGCGGGCCACCTTCCAGTCTTTCGTGGGCGCATTGCCTTCGGCGACCGCCGACATCGGCAGATCGTGGCGCACGCCGATGCCGAGCCGCCGCGCCATCGCCGAGATCGCGTCGATGCCGACCTTCTGGGAGACCTCGTAAAAGTAGACGTCGCAGCTTTGCTCAAGGCTTTGCCATGAGTTGAGCCGCCCATGCCCGCCGCGTTTCCAGCAATTGAAGCGCCGCCCGCCAACTTCGATATAACCCGGGCAGCGCACCGTTTCCTCGGGGGAGATCACGCCCGCCTCGAGCGCGGCCAGAAGCGTCACCATTTTGAAGGTGGAGCCGGGCGGGTAAAGGCCCTGCACCGTCTTGTCGGCAAGCGGGCGGTGGTCATTCTCCATCAGCGCCTTGTAATCCTTGCCAGAAATACCGCGCACGAAGAGGTTTGGATCAAACGAGGGGGCCGAGGCAATGGCGAGGATGTCGCCGTTTGTCACATCCATCACCACGGTCGCGGCGCTCTCGCCGCCCAGCCGGGCGAGGGCGAAGTTCTGCAGCCGCGTGTCGAGCGTGAGTTGCAGCGCCGTGCCCGGCTCGCCTTCGCGCCGGTCGAGTTCGCGCATCTCGCGCCCCGCCGAGTTCACCTCGACCCGGCGCTGCCCGGCGCGCCCGCGCAACTCGTCTTCCAGCTTCACCTCGATCCCGGATTTGCCAAGCTGGAAGCGCGGAATGCGCAACAGCGGATCGGGGTTTTCCAGTTTCGAGAGATCGTAATCCGACACCGGGCCGACATAGCCCAGCACATGCGCGAAATCAGGCCCGTGCGGGTAGTAGCGCGAGAGCCCGACCTCGGGCGAAACGCCGGCCAGCGCGGGCGCATTCACCGCCACGCGGGAAAACTCCTGCCAGCTCAGCCGGTCGGCGAGCGTGATCGGGGCATTGGGCGGGCGGCGCTTGAGCTCGCCCAGAAGCTCCTCGGCATCGGCGTCGCTGATCGGGATCAGGCGGCGCAGATCGGCCAGTTCGCGCTCCACATCCTCGGCATCCTCGCGCGTCATCGTCACGCGGTAATTTTGCTCATTGCCCGCGATCAACACGCCGTTGCGGTCATAAATGAGCCCGCGCGCCGGGGGGATCAGGCGGATCTTGACGGAGTTGCCCTCCGCCAGCAGGCGATATTCGTCGGCCTGCTCAAGCTGCATGTGGCGCATGCGCAGCCCGAGCGTGGCCACCACGGCGGCTTGCGCAACGCCAAGGAACAAGCCGCGCCGGGTGATGGTGGTGCGGCTGGCCTGTTGTGCGGCGGTGGTGCGGTGACGAAGTGCCATGGGCCCCCTCAGATCGGTCGGCCGAAGTCATCCACCTCGCCGGTGGCGGCGCGGCGCAGCCCGAAGGCCAGAAGTGAAAGCGCGACGACGAAGGGATAGGCGATCAGCGTCATCATGAGGCGCAGAAGCTCGCGGCCAAGGGGCGGTTGCTCGACCATCAAAAGGCCGAGCACGAACCGGTCGAGCACCTGCATCGCCACCATCACGCCCCCCACAAGCAGCATCTCGAGCGCGAAGGGCAAATCGCGCGAGGCTTCCTCGCGGGCGCGCAGAAATTCGGTGCCCAGGAGCACGATCAGGGTCCAAAGGCCGATCGGGCGCCAATACATGAAATCTTCAAGCAGGAAGACCGCAACGATCAGCACCGCGGGCAGGTAATCGGGGCGGCGCATCACCCAGGCGAGGGTGAGGGCCAGCGTCAGATCCGGGCCGGGGATGCCGGTCGAGACCGGGTTGATCGGCAGCATGCGCAAGAACATGACGATCAGCACGAGCCCGGTATAAAGCCCCATGTGCAGAACGCGGCGTGAGGTGATCGGGTCAACCATCGCTGCCCCCCGCGGCCTCGGGGGCATCATCGCTCTCGGCCGGCAGCGGCGTTTCGGAGGGGGCGACGAGGGGGCCGATATCGGTGATTTTCTCGGCCGGATGCGAGCGCAGCACGCGCAGGAAATCGAGCCGCTCGTAATCGGCGGCGAGCATCACGCGCAGCCGCCGGTCCTGCCCCTGCACGACCTGCCCGACCAGAAGCCCAGCCGGAAACACCCCGCCATCGCCCGAGCTCACCACTCGGTCGCCCGGGCGCACGAGGTCGGGGTTTTCAAGGAAATCGAGCGGCGGCAGCATCGAATTGTCGCCCGTGAGCATGGCGCGCTGGCCAGACGGCTGGATCGTCACCGGCACGCGCGAGGCGGTATCGGTGAGCAGCACCACCCGGCAGGTGGATTTGCCCACGCCGGAAATGCGGCCCACCAGGCCGAGCCCGTCCATCGTCGCCCAGCCGTCCATGATGCCATCGCGTGCGCCCACGTTGAGCAGCACCGATTGCCGGAACGGCGAGCCGGAATCGGCCAGCACCACGCCGGAAACGGAGGTCAGCTTGGGGTCGAGCCGCACCTGGTTTTGCGCCAGCAGCTTGGCGTTTTGCTGCTCCAGCTGGACCGCGGCTTCCTTCCACGCCTTCATCTGCTGAAGCTCGCGGCGCAGTTCCTGATTTTGCTCGTAGATCCGCGCGTAGCTCTGGAAGCCCTCGATCATGCTGAGGGTCTTTGTAACGGGCACCATGGCCCAGTCGAAAGTCGGCACGAACCGGTCGATGAAAGACGCCCGCAAACGTTCCACCCGCACGCTGTCGATGCGCCAGGCAAGGAAGATCACGGCCAGCAGAAGGGCCAGCACCGCAATCAGGATGCGGCGCAGCGGTCCGGCATAGTCTTCGTCACGGTCTTTCGCCACGGAAACCTCCGGTCACGTCTCGACGGCAGGTGCGGGTCGGCAGCAGGCGCGGGGCGTCAGCTGTCGTAGTCGATCACATGACGCAGTTGCTTTTCGTATTCCAGCGCCTTGCCGGTGCCCAAAGCAACACAATTGAGCGACTGATCGGCAATCGAGATCGAAAGGCCGGTCTGCTCGCGCAAGCTCAGATCCAGCTCGCCCAGAAGCGCGCCGCCGCCGGTGAGCATCACGCCCCGGTCGACGATATCGGCTGCGAGGTCGGGCGGCGTGGTCTCCAGCGCCTGCATCACCGCATCGCAGATTTGCTGCACCGGCTCGGCGAGCGCTTCGGCGACTTGCGCCCCGTTGATCTCGATTTCCTTCGGCACGCCGTTGAGCAGGTCGCGGCCCCGCACCAGAAGCGAGGCGCCGCGGCCATCGTCGGGCATGCGCGCGGTGCCGATCGTGGTCTTGATCCGCTCGGCGGTGGATTCGCCGATCAGCAGGTTCATGTTGCGGCGCAGGTAGGAGATGATCGCCTCATCCATGCGGTCACCGCCAACGCGGACCGAGCGCGCATAGACGATATCGCCAAGCGAGAGCACCGCGACTTCGGTGGTGCCGCCGCCGATATCGACGACCATGTTGCCGGTGGGGTCGGTGATCGGCATGCCCGCACCGATGGCGGCCGCGATCGGCTCGGCCACAAGGCCCGCGCGGCGGGCGCCTGCGGAGAGCACCGATTGCCGGATCGCGCGTTTTTCCACCGGCGTCGCGCCATGGGGCACGCAAACGAGGATCTTCGGCTTGGAGAAGGTGGTGTGCTTGTGCACCTTGCGGATGAAATGCTTGATCATCTCTTCCGCGCTGTCAAAATCGGCAATCACACCGTCGCGCATCGGGCGGATCGCCTCGATCGAGCCCGGCGTCCGGCCAAGCATCAGCTTCGCGTCTTCGCCGACCGCGAGCACCTGCTTCTTGCCGTCCTTGACGTGATAGGCGACCACCGAGGGCTCGTTGAGCACGATGCCCTTGCCCTTGATGTAGACAAGCGTGTTTGCCGTGCCGAGGTCGATTGCCATATCGGACGAAAAGATGCCGCCAAGGCCCATAGATCCGTTCCCAGTGTGATTGCTCCGCGACTCGCCGCCCGAGTCCGGTTCGAGCCCATATATTCAAAGCCGCGCTTTGGGGAAAGACGATTCCCGAAAGCGCCGCGCAGGGGTGGCGGCAATCCGCGAAGGGCCTGCAAATCGACAATCTTTGCCGACGGATTCAGTGCCCGAGAGCCAGAAAAATATCAGTTTTGCAACATTTCACGAGTTCGTGTGCGGTTTCTCGTGTCCGCAGTGCCGGGCGCCCCCGCAGGCGCGCCCGGACCGATTTGCACCAGATCAGAGCTTGTAGCTGATCGATTTCACATCCGCATCGGGGGCGGTTTTCTGGCTGCGCACGCGCAGCCGGTTGAGCGCGCCGACATAGGCCTTGACCGAGGCGAGGATGGTGTCGGTATCTGCCGCAGAGCCGGTGACGATGCGCCCGTCTTCCTCGAGCCGCACCGAAACGGTGGCCTGCGCATCGGTGCCCTCGGTCACGGCATGGACCTGATAGAGCTTCAGATGCGCGCGGGTCGGGTAGATCGCCTTGACTGCCTTGAAGCAGGCATCCACCGGCCCGTCGCCCGGCACGCGCGCGGATTTCTCCGCCCCGTCGACGAGCAGTTTCAGCTCCGCTTCCTGCCCGTCCGAGCCACAGGTCACGCGCAGCCATTTTACCTGCAGATAATCGCTGTCGGTATTGGCGGCGCTGTCGGTCATCAGCGCGATCAGGTCATCGTCATAGATTTCTTTCTTGCGGTCGGCGAGCGCCTTGAACCGCACGAACACATCGTTGAGCTGGTTGTCGGCGAGATCAAAGCCCAGATCGCGCAGCTTGGTGCGCAGCGCGGCGCGCCCCGAATGCTTGCCCATCGCGATATTGGTCTCGGTGATGCCGATATCGGCAGGCCGCATGATCTCGAAGGTTTCGACGTTTTTCAGCACGCCATCCTGATGGATGCCCGACTCGTGCAAGAAGGCGTTCTTGCCGACGATCGCCTTGTTGAACTGCACCGGGAAGCCCGAAACCTGCGCCACGCGGCGCGACAGGTGCATGATCTTGGTGGTGTCGATGCCGGTCTGATAGGGCATCAGATCCTTGCGCACCTTGAGTGCCATCACCACTTCTTCGAGCGCGGTATTGCCCGCGCGCTCGCCCAAGCCATTGATCGTGCATTCGATCTGGCGCGCGCCCGCGGAAACGGCAGCGAGCGCATTCGCCGTCGCCATGCCGAGGTCGTTGTGGCAATGGGTGGCGAAGACCACCTCATCCGCGCCCGGCACCTTTTCGAGCAGCATGGCGATGATATCGGCGCTTTCCGAGGGCAGGGTGTAGCCCACCGTGTCGGGAATGTTGATCGTGGTGGCGCCCGCCTTGATCGCGCATTCGACGACGCGGCAGAGGTAATCGCGCTCGGTGCGGATCGCATCCATCGCCGACCATTGCACGTTGTCGCACAGGTTGCGGGCATGGGTGACGGTGTCATGGATGCGGGTCAGCATTTCCTCGGGGTCGAGATTGGTGATGCCCCGGTGCAGCGGCGAGGTGCCGATAAAAGTGTGGATGCGCGGTTGCGCGGCGTGTTTCACCGCCTCCCAGCAGCGGTCGATATCTTTGTAATTGGCGCGCGAGAGCCCGGCGATGACGGAATTCTTCGACGCCTTGGCAATGTCGGAAACCGCCTCGAAATCGCCTTCAGACGCAATCGGGAAGCCGGCTTCGATGATATCCACCCCCATCTCGTCGAGCAGCATCGCGATTTCGAGCTTTTCGTCATGGGTCATGGTGGCGCCGGGGGATTGCTCGCCGTCGCGCAGGGTGGTGTCAAAAATCAGAACGCGGGATTTGTCGGTCATGGCTCGGTCTCGGTCTCGTGGGATAGGTGTGTCTTAGCTTCCGTTGGCCCCGAATGCCAGCCTCTCGCCATTTCGTGTGGGCTCTTGCCACATGGCCGGGGCTTGGGTCGGGTCGGGCGCTGTTACCTCTGAGCGGTCGCGCCCGTGGGCACGCTCAGAGCAGGCTCAGAAGAAGGAGACCGGACACGGGAAGCGAGAGCGCGAAAGCGCTCTTGGAGCAGGTCAGGCTGATCGGCGTCCGTGTCATGGCAAAACTATGCCGGGGCGCGGCGCAAATGAAAAGCCCCAAAAGGCCGCAGGCCGGCAGCGGTGTGCAGATTGCATCAGAGCCGGGGCATCAGGCGATGTGGCGCATGCCGGCCGGAAGGTTGCGCTGTTTGTCGCCCGCAGCCGGGTGCCCCGGCGCGGGCAGGGCGCCCGTGAGCGCGGGGGCGGGCATGTCCCCCAAGGTTTGCAGATCTGTGGGGGCGGCGTGCAACGCTTCGTCCGAGGCGGCAATCGGCAGCAGCAGGTGCATTGCCGTGCCCTCCTCGGAGGAATCGATCGAAAGCATGCCCCCCGACTGGCGCACGAAGCCCTCGACCATGCTCAGGCCGAGCCCCGAGCCTTGCCCCACGGCCTTGGTGGTAAAGAAAGGCTCGGTGACGCGGCGCAGGATCTCGGGCGGGATGCCGGTGCCGGTATCGGCGACCGTCACCTCGGCGTAATCGCCGGCCGGCAGCACGCTGCCATCGGGTTGTGGATCGTCGGTGAACAGATGCACGGGCCGCGTGGTCACCCGGAGCGTGCCGCCATCGGGCATCGCATCGCGGGCATTGACGACAAGGTTGACAAGCGCGGTGAGGAACTGGCTTTCGTCGAGCGCCACCCAGAGCGGGTCGCGCGGGGCCTCGAAGCTTTGCGAGATGGTTGCGGGCAGCAGCCGCCGGGTCAGCACCTGCAATTGCTCGATCAGCGCGCCCACGTCGCGCCGCGCCACCTGCATCGGCGAGCGCCGCGCATAGGCAAGGAGTTGCTGCACCAAATCGGCCGCACGCGAGGCGGCCACGCGGGCCTCGCGCACCACCGCCTCCTGCTCGGCCGGGTCGGTGATGTCGTCATAAAGATCGAGGTTGCCGATCACCGCCGTCAGGATGTTGTTGAAATCATGCGCGACGCCGCCTGCAAGCTGGCCGATCGCCTCCATCTTCTGCGCCTGAATCGACCGTTGCGCGGCGCGTTCGGCATCAATGCGGATGCGGCGGTTGGTGAACATGGTGACGGCAAAATAGCACCACAGCCCGCCCCCGGTGAGCGCAACCCCGATCTGGGCGCTCGGGTCGGCGACAGCGGCAAGGGTCTCGTTCAAGATCCAGACCACAGCGACGCCAACGACGGCAATTTCCCCCACCATCACGTGCAGAACCCGGTCGGCACGATGGATCAAGAACACCAGCAGCGCCCCGATCCCGGCGGCGCCCGCGATGCGCAGGGCGTGATCGTCTTGCACGATCATCCAGGCCGGAAGCCAGATGAACGCGGCGATGATGGCCCAGAACGTTGCGCCGGCAAACATCACCTCCCGAAAGCTGCAACTGCTCTTGCGGGTGCGCAAAAAGGTGAAGTTGAGCAGATGCAGCGTTGTTTGGCCGCCGATCCACCACAGGGTGTGGTCTGCGCCGGTGTAGAAATAAAGCGATACACCGCCTGCAATGAGCAGCAAAAAGCGGAACGCCGCGTCCAGCCTGCGCCCGTATTCGATCTCATAGAGGCGCTCGACTTCCTTGCGGTAGTCCATGCCGTCTCTATCGCAGTTCTGCGTGCTCACGTTTCCACCGAACTCGAAAAAAGAAATAGTGCGGTCGAGCAGCAAAGAGAAAACGAATCAGTCGGCCTCGATACCGCTATCAGTTGTCCAAGATTGCCATATTTTCTACCGCGAGTTCCTTAACGTCAGCGGCTTCGCAACCAAGAGTTGGCGTTTTGGGCGGGCTTTTCACAAAAAAGTGCGAAATTTTTGATGTTGATGCATCAAGCGCGGTTTTCTCATCATTGTGACTGCGCTGTCGGCGCCGCGTGGCGCCGGTTTGCCGATATGGCTCAGGGAGATACGGTCGGCGTGCCCGCGCTGGCAGGGGCGCTTCCGGGCGGGGGCGGGGGCAGCGCCTCGGCGGGACGGGTGAGGCGGTCTTCCTCCCAGTCGCCGCCCGCAACCGTGCCGGTGGCATAGCGCATCACGCCCTTGCCCTGACGGCGCCCGCGCACGAACATGCCCTCATAGACATCGCCATTCGCGTAGGTGGCCTTGCCCTGACCGTCGATCTCGCCATCGACCCAGTTGCCCTCATAGGTGAAGCCGTCGGGCATCACGAGCTTGCCAAAGCCCGAGCGCTGCCCGGCCTCGAAGCCGCCTTTATAGAGCGTGCCATCGGGGTGCAGCGCCGTGCCCTGGCCCTGGCGTTGGCCATCTGCCCAGTCGCCCTCATAAGTGTAGCCGTCGGGATAGGTCATCTTGCCCTTGCCATGCTGTCGCGCGGCGAGAAAATCTCCCTCGTAGACGAGCCCGTTGGCATAGCGCGCCCGGCCATGGCCCTCGATCACCCCGCCGGCCCAGTCGCCCTCATAGGTGGCGCCATCGGGGTAGGTGATGCGGCCCTTGCCCTCGGGCAGGTCGTTGTGGAACTGGCCCTCATAGATCGAGCCATCGGGGAATTCGGCGCGGCCTTCGCCCTCGATCCGGCCCTCGACCCAGTCGCCGGTATAAACATAGCCGTCGGCGCCGCGGAACGTGCCGCGCCCGTTCGGCTTGTCGGCGGCAAAGGCGCCCTCGTAGCTGTCACCATTGGCGTAAGTGACCTTGCCCCGGCCCGCGCGCTTGCCGGCCAGCATGCCGCCCTCGTAACGGTCGCCATTGGGCTGGACAAGCACGCCGGTGCCCTCCATCCGGCCCGCGACCCAGTCGCCCTCGTAGCTGACCCCCGAGGCGAGTGCGAGCCGGCCCTTGCCCTGCCGCTGACCCGCCACCATGTCGCCCTCGTAGCGCGCGCCATCGGGGTAGGTGATAATGCCTTGGCCGGATTTTTCGCCCGCGACCCAGTCGCCCTCGTAGCGGTATCCATCGGGGCCGGTGAGCACACCCTTGCCCTGATGGAGCGCGTTGCGGAACCCGCCTTCGTAGCTGGTGCCATTGGCATAATGGGCCACCCCGGCGCCGGTGATCTGGCCCGCGATCCAGTCGCCCTCATAGGTGCCGCCATCGGCAAAGGTGATCTTGCCCTTGCCGTCGGGCTTGCCGCGGGCAAAATGCCCCTCGTAAATCGAGCCGTCGGGGAAGCGTGCCCGGCCTTGGCCGACGATTTCGCCCGCCTTCCAGGCGCCGGTGTATTCATAGCCCGAGGGCAGCCGGTAGGTGCCGGTGCCATCTTGCTTGCCGTCCCGGAACGTGCCTTCGTAGATGCCGCCATCGTCGTATTGCTTGGTCAGCACCTGATCGGCCGCGGCCGGTGCGGCGATGAGCGCGAGTGCCAGTGCCAGCCCGATAGGACGTGCCATCCCCATGCCCTTGTGCCCCGTGTCGATCCCTGAGCCGTCAACCTAATCTGCCGGGGGAGGCGAGACAAGCGGTTCGGGCGCGGTGACCGGGGGAGTTTTCCGCGGGAGCAAGGCTTTTCTCCGCGCCGCAGCGGAGCTAAATGGAGAGAAACCATCGCAGGATGCCCATGACCGACCGCTTCCGCCTCACGCTCGCCCAGCTCAACGCCACCGTGGGGGCGCTCGACGCCAATGCCGAGAAGGCCTTCGCCGCATGGCAGGAGGGGCGCGCCGCCGGGGCGGATCTGGTGATGCTGCCCGAGATGTTCCTGACCGGCTATCAGACGCAGGATCTGGTGCTCAAACCCGCCTTTTTGCGCGATGCGATGGCGGCGATGGAGGCACTTGCCGCGCGGCTCGGGCCCGGCCCGATGCTTGGCATTGGCGGCCCCTTCACCGATGCTTCGGGCACTTATAACGCCTATTGGCTGCTTGCCGAGGGCAAGGTCGCGGGCCGGCTCTTCAAGCGCGAATTGCCGCATGAAGACGTGTTTGACGAGATGCGGCTCTTTGATCCCGGTCCGCTGCCTGCGCCGGTGCAGGTGGGGCCCGCGCGGATCGGATTTCCTGTTTGTGAAGATGCCTGGCACAGCCCGGTGGCGCAAGCGCTCGCCGCTGCGGGGGCGGAGCTTTTGTTCGTGCCAAACGGCTCCCCTTATCGCCGCGCGAAGCTTGAACACCTGCGCCTCCCCGTCACCCGTGCCCGCGTTGCCGAGACCGGGCTGCCGCTCGTTTACCTCAACATGGTGGGCGGGCAGGATGACCAGCTTTTTGACGGCGCAAGCTTCGTGCTCGATGCCACGGGCGCGGTGATGGCGCAGCTTCCCGCTTTCGAGGAAGCCCTCGTGCAGGTCGATTTCGAGAAGGGCGCGTCGGGCTGGGCCCCGTGCCCCGGCCCGATCACAGCCCAACCCGGCGATATCGAGCAAGATTACCACGCCATGGTGCTTGGTCTTGCCGATTACCTTGGCAAATCGGGCTTCAAAAAGGCCGTGCTCGGGCTTTCGGGCGGGGTCGATTCGGCGCTCGTTGCCGCGATTGCGGCGGATGCCCTGGGCCCGGAGAATGTGCATTGCGTGATGCTGCCCTCCCGCCACACCTCTCAGGCCTCGCTCGACGATGCCGAAAGCGCGGCGCATGCCCTTGGCTGCCGCCTCGATACCGTGCGGATCGAGGAGAGCCGCCACGCGGTCGAGGGCGCGCTTGCGCATGTGTTTGCGGGCACCTCCGCCGATGTGACGGAGGAGAACATCCAGTCGCGCCTGCGTGGCGTGATGCTGATGGCGATCTCCAACAAATTCGGCGCGATGTTGCTCACCACCGGCAACAAATCGGAGGTGGCGGTGGGCTATTGCACCATCTACGGCGATATGGCGGGCGGCTATAACCCGCTGAAGGATCTCTACAAGACCCGCGTTTTCGAGACCTGCCGCTGGCGCAACGCAAACCACCGCCTCTGGATGAAAGGCCCGGCCGGGGAGGTTGTGCCGGTTGCGATCATTGACAAGCCGCCCTCGGCCGAGCTGCGCGACAACCAGAAGGACGAGGACAGCCTCCCGCCCTATGAGGTGCTTGATGCGATCCTTGAGCGGCTGGTGGAAGGGGATCAGTCCGTGGCGGAGATTGTGGCCGCCGGGTTTGACCGGGCCACGGTGGCGCGGGTCGAGCATCTGCTCTACATCTCGGAATGGAAACGCTTCCAGTCCGCGCCCGGGCCGCGGCTGAGCACCCGCGCCTTCTGGCTCGACCGGCGTTACCCGATGGTGAACCGTTGGCGCGACAGGCGTTGAGCGCCGCGGCCCGGGGCAGATCCCCCGCTTTTTACCAAAAGGCGTGCGGCGGCTAAGCTTCTGAAAACTTTTTCATGCGAGAACGACCGGGTGTGCAGCAAAGATCGCGACCCGTGTCAAACATCCTCCGTTCCCTGCTTTCGCCTCTTCGCACGGTGCTGACCAAGCACCCGAGCCCGGAGGATGTGTCGAGCGTCGTCAAGGGCACAGGCTTCGGGGCTTTTATCGCCGTTCTCAACGCGCTGATCTATGTGGTCGGGGCTTATGAACGTCATTCAGGGCTGTTTTTGGGGATCTGGCTCGGTGTGGTGGCGCTGCTCGGGCTCGGCCTGACCCGCATGTCCGCGCGGGTCCGCAACCGCGAGGTGACGCGCGTTTCGCCGCGCGCCGCGCGCCGGTTGATCCTCACCTCGGTCCTTCTTGCCCTGCCTTGGGCGCTTTTGCCGATTCAGGTGCTTGCCCTGCGTGCCGAGGGAGATCCGCTCGTTGTGCTGATGGTGTGCACCGGCATGGTGGCGGGTGGCGTGTTCATGCTCCATCGAGCCTTGACCGCGGCCATCGCCTATATGGCCACCATCCTTGTTGCGGTCGCCGTCTCCGTGCATTGGGGCGGCTGGGATCAGGCGTTGCCGGTGACGGCCTATTGCTTCCTGTTCGGGATGTTTCTGTCTTACTTCGCGTTGATCGCCGGGGAGACGGCGCGGCAACGCGATGCCTCGGTGCAGGCCCTGTCGCGGGCGGTTTCCGGCCTGCGCGCGGCGCGCGACGAAAACTACCTGCTCGCCAATATCGACGACACCACGGGGCTGCTCAATCGCAAGGCGTTCAATGCCCGCCTCGCCGAAGCGGTGATGGCGCAGCGCGATGCGGGCGGCGCCTTTTCGCTGCTGCTGATGGACCTTGACCGGTTCAAGAACGTCAATGATCTGTTCGGTCATGGCGTGGGCGATGAACTGCTCGCCGAGGTGGCGCGGCGGCTCCGCGCCAACCTGCATGAGGGGGATGTGATCGGCCGCATCGGGGGGGATGAATTCTGCATCATCCTGCGCGAAGCGCGTACCGAGGCGCAGATCCGCACCGTGGCCGGGCGGCTTTTGAGCGCGCTCAACCAGCCCGCGCGGCTCGTTGGGCGGCAGTTGCATCCGGGCGCTTCGATTGGCGCGGTGATCTGCCCCGAGGATGCCGCCGAACCGGTCGAGCTTTTCCTCAAGGCCGATCTGGCGCTCAACCGCGCCAAGGAAAGCGGCCGCGGCCAATGCGTGAAATTTGACGATCATCTGCGCCAGCAGGTGATCGCCGAAGATCAGATCGAGGCCGGTTTGCGCGAGGCGCTGAAGGACAACCTGCTTTATGTGCAGTACCAGCCGAAGATAAACCTGCGCGACGGCACGCCGATTGGGGCGGAGGCTCTGGTGCGCTGGAAGATGCATGACGGCGAGAAGGTGCCGCCCGACCATTTCCTGTCGATCGCGGCGGAACGGGGGCTTCTGCCCGCGCTCTCGCGCCATATCGCGGAAGCTGTTGCAGGGCATATTCTGGATTGGCGTTCCGCCGGGCTGACGCCGGGCAAGATTGCGCTCAACCTGCACCCCGATGACATCAAATCGCCCGAACTGCTGATGGAAACGATCCACATGTTCGAGGATCGCGGCATCACCGGAAAAGATCTGCTGCTCGAAATCACCGAAGGCTGCCTGATCGGGCGCGGCACCGACATGGTGAGCCGGTTGCTCGATGCGCTCGATGAGCGCGGCTATGACCTCTCCCTGGATGACTTTGGCACCGGCCACGCCGCTTTGGCGCATCTGAAAAAGATCCCCGTGGCCGAGATCAAGATCGACCGCAGCTTCGTCTCCGGCCTCGAATACCGCCGCGACGATCGCGCCATCGTGGCCGCCATCGTCGAGATCGCGCGCGGGCTTGGCATCCGCTCGGTGGCGGAAGGGGTCGAGACCGAGGCACAGCGCAAGATCTTGCTCGACCTGGGCGTCGATGCGGGGCAGGGCTACCTGTGGTCGCGCCCGATCTGCGCCGACACGTTTGCCGCATTTCTCCAAGCGCAGCACCGCGCTGCGAGCTGACCATTCCGTGCCGGGGGCCGGCTGCGCTGCGCCGCCCGGTCATGAAAAGGTGCGCCGTCCGTGGGCGAGGCTTCCACCCTGCCTCCGAGGAAACAGTCGCCACCGAAGTGACGGGACGGCGCGGGGCACTCATACTCAAACGGCCTCGCAAACGGGGTAACCTGGGCCGCCCCGAAAGGGGACGGCTGCGCCGGTGTGGTGTCTTGCCGGATGAACGTCACGCCCGCCAGGGGGGCGACGTGACCGGTCCCGATAGGCCGGGCCTGCTTCCCAAGTGTCTTACGCCAAGGCCGCCCACGATGCCGACTCTGGCAAAAATATCCCGCGGCGGGGGCCGGGGTGTCGCGGGCAAGGAGCGCCGAAACAAGGGAAACGATCATCTTGCAAAGGGCTTTGAAACTAGGTTCCCAATCCTTTCCCGAAAACCGTGCGGCGATCAAGCCCCTTGTTGATGCAATCTGCGGTTGCGATGCATTTTGCGACTCCGTGCCACATCGTCCCGGTCTCTGATCGGGGCTTTGACGCGGCCCGGCGCGACGTTAGGGTCGCGCCAAGCCGCGAGAGCACGGCCA
Organism: Rhodobacter lacus; assembly: GCF_042683065.1. Classification (NCBI taxonomy): domain Bacteria; kingdom Pseudomonadati; phylum Pseudomonadota; class Alphaproteobacteria; order Rhodobacterales; genus Rhodobacter; species Rhodobacter lacus. The sequence continues at coordinate 282,255 of NZ_JBHUIX010000005.1, read as the reverse complement.
GGCGCGCAGGAGGGCCGGAGATGGGCGAGGATCAGGGACAGTTCTGGGACCGGGTGGCAGAGCGCTATGCGGCGCGCCCGCTGAAGGACCCGGCCGCCTATGAGGAAATGCTGGTCGAAGTCGGCGGCTGGTTGCAGCCCGGCGACCGGGTGCTGGAGATCGGCTGCGGCACCGGCTCGACGGCGGTGCGGTTGGGCGGCACTGTGGAGCGCTGGCTCGGCACGGACTTTTCTGCCGAAATGGTGCGCATTGCACAGGCCAAGGAGGCGCCCGAAGGGGTCAGCTTTATGCAGGCCTCCGCCGAGACGGAGCATGACGAAGCCCCGTTCGATGCGATCTGCGCCTTCCACATCCTGCATCTTCTGCCGGATGCGCCCGCAACCCTTGCCGCGCTGCGCCGCCAGCTTGTGCCGGGGGGGCTGCTGATTTCGAAAACCTGGTGCTTGCGAGACTTCAACCCGCTGATGCGGATGATCTTTCCGATCTTGCGGGCCCGGGGCTACATGCCGGAGATCCGCCAGATCCGGGCGCGGGAGCTGCGCGCGATGCTCACCGATGCGGGCTTCGTGCTGCAGGGCGAGCGCCATTTCGGCACCCACCGCCACAGCCGCTTCATCGTGGCACGCCGGGCCGAGTGAGCCTGCTGTCGGGCAGGCTCAGGGCTTTCCGGCCGGGGGCGTGTATTTGTAAAGCAGGTGGTAGCCCGCATAGCCGCCCGCGGCGGCAAAGATCGCGGCCCAGAGGAAGCTCTTTGTGGTGAACACCTCAAACCCGGCCCAAAGGAAGCAAAAGGCCACGAGCGCAATGCGCACCCACAGCGGTTTGAACATCGGATGATCGAAGCTCGCCATCGCATATCCCTCCTGCGCCCCGTCTTCTGACGGTTCGGCGCTTAGTCACCCGCAAACCGGGCCCTTGAGCGGACCACGCGGGCTTGCCGCGCGCCGCGAACACGCCGCGGCATCCACCGCGAAGCGGCGGTCCGCCTCACGCAAACCGCAGCGTCACCATCGCCGGATGGGCCGCAAAGTCAATGCCGCGCCGGGGGGGGATCTGGCGCTGCGGCGCCCGGTCGCGGCGGTAAGCTTGCGTTAAGCCTGCTGTCGATCTGTCCTTTGCGGAATGAGAATTCTTCAAAACAGAAAGCAGTTCTTGACTCTTTGGTGGAACACTGAAGCCCAACCGACCAGTTTTGCCTGTTCCATGTTTGCGAGTGCCTGGTCCCCTCCTTCCACAAGCCTGACAGGTTCTGCCTTGACTCGACTGACCGGAATTTCCGCCCGCATCTATGGCATCGTGGCCGTTGCCGCGCTTGCTCTCGTAATCCTTTCTGAAACGCTCTTGAATTTTGCGTCGAACAACGCCTTCGAGATGCGCGAGCAACATTTGAGCGATGTCACCGATACGGCTGTCAGCGTGCTGCGCGAATTGCAGGACCAGGTTGAGGCCGGCACCATGACCGCCGAACAAGCCCGCATCGAGGGTGCGAAACGCCTCACCGGGCTGAAGTTCGACAAGACCGGCTATTTCTTCGCCTTCGACATGCAAGGGGTGATGCAGGCACATGCCACGATGCCGAACTGGATCGGCACATCGCAGCTCGGCTATGAAGATGCCTATGGCTCCAAGATCTTCGTTGAAATGCTGAATATTGCCAAGGATCAGGGCCGCGGCCATCTGAACTATTATTTCCGCAAGCCTGACAGCGATGTGGCTGAAGAGAAGATCGGCTATGTGGCGACCTTCGAGCCTTGGGGCTGGGTTGTCGGCACCGGCTCCTATGTTTCCGATATCGAGGCCGCGCTGGGCGCGTTGCGCACGATCTCGATGATCGCGATGGGCGTTGCGCTGCTGGCGCTGCTCGGCGTTGCCACGGTGCTTGCGCGCTCGGTGACCAAGCCTTTCGCGCTGGTTCATCGCCGCATGGAGGCGATGACGGCGGGCGATACGGAAAGCGTTGTTCCCTGTCAGAAAAATGGCAGCGAAGTGGGCGATATGGCGCGCGCGCTTGAGCATTTCCGGGAATCGATTGCGGAGAAAAACGCTCTGGAGGCGCAGCAACGCGCGCAAGAGCAAGAATTGGCGCGTGCCGCAGAAGAGGCCCGACAGCGCGATGCCGAACTGCAGCAGCGCGAGGCCGCTGCCGCAGAGGAGCGGGCCCGCGAAGACGCCCGCCGGGCGGCCGAACGCGCCGAGCAAGAGGCGCTGCTCGCTGCGGAGCGCGAGCAGCAACTCAAGGAGCAATCGCTGATCGTCACGGCGCTGGCGGATGGTCTTCGGGCGATGTCGGAAGGGGATCTGACGGCGCGAATCGAGGCCACTTTCCCGCCCGCCTATGCCGAGCTGCGCCATAACTTCAACGCCGCGATGAGCAAGATGGCGAATCTGATCGCCTCGATCGTGCAGACCACGAATGCCGTCGAGGAAGGGGCGGGGCAACTCTCGATCGCTTCGGCGGAACTCGGGCGGCGCACCGAGACCCAGGCCGCCTCGCTTGAGGAGACGGCGGCGGCGATGAACGAGATGGCCTCCTCGGTCGAGCAATCGGTGACCGGCGCGCGCACTGCGGCGCAAGCCGTGACCCGCACCCGCGAGACCACGGCGACGGGCCTTGGCGTGGTGCGCGAAACGGCGGCGGCGATGAACGATATCGCGCGCAGTTCCGAGCAGATCTCGCGCATCACCAGCGTTATCGACGATATTGCCTTCCAGACCAATCTTCTGGCGCTGAATGCCGGCGTCGAGGCGGCGCGGGCAGGCGAGACCGGGCGCGGCTTTGCGGTGGTGGCCTCGGAAGTGCGCGCCCTGGCGCAGCGCTCCTCGGAAGCCGCCAAGGAGATCGCCGAGCTGATCGAGACCTCGTCGCGTCAGGTCCATTCGGGCGTGCAGCTCGCGGCGCGATCGGATACGGCGCTTGGCCAGATCGACAAGCTTGTGACCGAGCTTGACGAGCTGCTGACCAATATCAGCAGCGCGGCGACCGAGCAGAATGCGGGTATCTCTGAAGTGACGGCCGCGGTGAACCAGCTCGATCAGGTGACACAGCATAACGCCGCGATGTTCGAGGAGAATTCGGCGGCAACGCAGGGGCTCTTGGGCGAAGCGCGCACGCTGAAATCGCTCAGCGCCGTGTTCCGCATCGACGTCTCCGCGCAGGGCGAGGCAGAAGCGATGCGCTACGCTTCCTGAGGCGGGGCGCTCCCGGGCCGCTCAAGGCCCGGGCCAGAGCCCGATCAGCGGGGCGTGCAGATGCCAAAGGCACGCCCAGGCAACAAGCGCGAGCGCGCCGCGCCGCCAGGAGGGCAGGGCCCGCGGCCGCCAACGCCCCGAGATGAGCGCGGCAAAGGGAATGAGAGCCGTTTGCGCCGTCAGATCTTGCCAGAGCGCCACGCCCATTGCGCGGCGCTTTCGGCGTTCCACCACCGGCATGCCAATGACTGCGAGCAGCAGGAACGGGCCGAACAGCAGCACATGCGCCAGATCGCCATTGGCGATCAGATGCGCGCCCGACCAGAGCGCGAGCGCCCACAGAAGCGGCTGGCGGGTGAGCCCGGCGATTCCGGGGCGGGTGGGGTCAAACCCCGCGGCGCGCCCCTCAAAGGCGAACGGGTTGGGCGCGAGCACGCCATAGGCGCTCAGGGTGATCGCCACCGGCATCACGAGATTGACAAGCCAGCGCTGCCAGATCTGGGGCTCCCAGAGCGGTACGAAGGGGGCCCGCCCGGCGGCGAGAATCGCCCAGTAGAGCAGCGCCAGCGACACCAGCGAAAAGGCGGCCATGTAAAGCGGCCCGCCGAGTTTGCGCAGCAGCACCGCCTTGACCCCGAGCGCAGCGGGCAGGCGGTGCGATATCAGAAAAAGGCCCATGGCGAGGGCGAATTCGATCCAGTCCATCGCGGCACACTGCCCTGTTGGCGCAGCGGCCGCCAGCCTGATCTTGCGCAGGCATGGAAACGCCCGCTCTTCGGCCCCTTCCGGTGGGAAGGTTGGAAGAGCGGGCGCCAACCCGAAGAGGTGCGGGTGGTCAGCCCACCCGCAGCCGCGTGGTCTTATTCAGGACGACGCGAGATGGTCGCGAAGCCGAACGTTTGCGAGAACGGCAGGAAGTCGCCCGGGATCACGTTCGATTGACGCGGGCTGTCTTTGAGCAGCGGCGCTTTCCAGAACATTTGCGATTTCGGGGCGGCGTCGCGCGGGCAGAGGTTGTCTTTGCGCGGCGTGTCTTTGACAAGCGGCGTCGGCCAGAAGCTGGCGGACATGAAGTTGTCGCCTTCATAGACGTTTTTCTTGCGCGGCGTGTCTTTCAGCAGCGGCCAGCCGAAGCGAGCGGAGAACTCGCCAGCGGGCTCCGCTTTCACGGGCGCGTTCAGGAAGATGTGCCGATGGTCTTTCATGATGTTGTCGGTGGTCATTTTCGTCTTTTCCTCGCAGGTGAACTCTTCAGTGACGTTTTCAAGCGCAACAGCATCCGCGCGAGCGGAGATGGTACGCACGAGTTTCGCCGCGCCAAGCGGCTTGTGGCTGACTTTCGCGACGAGCGCGGCGGCACCGCCAGCGAGCCGCTCTGCATAACCGGCAACGGCACTTTCGTGCACGCCGGCGGTTTTGAGTGCTTCGACAAGGGCGGCACGCTTGCGACCGTCAGCAGTGACGACCGTGACCGCACCGGGTTTGATCCCTTCTCGCGTGAGTTGGCGTGCAATGTCGCCCGCCGTATCTGCATCGGCATATAGCCGCGTAATTGCCGTCGTCATGCGTCCTCCTCGGGTTCAAGGGCATTCCAAAAGTCTAAACCTCGCCGCGCAAAAGCGCTCCGCGGTCACTTGTCACGGCTCAGCGCTAACGGCACGGCAAAGCCGATCGCAATGAGCAGAAGAAAGGCTTCGATAGTAAAAACCATGTTGTAGGGCGCGGCTGCGGTGTCGCCAAACACGCCCGGCATCGCCATCAGACCGTCGCGCACCACACCCGCAAGCGCCACCCCGAGCCCGGCCGCCGTGGCCTGCACCGCGCCCCAGGCGCCAAGCGCAAGGCCAACACGGTCCGCCGGCGCCGCGCGCATGGTTGCGGTGAGCGTGGCATGACCGAAGAGGCCGATTCCGAAGCCCACGACATAGGTGCCGATCACGAACAGAAGGAACATCGGCAGAAGCGAAGAATAGATGATCGCGGCAAAGCCCGGCACGCCGAGAATCGCACCGACAAGGCCGAGTCGCATCGGTTTCATGCCCTTCCCGAGCACGCGTGATGCAAGGCCAAAGCCGGTCAGGGTGCCAAAGGCGAAGAGCGCGGAGAGCTTGGTCGTTTCGCCCACGGTGAGCCCGAGGGCCTGACCGCCATAGGGCTCCAGCAGCACATCGGCCATGCCATAGGCGAATGTGCCAAGCGCGATCACCGACAGCAGCGGCAGCATGCCCTTGCGCGCCATCAGCTCGTTGAAGGCGTGGCGGAAGGTGGGGTGAACCGCCACTTCCATCTCGCGGGCGCGTTCACGGCTGAAACTTTCCTGCCGCCACAGCGCCACCATGTTGAGCGTGGCCGAGACGAGCGCGGTGCCCTGAATCACCTGAATCAGGCGGCCCGGCGTGTAATTTGCCAGCAAGAACCCGTAGGTCAGCGAGGCGACAACGCTGCCCACAAGCAGCATCACATACATCAGGCCGACAACCTTCGGGTGGTCTTCTTCCTTCACGAGATCGGTGGCAAGCGCGAGCCCCGCGGTTTGCACGATATGTGCCCCCGCGCCAACGAGCAGGAAGGCGAGCGCGGCGGCCGAAATGCCGATCCAGCGCGGGGCATCATAGGATTCGCCAAAGCCCGAGAGCACCAGAAGCGCGAAGGGCATGATCGCGAAGCCGCCGAACTGGTAGATCGTGCCTTTCCAGATCCACGGCACGCGCTTGAGACCAAGCGCGGATTTGTGCGTGTCGGATTTGAAGCCGATCAGCGTGCGGAAGGGCGCGAACAGGAGCGGCATCGCCAGCATGATCGAGACGACCGAGGCATGCACGCCGAGTTCGACAATCATCACCCGGTTGAGCGTGCCGGCCAGCAGCACCAGCGTCATGCCCACGGTGACCTGAAACAGGGAAAGCCGGAGCAAACGGGAGAGGGGAACCTCTTCCGTGGCAACGTCGGCGAAGGGGAGATACCTGGGACCGAAACGCGCCAGATTTTTCAGAGCGAAGTCACGGTAGCCCATGGGTGCCGCCCGAGTAGAGAGGGGTATTAGGGGCGGGGGCCCCGGACGGAATGAGCCCACCGATTTGCACCGGTGGGCTCAGACAGATTATTGGGCCACGACCACGGTCGGGGCGGTCATCGGCTTGCCATTCCAGTAGGCCGAGAACCAGTCGGTGTTCGCCATCAGGCCGCCATGCAGCACGAGAGCGGTCACGGCGACGGCGCCGAGGAACAGCGGGATACCGGTCGAGGGTTTAACGACGGTCCAAACTTTGGCGTTGTTCATGGTATAACTCCTCTACCCGATTAGCCGAGCCACGGCGTGGCGATCGCCGAGAGGATGTGCGCAACGAGCGCCATCGCCCCGAACACACGGGTGCCATCGATCAGATAGCTGTGGATTTCTTCAGCTTCTTTCAGCGTCAGGCCGCTCGGCCCAGCTTTGTCGTCAGTCATGTCCCGAATCCTCCAAAAAACTGGGATCTCTCGAAGGCTTTCCCAAGTCTTCGCACCTTCAGATGCGAGCCTCAGCTTTTGCCTCCCCGCTACCACATCCGGACTGACGTGGCATCGTGGGGTCACTATGGGATCGGGAAGGGGGTCAGTTCAAGTGTAAAGTGCGGCTTACACTGCGGCAAATTCGGCACGTTTTGCCCGTCTCTGGCGTCGCCAAAAAGCGCCTTTTGGACACATCTTTTATAGCGCTTGACGGTGCAATGGCCCGCTCTGCAGTGGTGCCGAAGTATCGCCCGGGACTCGCGACTTTATCAAGGAAAAAAGGGGGATGATGCGGGGCAGCAGCGCTTTGAGGGGAGTGCCAGCAATGTGCCCTGCGCAGGGGCGCGCGTGAAGTGTAACGTCAGATATACATTTTTCTGCGCCCAGCTGTCGCAGCTTTGGCCCTTGGCGGGTGGCGGCGGCGCTTTCGCGGCGCTTTGCGGGCGCAAAAATTCTGGGTCGAATTGTCGCGTTCAAAAAACTTCGAGCCGAGGGGTTGAAAGCCCATAACCCGCTCCCCACCTCGCAATCATAAGCTGTCGTCAGCTTTGAAAGCCGATTCAGTCACCGAATCCTCCAAAGATGCGCCCAGGTGACAGAATCTCGCGGCTCTCCTCGCCGGACACGGGGAGAGCCGCACACAAAATCAGCAGATGCCGAGAATCACTTCATCCTGAGGGCGCTTCTGCCTCTCGCGCTGAATTTTACCCATTGATAAAATTTTGATCCATGGCAGCGTTGGTCAAGCAACAGCCAGGGAGGGTCCAGCCGTGACCTCAAGCCAGTTCCAGCCCGGGATCGTGCCCGGGCGTCTTCCGGCGGAAGACTATTGCCATGCCTTCGCCGATACCGCACCACCCCTGACCGATCACGCGGCGCGCGTTGCGGCAGACCGGTGCTATTTCTGTTATGACGCGCCCTGCACCACGGCCTGCCCCTCGGGGATCGACGTGCCGCTTTTCATCCGCCAGATCGCGACCGGCCAGCCGGAGGCGGCGGCGGTGACGATCCTGTCGCAAAACATTTTTGGCGGCCTCTGTGCCCGCGTCTGCCCGACCGAAACCCTTTGCGAAGGCGCCTGCGTGCGCGAGGTGGCAGAGGGCAAGCCGGTGGAGATCGGCCTTTTGCAGCGCCATGCGACCGACAAGCTGCAGGCGGCGGGCGTCCATCCGTTCTCCCGCGCCGAACGCACCGATTATTCGGTCGCGGTGGTGGGGGCGGGCCCTGCCGGGCTTGCCTGCGCGCACCGCCTTGCGATGAAGGGGCACGAGGTCACTATATATGATGCGCGGCTGAAACCGGGCGGGCTCAATGAATATGGGATCGCGGCCTACAAGGCGCCGGGCGGCTTTGCGGCGAAAGAAGTGGCGTGGCTTTTGCAAATCGGCGGCATCACTCTTCTTGAGAACTGGGCGCTTGGCCGCAATGGCACGCTTGCCGATCTGCTCGACGACCATGATGCCGTGTTTCTTGGCATGGGGCTCGCGGGGGTGAATGCGCTGACGATCCCCGGCGCGGACCATGCGACCCCCGCCACCGATTTCATTGCCCATCTGCGCCAAAGCGAGGATCTGGCCAAGCTGCCGATCGGGCGGCGGGTCGTGGTGATTGGCGGCGGCATGACGGCGGTGGATGCGGCGGTGCAGGCGAAACTCCTCGGTGCCGAGACCTCGACCATCGTCTACCGCCGCTCGCAACCCGAGATGCCCGCCTCGCTCCATGAGCAAGACCATGCGCAGACCCATGGCGTGCGGATCGTGCCCAATGCAACGCCGGTGGCGATCCGCAAGGATGAGGTGGGGTTTGAGGTCGAGTTTGCCCGCACCGCCACCCGCGACGGCACCATGACGGTGCTGGAGGACACGTTGCGGATCAAGGCCGATCAGGTCTTCATCGCGATCGGCCAGACGCTCGGCCCGGTGCCCGAGGGGCTGACGATCACCGGCGGCAAGATCGCGACTGACGCGGCAGGCCGCACCGGCCTTGCCAAGGTCTGGGCGGGGGGCGATTGCGCCACCGGCGGCGAAGATCTGACCGTGACGGCATCGGCGCAAGGCCGCGATGCCGCCGAAGACATCCACGCGTTTCTGATGGGGGCCTGAGATGGCGAACCTTTCTTCCGAATTCATCGGCATCAAGTCGCCCAATCCGTTCTGGCTCGCCTCGGCGCCGCCGACCGACAAGGAATATAATGTGCGCCGCGCCTATGAGGCGGGCTGGGGCGGGGTGGTCTGGAAGACCTTGGGCATGGATGGCCCGCCCGTCGTCAACGTCTCGGGGCCGCGCTACGGCGCGATTTACGGGCCGGACCGCACGCTTCTGGGGCTGAACAACATCGAATTGATCACCGACCGCCCGCTTGAGGTGAACCTGCGCGAGATCAAGACGGTGAAACGCGACTACCCGGACCGGGCGCTGGTCGTCTCCCTTATGGTGCCCTGTGACGAGGAGAGCTGGAAGTTCATCCTGCGCGAGGTCGAGGACACCGGCGCGGACGGGGTGGAACTCAATTTCGGCTGCCCGCATGGCATGGCCGAACGCGGCATGGGCGCGGCGGTGGGGCAGGTGCCCGAATATATCGAAATGGTCACGCGCTGGGTGAAGACCCATTCGCGCATGCCCTGCATCGTCAAGCTGACGCCGAATATCACCGATATTCGCAAGCCCGCCGAGGCGGCGCAACGCGGTGGCGCCGATGCGGTGAGCCTGATCAACACGATCAATTCGATCACCTCGGTCGATCTCGACCTTTTTGCCCCCGAGCCGACGATTGACGGCATGGGCACGCATGGCGGCTATTGCGGCCCCGCGGTCAAGCCGATCGCGCTCAACATGGTGGCCGAAATTGCCCGCAACGCGGAAACCCGCAAGCTGCCGATCTCCGGCATCGGCGGCGTGACCACCTGGCGCGATGCCGCCGAGTTCATGGCGCTCGGCGCCTCGAATGTGCAGGTCTGCACCGCGGTGATGACCTATGGCTTCCGCATCGTCGAGGAGATGATCGCGGGGCTGAGCGCCTTCATGGATCAAAAGGGCTTCACCGCGACGTCTGAACTTGTCGGCCTTGCGGTGCCGAAGGTGACCGACTGGCAATATCTGAACCTCAATTACACCACCAAGGCCGTGATCGAGCAGGAAGACTGCATCAAATGCGGCCGCTGCCATGTGGTCTGCGAAGATACCTCGCATCAGGCGATCGCCATGGCCGCTGACCGCACGGTGACGGTGAAGGATGAGGAGTGTGTCGCCTGCAACCTCTGTGTCGATGTCTGCCCGACGGGCTGCATCTCGATGCAGGAATTGCCCGTGGGCACGCTGGACCCGCGCACCGGGCGCGCGGTCGGCACGCCTTTGAACTGGACCGAGCACCCGAACAACCCCTCCGGTTCGGCCGCGGCCTGCGCGCGGGAACCGGCGGAATAAGGGTTTCGCCGCGCCAGGCGCGGCGACCCGGCGGGGGGCTGCCGCCCCCCGCACCCCCCGCTGGCCTCTGATTTACGGCAGCGCAGGATGATCACGCATTCAGGATGATCACGCATTGATGTCAGCCCCGGCGAAACCCTGCCGAAGGGCGGTTTGGGCTGTCATGGTGCCGCGCGGTCCCCCGTGCTAGCGCAGTGGAAACGGGGTGTCGGAGGCCGGGGCCATGGGGATTGATGCGGTGATGCGGGCGAGCCGGAGAACCGGGCCCGCGCTTTTCGGGCTTGGCACCTTCTGGGGCGCCTTCGCGGCCTTTATCCCGGAATACAAACTGCGCGCCGGTGTGGAGGATGGGCTCTTCGGCGCGATGCTCCTTGCCTCCGCGCTCGGGGGCGTGGTGGCGATGGCGCTGGTGGCGCGGATCACGGCGCGGCTCGGGGCGCGGGCGCTGTCGGTGCTCGCCGTCGCGCTGGCGCTCGCCGCGCTGGCGCCGCTTGCCATCGGCTCCGCCGTAACGCTCGCGCTGGCGCTTTTCGTCATGGGGGCGGCGATGTCGGCGCTTGATATCGCCACCAATGTCGAGATTTCCGAGGCGGAGCACGATACCGGCCTGCCGTTGATGAACGGCAATCATGCGCTGTTCTCCTTCGGGCTTGGCGGCGCGGCGCTGCTGGTGGGGGCCTGGCGCAGTGCCGGGGGCGCGCCCGAAACGGTGCTGCCGCTTTTGGCGCTGGGGCTGCTCGCGCTCGCCTGGAGGCTGCGCGCCGGGAGCGCCGCGCCGATGCCTGGGGGGCAAGAGGCCCCGGGCGGGCGCATGGGCGCGCCTTGGCGGGTGGTGTTGCCTGCGGCGGTGATCCTGTTTGCGGCCTTTGTCACCGAAAACACCACCGAGACATGGTCGGCCCTCTACCTTGAGCGCGGGTTGGGGGCGGCCTTGGGGGCCGGGGCGCTTGGGCCGGCGGTGTTCGGGCTGGTGATGGGGCTGTTCCGGCTGGGCGGTCAGATGCTCGCCAGCCGGCTCGGCGAGGCACGGCTTGTGGCGCTTTCCGCGGCGCTGGGTGCGCTTGGCGCAGTGCTCGCGGCGCTCGCGCAAACGCTGCCGCTGGCCGTGCTCGGCCTTGGGCTGATTGGCATCGGCGCGGCGGTGGCCGTGCCCTCGACCAATGCGCTGCTGGGCCAGCGCGTGACGCGGGCCGAGCGCGCGCGCGCACTTTCGCGTGCCTGGATGATCGGTTTTTCGGGCTTTTTCATCGGCCCCGTCGTGATGGGGGCGCTTGCCGAAGGGATCGGCCTGCGCGGGATCTTCCTGTCGCTCGCGCTGGTGCTTGCGATGATCGGGCCGGGGCTTGCCGCCTTGCTGCGGGTGCCCCGGCGCCGTCTCCCTCAGGCGTAACTGTCGAAAAACCCGTTCGGGATCAAAAGATTGTCGCGGCTCAGATCCTGCACCCGCTTCTCGCCGCACAGCGCCATCGAGATGTCGAGTTCCTTTTGCATCACCTCGAGCGCGCGGGTCACGCCTGCCTCACCCATCGCGCCCAGCCCGTAAACATAAGCGCGCCCGGCCATGGCCCCCTTGGCCCCGAGCGCCAGCGCCTTGAGAATGTCCTGGCCCGAGCGGATGCCGGAGTCGAGCCAGACCTCCGTCTTGCCGTCCACCGCCTTGAGGATCTCGGGCAGCATGCGGATCGAAGAGAGCGCGCCGTCGAGCTGGCGCCCGCCATGGTTCGAGACGATGATCGCATCGGCGCCGAAATCGGCGGCCGCGCGGGCATCCTCGGCATCGAGCACGCCCTTGAGGATGAACTTGCCGCCCCATTGGTCGCGGATGCGGGCGATCTTCGACCAATCGAGGCAGGGGTCGAACTGCTCCGCGGTCCAGCTGAAAAGCGAGGAGGCATCGGTCACGCCCTTGGCATGGCCGACGATATTGCCAAAAAAGCGCCGCTTGGTGCCGAGCATCTCAAGACCCCATCGGGTCTTTGTCGCCATGTTCAAAAGGTTGCGCGGCGTGAGCTTGGGCGGCGCGGAGAGGCCGTTTTTCAGATCCTTGTGGCGCTGGCCGAGAATTTGCAGATCGAGCGTCAGCACCAGCGCCGAGCAGCCCGCGCGTTTGGCCCGCGCAAGGATCGCGTCGACGAAGTCTTCGTCGCGCATGACGTAAAGCTGAAACCAGAATGGCGCGGGCGAATGGGCGGCCACATCTTCGATCGAACAGATCGACATGGTCGAAAGCGTGAAAGGCACGCCGAACCTTGCTGCCGCCCGCGCCGCCTTGATCTCGCCATCGGCGCGCTGCATGCCCAAAAGACCCACCGGCGAAAGCGCAAGCGGCATCGTCACCGGCTGTCCGGCCATGGTGGAGGCCGTCGAACGGCCCGACATGTCGACGGCCACTTTCTGACGTAACCGGATTTGCGCGAAATCGGACACGTTCTCGCGGAAAGTCTGCTCGGTGTAGGAACCGCTTTCGCAATAATCAAAGAACATCTTTGGTGTGCGCTTGCGGTGCAATGCCTTCAAATCGTCGATGCAGGTAATGACTGTCATGGCCCCCTCCAACTGGTCAGGCAAACTTACCAATTGTCGCGCGGATTGCAAGGGTGGGGCAGGAGGGGGCGCTGCCCCCTCGCGCGGGCCGCGCTCACCCCCGGGATATTTAAGCAAAGTCGAAGCAGAGCAGAGTTTGGTCTTCGACTTTGCGCAAATATCCCGGGGGGTGAATTGGCGCGTCAGCGCCAAGAGGGGGGCAGCGCCCCCTTGCGCGCTCAGGCCGAATGCGCGCCCGCCGCCAGTGCGGCGACGGTTTCGAGCACCTCTGCCGGGCTCTTGCCCGCGCCGATTTCCTTCACGATCGCCGAGCCGATCACGCAGCCGTCGGCCACTGCGGCGATGGTGCGCGCGGCCTCGGGCGTGGAGATGCCAAAGCCGACGATCAACGGCAGATCGGTTGCCGCCTTGATCCGCGCCACTTCCGGCGCGACATCGGCCACCTGCGCCGCCTGGCTTCCGGTGATGCCGGTCACCGAGACATAATAGACAAAGCCCGAGGTATTCTGCAGCACTTTGGGCAGGCGCTTTTCATCGGTCGTGGGTGTGGCGAGGCGGATGAAGTTGATCCCCACCTCCGCCGCGGGCAGGCACAGTTCCTCGTCTTCCTCGGGCGGCAGGTCGACGACGATCAGCCCGTCGATCCCGGCCGCCTTCGCATCGGCGAGGAATTTCGGCACGCCGCGGTTATAGATCGGGTTGTAATAGCCCATCATCACGATCGGCGTGGTGTCATCGCTCTTGCGGAACTCCGCCACCATGTCGAGGGTCTTTTGCAGGGTTTGCCCGCCATCAAGCGCGCGTTGGCCGGCAAGCTGGATCGTCGGGCCATCCGCCATCGGATCGGTGAAGGGAAGGCCCAGCTCGATCACATCAACCCCCGCCGCGGGCATGCCGCGCAAGATCTCCATCGAGGTCTCACGGTCCGGGTCGCCTGCCATGATATAGGCGACAAAGGCTTTCTTGCCCTCGGCCTTCAGCGCGGCGAATTTGGCGTCGATACGAGTCATGGTCTTCCCCCGGAAATGCTCCTCGCGGTTTGAGCGAAGCGTGCGGGAAAATCAATGGCGAAAGGGCCGCGCTTGCGTTGCCGCGCGCCCCCGCGTATGAGGCCGCAAGCAATCAGGGCAAGCAACAGGAGAGTGTCATGGGCTTTCGCATGGGGATCGTGGGCTTGCCGAACGTGGGCAAGTCGACGCTGTTCAACGCATTGACGAAAACCGCCGCGGCGCAGGCGGCGAACTTCCCCTTTTGCACCATCGAGCCCAATGTGGGCGAGGTGGCGGTGCCCGACCCGCGCCTTGACACGCTCGCCGAGATCGCGGGCTCCAAGCAGATCATCCCGACGCGGATGACCTTTGTCGATATTGCGGGCCTTGTGAAAGGCGCCTCCAAGGGCGAGGGTCTGGGCAACCAGTTTCTGGCCAATATCCGCGAGACCGATGCCATCGCCCATGTGCTGCGCTGTTTCGAAGACGGCGATGTGACGCATGTGGAGGGCCGGGTCGATCCGCTCGCCGATGCCGAGACGATCGAGACCGAGCTGATGATCGCGGACCTTGAAAGCCTCGAAAAGCGGCTTGCGAACATCGCGCGCAAGATCAATGCGGGCGACAAGCAGGCCAAGGAAGATGCGCGGCTGATGCTCGCCGCGAAAGAGGCGCTTGAGGCCGGGCGCCCGGCGCGCACGGTGAAGGTGGCCGATGACGACCGCAAGGCCTGGGGCATGCTGCAACTGCTCACCGCCAAGCCCGTGCTTTACGTTTGCAACGTCGAGGAAGAAAACGCCGCCAAAGGCAATGCGCAATCCGAGCGCGTGGCGGCGATGGCGCGCGAGAGCGGTGCGGCGAGCGTGGTGATTTCGGCCAAGATCGAGGAGGAGATTTCCCAGCTTGAGGCCGAGGAAGCGGCGATGTTCCTTGAAGAGTTGGGCCTGCACGAGGCGGGGCTCGATCGGCTCATCCGCGCCGGGCATGACCTTTTGGGCCTGCAGACCTATTTCACCGTCGGCCCGAAAGAGGCCCGCGCCTGGACGATCCGCAAAGGCACCCTTGCCCCTGCTGCCGCGGGCGTGATCCACGGCGATTTCGAGCGTGGCTTCATCCGCGCCGAGACGGTGGCCTATGAGGATTACGTCAAATACCGCGGCGAGAGCGGCGCGAAAGAGGCGGGCAAGTTCCGGGTCGAGGGCAAGACCTATGAGGTGCAAGACGGCGACGTGCTGCACTTCCTGTTCAACGCCTAAGGCTCAGGCGAGAAGCGCGCGGGCATCGGCGATGGCCGCGTCGCATTTGGCGAGGTGGTAGGGCGAGGCTTCGGCATAAACCTCACGCGCCGCCAAAAGCCGCTCCAGCGCCTGCTGTGGCAGGGCGGGATCGGCGGTAAGGGCGAACAGTTTGAGCTCGGTCAGGGCGATGTTCTCGAATGTCTGCGCCCAACTGAACGGCACCACCTCCCGTCGCAGTTCCTGCAGCGCCAAGTCATAGGCGGCAAGGGCCTCGGCAAAGCGGGTCGGGTCTTGTTCCCGTTTGGCAAGCTCGCTCAGCGTAGCGCCCATATTGGTCAGCGTCATCGCCCAGTCCAGCGGCACAACCTCGCGCCGCCACTCCTGCAGCGCAAGGCGATAGGCCGTCACCGCCTCGGTCAACCGTTCGGTCCCCGTTTCGCGCTGGCCGAGCACTGTCAATGCAGTGCCCAGATTGTTCTGCGTCATCGCCCAGTTCTGCGGCACAATCTCGCGCCGCCATTCCTGCAGCGCAAGGCGATAGGCCGCCACCGCCTCGATCAGTCGTTCGGTGCCCGTTTCGCGCACGCCGAGCTCGGCGAGCGCATTGCCCAGATTGTTCTGCGTCATCGCCCAGTTCAACGGCTCAGCCTTTCGCGGAGCATCCTGCAGCGCAAGGCGATAAGCCGCCACTGCCTCGGTCAACCGCTCGTTGCCGGTCTCGCGACTGCCCAGAACCGCTAAGGCCATGCCCAGATCGTTCTGCGCTGCGCCGCGCTGAGTGGCGGTGCGGGCAAGGGCAAGGCCATCGCGGGCCAGCCGGATCGCCACCTCCAGATCGAAGCTCAGCCCCTTGTCGCGCCCGCGTTCATACCATTCTTTGAACGTCTCCCCCAACGCCTCAAACAAATCTTCCGGCCCCTCCAGCCGCAGCCGTGCCAGCACCCTTTGCGCCGCCGCTTCTGGCTTGTTACGGACCCGGTCCTGCTGCAACGCGGCGTGATAGAGCGCCTCTGCCTCGGCCTGATTGCGCAAGATCGCCTGTTCCAGAACCTCTGCCGCTTCCTCGCGCTGATCCTCGTCGTTCAACGCGCTGACCCGTTGCAAGATCATCTGCAATTGATCGCTGGTGTTCGATGGCAACTGCCCCATGGCCTTGAGACTGGCCGCCTCGTCCAGAAATGACTTCAATTCGTGGTAGGCCGCAAGCGGATCGGAGAAGTGCTTTGCGGACACATCGGCGGCAAGCCCGATCAGCAAGGCTTCGGCGGTGGGCGGCGCGGTCGCATCGGCCGCGACCTGCGCAAGCAGGGTCTCGGTTGCCCGGTCCTGCGGGGTGATCTCGTCCTCGGGGCTGACATCTTCGAGCAAGAAACGGTCAATCCAGACCTCGTCCAGTTTCAGTGCGGCAATCAGCTTGCCCACAGTGACGGGGCTGATCGAGCGGTGGCCCTTTTCGACGTTTGACAGGAAGGATTTGCCGGGACTTGGGGTGATCTCGTTTGCCAATCGGTCGAGCGTCCAGCCTTTCAAGCTGCGCGCACGTTTCACCGCCCTGCCAAACTCGACCCGCACATCCTGTGCAACTTTAGGCAACTTTTCCCAACCCTTCGCAACCTGCGTGCAACCCCGTGCAATCGAGGAAACCGGCCCGCGGGGGCATATTATCCCTGTCATGACAACGTCTTGAACCAAGGCGGGCCCGCCGCAACATAAGGATGCTATCCGATGTTCCGGCTTTTCCAAACTACCCTTGCATGGGCCAAATCCGCGCGGGGAAGCAACGTTCTCTTCGCGGCGCTCGCCCTTGCAGGCGCGCTGGGGGCGCCTGCCCTTTGGGTGGGGCTGGTGAGCGCGATGCTTTTCGTGCTGTTGGCCAGCGATTGATGCGGGGAGGCGGTTTTGCCGCCTCACCCTTTCTGTGCGGCCATCGCCTCCCGCAGGGCGTCGCAGTCCCTCCGTGCGGCGCTCGCGGGCTCTGCCGCGAAGGCGGCCTCCGCCGTGGTGAGCGCGGCCTCCGCCCCGGCCAGATCTCCGCGCGCAAGCGCGATGCGGGCGAGGCCGATATGGTTTGCGCCTGCGCGGTAATCGGCAAAGTCCCGGCTGCCCAAGGCGAGGGCGGCCTCAAAATCCGCCTGTGCGGCGCCGAGATCCTTGAGCGCCAGATGCGTGAGCGCGCGGGCCTGCAGCAGACGCGCGCGGGGGCCGGGGGCGGGGGTGTCTTCCAGCGCCGCGGCCAAATCTTCGAGCACCGTGCGCAAAAGGGCGGCGTCTTCGGTCACCTCGCCCAAATGGCGGTTGGCCATCGCAAGGTTGGCGCGGGCGCTGGCGCGATCTTGCGCGCAATCTTCGCCCTTGAGGGCGTCAAACACATCGTCGAACATCGCGACCGCTTCCGCGATCTGGACATGGTCTTGCGCCATGCGGCCCAGGGCAGCCTTCACAGTGGCAAGCGCGCTCGTGGCACTGGCCCATTCAACGGGGTTGCCCTGCGCGTTGAACACTTCAAGCACGTTGCCATAGGCTTTTGCGGCCTTTTTCAGCATCGCACCATCCTGGTGGCGCAGGCCGATCAATTCCTGAATGCCGCCCAGATTGTGCTGCGCATAGGCCCAGTTCTCGGGCTGTTTGGTGCGGGAGGCGGCCTTGGCGGCGGCGGCAAAGAGATCGGCGGCGAGGTCGAGATGCTTGCGACCGGGGCGGAACTGGCCGATCACCTGATGGCAATTGGCAAGGCTCGTTTGCGCCTGACCAAGATCGCGGCCCTTGGCGCGTTTCATCAGCGCTTTCGCGATCTCCAGCGCGACGAGCAGCCGCCAGGGGTCATTTTCGGCCTCGCCCGCCTCAAGCTCGGCATAAAGCCGCTCCACCGCGGCGCGGATCACGCCGCCCGCCGGCGCGGCCTCCTTGAGCGCGTCGAGATGGCGCGCGGCAGCGCGCTCGGGGGCGTTGCAGATCCGGTCTTGCCGGAACGCGGCTGCGCTGAGCGTCTCGCCCGCCGCGGCAAGCCGCGCTGCGGCCTCGTCGCGCGCGCCCTGATCGTTGAGCGCGGCCACCTCGGCCAGCACCGCGCCGCCTTCGGCCTTGGTTTCGGCGGCGGCTGCCAGCGCGCCGCGCAGCGCATTGGCCGCGAGGTCGGGCGCAGAGAATCGCCCGGAGGCCAGATCTGCGGCGAGTGCCGCAACAAGCGCCGCCGCGCCCCCGGCCTCGGCCCCGACCGCCATCAACTCCGCCTTCAGCGCCTCTTCCGCCCCAGATGCCACGGCCCGCTCCCGTCTCGATTGTCCATTTCCGTCAGCGGCTTCGCGCTCGCCCACGCGCGGCGAGACTAGCGCAAGGCGCGCGCCCTTGATACCGCCGATCCATGGGTGATTTCGGCGCAGCCCCGCGCCGCCTGCGCGGCCTGTTTTGCCTTGCCAAAACGGGGTTGTGGCGTTATGGGCAAGCCCTCACGGGCCCACACCCTTGGAGGGGGCCCCTTTTCATATTGGAGATACCAAATGGCCAAAGAGATCGAAACTCTCGAAGCCGAGGTGCGCACGGGGACGGGCAAGGGGGCCGCTCGCGCAGCACGTCGTGAGGGCAAGGTGCCCGGCATCGTTTATGGCGATGGCAAGGAACCGCTCGCGATCAATCTTGACTACAACAAGCTGCTCACCCGCCTGCGCAAGGGCCGCTTCCTGTCGACGCTGTTCAACCTGCACATCGACGGGCAGGAAGATGTGCGCGTGATCTGCCGCGGCGTGCAAAAAGACGTGGTGAAGGATCTGCCGACCCACATCGACTTCATGCGCACCCACCGCGCCTCGCGCATCAACCTGTTCATCCACGTGAACTTTGACAATGCCGAAGCGAGCCCCGGCCTGAAGCGTGGCGGCACGCTGACGATCGTGCGCCCCGAGGTGGAGCTTGAAGTGATGGCCGGCGATATCCCGGATCACATCACCGTGGACCTGGGCGGCCGTCAGATCGGCGAAGTCATCCACATCAATGACATCCCGCTGCCGGAAGGCTGCAAGCCGACGATCGACCGCAACTTCGTCGTGGCCAATATCACGGCGCCCTCGGGCCTCGTGTCTTCGGACAACGAAGAAGCCGAAGCCTGATCGGGGCCTCGGAGACATGTTGCAAAACGCCGGGCCTGAGGTCCGGCGTTTTCGTTTGCAGCGCCCCCGCCCAGGGCCCTTTTGCCTTCGACTTTGGGCAAATATCCCGGGGGTGAATTCGGCGCAGCCGAAGAGGGGGCTGGCCCCCTGCGCCCCGCATCGCTAAAACCACGGCCAAAGGAGAGACGCGATGCAGCTTTGGGTCGGCCTTGGCAATCCCGGTGCGAAATATGCCGCAAACCGGCACAATATCGGCTTCATGGCGGTGGACCGGATCGCCGCAGACCACGGCTTTGCACCCTGGAAAAAGGCGTTTCAGGGGCAGGTGAGCGAGGGCCGGTTCGGCGCGGCGCGGGTGCTGCTGCTCAAGCCAGAGACCTTCATGAACCTGTCGGGCCAGTCGGTGCGCGCGGCGGCGGATTTCTACAAGGTGCCGGTCGAGGCGATCACCGTCTTTCACGACGAGCTTGATCTCGCGCCGGGCAAATGCCGGCTCAAGACCGGCGGCGGGCATGCGGGCCACAACGGGCTGCGCTCGATCCATCAGCATATGGGCGAGGCCTATGCGCGGGTGCGACTTGGCATTGGCCATCCGGGCGACAAGGCCCGGGTGGCGGGCTATGTGCTCTCCGATTTCGCCAAGGCGGAGGCGGACTGGCTCGATGATCTGATGCGCGGGATCTCGGACGGCGCTCCGGCGCTCGCGGCGGGGGAGGGCGCAAAATTCCTCAATGCCGTGGCGCTGAGGATGGCGCCGCCGCGCGCCTCCACCGGCACGCGCCCCGATGCGGGGCGGGCAAAACCAGAGCCGAAAGAGGGGCCCGCGCCGAAGCCCGACCTTCCGGCCGAGGAGACCCGGTCGGCGCTTGAAAAGCTCGCCGACCGGTTCAGGCGCTGAGCCTTACCAATGCCCGGTATTGGGCATCGAGAGCCAGGGCTCGGCCGGCGCGCGCGGCGCGCCCTGTTGCAAAAGCTCGATCGAGGCATTGTCGGGGCTGCGCACAAAGGCCATGCGGCCATCGCGCGGCGGGCGGTTGATCGTGACGCCATTGGCCTGCAGATGCGCGCAGGTCGCGTAAATGTCTTCGACCTCATAGGCGAGATGGCCGAAATGGCGGCTGTCGGACGGCAGGCCCGTGTCGCCATCCCAATTGTAAGTCAACTCGACCGGGCATTCCTCCTGGCCTTCGGGCGCCATGAAGACGAGCGTGAACCGGCCCGCCTCGCTCTCGATGCGGCGCGTCTCGCGCAGGCCCAAAAGGGCAAAGAATGCGATCGAGCGCTCCAGGTCGAGCACCCGCAACATCGTGTGCAGGTAACGGATCTGCATCGGTTTTCTCCTTATGTCGGTGGCGCGAGTGTAGTCCCATGCGCCCCGGCGGCAAGCTCAGAACACCGATTTTACCCCGAGCGTGAGGCCGAATTCGCGGCTGTCATAAAGCAGGTGGTTGGAGCGGTTGCGGCTGAAGCTGGCGCCGATCTCGGGGGCAAAGCCCATATATTGCACGCGCGGCAGCACCGCCGAGACACCAAGATCGAGCTTGCGATCTTCCCGGCCGGAGTCGTAATCGCGCGTCTCAAGCCCGAGATCGAAGCGGAACGCCGCGCCAAAAAGCGGGCGCGCAAGGTCATAGCCAAGCCCGATCCGCCCGCCGGTATAGGCGCTTGCCTCGGCCGACGAGAGCATCTGGATTGCCTGCCCCGAAAGCCGCAACCGCCCCGGCGCGCCGGCATGGGCATAGCTGAGCCCGAGGCTTTGTGCCGTGCCCGAGCGTTCGGGCGCATCAAGCCGGTGCTGCCGCTCCACGCCAACCTCGGCGCGCAGGGCATCGCGCGGGGCAAGGCGAAAATCCTTGGCGAGGCCGAGCCCGAGCCGGTTGGTGAGCGCCGCCCCGCCATAAGTGTCGTGGCGCGCGCTCACCCAGCCCTCCCACGGCGCGCGCCAGCCTTCGGGCAGGCCCCGGTAAATCAGCGCGGTGTTGAGGGTCCAGAAGTCGTAATCCGACCCGTTCACGCCGGGCGCATGCTCTTTCGCACTGCCTGAAAGGCGGTTCACCGTGCCGTCGAGCCCGGCGGCAAGGGTCCATTGGCTGCGGGCCGTTTCCGCAAAGCGGTAACTCAGATCGGCGCCAAGCCGCGTTTGCAGCCCCGAAAGGGCCTGCAATTCGGCGGGCATCGGCAGGGTGTAGGGGCCAAAGCTGATGCTTTCGGTCAGCGTGCCGCCATTGATGTTGGAGACGGGCCGCACCGAGAAAGAGAGCGACCAGCGCAGCTTCTGCATCGGTTCGAGCCCGTGCAGCGCGCGCAGGGCGAGGCGCTGATGCGCCGCATCGGGGGCAAAATAGGCGGCGCGGCGCAGCCAGCCCCGCGCGGCGCCGATCTGTTCGCGCTTGAACGCGCTTTCGGCGGCGATCATCGCCGCATCATGGCGCGCGGGGCCGCGGGGCGCATCGCGATAGGCGCGCCGGGCATCGGCGCCCGCGGCGGCAAAATCGCCCGAGGCGTATTCCGCCGCGGCAAGGATCATCCGCGCCACGGCATCCTCCGGGTCGCGCTGCAAGAGCGCGCGGGCCAATCCGCTCGCGAGCGGCCCATCCTTGGCGCGATGCGCGGCCAGCGCCAGCGCGCGCGCCTGTGCCGGGCTCAGCCCCTCTTGCGCGGACAGGGGCGGGGCCGCGAGCGCAAGCAGGCCCGCGAGAGCCGCCGAGCAAAGGCGCAGCCTGCCGGGCATCTCAGGGCCGGATCAACGAGACCTGGTCGATCACGAAAGCGCCGGTCTCGCGCACCCGCACATCGGCATCGAGCGCATCAGGCCCTTCGAGCACAAGCACCCCGGCAACCTGATCGCCATTCTCGCCGCCAAAAATCCCCGCCAGCGTGCCGCTGGCGCCGGTGGCCGTGTCGCCATAGCCTTCACTGATCGGGGTGGCCTGAATCACCCCGTCGCTGTGCTGGGTGTCGCCGACCACAAGGCCCGGCAGCGTCCCGATCGCGGCACCGCTGGCATCATAGGCCACACGGTTGCCGATCGAGGTCGAGATCAGCCCGGTATTGTCGAAATCTTCGAAGTCGACGACCATCTTCACGGTGCCGCTCGAGAAGCCATGCGCGCCGCCGGTCTCGTAGATGCGGATGCCCTGATAGGTGCCTTCATAGGTGGCCTGGGCATCGGTGGGCAGGTCGATATCGCCGGTGCCGCGGAACATCGTGCCGGAATAGCCGTAGTCGATATAGCTGTCGGTCGCGGCAACGCTCGCGGCGGTGAGCGGGTTGGAGCCCTGCACATAGAGCGCGTAGTAATTCCGCGCCCCGTCGGCGTTGCGATAGACCTGCTGGCCGTCAACCGTCAGCCCGTCCACCTTCTGATAGGTGCCGTCGAGGTCGAAGGGCAGGTTGTTGATGTGGATCTCATCCTTGGTGGCGTCGTAGGTGAAGGAATTGGCCTCGTCCATGCAGACGATGGTGGTGCCGTCACACACGCCGCCCGAAGGCGTGTTCGAGCTGTCGTCGCCGCCTGCCGGTCCGGTGATCGCCGCACCGTCACAGGCTGCCAACCCCAGCAAAGCCACGAAGGGCAAAGCCTGTCTGATCATTTTATATCTTTCGTTTATCGCTCGATTTGCTCCCAACCTGCCGAAATGGGCCTGAAAAGTCAATTTCGTTCAAATTTTCTGGACCTTCCGGCGGGAGCCGTGCCCCGGGCGCGACACCCCTTCCCGCGCCTTCGGGCGGCGCCACACGATCTCGCGGTTCCGTGAGACGGCCCGGCCAGATATAGTCTGCCCGATTCTGTCTCTGGAGGCCCCCATGTCGCTCACCCCCGAACAACGCGCCGAGATCGCCGCGCAACGCGAAGCTGCCACGCCCACGCTGCGCGCCACCTCCCCCGGCATGGAGGCGCGGCTCTACACCGCGCATGACGTGCTCGACCACGGGCTGATCCGCGTGATCGACTATATGGGCGACGATGCCGCGATCTGTCAGGCGGCGCGGGTCAGCTACGGGCGCGGCACCAAGGCGGTGTCGGATGACCGCGGGCTGATCCGCTATCTGATGCGGCACTGGCATTCGACGCCCTTCGAGATGTGCGAGATCAAGGTGCATGTGAAGCTGCCGGTGTTCGTGGCGCGGCAATGGATCCGCCACCGCACCGCCAATGTGAACGAATATTCCGCACGCTATTCGATCTTGGACCGCGAGTTCTACATCCCCGCGCCCGACCAGCTTGCCGCGCAATCGGTGGTGAACAATCAGGGCCGCGGCCAGCTTCTTGAGGGGGCGGAGGCGGCGCGCGTGCTCGATTTGCTGCGCGAGGATGCGATGCGCGCCTATGACCATTACGAAGACATGCTGACGCCCGACGCAGACACCGGCAAGCTTGGCCTTGCGCGCGAACTGGCGCGGATGAACCTGCCTGCGAACATCTACACGCAATGGTATTGGAAGATCGACCTGCACAACCTGTTCCACTTCCTGCGCCTGCGGGCCGATGTGCATGCGCAATACGAGATCCGGGTCTATGCGCAGGTGCTGTGCGAGATCGTGAAGGATTGGGTGCCGCAGGCCTATGAGGCGTTCGAGGATTATCGCCTCGGCGCGGTGAGCGTGTCCTCCAAGGCGAAAGAGGTGCTGAAGCGGCGCCTTGCGGGCGAAGCGGTGACACAGGAAACCTCCGGCCTGTCGAAAGGCGAATGGCGCGAGTTTGTGGAGGAGTGGGGGTGAACGGCTTCGGCTTTCCAATCGAGACGACGCTTCCGTATTTGCAAGTTTTTGCAGATTCACTGCAGTGGGTTGCTTGGCCCTTTGCGACTTATTTTGGTGCCCGGCTCTTTCGAGAACCTTTGGCAAAATTGTTGGAAAATCTTCGGAGTGTTTCACATGGCGAAAGCTCTGCCGTGTTCTCGCCTCCGGAGCAAGACCATCTTAGGCCTCTAAAAAACGATATTATGGACAAGCCGGTAAGTGGAAGTGAAGCTCCGCCCTCTATTTTAAATTGCGATTCAGGGGGCTTGACTGAGGCGCAAAAGATGATTCGTGAGAAGGTAAAGGAAGAGTTCGAAAGTATCCCGGATAACGTTGTGAGGGATAGAATTATTGACGCCTTGGCGATTGAGCGGATTCAGCGTCATTTTGCGTTCGCTTATGCGGATATTTTTGGGAGTCAAATCGAGGCCCTTGAGTTTCTCAACCAGAATCGTGGCTCTCTAGATATTTCAGTCGCGCGGAGGAAATTTGCCGATCTGCAAGAGAAATTGGCTCCGTTGCGTGCGTGGCGCTTTGAGCAGTATGTAAAGTATTTGGAAGATTTTAAATTAATTGAAGTCCTGCCTGACAGCGTTAAGCTGACGCCTTTAGGGAAGGAATTTATTGTGTGGATTGATTGGCTTGGCCTGTCAAAAAATAGAAATCTTTAGATTTTTTCGTCCCCGCTGCCCTTGGACTGATGCGGGCCTGTGGCGCCAGCGTCGTCACACTCCGTAATAGTCGCGATACCAGTCCACAAAGGCCTGCACCCCTTCGGGGACGCGGGTTTTGGGGGTGTAGCCGGTGAGGCGCTCAAGCAGCGTCGTGTCGGCCCAGGTGGCGGGCACGTCGCCGGGCTGCATGTCCATCAGGTTGCGCGTGGCCCGCTTGCCCGTCGCCGCTTCGATTGCCGCGATGTAATCGACAAGCTGCACCGGCTCCGAATTCCCGATATTCACCACCCGGAACGGCGCCACCGGGGAGAGGCTGTCGCCGTCTGCCACCACGCCCGCTTCGGGGCGCACCGGCACTGCCTCGATCAGCAGCATGATTGCGGCCACGAGATCGGTGACATAGGTAAAGTCGCGCTTCATGTCGCCGTGGTTATACACGTCGATCGCGCGGCCCTCGAGGATCGCCTTGGTGAACTTGAACAGCGCCATGTCGGGCCGGCCCCAGGGCCCGTAAACTGTGAAGAAGCGGAACATCGTCACCGGCAGGCCAAACAGATGTGCATAGGAATGCGCCATCGATTCGGTCGCCTTTTTGGTGGCGGCGTAAAAGCTCATCTGATGGTCGGCCTTTGCCGTCTCGGCATAGGGCATCACGGTATTGGCGC
Organism: Rhodobacter lacus; assembly: GCF_042683065.1. Lineage (NCBI taxonomy): Bacteria > Pseudomonadati > Pseudomonadota > Alphaproteobacteria > Rhodobacterales > Rhodobacter > Rhodobacter lacus. The sequence continues at coordinate 257,195 of NZ_JBHUIX010000005.1, read as the reverse complement.
CGTAGGCCGAGGAGGTGGAGGCCAAAAGCATATGCGCGGGCGGAAAGGCGCGCGCGGCTTCCAGGATCTCGAAGGTGCCGGTGATATTGCTCTCCAGGTAGGAGCGCGGGTTCTCGATCGAGTAGCGCACGCCCGCCTGCGCCGCGAGATGGATCACCACATCGGGGCGATGCGCCTCAAACAGCCCCATCATCCGGCCGGGCGCCTCGATCCCGTCATTGAGGATGGTAAAGCCCGGATTTTGCAGCAGCATTGCCTGACGGCGCTGCTTCAGCCGGACATCGTAATAATCGTTGAGATTGTCGATCCCGACCACGCGCCAGCCCGCTGCCAGAAGCGCCTGCGCGAGGTGATAGCCGATGAAACCTGCCGCGCCGGTGACCAGCGCGGTGCGGGCGGGTTGGGCGGTGGGCTGGGTCATCGGGCGCTCCCTGGCTGGCTCCCCCGCTTCTCCGCCAGTTTCAGCCCGGATGCAAGCCGGGGCACCGGGGCGGAGAGGGGGGCAACTTCAGGTTTATTGACGCGGCGTTTACTGTCGCTTGCCGGGTGAAAACTTGGTATCCTGACAGCGTAAAGACCTTTTTGTGACAGAGTAACGATTGGAGAGAGCGTGGGAACGCACAACCGCCCTCGTGATCTGGTGCCGCGCGCCTGCGCAAGATCGGGCTCCGATCTGCTCGGCTGGCAGCTTTGCACGGGGCCCGAGGGGCTCTCGGTGATCCTGCAAGGCGCCGCCGACGAGCCGCCGATGCCGCTTTCTGCCTTTGCCGAGGCTTTCGTGCCAGCGGATCAGCCGCGGGTGATCACCTTTTTGGCCGCGCAGGCGGCGCGGGTGCCGCAGTTGGCGCACTGGCCCCTGGGCGGGGGCGGCGCGCGCGCTGGCGCGGTGCGGCGCGGCCCGCTTTCGGGGCTTCCGGGGGCGAGCCTGCAAGGGCGCATGCGCTGGGCACCGGACGATTCCGAGGTGATTTTGACCAGCCTTGAGGTGGGCGCCGCCGATCCGCCCGGCTCTGGCTGGCTCTTGCGGCTCGATACGGCTTTTGCCGTGGCGCGCGGCGCGCTGGAACGGGTTGCGGTAACGCCCGCTCAATGCTGGAGCCTCACCTACCCGGACCGCCGGCTGGAGGTGTCTGCGCTGTGGAAGGCCCGTATCGGCTATGCGGCGGACGAGCTTGAAAATTTCTCGCTTGAGGAATGGGCGCAACTGAGCCACCCCGACGATATTGCCGCGTTTGACCGCGCCGATGTGCAGGCGCGGTTGCGCGCGGGAGAAGCGGTGCAGATCCTGTCGCGGTTGCGGCATCGCAATGGCGAATGGATCAGCGTGCTCTCGCACAGCCGGGCGGTGCGCTGGCGCCTCACCGGCGAGGTCAGCCGGGTGGTTGGCTGCGACATCGAGATTTCCGCCGTGTCGTTGCTGGAAGATGTGTCGCTTGAGGCCTCCCTCGCGCAGGAGCGCGAGCGTCTGGCGCATCTTCTGGACGTGTTGCCCTCTGGCAAGATCGTGCTCGACAGCGCGGGGCAGGTGGTCTTTTGCAACCCCGAGGCGGGCACACTGCTGGGGCTTGGTCTGAAGGAGAGTGTCGGCTGGCCGGTCGTCGCTTTGCTGGCGCCCGAGGAGGGGCGAGAGGAGCTGGAGGAGGCGCTCGCGGATTCCGAGAGCTTCAGCCAGCTGCGTTTGCACCGGCGCCGCGCAGGCAAGCGGCAAGTGCTGCAAGTTGATATTGCTCCGCTGCCCGACCCGAGCTTCCGGGCGCGCCAGCTTGTGTCACTGAGCGATGTCACCCAGCTCTTTGATTTGCAGCGCCAGCTTGAATATTCGATCGAAAATGCCCGCTTCATTGCCACGCATGACTTGATGACCGGCCTGCCGGACCGGTTCTTGTTGATGCGTCGGCTGGAGGAAACCCTGCGGCGCGCGCGCGTGCTGGATGGGGCGGTTGCGGTGCTGGCGATCGAATTTGACAATTACCGGCTCATCCATGACACGCTCGGCCATGAAACTGCGGGGCAGGTGATCAAGCTTGCGGCCAAGCGGCTCGAGACCGGCCTGCCAGAGGGGGCGGTGCTGGCGCGGGTGAACGAGGGGCAGTTCGTGATTCTGCTGCCCGGGGTTGGGGCGCGTGCCGCGGAGGCGCGCGGCTGGGAAATTGTGCGCGCCTTTGCGCGGCCTTTGCATCTGCCGCAACGGCAGTTTTTCCTGACCGCTTCGATCGGGGTGAGCCTTTCGCCTTGCGGTGGGGAAAGCGCAGAGAGGCTGCTGCGGACCGCCGATATGGCGATGCACCAGTCTCAGGCGCGCGGGCGCAATACCGTCACGCGGTTCTCCGCCGAACTCGGCTCCGTGTTCGAGCGGCGCAGCGCGGTGGCCCAATCTTTGCACCGCGCGCTGGAGGCGGGGCGGTTCGAGCTGTTCTTGCAACCAAAGTTCGAAGTCGTCCCCGAACCGACCGCGCGACACTGGAGGGTGGCGGGGGTAGCGGTGCGGCTTGCGGGGGCAGAGGCGTTGCTGCGGCTCACGGATGCCGAGCTTGGTCCGGTCTCGCCGGGCGAGTTCATCCCGGTGGCGGAGGTGGACGGGCTCGTTTGTGCGATCGACCGGGATGTGATGCGGCTTGCAGGTGCCATGCTGGCGGGCTGGGCGGCGCGCGGCATCACCCTCCCTGTTGCGGTCAACCTCAATGCTGCCACGCTCGATGATCCGCATCGCGCCGATCTGGCCGAAGAACTGGCGCAGGCGGGGCTGCTGCCGCAGCAGGTGATGATCGAGCTGACCGAAACCGGGATCGCCCAGCCCGTGGCAGCGCGCCAGCGCAACCTGCGCCGGCTGGAAGCGGCGGGATATCGCATTTCTGTCGATGATTTCGGCACCGGTCAGTCTGCGCTGGGCGCGCTTCAGGATCTGCCTGTCACCGAGTTGAAGATTGACCGCTCCTTCGTCTGCGCGCTCGATGGCCCCGCGCCCGAGCGTGCGCTGGCGATCGTGCGGGCGATTTTGGCGATGGCGCGGGCGCTTGGGCTGAAGGCGATTGCCGAAGGGGTGGAAACCGAGGCGCAATTCGAAATCCTCCGCGCCGAGGGATGCACGATGATGCAGGGCTTTTTGCTGGGGCGCCCGGTTGATCGGGCCCAGTTCGAGGCGCTTTACCTGTCGGAGGGTGCCGCCCTGGCGCCGCGTTCCGCGCCCGACATTTGCAGGGAGGGCCTCGCATGACCTCCCCCCCGCATCGACTCGGCCGCCCCGACACGCCCGAATCGCGGGCGCGCTGGCTTTATGAAACCGGCGGGCTCAGCGCGGAAGAGATCGGTTGGCGGCTTGGGCTGTCCGTGGTGCGGGTGAACGCGCTTCTTGAAGCCGGAATGGCGCAGGCGGTGGCACTGCCGGGGGGCGCGAACGGGGCGCGGCTGATGCGCCAGCTCTCGCAAGAGTTGCGCGATACGTTCGGGTTGCGCGCGGTGCATCTGGCGCCGCTTGGCCCCGGGGAAGGCGATCCGCGGCCCGCCCTCGCCGCCACGGCGGCGCGCTGGCTCACCCGGCTCGTGCAATCCCACGCGGCGCCGAAAATCGTGGGGCTGACGCATGGGCGCACCCTTGCCGCGATGGCGCGGCAACTGCCCGAGATCCGGGCGCCGGGCTTGCGTTTCGTTTCCCTTGCCGGAGATTTGACGCCCGCCCATACCGCATATCCACATGCGGTGATGAACCATCTGGCGCAGCGTTTTGGTGCGCAGGCCTTTCCGTTGCCCGTAACGCTTTATGTGTCGAGCCCCGAGGAGCGCGCCGAGTTGATGGCGCTGCCGATGGTGGCCCGGGTGATCGCGCTGATGCAGGAGGCGGATCTGTGGGTCGTGGGCATTGGCGGCGTCTCCGCCGAGCATCAGCTGATCAGAACCGGCATGCTGCCGCAGAGCGGGCTTGAGGAGCTTGCCGGGCTTGGCGCCGAATGTGAGGTGCTGGGGCGGTTCTTTGACGGGGAAGGGCGGGAGCTTGAGACCCGGCTGGCCCGGTGCACGCTGTCGCCTGAACCGAAGGAGTTTTCCCGTCACCGGCTGGTTGCCCTGGCCGGCGGGGCGGCGAAAGTCGGCCCGATCCGCGCCGCGCTGCGCGGGGGACTGGTGCAGGAGCTGATCACCGACAGCCACACCGCCGTGGCCCTTCTCGCCCCCGAGGCCCGGGGGAAATACGCGCTCTTGATCGAGTGAGCGCGTGCGCCGGAGACAACGCCGGACAGGGGCGCAGGAAATCGCACGATTTCGTGCTTCTGTGCTTGACGGGGGCGCACGGGATGCGTAGAAGCCAGCGCACGCCCGGGCCACGGTCCGGGAGAAATGCGCGGTTGTAGCTCAGTTGGTTAGAGTACCGGCCTGTCACGCCGGGGGTCGCGGGTTCGAGCCCCGTCAACCGCGCCACTTTCCAAGGCCCCTGCCTCACGGCGGGGGCCTTTGGTTTTGCCCCGTGGGGGGGGCGGCGCGGTATTTTGGTTTCGCGCTTGACGGCTTCTCTGCCAGCCGCTAATCAGCCCGTCATCGCGCGGTTGTAGCTCAGTTGGTTAGAGTACCGGCCTGTCACGCCGGGGGTCGCGGGTTCGAGCCCCGTCAACCGCGCCACTTTCTCATCCCTGCTGGACGCATTCGCCCCGCTCGCGTATCACGCGAGGCGACGGAGGGCTGATGATGCTTGATGAGACGGATGCAAAAACCCTGATCGACCGGATGGGCGTGGCGGCACGCGACGCGGCGGCGGAGCTTGCCTATGCGCCGCCAGCCCGCAAAGAGGCGGCGCTCTTGGCGGCCGCCGATGCGGTTTTGGCGCAGCAGGCGGAGATCCTTGCCGCCAATGCCGAAGATCTCGCCTTTGGCCGTGACAAGGGGCTCAGCCCCGCCATGATGGACCGGCTCAAGCTCGATGAAAGCCGCATTGCGGGGATTGTGGAGAGCCTGCGCGCGGTGGCTGCGCAGCGTGATCCGGTGGGGGAAGTGATCGCCGAATGGGATCGCCCGACCGGGCTCCATATCCAGCGCGTGCGCACGCCTCTCGGGGTGATTGGCGTGATCTACGAATCGCGTCCCAATGTGACGGCGGATGCGGGCGCGCTGTGCCTGAAAGCGGGCAATGCCGTGATCTTGCGCGGCGGCTCGGAGAGCTTTCATTCCTCGCGTGCGATCCATGCCTGCATGGTGGCGGGGCTCAAGGCGACCGGCCTGCCGGAGGCCGCGATCCAGCTTGTGCCGACGCGTGAGCGCGCGGCGGTGGCAGAGATGCTGCGCGCGGTGGCCCATATCGACGTGATCGTGCCGAGGGGCGGCAAAGGGCTTGTGGGCCTTGTGCAGGCCGAGGCGCGGGTGCCGGTTTTTGCCCATCTCGAAGGGATCTGCCATATCTACGCCGATGGCGCCGCCGATCTTGAGAAGGCGCGCGCCGTGGTGCTGAACGCCAAGACCCGGCGCACGGGGATTTGCGGCGCGATGGAATGCCTGCTGATCGACCGGGCGTTTTATGCCCAATATGGCGCGGTGCTGGTGGAAGATCTGCGCGATGCGGGCGTGGAGATGCGGGTGAGCGCGGATCTGGCCCATGTTCCGGGCACGGTGCGCGCGCAACCCGACGATTTCGGGCGCGAATTCCTCGACATGATCTGTGCGGCAAAGCTTGTCGACGGGGTGGATGGCGCGATCGCGCATATCCGCCGCTATGGCTCAAGCCACACCGAATCGATTCTGACCGAGGATGATGCCACCGCGGCACGGTTCTTCGAGCGGCTCGATTCGGCGATTCTGATGCGCAACGCCTCGACGCAATTTGCCGATGGCGGGGAGTTCGGCATGGGCGCAGAGATCGGCATCGCCACCGGCAAGCTGCATGCGCGCGGCCCGGTGGGCGCCGAACAGCTCACCTCCTTCAAGTATATCGTGCGCGGCAACGGCACGATTCGCTCCTGATGAAGGGCCGTTCCTGAAGGGGCCCTTGGCGGGCCAAAAGGGCGGGGGCGGCAGCCCCCGCTTCCCGCGCCGGGGCGGTCAGAACAGGATCTGGGCGCTCGTTTCGGCCACATCCCAGCTGATGCGGCGGCCCTGGTGGCCCGCTTCGCGCGGCAAAAGCGCAAATTGCACCTGTGCCGGGCTCACCGTGACAAGGCTGCCCGAGAGCCGCGACCAGAGCTCGGCATCGGGTTTGGTGCGCTTCGTTTCTGCCAGAAGCCGCCACTCGCCGCCCTCTTCGCGGATCACCACCTCGCCGCCCCAGGGGAGCGCGGGTTCGAGGCACAAAAGCCCGAGGAACACCAGTTTCACCAGCCGGCGCGGATGATCGCCCGCGGCAAGCCAGTGATATTTGAGCCGCCCGCCGCGCGACATTTCGTCGAGCACGGAGAGGATCTCGGGCGTGCCGAGGCGCTGATCCGCCGAGGCCTGACCAAAAGCGATGCGGAAGAATTTGATGCGCGCATTTGCCGCCGCAACGGCCTCGGAAATCAGCTGCACCTCCGGGCTTGCGGCCATCCCCGACATTGAAAGCAGCTCCACCCCGTTGCCGATCGCCCCCAAAGGGCTGATAAGATCATGGCAGAGTCGCGAGCCGACCAGCGCCACGAGATCGGCCTCGAGGCTGGTGGTGTCGATGGAGACGGTCAACGAAGTGTCGTGGGGCATTTCAGATTTCCCGATTGGGGGCAGGATGAACGAATTTCTCGAACCGGGGATGATGGTCCGCAATCCGCAGGCCCCCGACTGGGGCCTTGGGCAGGTGCAGTCGCGCATTGGCGACAAGGTGACGGTCAATTTTGAGCATGCGGGCAAGCAGGTGATCGACGGGCGGCGGGTTCAGTTGTCTCTCGTTATCGAAGGGCAAGGTTGACAAAAGGTTAACAGGTTGAGGCAGGGTTAACAGGCCCGGCATGCTGGCGCGACGACGAAAGCGCGCGGGCGGCCATCGGGCATTGATCGTGCGCGCCGGGCCGCTTAAATCGGCGCAAACAGAAAGGCGGACAAGATGGCGGTTGCCCCGCTAGCCTATGAAACCCGAATTACGCGCGACGCGTCCGATATCCGCGCCTCGCAGCGGCTGCGCTATCAGGTCTTCGTGGAGGAGCTTGGCGGCTCCGGCCCGCTTGTGGATCATGAAAACCGGCTCGAAACGGATGAATTCGACCCGCTTTACGATCATCTCGTGCTGCTCGACCCGAACAAGGAAGAGGGCGATCTGGCGCGGGTGGTGGGGGCTTACCGGCTTTTGCGCTCGGATCGCGCCGCAGAGATCGGGCGGTTTTATTGCGATGCGGAATATGATCTGAGCCCGCTGCGCGCCTGTGGGCGGCGGCTTTTGGAGCTGGGCCGCTCCTGTGTGCATCCCGACCATCGCGGCGGTGCGGCAATGCTGATGCTGTGGAACGCGCTCGCCGATTACGTGATTGCGCATGACATCGAGATCCTGTTTGGCGTGGCCTCCTTTCACGGCACCGATGTCGCGGCGCTGAAAGAGCCGCTGGCGTGGCTGCACCATCACCATCTCGCGCCCGAAGGGCTGCGCCCGCGCGCCTGCGCCGAACATTTTCAAAGTATGGATCTGGTGCCCGAGGTGGACCTTGATCGCCGCGCGGCGATGGAGCAGATGCCGAACCTGATCAAGGCCTATCTGCGGCTGGGGGGCTTTGTGGGCGAGGGCGCCTATGTCGACCGGCCCTTCAACACCACCGATGTGCTCCTTTTGATGGACACGCAGGCGATGTCGGAAAAGCACCGCGAGTTTTATACGCGTCGCGCCGAGGGGCGCGGATGAGGGGGCGGGCATGAGCGACCCCGCAGGCCCGGTCTGGATCGGCGATGAGCCGCCACAGATGCCGCCGCTTTCAAGCGCGGGGGGGCTTCGGCTCGTGCTGCGCGGGGCGGCGATGGTCGCGGTGTTGCTCCTCGGGCTCGGGCTCTTGCTGGCGCTGCGGCTGATCGAGCGCCCGCTCCATGGCGCCGCGCGCCCCTGGACGCCCGCGATCACCACCGCCGTTTGCCGGATGTGCCTCGCGCTCATGGGCATCCGCTACCGCGTGCAGGGGCGGCCGATGCGCCATATCGGCGCGGTGGTGGCGAACCACTCGTCCTGGCTTGATATTTTCGCGCTCAACGCCTGCCAGCAGGTCTATTTTGTCTCCAAGGCAGAGGTGGCGCGCTGGCCCTTCATCGGCTGGCTGGCGCAGGCGACGGGCACGGTTTTCATCCGCCGCGATCCGCGCGAGGCAAAGGCGCAGCAGGCGCTGTTCGAGGGGCGGCTGCGGGCGGGGCATCATCTGCTGTTCTTCCCGGAAGGCACCTCGACCGATGGCCGCCGCCTGCTGCCGTTCAAGACGACGCTGTTTCAGGCTTTCTACACCCACGGGCTCGACAAGGTGATGCAGATCCAGCCGGTGAGCGTGGTCTACCACGCGCCCGCAGGCGAGGACCCGCGCTATTACGGCTGGTGGCGGGACATGGGCTTTGGCCCGCATCTGGTGAAGGTTCTGGCGGCGCCGCGGCAGGGCGCGATCGAGGTGGTGTTCCACGATCCGCTCGATGTCGCGGCCTTTCCGTCGCGCAAGGAGCTTGCGGCGGCCTGTGAGCGCCAGGTGCGGGCCGGGCTCGATCAGGCGCTCGCGCGCGCAGAGCCGTCGCGGTAAAAGGCCAGAACGGCGAGACGGATCGCCGTGGCGAGCCCGGTTTCCTGCCCGCGGGCGGCGTCGATCTCGCTTGCAAGCGCGTTGATGCCGAGCCCGCGCGCCTCGGCCATCTCCTTGAAGCCTTTCCAGAATTCATCCTCGAGCGAAACCGAGGTGCGGTGGCCGCCAAGCGTCAGCGAATGCTTGCGGGGCGGGCTCATTCCGGGGGGCGGTCAGGGGTGTCGCGCCGCGCCCCCTCCAGCGTGGTGCGCGCCCGTTCGGCCTGCGCCTCCTCAAGTTTTTTCTGCGCCTTGGTGCGGCCGAATTTGGCGGCATTGGCATCGGCCGCGGCCCGGGCCTCGGCCTTGGCGGCGCTCTTGCGGAAACGGTTGAGGTTGACGATCTCTGCCATAGGCACAGCATCGCACGGCGCGCCAAGCTGTGCAATCCGCGCAGCGGGTGTCCGCTTTGCGCGCTTGTCTGTGCCGCTCGCCTGCGGTTCGATGGCACAAAGGAGCGCGCCATGACCCTGACCATTTCCCCCGTGACCGAGGCGGATCGCGAAGACTGGGAGGCGCTGTTTCGCGCCTATGCCGATTTTTACCACACCGATGCCCGCGCCGCCGAGCCGCAGGTCTGGGACTGGATTCGCTCTGATCCCGAGCCCTACTGGGCCGATCTTGCACGCGACGGGGCGGGACGGGCGCTCGGGCTCGTGCATTATTCGCTGATGCACCGCGCGCTTTCAGGCGCGATGGTGGTCTATCTGAGCGATCTCTACACCGTGCCCGAGGCGCGCGGGCAGGGGGTGGGGCGGGCCCTCATCGACCATGTGCGCGCCTTCGCCAGGGCGCGCGGGTTCGATTCTGTGCGCTGGCTCACCGCCGAGACCAATGCGCCCGCGCGCAGGCTTTATGACAGCTACGCCCCCGCCTCGGGGTTCATCCTTTATGCCGTGGCGCCCTGAGGTGCGCGGGCCGGGGGGCTGTCTGCCCCCCTCTGCGGCTGCGCCGCATTCACCCCCCGAGGATATTTGCACAAAGTCGAAGGCCAGACCTCTTTGCCTTCGACTTTGCGCAAATATCCCGGGGGGAGCGTAGCGGGGGGCAGAGCCCCCCTCGCGCGCAGGCACAGGGCGGCCCGAAAGCCGCCCTTGCGAGACATGCGGGTCAGATCAGCCTTTGGGGCCGATCATGTCTTCCGGGCGCACGATGCGGTCGAAGGTTTCGCCATCGACATAGCCGAGCGCGATCGCCTCTTCGCGCAGCGTCGTGCCGTTCTTGTGCGCGGTCTTTGCCACCTTGGTCGCGGCATCGTAGCCGATGGTCGGGGCGAGTGCTGTGACCAGCATCAGGCTCTCCTTCATCAGCTTGTCGATGCGCGCGGTATTGGCCTTGGTGCCCACCACCATGTTGTCGGTGAAGGCCGAGGCCGAGTCGCCCAGAAGCTGCATCGATTGCAGCACATTGTAGCTCATCATCGGGTTGTAGACGTTGAGCTCGAAATGGCCCTGGCTGCCGGCAAAGCCCACCGCCGCGTCATTGCCCATCACATGCGCGCAGACCATGGTGAGAGCCTCTGCCTGCGTCGGGTTGACCTTGCCGGGCATGATCGAGGAGCCGGGCTCGTTTTCGGGCAGGATCAGCTCGCCCAGCCCCGAGCGCGGGCCCGAGCCCAGAAGCCGCATGTCATTGGCGATCTTGAAGAGGCTCGCGGCCACGGTTTTCAGCGCGCCCGAGAAGAACACCATCGCATCATGCGCGGCGAGCGCCTCGAATTTGTTCGGCGCGGTGACGAAGGGCAGCCCGGTGATCTCGGCGATCTGCGCGGCGATGCGTTTGTCCCAGCCCACCTTGGTGTTCAGCCCGGTGCCGACCGCGGTGCCGCCTTGGGCAAGTTCATAAATATGGGTGAGGGCGAGCTTCACCCGTTCGATGCCGCGGTCCACCTGCGTCGCATAGCCCGAGAATTCCTGCCCGAGCGTGAGCGGCGTGGCATCTTGCGTATGGGTCCGGCCGATCTTGATGATGTCCTTGAACTCTTCGGACTTGGCCCAGAGCGCTTTGGAGAGCTTTTCGAGGCCCGGGATCAGCACATCGCGTGCATGACAAGCAATCGCCACATGCATCGCGGTGGGGAAGGTGTCGTTTGACGATTGCCCCATGTTGCAATGGTCGTTCGGGTGGACGGGCTTTTTCGAGCCCATCTGGCCGCCCAGCATCTCGATGGCGCGGTTCGAGATCACCTCGTTTGCGTTCATGTTCGATTGCGTGCCGGAGCCGGTTTGCCACACGACAAGCGGGAAGTTGTCATCAAACTTGCCCTCGATCACCTCGGTCGCGGCGGCAACGATGGCATCGGCGATCTCGGGCGTCATGTCGCCCTGCGCCTTGTTGACGAGGGCGGCGGCCTTCTTGATCACGCCAAGCGCGCGGATGATCGGCACCGGCTGGCGCTCCCAGCCGATCGGAAAATTCATGATCGAGCGCTGCGTTTGTGCGCCCCAGTATTTGTCGGCGGGAACTTCGAGCGGACCGAAGCTGTCGGTCTCGGTTCTGGTGGCAGTCATGTGGGCCTCCCTGATGCGAAATCTCCCGCGGTTCTAGAACCGCGGGAGGGATTTGGCAATTGGTATGCGGAGGTATACCGCCAGAACGGGGGCCCTGCTCAGGCGGCGAGCCGGAACACGCGCGCATTGGCGCACAGCGGGTGGTCGGTCAGCAGTTCGGCCAGCGCCGCTTCCACATTGCGCACCGCGCGGCAGTGGAAATAAAGCTCGGTGGTCTTGTCAAAGGCGCGTTCGCCCATGAAGCGCCCGCCCGAGCTGATCTTGTGCTTGATCCGCTCCAGAAGCTCGTCGGTCGAATGTGCGGCCTTCACGGCGGGGTCGAGCCCGGCGGTGTCCAGCTCAAGCACCAGCACCTCGGTCGAGCCGAAGCGGCGCAGCTCTTTGCCCGTCGTGTCGGCAAACCACGAGCCCTTCGGCGCTCCGAGCGACTCGAAATGCGGCACCAGCCGGTCGAGGAGCTTTTTGTCGAGCCCCTTGATCTCCATTTCGAGGGTGCAGCCCGTCACCCGCCCGGTGCCATCCATCTGCGAGGCGCCTGCGGTTACGCGGCCCACGCCCCAGGAGGCGAGCGCCTCCTGCACCGGGGCATCATAGCGTGCGGCGCGCTCCTCGGGGGTCAGGCAGGTGGGAAGATGTGCGGTGACGGCGACAGTCTGGTGTGGTTTGAGGAAATTGAACATCGGTTTGGCCGTTGTTTTGGAAGGTTATTTGCGAAACTTGTCGAGGCTGACCACCTCCGCCTCGGGGCGCGGCTTGTCGGCGCTCTCCTCGGTGATCTCGAATGCCTCCTCGGCTTCCTCCTCATCGTCTTCGTCGCTGTCTTGCGATTCGAAGCGCAGGCCGAATTCCACCGAAGGGTCGACGAAAGTGTGCACCGCATCGAAGGGAATCCAGAGCGGTTCGGGCTGGTTGCCGAAGTTGAGCGTGATGCCGAATCCCTCGCTCGTGACGGTGAGATTCTCGAACCAGTGCTGGATCACAATGGTCATCTCTTCGGGGTAGCGAGATTTCAGCCAATCCGCGATTTCCACCTTCGGCGCGCGGGTGTCGAAGGTGATGAAGAAGTGATGCGCGCCGGGCAGGCCATGCTCGGCCACCTCGTTCAGCACGGTCTGGATGAGGCCGCGCATCGCGCGATGCATGAGAGTGCCGTAGTCAATCGTACGCGTCATGGGGACCCTTTCCTTTGCGCACAGCATAGGGGATTTGCCGGGCAAGGAAAGGGGGAACGCGGCAGGCTTGGGGGGCTGCGGCAAGTGCGTCCGCGCCGGGCGGGGCGGACGCCCAAGGTTCAGCGCAATTGCTCTCCCATCAGGCAAAGCGCGGTCGCCTGCTCGGGGAGCGCGCCGATCTGCTCGAAGAACGTGATCATGTCGGTCATGTTGTAGGCTTCGGCAAAACGGCCGCCGGCAAAGCGCACCGCGACATGCGAGGCCACGTCGATCGGCTGAGCGCTGCGCCGCGTGGTGCCATGAAAGCGCAACAGCGCCCAGAGCCATTCATCGGTCTCGGCGTGGCGCAGCACGTCATAGCGCAGATCGGTGACCAGACTGCGCATCAAGGGGATGAATTCGGCGAAATCGCGCGGTGCGAGCGAGAGGCCGGGCATGATGCCATCGGCCTCTGCGTCGCGAGGAAAGAAGTCGCTGATCGCATTCAGATCGCCAGCGATCCATACGCGATCATACCAATCGCGCAGGATATCGAGCTTGCCCATTTTGTCGTCTCCGTGAGGTCGCTCCAGTTTCTGCGCGAAGCCTTGAGACGCGGTTAACGAGGCTCAGCGCGACAGCCGCACCAGACCGCCGGTCTGGCCCTTGAGCACGCCCTGATCGTCCGGCGCGGGGCGGGTGATCGCGGTGAGCAGGACCGGCACCGGGGTCCAGTAGGGGATATACCACTCCTGATCGACCTCGAGAATCAGAACCCGGTCGCGGCGCGCATCATAGGCGCCGATCAGCGAGACATGCGGCCCGTCCCAGTCGCCGGTGACAACGCCCTGATTGAAATAGACCATCGTCACATCGTTGGCCGAGGCTTCATTGGCGGCAAGGCGGGCCCGGAGCTCCGTGAGCGCTGCCGCCTCGGGCATTGCACCGGGCGCGCCGGGGTGGAAGCTGTCAATCGTCACCTTGAGGCCCATCGCCTCGGCGGCCTTGCCGGCATAGAGCGAAAGCTCGTCGAACATGATCCCGTCGCCCTCCTCGGCGGAGATCGCGGTCCAATGTGCATCGCCGACCTTTTCGAGCAGCTCGGGCTGGCGGATCACCGTGTCCTCGGCATGCGGCGGCAGGCCGGCGAGTGCGGTGACGGCGGCGGTGATCGAGGCGACGCCGCAGGCCGAAGAGGTGAACTGGGGCTTCACGAAGGGGAAAATGGCCCAGAAATCGGGCGCCGGTGCCTCGGTCAGATAGGCGTGATCGACGCTGATCGGCACGGCATTGGGGCCAAGCTTCGGCAAGGGGGTATCTTCGGCAAGGGCGGGGGCAGCGGCGACAAGGGCGGTGGCAAAGGCGAGAGCGTATTTCATCATGATCTCCGATCGTTCTGCGGCAGGGTGGGGGCGGGGCATGGGGAGCGCAAGCGCAAAGCGGCCGCGCCATGCCGCAGGCTTGGGGAGATCGGGAGAACTGCCTGAGAAAGGTGCAGGTTTCTGTTGCCAGGCACCTGCGAGCCCCGCCTAAAGCGGCTAAGCGTTAGGACTTTAGGTTTCGGTTACCCGAGCTGCTTACGCAGCCAGAGCGACCGGAGCACGGTTGTCGTTGGCAACTGTACAATTTGCACCGATAACGGTGGTAGCTCACCGGGACAAAGCAATCACCTTTACACGTTCGTCGATCCTGTTTCGGCCCCAGATGCCCCCAACGAGGGATTTGGTGGAGCCGCCGGGTACCGCCCCCGGGTCCGATCCGCTTATTCCGTGCGCGTTTATGCCCATAGTCCGGGTTGCCCCGGACAGCATCAAGATAGGGCGGGGGGGGCGCGGCTGCAAGGGGGCTGTTTCGCCCCGGCAGGGCAGGGACGACCCGCCGGGGGGCGCTGCCCCCCGGACCCCCCGGGATATTTTTTCAAAGTCGAAGGGGGGCGGGGGAGAGTCAGAGATGGGGCTCGATCAGCGCGCGCAGGTTGACGCGGGCGCGCATTTTGGTGGCCAGCAGATAGACGCCGCCAAATTTGCGTTGCAAAAACAGCGTGTCCATCGGCGGGATGCGCATATGCGCGCGCTGCTCCGACATCGCCATGCCGGCATCGCGCATCCTGAGCGCCAGATCATTCGCGCCGAAGTCGAAGTCGCCCGCGTGGCGCAGGGGTTCGAGTGACATCAGGAACATGCCGAGCATCGCCTCTTCCAGCGCCGCGGGCATGCCGTCGCTGAGAAAGCCGATCTCGCGCGCCGCCCTGCGGATGCCGGTGTGATCGCCCGCGAGCCCGGCGCGCAGCAGCGCGCGGTAGCGCTCGGCAAAGGCGGTGTCGAAGGCGCGGGTGGCGCCGAAATCGAGCAAGATGATGCGGCCCGTCGCCCGATCGTAGCGGAAATTAGCGAAATTCGGGTCGGTTTGCATCAGCTGGAAAGTGAAGAGCTCGGAGAAAATCAGCTCGATGATCAGCCGCATCACCCGGTCGCGCTCGTCTTGCGGCGCCGCTTCGAGCACCTCGATCGGCTGGCCCTCAAGGAAGCTCATCGCCAGCACTTCGCGGGTGGTGAGATCGGCATGCAGCTCCGGCACGCGGAACTCGGGACGATCTGCGAGCAGCTGGCCGAAGAGGTCGAGATATTTGCCCTCGCGCTCGTAATCGGCCTCTTCATGCAACTGGCGCTTTGCCTCTGCGATCATCGGCGCGATGTCGATCTCCTTTGGCACCATGCCCGCGAGCCGCATCAGCCCGGCGACATTGTCGACATCGCTGTCGATCGAGCGGCGCACGCCCGGATATTGCACCTTGATCGCGAGGTCGCGCCCGTCGCGGGTTTGCGCGCGGTGCACCTGCCCGATCGAGGCGGCGGCAATCGGGCGCACCTCGAATTTCTGGAACCGGTTGAGCCAGTCCGGGCCCCATGCGGCGGTGAGCACCTTCTTGAGCTGCGGCCCCGGCATGTGATGCGCCTCGGCGCGCAGGCGGGCGAGAATATCGGCGAGTTCGGGCGGCAGCATGTCGCCCGCATCCATCGACATCAACTGCCCCACCTTCATCGCGGCGCCGCGCATCTGCGCCAGCTTGTCGGCCACCTTGCGGGCATTGGCGGGCGTCATCAGAAGCTCGCTCATGTTGGGCTTTGCGCCGCGCGCAAGTTGCCGCGCGCCCCCCGCCGCGACCGAGCCCGCGAGCGTGGCGCCAAGGCCGCCCAGTTTTGCCAGCCGCGACAGCCGCGAGGAGGGCACGGCAAGCGCCCGGGATTCGAACTTGCGCTCGGTCATCTTGCGTCCTTCAGAGGTATTTTGGCTCAGATAGGGGCGGGATCAGTGGTTGCAAGAGCAGCCGCCATGCCCCTGTGCCGGCGTGTGGTCATTGTCGTCGTGACTGCAGCCGCACCCGCCCGCCCCGTGATCGTGATCGCGGGGATGGTGGTGGTGATGCGCGGGAGCGTTGCCGCGCAGATCGGGCATCTGCGGCAGGTCTTCCCTCCGCGCGAACCGCTCGACCAGCGCCGCCACCGCGGTGCGCGGGTCGGGTTCTTCGGTGACGACCGCGAGCACCCCGCGCGACGCCATCCGGGCGGTAAAGCCTTGGCCCGCGGAGCCCGCGATCACCGCTGTCATCGCATCGAGCGGATGGGCGCCTGCGCCCTGAAATTCATGGATCGACATTTCCTTCGGCAGATCGAGCCGATCCACCTCGGTGATCGGCTGGCCCGGCCCGGCCTCATAAACGAGAAAGCGGCGGGTCTTGCCGGCGTGGCCGGTGATGGTGCGGAAGTTTTGCGAGGCAACAGCAATACGCATGGTTGTTCCTAGAATTCCTGAGGGTCAGCGTGCGGCAGAGGTTTCGAGCAGGATCACCTGCTTGGCGGTCTCGCGCAGATGGCATTCCTGCGCATTCACCATGCGCTTGGGCGAAGAGCGGTAGAACATCGAGTCGAAGTTGCAGCGCATCTGCTCCCAGCTGTTCCAGGCGGCGATCATCTTGTCGAGATCGTCGGTCATCCGCGCGGCCCCGGCCGCGATCTGCTTTTCATAGGGTTTGTCGCGCTCTGCGGCGCGGGTGTGCATCGCCTCTTCCGCCGTCTTGAGCCGGGCGCGCCACCACGAGATTTCCTCGTTCATGCACATCGCCAGATCGGTGACTTGCGGGCTGCGCAGGCGCTTGCGGCACTGGGTGGAGCTCAGCCCGATGCAGGCGGCGCGCTCGGCCTCGGTGCTGGCGGCGGCATAACAATCGGCGGTCGGGTCGGCACTGCCGGCCTGCGCCGCGGGCGCAAAGGGGAGAACGGGCGCGATCAGGAGCGCCGCAAGGGCAACGGGTTTCGCAGGCATCGTCGGGTCCTTGGCCGAGTGACAGACAGGAATGGCCCGGGCAGCAGGAACGCGGCCCCGGAGCCATTCGGGGGAGGCCCGGCGCGCAACGCGACTCATGCGGGGGAGGCGGCGATCCGGGCAGGGGGACCATGGACCCGAGCGGCCGCGGGGTCTGTGATCTTATCACGTAGCCGCTGCGGCGCTTTGGCACCGTTTCGCTCACGTTCTCGTGGCGAGACGCGGGGCAGGAGCGGCGACGCGCAGAAGAGAGAGCTTATTTGCCGCCGCGGGGGGGGCGCCGCAGGATCGGCACGGCGGTGGCCGCCGAGGCGCCGGCAACGGCAATCGTGCCGGAAAGCGGGCCGGATTTTTCGCGCTCGGCGCGCCGGGCGGCACGGGCACGGGCGCGGTTGCGCTCGGTGACGGCGGTGGGCAGCATCCAGGTCCAGAGCTTTTGATCCGGGAGCGGCAGCACCATGAACCAGTGCTCCAGCAGCGCCAGGAGCGTCAGCACCGCAATCAGCACATGGCCGATGAAGCCGGCATCGCTTTCCGCCGAGATCGCGCGTTCGAGAAAGCAGCCGGCGGCAAAGGTGAGCACCGTGACCGAGACCGGGAACAGGAAGTTCATCCGCGCCAGCTTGAAGTGGCTGGCAAGGTGCGCGAGCGGCGAGGGCAGAAACTGCACATTGATCCGCGGCACGCCGAGGAACAGGTTCAGCTTGGCCGAGATCCGCGCGGTGTAAAGAATGCCGAAGGTCAGAAGGCCGATCCGGTTCTCGTTGTCGGAGACGATCACCGTGCAGGCGATCATTGCCGCCAGCAGGGCGAGCTCGTGCCACAGGATCGTGCCGGTGGCGCGCACGAACCGCTCGCTCATCGAGGCGCCTTCGGGGCAGGGCAGCCGATTCGGCCCGGCCACGACGCCGGAGAGGAAGGCAAGCTCAAACCAGCCCCAGACCGAGAGCGCCGCAAGAAAGGCGATATGGGCGCCCTGCACCGTGGTGTCATCCGAGGAGCGGTGCAGATAGAGGAACCCGAAAATCAGAAGCGGCAGGCCAAGCACGACCGAAAGCTGATGCGCGCCCCGGCCCTCAAGGTCGGCGCGGCGCACCCGCCACAGGATCGCGCCGGTGGAAAACCACCAGATGAACACGGTCGAAAGCGTAACGAGCCACGGATTGGTCATGCGCGGCACCCCCCGTTAAGGGGGCGCCGCGCGGGACCGGGGGACGCGCCCATCACCCCGATCCAAACCGCCTCGGGGGCGGTAGCCTGGTGCCCGCGCGCAGACCCATTGGCCGCAGCGCGGGAGAAAAGCCGAGAAGAACCCTTGCTGGACATCTTCCCGGCCCTCCTCAGTTCATGTCGAGCAGGCGCTCGAAAGCGGCCTTGCTGTCGGGGCCGAAGGCATAAAGCTCGGCAGACCAGCCCGTGGCGGGATCTTCGGCGGAAATCCGGCCGTTCTCATAGCGCACGATGCGAATCGGCGGGTTGCCCGCGATCCGTTGCACCACGCGGGTGCGTTTGACCGCCGCGCCAACCACATTGACAAAGCCGCCGTCGGGCATGTCGACGAGCACGGAGCCATCGGGGTTGCGCACGATCACATGCTGCGAATTGACGTCTTCAAGGATCACCGAGCGCTCCGCGAGCACTTTGGCAGTATCGGGCACGCCCACATGCGGGCGCCCGGTGGCGACCGAATATCCGACGATGGCGAGCGACAAGAGCGCCGCGCCAATCATCGCACGCACCATCGCAAGGGGGATCATCTCCTTGCTTTTCTCTGTGTCCTTGCCCGGCGTGCCGGGGCGGGCGGAAACGGGATGTTGTGCCATTATCAGCGCCTCATTCTGCCGGTGCCAGACCGGCTGCCGCACCCGCCACGGGGGTGCGGGTCAGCTCGGGTTCGTTCAGCTTTGCCTGTGCCGCCTCGGCAAGGATGCGGGCGACACGCTCCGCCTCGGGAATGCAGCGGAACGCGGGCTGCGGGTGACGGATGTGCCAGGGCCGCGCAGAGGGCCAGAGCACGGTATAAGAGAGCCGCATGTCATCGGGCACTTGCAGCGCAAGCGTGCCGATGCCTTGCTTCGAGCGCTTTTGCAGGCCCAGCGCGGCCACTTCGATGATCTTGTAGGGCACGGTGAATGTCACCTGCAAGGCAGCGCCGACCCGCAGGATCGCACGTGCCGAGGTGAGGGTGTAGATCGTCGCGCGGGCCTGCACATAGGCCAGAAGCAGCACCAGCAGATAGGTGCCCACCGCAAACATCAGATACAGAACAAGCGTCGGCAGTGCCTTGGCCAGACCGCTCTCGGTCCAGATCACAAACGCCCGCCACAGCGCCAGCGCCACCATGTACCCGGTGACCCAGCGGATCTTGAAGGCCTCGCGGGCCAGGGCCCACATCTCGGGCTTGCCCTGCCAGAGGATTTCCTCGCCCTCGGGCAGAGGGGCCGGGATCCCCGGCTGTGGTTCAAAGTCGAAATCATGGTCTGACATCTCAGACCCTCCGTCCAGCAGTCAGGCGGAACGGCGCGGGCGCGCGCCGTTCCCGTAAGCACGCCTCAGATCAGATCGCGAAAGGCTGACGGCCCTTGGCATACATGTAGCCGCCGGCAACGTAAGCGCAGATCTTTTCTTCTTCGAGCTTGGTGACTTGGTCGAACGACTTCACATCCGGGATGCCGTCGAACAGGTCAGAGGTAATCGCGTTCACGCGAACGCGGTCCGACCAGATGCGCAGAAGCGTCATCGGGATCAGTTTCTTCTTGCCCGAGTTCAGTTCGATCTCGAGATAGCGGCCGAGTTGTTCGGGCACGTCGACCCACATCTCGGTGACCTTGCCGACCACTTCGGTATCGCCCGCTTGCACCGGAAGACCGCGCGGATCACGGCCAGCCGAAACCATCATGCCGGCAACATTGCGCATCGGCTTGATTTTCGGTTCGCCATGGGCGTCCATTTCCGGCTCGTCGCGCCGCGGCACCCAGGAGGCCGGGCCCACGCCGTCTTTCATCGGGTCGCCCGTCGGGCGGAAGGGGTAGCCTTCGTTGGCCGAGGTGCGTTCCAGCGCCAGATCGGTGCGGCGGTGGGCTTCCTCGTTCTCGACCGAGGGAACCGTCACGGTGGTGCCGTTGGCGAGCAGGAAGGTTTTCGGCGAGGGCACCGGGAACGGGCCCTGGTTCACGGCAACGGCCCCGTCGTCGTTCTCGAGCGGGTAGCCTTCACGCATGTTTTCGGTCTGGAGGTAGTAGATCAGGTAGGCGAGAAACGCCCAGAACGACCAGATCGCGAGACTGGCGAGATCGAAATCTCCGAAGAAATTGACACCGACCATGATGGTCCTCCTTTGTCAGGTTGGAAATTCGGCAAGGCCGATCCGCGCCTCGCCGGTCTCCGGTTTCTTGGGGAACAGGCTGCCGGGGCGGGCCAGCGGCCCGAGCACGGCAAGAGTAGTGAAGAGAAGTCCGATTTCGATGGCATAGACCACCGAATAGCCGAGCGCCGGGCTGTCGAGCGCCCCGAGGTAGCCCGCCGAGGCGGCGTGCGCAACGAGGTCGCGCAGCGCCCCGCCAAAGAACACCGCAAGCCCCGCCGCCGTGGCCTGCGCCGCACCCCAGGCCCCGAGCGCGATGCCGGAGGCACCCCGCACGATGACCATCATCGCCACGGTCAGCGTGGCAATTCCGAATGTGCCGCTGCCCAAGCCAATGCCCCAGGCGGCAGCAAAGAACATGATCTTGCTTTCGAACAGCGCCGAGAACAGCACCGCGGTAAAGGCCACGATGCCGATCAGGATGCCGCGCGCGGCAAGACGGTGCGCCGTCGCCCCTTGCGAGAGGCGCCGGGCAGACCAGATGAATCCGATCAGCGCACCGAAGCTCCAGCTTGCGGTGAGCAAGGTCGTCATGCTGACGGGCAGTCCAAGCACCTGTCCACCATAGGGTTCAAGCAACACATCTTGCATATTGAACCCAAGTGTCCCGATCATCACCACGGCAAGAAGCCGCATCGCGCCACTTTCGGCCGCCAGAAGGCCCCAGGCTTCGCGGAAGGTTTGCCGCGGCGCCTCCCTTTCCGCCTTTGTCATCGGGCGGATAACCTCTTGCTTCCAAAGCGCGATGACGTTCAGAACCAGCGTCATTGCGCCGCAGGCCTGCACCACGCGAATAAGCGTCATCTGGTCGAAATCGCGCAAAAAGAAGCCCACGACGATCGCCGAGATGCCCATGCCGACGAGGAACATGACATAAAGCAGCGCCACCACGCGCGGGCGCGTCTCTTCGGTGGCGCGGTCGGCGGCAAGCGCGAGGCCCGCCGTCTGCGTCATATGCATGCCGAGCCCCGCCATCAGGAAGGCGATGGCCGCGAAGACCTCGCCCGCCCAGTCCGGGCCCATGGTCTGATCGCCCGAGAGCAGAATCAGCGCAAAAGGCATCAGCGCGAGCCCGCCCATCTGCCACAGCGAGCCAAACCAGAGGTAGGGCACGCGCTTCCAGCCGATCGCCGAGCGGTGCGTGTCCGAGCGGTGGCCGAGCACGGCCCGGAACGGCGCGACGAGCACCGGGATCGAGATCATCAGCGCCACGACCAGCGCCGGAACCCCCATCTCGACGATCATCACCCGGTTCAGCGTGCCGAGCAAAAGCACCTGCGCCATGCCGACCGAGATCTGAAAAAGCGAGAGCCGCATGAGTTGCTTGAGCGGAAGCTCCGCCGAGGCCGCCTCGGCAAAGGGCATCCAGGTTTTGGCAAGCGAACCGATCATGCGGCGGCTGAGGATCATGGCCGATACTCCAGGCACTCGGAAATGTAGAAGCCCTTCACCACGCGGTCGATTTTCATCAGGCTGTCGCCGGCGTGGCGTTGCAGCTTGTCGAGCGCATGCGGGATCATCACCGGCGAGCGGTTCGAGCGCGGGAAAAGCTTGCCCACGCCCCAGAACGCCATCAGGAACGGCGTTTTTGGCGCCACGGTGAAGACGATCGCACTTTGGGTGCGCGCGCCGAGGTTGGTGAGGATCGCGCCGATGTCGGGGGCGCGGTAATAGATCAGGCTGTCCATCGCCACGACGTAATCGAACTGGCCCAGGGCCGGGTCGGTCATGTCGCCCGCCATGAAGGTGACCTTTTCGCGCAGCGCCGGGTCGAGCCGGTCTTGCGCCACCGAAATGAGCTGCGGCGAGATATCGACCGCCACCACCTCGGCGCCGCGTTTGGCAAGCTCTGCCGTCATCAGCCCGGTGCCACAGCCCGCGTCGAGCACGCGGCAGCCGTTCAGATCTTCGGGGAGCCGCGAGAGCATGATCGCGCGCATCCGGTCGCGTCCCTCGCGCACGGTCTGGCGCACCTTGGAGACCTTCGCATCCGATTGCGTCAGTCTCTCCCATGCGCGCGTCGCGGTCCGGTCGAAATAGTGTTCGACGCGGTCGCGGATGGCTGCGTAGTCGTTGGCCATGTCAGTCAAATCCCAGCAGTTCGAAGATATGGCGGTCCGTCAGCGGCTCGGGGGTCAGTCCGGGCTCATCGACCGAGCGCAACAGCGTCTCGGCGAGGCGGATATATTCGGCGCGCGCCTGCACCACGTCCTCGGCATCGTCCATCTCGAAAAGCGTGCGCTTTTTGAGCCGCGAGCGGCGGATCGAGTCGAGGTCCGGCATGTGGGCGATGCGTTTGAAATTGGCGGCCTCGCAATAGCGGTCCACCTCGTTCGTCTCGCGCGAGCGGTTGGCGATGCAGCCCGCAAGCCGCACCTTGTAGTTGACCGATTTCGCCTGCACCGCGGCGATGATGCGGTTCATCGCGTAGATGCTGTCGAAATCGTTCGCCGTGACGATCAGCGCGCGGTCGGCGTGTTGCAGGGGCGCGGCAAAACCGCCGCAGACCACATCGCCCAGCACGTCGAACACCACCACATCGGTATCTTCGAGCATATGGTGCTGGCGGAGCAGTTTCACCGTCTGGCCAACGACATAGCCGCCGCAGCCGGTGCCCGCGGGCGGGCCGCCCGCCTCCACGCACATCACCCCGTTGAAGCCCTCGGTGACGAAATCCTCGGGGCGCAGTTCTTCCGGGTGGAAGTTCACCGACTTGAGGATGTCGATCACCGTTTCCTGCAGCCGGCCGGTGAGCGTGAAGGTGCTGTCATGCTTCGGGTCGCAGCCGATCTGCAGCACGCGTTTGCCCAGAAGCGAGAACGCCGCCGAGAGGTTCGAGGAGGTGGTCGACTTGCCGATCCCCCCCTTGCCATAGACCGAAAAGACCTTCGCGCCGCCAACATCGAGGTTTTCGTTTTCATGCACCTGCACGGAGCCTTCGCCATCAAGGCCGGTGAGGTCGGGTATGTCGTCGCGCGGGCTCATGCGGCCCTCCTTTTCGTAATCGTCCATGTCACTCGGCCGCCACGCCTTCCATCCGGTCCTCAAGCTCGTCGGCGGCAGCCTGCAGCGCGGCGAGGGTTTCAGGATCGGGTTGCCAGTAGTTGCGGTCGGAGGCCTCCAGAAGCCGCTGCGCCATCCGGCTCGAGGCGGCGGAGTTCAGATCGGCGAGGCGCTTGCGCATCTCCTCGTCGAGCACGAAGGTTTCCGAGAGCCGTTGGTAGACCCAGGGGTCGACCTTGCCGGTGGTCGCCGACCAGCCCAGCGTGTTGGTCACCTGCGCCTCGATCTGGCGCACGCCCTCCGCGCCGTGCTTGAGCAGGCCCTCGTAGAACTTCGGGTTGAGCGAGCGCGCGCGGGTTTCGAGCGCGATCTGGTCTTGCAGCGTGCGCACCGTGCCCGCGCCGCGGGTCTGGTCGCCGATGTAAACCGCCGTATCCTTGCCGCCCTGCGCGCGTTTGGTGGCGCGCGCAATGCCGCCCAGCGTGTCGAAATAATGGTCGACGGTGGTGACACCGAGTTCCACGGATTCGAGGTTCTGATAGGCCAGATCGACCTTGCCGAGCACGTTTTGCAGCAAGTTCACCTGTTTGGTGGATTTGCCATCGCGGCCATAGGCAAAGGACTTGCGCGCCTCATAGGCATCGGCCAGCTCGTCTTCGTCGCCAAAGCCCGCAGAGCCCACGAGCGTGTTGACGTTCGAGCCGTAAGCCCCTTCGGCGTTCGAGAACACCCGCAGCGCCGCAGTGTCGAAATCCATCCCGGTGTCTTGCATCGTGGCGAGCACATGGGCGCGGATGAAGTTCTGCGCGAGCGGTTCGTCTTCGGCACTGGCGCAAAGCCATGCGGCCTCGGCCAGAAGCTTGGTTTGCAACGGCAGCAGGTCGCGGAAGATGCCCGAAAGGGTCATCACCACATCGATCCGCGGGCGCCCAAGCTCATGGAGCGGGATGAGATCGGCCCCGGCAAGCCGCCCGTAAGTGTCAAACCGCGGTTTCGCGCCCATCAGCGCCAAAGCCTGCGCGATCGGCCCGCCGTCGGATTTGATGTTGTCCGAGCCCCAGAGCACCAGCGCCACGGAACGGGGCAGGGTGGGGTGGGTGGCCAGAAGCCGCGCCGCCTGCGCCGCGCCATCGCGCAGCGCAAAGGCGGTGGGCATGCGGAACGGGTCAAACGCGTGGATGTTGCGCCCGGTCGGCAGAATCTCCGGCGCGCGCACAAGGTCGCCCCCCGGCACCGGCTCGATATAGCGCCCGCCCAAAGCGCGCAGCAGCGCCTTGATCTCGTGCTCTTCGCGCAGGAACTTGTCGGCGCGGGCCCGGTCTGCCGTTTCCGGCATCAGGTCCAGCATTTCAGCGCGGTGTTCCGCCGTCATCGGCTTGCCGAGGACGTGGAGCCCCTCGGTGATCAGCGCGCCCTCGGTCTCAAGGAGTTTTTCCCAAAGCGTCGAGAGATCGGAGGCGTCCATGTCGACGCCCTTCGCCTGTTCGCGCACGAGCTCCGACAGGTCTTCCGCCTCGGGCGAGCCGGGCGGCAGCGCACGCAGCCGTCCAAGGCTTTCCTTGAGTTCCGAGAGCCCCTTGTAGAGCCCCGATTGCGCCAAGGGCGGCGTGAGGTGGCTCACGATCACCGCATTCGAGCGGCGCTTGGCAAGCGTGGCCTCAGAGGGGTTGTTGGCGGCGTAAAGATAGACGTTCGGCAGGTTCCCGATCATCCGGTCCGGCCAGCACTCCTCGCACATGCCCGCCTGTTTGCCGGGCATGAACTCCAGCGCGCCATGCATGCCGAAGTGAAGCAGCGTATCGGCCGCGAAATCTTCGCGCAGCCAGCGATAGAAGGCGGCGAAGGCATGGGTCGGAGCAAAGCCTTTTTCAAAGAGCAGCCGCATCGGGTCGCCCTCATAGCCAAAGACCGGCTGCAGGCCGACGAAGACATGGCCGAATTGGCGCCCGAGCACGAAGAGATCGCGCCCGTCGGTCTGGTGCTTGCCGGGTGCCGCGCCCCAGACAGCCTCGATCTCCTTGAGCCATTTCGTGCGCGCCACCACCTCGGCGGCGGGGAGCCGCGCGGCGATCTGCGCGGGCTGGCCATGCGTGGCCTCGGGGCCGCAAAGGACCGCCGCGCGCAGGTCATCGACCGAGGCGGGCAGCTCGCCGGTTTGATAGCCCTCGGCCTTCATCGCATGGAGGAAGTTGAAGAGGCTCTCAAACACAGCAAGATAGGCGGCGGTGCCCGCGGCACCCGCATTCGGCGGGAAGCCGTAGAGCACAATGCCGACTTTGCGCTTTTGCACTTCGGAGCGGCGCAGTTTCGCAAGGCGGAGCACCTTGTCGACCAGCACATCGACCCGTTCGGGGCAGGCGGCCATGGCATGGCTTTCGGCTTCCGGGTCGGGTTTGCAGCCATGCGGGCAGGTCGCGCAGCCCGCCGGATCGTGGCGCCCGCCAAACACGGTCGGGTTCGTGGCCCCGTCGATCTCGGGCAGCGCGATCAGCATCGTCGTTTCCACCGGGCCAAGCCCGCCGCCCGAGGCGCGCCATTGCCCCAGCGTCTGGAATTCAAGCGGTTGCGCCGAAACATAGGGAACGTCGAGTTCCTTGAGCGCGGTCACCGCGGCATCGCTGTCGTTATAGGCGGGCCCGCCCACAAGCGAGAAGCCCGAGAGCGACAGCAGCGTGTCGACCTTGCCCTTGAGGAATTCGTCAATCGCCGGGCGCCCGTCGAGCCCGCCCGCAAAAGCGGGCAGTACCGCCAGCCCCTTGGCCTGCAGGCCACGGATGACAGCATCGTAATGCGCGGTATCCTTGGCAAGGATGTAGGAGCGCAGCATCAGCACGCCCACCGTCGCCACCGGGTTGGCCGGTTGCGGCAGCTTCGCCGGATCGGTGGTGATGCGGCCCGCCATGTCGGGGTGATAAAGCCCGACCTCGGGGTAATCGACCGGGGCCGCAACCTTCGCGCCGCGCCAATCGACATTGTCGGAGTAGCGGCTGACGAGGTAGCGCACCATCGACTCGATATTGTCTTCCGAGCCGCCAAGCCAGTATTGCATGCAGATGAACCAGGCGCGCAGATCCTGCGCCTTGCCCGGAATGAACTTCAGCATCTTCGGGATGCGGCGCAGCATCGTCATCTGCTTTTCGGCAGAGCCCGCGCCCGGCTCGTTTTTCCCGCGCAGCTTCTTGAGAAGCGCCATCGGCCCGGAGGCCGGTTTCGTCATGTCGAGATCGCCCATCTTTGTCAGGCGCACGATCTGCGGATCGGCCACCATGCCGACAAAGGCATCGAGCCGGTCCCGCACCGCGGTCATCTCGGGCAGGATCGATTGCAGATGCTCGTCGATGAACAGAAGGTTCGCGACGATGATATTCGCCTCAAGCACCGCAGCTTTCGCGGCGGCGAGCTTGGCGGGGCTTTCGGCCCATTCGGCGGCGGCGTGAACGGTGATGTGCAGGTCGGGGAAGTCGTGTTGCAGCCGGGGCAGGGCGCGGGCGGCAGGGCCCGCGGCATGCGCATCCAGAGTAACGATCACGACGTTATAGCCGCCCGGACGGTGCGGCGGCAGCGGCATGGTTCCGCTCATCGACTCATCGTGCATAGTGGGCCTTGGCCTCGTAGAGGGTTTCGACGGTGATGTCGCGCACACCCTTGTGCGCGGCAAAAAGCTCGGTGTTGCGCTTTGCTCTGCCCCGCACGAAGAACGGGATCTTTTTCAGCTCGCGCTCGGCTTCGGGCATCCAGCGGATGTCGCCCGAGGGCTCGACTACCGGCACGGCCGGGGTGTCGACTTGCGTTTGCGGGGCCGCTTGCGCGGCCGGTTCGGGCGCTTCGGCCCGCTCGACGTGCTTGCCGCCATGATGGCTGGCGCCGGCTGCGTCGTGGAATTCAAAGTCCTCGCGGAACATCGTCAGCAGGTGTTCCTCCAGCCCCATCACGAGCGGATGGATCCAGCTGTCAAAGAGCACATTGGCGCCCTCAAACCCCATCACCGGGGCGTAGCGGGCGGGGAAATCCTGCACATGGACCGGCGCCGAGATCACCGCGCAGGGGATGCCCAGCTTCTTGCCGATGTTGCGCTCCATCTGCGTGCCGAGGATCAGCTCCGGCGCCGCCGCCTCGATCGCCTTTTCGACCTCAAGGTAATCATCGGTGATCAGCGGCTCGACGCCGTATTCGGCGGCGGCAGTGCGCAGCGCCCGCGCCATTTCGCGGTTGTAGCAGCCCATGCCAACGACCTCGAAGCCCACTTCCTTCGCGGCGATCCGCGCGGCGGCGATCACATGGGTGCCGTCGCCAAACAGGAACACCCGCTTGCCGGTGAGATAGGTCGAGTCGACCGAGGCGCTCCACCACGGCTGGCGCAGCGTGCGCTCATCGGCCTTGACGGGCAGGCCGGTGAGCTTGCTCACCTCGGCCAGAAAGTCGCGCGTGGCGCCCACGCCCATCGGCACGGTCTTGGTGAAGGGCTGCTTGCAGGTCCGCTCCAGATGCCGGGCCGCGCTCTCCCCGGTTTCGGGGTAGAGGAGCACGTTGAAATGCGCCTGACCGAGCTTGCGCAGGTCATCGGGCGTGGCGCCCATGGGCGCGACGACATTGACCGTCACGCCCATGCCTTCAAGGAGTTTTGTCACCTCGACCACGTCGTCGCGGTGGCGGAAGCCAAGCGCATTGGGGCCAAGGATGTTGCAGCTCACCTCGGGGGTGCGCTCCATCGGCTTGGCGAGCGCGCGCACCAGCGCACGGAAGGTCTCGTCGGCGCCGAAGTTCTCCTTGCGCGAATAGCTCGGCAGTTCGAGCGGCACCACCGGAATGGGGAGCGCAAGCGCGCGCGCGATCCCCTCGGGGTCGTCTTGCAAAAGCTCGGCGGTGCAGGTGAGCGCCACCGCCATCGCCTGCGGCTGATAGCGCTCCTGCGTCGCCTTGATCGTCTCTTTCAGCAAAAGCCCGGTATCGGCGCCCATATCGGCGGCCTGAAAGGTCGAAAACGCCACCGGCGGGCGGGCATTGCGCCGCTCGATCATCGTGAAGAGAAGATCGGCATAGGTGTCGCCCTGCGGCCCATGCAACACCAGATGCATGTCCTTCATCGAGGTGGCAACGCGCATCGCGCCGACATGCGGCGGGCCTTCATATGTCCAAAGCGTCAGTTTCATGCGGCGCTCCCCCCCGCAAGCAGCGCACGGCGGCGCAGCGGGCGCGAGAACAGCCCCGCGAGATCGCCTGCCTGCTCGTAGAAATGGATCGGCGTGAAGACGAGTTCGATTGCCCACTTCGTCGCATGGCCCTGCGCCTCGAGCGGGTTGGCAAGCCCAAGCCCGCAAACGGTGAGGTCTGGGTTGATCGCGGCGTGGCGCTCAAGCTGCGCTTCGAGATCCTGGCCCTCGGTGAGGCTGGCGCCCGCGGGCAGAAGCGCGAGTTCCGGCGCCATGATCGCGCGGTGCAGGAAGGGCGTGCCCACTTCCGTCGGCACCATGCCGCATTCGCGGGCGAGAAAGCGCGCGAGCGGGATCTCAAGCTGGCTGTCGGGGAAGAGGAAGAGCGAGCGCCCCTCCAGCGTGCCGCGATGCGCGGCGAGCGCCTTTTTCGCCCGCGCCCGCGGCGCGGCGGTAACGGCCTCGAAGGTCTCTGCGCTCACACCATAAACATCCGCAACGGCCTTGAGCCAGAGCGTCGTGCCCTCTTCGCCAAAGGGGAAGGGGGCGGCGATGCGCTTGGCGCCGCGGCGTTCAAGCGCCGCGGCGGTGTCGCCCAAAAACGGCTGCGCGAGGATGAACCGGGTGTTCGGCCCCACGGCGGGCGCCGCATCCGAGCGCCGCGCGGGCAGGAAGCGCACCGAGGGGAGGCCAAGTTGTGCGAGCAGCGACGCGCATTGATCCTCCACCACATCGGGGAGCGCGCCCACCACCAGAAGCTCCGCGGTTTCGGCGGGCTTCAGCGTCGGCACCATCGCGGCAAGGCAGGTGTCTTCGCCCTGCGTGAAGGTCGTGTCGAGCCCCGAGCCCGAATAGGCATAGACCCGCACATGCGGCGCATGATGGGCGTTGAGCCGCTCGGCCGCGCGTTCGAGATCAAGCTTGATCACTTCCGACGGGCAGGAGCCCACAAGGAAAAGCTGGCGGATGTCGGGGCGGCGCTCCAGAAGGCGCGCAACCTCGCGGTCCAGCTCGGCATTGGCATCGGCGAGCCCGGCAAGATCCTGCTCTTCGAGCACGGCAGTGCCAAAGCGCGGCTCGGCGAAGATCATCACCCCCGCGGCAGCTTGCAGCAAATGGGCGCAGGTGCGCGAGCCGACCACGAGGAAGAAGGCGTCCTGCATCTTGCGGTGCAACCAGACGATGCCGGTGAGGCCACAGAAAACGGCTTTCTGGCCGCGCTCATGCCGCACCGGAGAATCGGTGCAGCCCAGTTTCGGCGAATCGAGGGTCATGGCGTGCCTTGCTCCATCGCGAGCGTGCCCGTGGGGGCCGACTCACTTGCGGCCTGAAGCCGGGCCTGGCGCAGTTTCCACAGGAACTGTCCGGCGTTGATGACATAGGTGGTGTAGGCGGCGAGCGCGATGAACATCTGCAGATTGTGCGACTGGCCGGTGAACAGCGCCCAGAGGTAGCCCGTATGCAGCGCGATCACCGCGAAGGAGAACACGTCTTCCCAGAAGAAAGCGGGGGCAAAAAGATATTGCCCGAACACCACCTTCTCCCAGATCGCCCCGGTGACCATGATCGTGTAGAGGATCAAGGTCTTGATCAGGATGGAAACTGTGGCCGCAGTATAGCCATCTCCGGTGAACAGGTAGCGCAGCACCAGCCCGAGCGAGACTGCAAAGACGAAAAATTGCAACGGCGCCAGAACCGCCTGCACGATGGTCCACGGCGTGGCATCGCGGCGGGCACGTTCCTCCGGCGTATAGAGAGACTTCGACGATGGACGGGGGGTGTGTGGCATAGTGGCAGACAGCCTTTCTTCGTGGGCGCGCAGTAGCCGTCAGGTTAGGCAATGGCCCCGAAGTGTCAACGAAAACTTACACTCTTGCGCCGCGCCCAAACGCCGCTGGCGGGGCGGAAGGGGCCGTATGGGGCCGCGACATGACCCTGCCGTGACGTCCGGTCAACGCCCTCTTGCAACCTGCGACCAGTTGCCGCAAGATGCTGCCGTGAAAAGGCATTTTTGAGGGTGAGCCCGGCATTTCGTGACCGTTGTCACAGTGCCATGCGGCGCTTTGTGTGGCGGTGTCGCACCTTGTCAATTTTGGTGGACATTGGTGTCTTGTTGATGTCGAATAACGCCGGGGGAGCGATCCCCATCTTTTATGTTCCGCTCGCGGAGGGTGGGGAAGACCCGCCGCGATCGTTGGGTTTCGGGGACTCTGATGCGGGATATCAGTTTTGAAGTCGAGCGGGCCAACGGCAGCCTTGATGGGTTCGTTGGGCTCGCTCTTGAGGCGATTGGGCGGCTTGCCGCGCGTCGTCGTGATGGAGTGGGAGAGCTGCGGACCGCGCTTGTGAACCGGTTGGTCGAGCTTGCCACAGGGCCAGAGCTTGGTGCGATGGACCTGTGTCTCGATGATTTTCGGGGCGCGTTTGTCGCCTCGGAAGACATTGCTTCCAAATACGTGCCCGCCGCGGCCCGACAGATCGGGCTGGCCTGGGAGGCTGACCAGCTCAGCTTCGCTCAGGTCACGGTCGGGATCGCCCGCTTGCAGGAACTCCTTCATTCTCTGCAATCGGACTTTACGGCGGATTCGTCAAATCCGGCGAATACGTCGACGGTTTTGGTCATCGTTCCTCCCGGCGAGCAGCATACGCTTGGCGCGCTGGTGGTGGCGATGGGCCTGCGCCGGAAAGGTATCTCGGTGCGCCTCCTGTTCGCGCCCGGGTTGAGTGATCTGTCGCGTCTGATGTCCACAAATCGGTTTGATGCGGCGCTGATTACGGTTGGCAGCATGGAGAGGGTTGAAATCTCCGCAAAACTGGTCAAAACGCTGTCCAGCCTGACTAAGGGCCGAATGCGGGTTGCGATTGGCGGGGCGATTGTCGCGCAGCGCGCAGAGGCTCTCGCCAAGACCGGCGCCGATCTGGTGACCAACGATCTTTCGGTGGTAATATCCGAGTTCGCGCTGGCGTGACAGGGAACGGGTCGGGGTTGAGAATGACAGGGGAAGGCTGAGGGAAGAGACACGGGTTCAGGAAAGGTTTCGGCCGTGACATCTGATGGCAGCTTCTTGGTGCGACGGGAGGCCCTGCAACGGGTTCCTCCCGCGCTCTTGGCCGACATTGTCACGTCGGCCTGCGATATCGCCCTGGTGGTCGCGCCGGACGGTGTCGTCAATCTCGTATTTGCCAGCCCTCAACTTGGCCCGCCGGATCGGTTCTCGCAATGGCAGGGCCAACGCCTCGCCGATCTGTTCAGCCCGGAAAGCTACGAAAAGCTGCAGCGCCGGCTTGAGGCCGAGCTGGATCCGAACCGCGCCCTGGTGCTTGAACTCACCCATCTGTGCGACGCGATCCAGTTTCCAATCCGCTACACGCTGACCCGCTCCGGTGCCGAGGGCACGATTTTGATGATCGGGCGCGACATGCGCCCGATTGCCGAGGTGCAGCAGCAGCTTGTGAAGGCGCAGCTCGCGCTGGAACGCGATTACGAGGCGCAGCGCGAGCTTGAAACGCGCTATCGGGTGCTGCTTGAGGCCAATCCGGCACCGCTTTTGATTGTTTCGCTCGCCAACGGGCGCATCGTTGATCTGAACGGCGCCGCAACGGCGCTGATTGGCGCGACCCGGGCCGAACTGCTGGGCGCGCCCGCCTCCAACGAGCTTGAGGGGCGGCGGCGGGGCGAGTTTCTTGAGGCGCTGGCGAAGGTGGCGGGCAATGACCCGCTCGGCTCGCTCGATCTGACGATCCGCCGCTCGAAGCGCAAGGTGGCGGTCTCCGCCACGCTGTTCCGCGCGGCCGGGGACCGGCTTTTGCTGTGCCGTCTCGGGGTGGCCGAAGTGGCGCGCCCCCGCGCCGATGACATCGGCGATCTTTCCGAGCGGCTTTTCCTCAAGGGCATCGATGCGATGGTGTTTCTTGAGGCCGATGGCACGATCCGCGCCGCCAATGACGCCTTCCTCTACCTGACCGATGCAGGCTCGGCGGCGATGGTGCAGGGGCGCTCTTTTGCCGAGTTCCTCTCGCGCGGGACGATCGACCTCAACGTGATGCTTGATAACGTCAAGCGCATTGGCCATCTGCGCCATTACGTGACGCGGCTGAACACCGATTTCTCGGGGCAGGTGGCGGTCGAGCTGTCGGCGACGCTGTTTTCCGAACGCGCCAATCCGACGATTGCGCTTGTCATCCGCGATTCGAACCTTGCCGATGCCACGCGCATCCTGCCCGGCGCAGCCAGCAATGAGGGCCTGCGCAATGTGATGCAGATGGTCGGCTATGCGACGCTGCGCGACATCGTGGCCGAGACCACCGAGATCATCGAGAAGATGTGCATCGAGACCGCGCTTGAACTCACCGGCAACAACCGCGTGGCTGCGGCGGAACTCCTCAGCCTGTCGCGCCAGTCGCTTTATGTGAAGCTGCGCAAGTTCGGTCTTCTGAGCAAGGAAATCGACTGAGCCGGGCAGGCGCCCGCGAGGGGGCTGAGTCGGGGTGCGGGCCCGCGTGGCCGGGCGCGCCTGCGGCCTGAAAACACCCCTCCCGCTGATTCATCTTTTGCCAATCTGGCTAGACGCTTTGTCGCAGTTTGCGCCTCTTGAATTCTGGTGCACACTGTCAGGCGTGGCGCAACACCGCCGCTGTCGCACTGCGCCACCCCGTCGCAGGCGGGCGTCGCGCCCGGTGTCTCTTGGATAAAACATTTCTGTTACAATGACTTGAGGCGCGGGGCCGGGCCCTTCCAGAGGGGTGCGGCAATTTTCTGCATTTGACCTGTGCCAATTAATATGGTTGGGATTGTTGTCAACTGAGGTTTACACCTACGCCCTGGAGGGTCAGCCATGCGCATCCTTTTCGTCCACCCCAATTACCACTCCGGCGGGGCCGAGATCGCGGGGAACTGGCCCCCGGCTTGGGTCGCCTATCTGGCCGGTCACCTGAAAGAAGCGGGGTTTGACGACGTTCATTTCATCGACGCGATGACGCTGAACGTGCCGCATGACGAGCTGAAAAAGCGCATCGCCGCGCTGCAGCCCGACATCGTCGGCGTCACCTCGATCACCCCCTCGATCTACGAGGCGGAAGAAACGCTGAAAATCGCCAAGGAAGCGGCGCCGCATACGGTCGGCCTGCTCGGCGGCGTGCACGCCACCTTCATGTTCCGTCAGGTGCTGTCGGAAGCGCCCTGGATCGACGCGATCGTGCGCGGTGAAGGCGAAGAGATCATGGTCGAGGTGGCGAAATGCGTCGCCGAGGGCCGCTGGCCGGAAGACCGCAAGTCGATCAAGGGCCTTGCCTTCCATGAAGGCGACGAGATCGTGGCAACGCAAGCCGCGCCGACCGTGAAAGACATCGACAGCCTGAAACCCGACTGGTCGATGATCGAGTGGAAACACTACATCTATATCCCGCTCGGCGTGAAGGTCGCGATCCCGAACATGGCGCGGGGCTGCCCCTTCACCTGCTCGTTCTGCTCGCAATGGAAATTCTGGCGCGACTATCGCGTGCGCTCGCCCAAAGCGGTGGTCGACGAGATCGAGGATCTGGTGGAAAACCACGGCGTCGGCTTCTTCATCCTCGCCGACGAGGAACCGACGATCAACAAGAAGAAATTCGTCGAATTCTGTCAGGAGATGATCGACCGCGGGCTGAACCACAAGATCAAGTGGGGCATCAACACCCGCGTGACCGACATCTACCGCGACCGCGATCTGCTCAAGTTCTACCGTGAGGCGGGCCTTGTGCACATTTCGCTTGGCACCGAGGCGGCCGCCCAGCTCAAGCTCGACATGTTCAACAAGGAGACCACGGTCGCCGAGAACAAGGAGGCGATCCGCCTTCTGCGCGAGGCCGACATCTTCACCGAGGCGCAATTCATCGTCGGTCTCGACAACGAGACCAAGGAGACGCTGGAAGAAACCTACCAGATGGCGTGGGACTGGCAGCCGGACCTTGCCAACTGGTCGATGTATACGCCCTGGCCGTTCACGCCGCTGTTCCAGGAACTGCGCGATCAGGTCGAGGTCTTCGACTTCTCGAAATACAACTTCGTGACGCCGATCATGAAGCCCAAGGCGCTGACCCGGGGCGAGTTGCTCGACGGCGTGATGAACAACTACCGCCGCTTCTACATCAAGAAGGCGCTGTTCCACTATCCGTGGCGCGGCACGGGCTTCCGCCGCCGTTACCTGCTGGGCTGCCTCAAGGCCTTCCTCAAGGCCGGGGTGGGGCGCACCTTCTATGACCTTGGCAAGGCGGGCTACTGGGGCCCGCAGTCGAAAGAGAAGGTGGACTGGCATTTCGACGATACCCGCCAGATCGCCGATGCGCAGGTGGCTGACTGGGAAGCCGCGGCCGAGCGTTCGCGCAAGCACAAGGAACGCCAGGAGGCGGTGCGCGCGCAGATGAAGGAACGCGCGACCGAACGCAACAGCGCCAACTTCGTGCTGCCGGAAGGCGCCGAGGACGAATTCGACCTCTCGCCCGAAACGCATGAGGCGCGCTCTGCCGAGCACGCCGGGGAAACCACCGCGCCGATGGCCTGCGGGGGCGGCAAGACGCAGA
Organism: Rhodobacter lacus; assembly: GCF_042683065.1. NCBI lineage: Bacteria > Pseudomonadati > Pseudomonadota > Alphaproteobacteria > Rhodobacterales > Rhodobacter > Rhodobacter lacus. Next base: position 222,456 of record NZ_JBHUIX010000005.1, on the reverse strand, counting down.
TGGTCGACGCCGCGGAATAACGAAAAGGAGGGCGTGCCATGGTCGGGGCGCCACATGAGACGCAGGATGAGCCCCGGATCGGGCCCAACGCAATCCTGCAAACGATCGGTGTGCTCGACCGTCATCTGGGCCGCGCCGAGCGTGATCGGATCATGAAGCTGGCCGGGGTGCCTGTCCCCCCGGCCGACAGCGGCATGCTGCCGGAGAGCCAGTGTTTTGCGGTGCATCAGGCGTTGCGCGTCGATCAGGGCGAGGAAGCCGAGGGCCTTTTGTGGCTCTCGGGGCTTGCCACGGGCGACTATATCCTCGCCAATCGCATTCCCGGCTTTGCGAAAACGCTGATCAAGCTGCTGCCGCCCGCGCTTGGCGCGCGACTGCTGGCGGGGGCGATCACCAAACACGCCTGGACCTTCGTTGGCTCCGGGCAATTCCGGGTCGAGGGGTTCAAGCCGCTCACCTTCCGTATCGACGGCAACCCCTTGCGCGCGGAAAGCGCCGATCACCCCTCCTGCCACTGGCATGCGGCGGTGTTTCAGCGCCTTTTCTCCACGCTCGTCTGGCCCGATTGCACGGTGGAGGAGGTCTCCTGCGCCTCGGTCGGCCCCGGGCCTTGCCGCTTCGTCCTGAACCCGCAAGGCGGCACGCAGCCGCACCTTGCGCCTGTCCACTCGGGCTGAGCTTCGCGCTCGCCCGCCAAACCGGTTCGATCGACCCATGAGCGCCCCAGACAGTCTGACGACCCAACGCACCCTTCCCGAGCCGCGCGCGATGCTGCGGCTGATCAAGCCCGTGACATGGTTCCCGCCGATGTGGGCTTACCTGTGCGGTGCGGTTTCCTCGGGCGTGGCGATCTGGTCGCATTGGGGGCTTGTGCTTCTGGGCATCGTGCTCGCCGGGCCGATCGTCTGCGGCATGTCGCAGGCGGCGAATGACTGGTGTGACCGGCATGTGGACGCGATCAACGAGCCGGACCGGCCGATCCCCTCGGGGCGGATTCCGGGCTATTGGGGCCTTTACATCGCGCTCGCGATGTCGGCGCTTTCGCTCGTTGTCGGCTGGCAGCTCGGCAGCTGGGGCTTTGGCGCCACCGTGGTTGGCGTGCTCGCGGCTTGGGCCTATTCGGTCGAGCCGGTGCGGCTCAAGCGCTCGGGCTGGTGGGGGCCGGGGCTTGTTGGCATCGCCTATGAGGGGCTGCCGTGGATCACCGGCGCCGCAGTGCTGCTCGCCACCGTGGGCGCCGCGCCCACCTATCCGATCGTCGCCATGGCCACGCTTTACGCGCTTGGTGCACACGGCATCATGACGATCAACGATTTCAAGGCGATCGAGGGGGACCGCAAGCTCGGCATCCGCTCGCTGCCCGCGGTCTACGGGCCCGAAGTGGCCGCCAAGATTGCCTGCACCGTGATGGGGCTGGCGCAGGCGCTGGTCATCACCATGCTCTTCCTCTTCGGCAAGCCGTTCCATGCGGGCGCGGTCCTCGTGCTGCTTTTCGGCCAATTCTGGGCCATGTCGGTCTGGATGCGCGACCCGGAAGGCAAGGCGCCGTGGTATAACGGCACCGGCGTCGTGATGTATGTCTCGGGCATGATGATCACCGCCTTCGCGATCCGGGGCATGGTGATATGACCCTTGGCTGGCTCCAGATCTTCCGGCTGGGGCTGGTGCAGCTGTGCATCGGCGCGGTGGTGGTGCTGACCACTTCCACCTTCAACCGCCTGATGGTGGTGGAGCTGGCGCTGCCCGCGCTGTTGCCGGGCCTGCTGGTCGGGCTTCATTATGCGCTGCAGATCACCCGCCCCGCCTGGGGGCTGCGCTCCGATACCAAGGGCAACCGCACCGTCTTCGTGATCGGCGGCATGGCGGTTCTGGGTCTGGGCGCCTTTCTCGGCGCCGTGGCCATTGCCGTTCTGGCGATGAGCTTCTGGGCCGGGCTCGCGGTCGCGCTGCTGGCCTATACGCTCATCGGCTTTGGCGTCGGTGCCTCGGGCACGTCGCTGCTTGCGCTGCTGGCCTCGGCCACCGAGCCGCGCCGCCGCGCCGCCGCCGCCACCATCACTTGGCTGATGATGATCTTCGGCATTGCCGCCACCGCGGGCACGGTCGGGCACCTGCTCGACCCCTATTCGGTGGAGCGGCTCCTGTGGATCGTGGGCGCCGTCACCGCGGGGGCGCTGGTGGTCACCGCGCTCGCGGTCTGGGGGATCGAACGGCGGGTGCCCCACCCCGAACCGGAAGAGCGCCCGACCTCGCTGCGCGCGGGCCTGCGCGAGGTCTGGTCCGAGCCGCAGGCGCGCGCCTTCACGTTTTTCCTCTGCCTCTCGATGACCGCCTATTTCCTGCAAGAGCTGATCCTTGAGCCCTATGCGGGCCTCGTGTTCGGGCTCACCGCGGGCGAGACGACGAAGCTCTCGGGGGTGCAGAACGGCGGCGTTTTCGTCGGCATGCTCACCGTCGGCATCGCGCTCTCGGGTCTCAAGCTCGGCACGCTGCGGGGCTGGGTGGTGGGCGGTTGCCTTGGCTCGGCAGCGGCGATCCTCGCCGTTGCCGCGGTGGGCCAGATGCCCGGCGCGCCGATCGTGCCCGCGGTGGTGGGGCTTGGCTTTTTCAATGGCATTTTCGCCGTGGCGGCCATCGGCGCGATGATGTCGCTTGCCGGTGAGGGCCGCGCGGCGCGCGAAGGCACGCGGATGGGCCTTTGGGGCGCGGCGCAGGCCATTGCCGCGGGCTTTGGCGGCCTGCTTGGTGCGGGCGCAGCCGATGTGATGCGCCTGATCCTCCCCGAAGCCACAGCCTTCGGGATCGTTTTTGGAGCCGAAGCGCTCCTTTTCCTTGTCGCGGCCGGTATGGCGACCAATGTGGTCGCCTCCCGGGGCGCGGCGCATGTGCCCACTGTGATTGCGGGAGAATGATAATGGAATACGATGCTTTCGTGGTCGGGGGCGGTCCTTCGGGCTCCACGGCGGCCTGGGATCTGGCCCGGGCGGGTTACAAGGTGGCGCTTCTGGACCGGGCCGGGCGCATCAAGCCCTGTGGCGGCGCGATCCCGCCGCGGCTGATCCGCGATTTTGACATTCCCGACCATCTGCTGGTGGCGAAAATCACCTCGGCGCGGATGATCGCGCCCTCGGGGCGGTTTGTCGACATTCCGATCGAGAATGGCTTTGTCGGCATGGTCGACCGCGAGGATTATGACGAATGGCTGCGCGAACGCGCCCGGCAGGCGGGGGCGGAACGGCTCACCGGCACCTGGCTGCGGATCGAGCGCGACACCGGCAAAACCATCGTCGTCTACCGCGACAAGGAAAGCGGCGAAGAGCGCAAGGTGGGCGCGCGCGTGGTGATTGGTGCCGATGGCGCCAACTCGCAGGTGCGCGCGGAAGTGCCCGCGAAAAAGATCCCGCTCGTCTTTGCCTACCACGAGATCATCAAGGCCCCGACCACGGTGGCAAATTATGATCCGACGCGCTGCGACGTCTATTATGACGGGCGCATCAGCCCCGATTTTTATGGCTGGGTGTTCCCGCACGGCAAAACCGCCTCGATCGGTATGGGCACCGAGCTTCCCGATGTCAGCCTGAAGGATTGCACCGCGCTTTTGCGCGATATGTCCGGCCTTGCCGGGGAAGAAACGATCCGCAAGGAAGGCGCGCCGATCCCGCTGGAACCGCTCGATGTCTGGGACAATGGCAAGGATGTGGTGCTGGCGGGCGATGCGGCGGGGGTGGTTGCCCCCTCCTCGGGCGAGGGCATCTATTACGCCCATGCCGGTGGCCGCTTTGCCGCCGAAGCGGCGATGGCGTTTCTGAAATCGGGCAAGGCCTCGGAGCTGAAACTGGCGCGCGCGCATTTCATGAAAGAGCACGCCACCGTCTTCAAGGTGTTGCGGATGATGCAGGACAAGTATTACCACACCGACGAACGGCGCGAGCGCTTTGTGAGCCTGTGCCACGATGTTGATGTGCAGCGCATGACCTTCGAGAGCTACATGAACAAGAAGCTCACCTCGTTCCAGCCGATGAAGAACCTCAAGATCGGCTTCAAGAACCTCGCCCATCTCTCGGGCCTCGTGCCGCCGCAATGGGTGTGACGGCGATGGCGGAAGAGATGATCCCGGCCTGGGTCGATGGCGCGCTGACCCCGGTCGAAAAGATGGAAGTGCACCGCAAGGGGCTGCGCCACCTCGCCATCTCCGCCTTTGTGACGCGGGGCGACAAGGTGCTTTTGCAACAGCGCGCGCTGAGCAAATACCACACGCCGGGGCTCTGGGCGAACACCTGCTGCACCCATCCCTATTGGGGCGAGGGGGCGGCAGATTGCACCGCGCGTCGGCTGGAGCAGGAACTGGGGCTCAAGGCGCTGGATCTGCGCCATGTGGGGCAGGTCGAATATCGCGCCGATGTCGGCCCGGAGATGATCGAGCATGAGGTGGTGGAGATCTTCACCGCCGAGGCGCCCGAAGGGGTCGAGCCGGTGCCGAACCCCGATGAGGTGGCCACCACCGAATGGGTGCCGATCGACACGCTCGCCGCCCGCATCGCCGCAAACCCCGAGCGCTATACGCCGTGGCTGCAGATTTACATCGAGCGCCACCGCGAGATGATCTTTGCCCCGACCGCGGCCTGAGCGCCGCTCCCGAGCGCGTTTAACGAAAGCTTGAGCCTTCGCGCCTAAACTGGGCGCGGAGGATTTTTCATGCCCGCATCGCGTCGCTACCGGCCCCGGGTCAACCCGGAGGAAGAGTTCTCGCCGCTCCTGATCTGGGGCGGCGGCGTTGCGCTGGTGGCGGTGCTCGGGGTGCTGTTCTGGCTGCTCTGGAAGAGCCAGTTCACCGCGCCTGTCAGCTATCTTTTTGATACGCCTGACCCCGGCGCCGAGGCGGGCTATTGCCTCACCGTGGCGCAGGCGGTGGTGCCCACGGGCGCGCCGGAGGGCAGCTTGTACGACGAGGCCGCGCAATTCTGGATCAAGCGCCTGCGCGCGCTCGATATGGACATGGGCGCCGCGATTGCCCGCGGGCGCGCCAAGCTCGCGCGCGACAGCACGGCGGTGGGGGACCGCACCCCGCAATGGCGTCTCGCGGCGATGGAGCGTTGCGCGCGCCGTGCTCTCAACTACGGGGCCCGCTTCCGCGCTTTCGAGTGACGCTGCGAGAATCTTGACCCAGATCAGGGCGCGTGCGAGACTTCTGAACTATATAGTTCACAGGTCTTGAGAACAGACCACGACGCTTGGAGGAAACGTCATGAGCCGTCCCTTTACCCCCGCCCTGCCCATCACCCTGACGGCCCTGCTGCTGTGTGTGACTCTGGCCGGTTGCGCCGAAAAAATTGGCCAGTGTGAAGGCGGGGTCGATGATCTTTCGACGATGTCGAACGTGGTCGTCGATAACCCCTGCTGAGCCAAGCCCGGCGGGAAGGGCCGTGTGCCGGGGTGCCCCTTGGCACACGGTCCTTTCTGCTTTGCGCGGGGCCGCGCGAGCGCGCGTAAAGCGGCTGTAAAAGGCTTTTGTTCTCCGTAATCTGGTTGTAAATTCTCTGCAGGCAGCCGGGGGAGGGGGCATGGCGCGTTCGGCACTGACCGGCACGCGGATCCGGGAGCGTCGGCTGGCGCTGAAGCTGCGGCAGGCGGAGCTTGCGCGCCGCGTTTGCATTTCTGCTGCCTATCTCAACCTGATCGAACACAATCGCCGCCGCGTCGGCGAGGTGTTGCTTGAGAGTTTTGCCGCCGCGCTTGAGGTCGCGCCGGAGGCGCTCTCTGAAGGGGCGGAGACCGCGCTTTTCGAAGCGCTGAGAGAGGCGGCAACGGGCAGTTCCGGCGCCGAGGTGCCGGGGCCAGACGATCTGGCGGAACTGGAGCGGATCGAGGAATTCGTGGGCCGCTTTCCCGCTTGGGCGCGGGTGCTGGCGGCGCGGCAGGCGCGGGTCACGGCGCTTGAGCGCGTGGTCGAGACCTATTCCGAGCGTATGGCGCAAGACCCCTTCCTGCTTGACGGGCTCCATGAGGTGCTTTCTGCCGTGACCTCGCTGCGTTCGAGCGCTGCCATCCTTGTCGAAACGCCCGATATCGAGCCGGAATGGCAGGCGCGCTTTCTGGCCACGATCGCCGAGGAGAGCCTGCGCCTTTCCGGGGCGGCGGAAGGGCTGGTGGCCTATCTTGATGGCATCGAGACAGAAGAGGCGGGGCCTGCCGCACCGCAAGAGCAGCTTGAGGCATGGCTCGCGGGGCAAAACTGGCATCTGGCCGAGTTCGAACGCCCCGATCCGCCCGCAGCCGAGGCGGTGATCGCGCGTGCGCCCGAACTTGCCGCTTCGGCGGCGCGCGAGCTGGCCCGCGCCTATCTGGCGCAATTGCTTGCCGACACCCGCGCGCTTCCGCTCAAGCCGTTTCTTGCCGCGCTTGCGGAGCTTGGCGCAGAACCGGGGCGGCTGGCCGAGCGGCTCAACCAGCCGCTGCCGGTGGTGTTTCGCCGTCTGGCCACGTTGCCCGAGGGGCTTGCGGGCGTGCCCCCCTTCGGGCTTGTGGTGTGCGATGCCTCGGGCACGCTGATCCTGCGCCGCCCCGTTCCGGGCTTTGCGCTGCCGCGTTCTTCCGCGGGCTGCCCGCTCTGGCCGCTTTACGAGGCGTTGACCCGACCGATGCAGCCGATCCGTGCCACGCTGGATATGGCGGGCCGGTTGCCGCAACGCTTTTTGACCTACGCTTTTGCCGCGCCGCGCATGCGGAGCAGTTTTGAGGGGCCGGTGCTGATGGAGGCGATGATGCTGATCACCCCGGCCAAGGCGCAAACCCCGGGCGAGAGCCTGCGTGCGGTGGGCACCTCCTGCCGGGTCTGCCCGCGCGCGGCCTGCCCCGGGCGGCGGGAACCCTCGCTGATGGCGCTGCGCTGAAACGCCCCTTTCCGGCGGCCCCGCGCCGGATTTGACAGCGCGGGGGCAAGCGTGAATAGAATGGGCCCGGGGGAGGCGGAGCGATGACACAAAGGCAAGTGCTGCTGGTGGAGGACGAGCCGAACATCGCGGAGGCGATCCGGTTCATTCTGACGCGCGCGGGCTGGACGGTGGCGGTGGAGCCCTCCGGGCACCGGGCGATGGCGCGGATCTCGGAGGACCGCCCGAATGCGGTGATCCTCGATCTGATGCTGCCGGGCCGCTCGGGGCTTGAAATCCTTGCGGAGTTGCGCGCCGATGCCGGGCTTGCGGCGACGCCGGTGCTGATGCTCACCGCGCGCGGTCAGGGCCGCGACCGGGAGGCGGCGACCGCCGCGGGCGCCACCGCCTTTCTGGCCAAGCCCTTCGCCAATGCCGATCTGCTCGCCGCGCTGGAGGCGATGGCCGGGGCTGAGCCTGTCAGCGGGCCGCGCGGCTGATGGCGCGCAAGGCCACGCCGCTGTTTCTGGCGCGCCGCTCCTACCGGCGCCATCGGCTGATGGATGCCGCGCGGCTGTTGCCGATCCTTGGTCTGGTGCTGATCTTCCTGCCGGGGCTCTGGCATCCGCATGGCGCGGGCCGCGCGGAAACCGCCTCGGCGCTGATCTACCTTTTTGGCACCTGGGCGGTGCTGATCGCGCTCGCCGCGGCGCTCGCCCGCGGGCTGGCGCCCGCGCTCGATGCCGAGGATGAAGCCGAGGGCAGCGTGCCCCGGGACGAAGGGACCAGCTAGGCGATGCCCTTCAACACGCTCGTCGCGGTCTCGCTCGTCTATGTGCTGTTTCTCTTCCTCGTCGCCTTCATCGCCGAGCGTCGCGCCCGCCGGGGCCGGTTGCGCTTTCTCTACAGCCCCTGGGTCTATACACTCTCGCTGTCGATCTATTGCACCGCGTGGACCTTTTATGGTGCGGTGGGCTCGGCGGCGCGTTCGGGGCTGGAGTTCCTCACCATCTACCTTGGGCCAACGCTGGTGTTCATCGGCTGGTGGTGGGTGCTGCGCAAACTGGTGCGGATCGGGCGGACCCAGCGCGTCACCTCGATTGCGGATCTGATTTCAAGCCGTTACGGCAAATCCAACCTGCTTGGCGTGATCGTTACGCTGATGTCGGTTGCCGCCGCCACGCCCTATATCGCGCTGCAACTGCAATCGGTGACGCTGAGTTTTGGCGTTTTTGCCGCCGATACGCCGCAATTCTGGGAACAGCCGAGCCAATCCGCCGCGGCGCTCTGGATCGCGGGGGGGCTGGCGCTGTTCACCATCCTTTTCGGCACCCGCAACCTTGATGCGAACGAGCGCCATCATGGGGTCGTCACCGCCGTTGCGCTCGAAGCAATCGTCAAGCTTGTGGCGTTGGTCGCGGTGGGCATCTGGGTGGTCTGGGGGCTGGCCGATGGCGTGGGGGATATGCTCGCGCGGATCGATGCCTCCGCGCTCGCCACGTGGCAACTGGAACCGGGCCGCTTTGCCGGGCTCACCTTCGTCTCTGCCGCTGCCGTGCTCACCTTGCCGCGCATGTTTCAGGTGCTGGTGGTGGAAAATACCGACGAGCGCCACCTTGTCACCGCAAGCTGGGCCTTTCCGGCCTATCTGCTGCTGATGAGCCTCTTTGTCGTGCCGATTGCGGTGATCGGGCTCGAGCGTGCGGTGCCGGGCGCAAACCCCGATCTCTTCGTGCTGACGCTGCCGCTCTCGGAAGGCTGGGGGCGGCTCGCCCTTCTGGCCTTTCTGGGCGGCTTTTCTTCCGCCACCTCGATGGTGATTGTCGCCGCGATTGCGCTCTCCACCATGGTCTCGAACCATATCGTCACGCCGCTCTGGCTCGCGCTCTCGCGCGGCCCGGCCGAGCGCGGCGATGTGCGCGGCCTTGTCTTGATGAGCCGGCGCCTCTCCATCGCCGCGGTGCTGGCGATGGGCTATGGTTATTACCGGCTTTCGGGCGGCTCCGAGGCGCTGGCGGCGATCGGGTTCATCGCCTTTATCGGGGCCGCGCAGGTTTTGCCCGCGCTGATCGGCGGCATCTTCTGGCGCGGGGCCACCCATACCGGTGCGGCGGCGGGGTTGATCATCGGCTTTGCGATCTGGCTCTATGCGCTTTTCCTGCCCTCGGTGGGCGAAACCGGGCTGATTTCGGCCAAGCTGATGGCCGAAGGGCCGTTTGGTCTGGGCTGGCTGCGCCCGCAGGCTTTGTTCGGCATTGAGGGGCTCGACCCGCTGATTCATGCGCTGGTCTGGAGCCTCATGCTCAACACCTTGGCGTTTTTGGTCTTTTCGATGCTTTCCTTCCCCGGCCCGGTGGAACGGCTGCAGGGCGTGGCCTTTGTCAACGTGTTCGAGGGGCGCTCGGGCGCGCGCGGCTGGTCGCGCGGGCAGGCGGAGGCGGAAGACCTGCTGTCGATGGCGCAGCGCATCCTTGGCGCGCAGGAGGCGCAGCTCTTCTTTCAGGCGCAGGCGGCAGGGCAGGGGATGCGCGGCTTCCTGCCCGAGCCCTCGCCCGACTTTCTGGCCGCGCTTGAGCGCAAGCTTGCGGGCTCGGTCGGCGCCGCCACCGCCCATGCGATGATCTCTCAACTCATCGGCGGCGCGGCGGTGAGCGTTGAAGATCTGATCGCGGTGGCAAGCGAAGCCCAAGAGATCAAGGAATATTCCGCCCAGCTTGAAGCGCAGTCGGACGAGCTGGCGCGCACCGCCCGCGCGCTGCGCGCCGCAAACGAAAAGCTCACCTCGCTTTCGGTGCAAAAGGACGCCTTTCTGGGCCAGATCAGCCATGAGCTGCGCACCCCCATGACCTCGATCCGCGCCTTTTCCGAGATCTTGATGGAGCCCGATCTGCCCGAGCCCGTGCGCGCCCAATATGCCGAGATCATCCACGAAGAGGCGCGGCGGCTGACCCGGCTTCTGGATGATCTGATCGACCTCGCCGTGCTGGAAAACCGCAAGGTCAACCTCAATATCTCGGTTGCGAACCTGCATGATCTGATCAACCGCGCCGTCCATGCCGCCTCCTCCACCCGGCCGGAACGCGCCTTCCGCTACGAGCGCGACTTTCCGACCGAGCATATGGCGGTGTTCACCGATACCGATCGGCTGGTGCAGGTTTTCATCAACCTGATCGCCAATGCGCGGAAATATTGCGATGCCGAGGCGGCGGTTTTGCGTATCGAGGTGAAGCGGCGCATGAACCGGGTGCAGATCGACTTCATCGACAATGGCGCGGGCATCGCGAAGCCGCAGCAGGGGCTGATCTTCGAGAAATTCGCGCGCCTGACGGACACATCCAAGGCCGGGGGCGCCGGGCTCGGCCTTGCGATCTGCCGCGAGATCATGGCCAATCTGGGCGGCACGATCGACTATTTGCCGGGGCAGGGGGGGGCGGCCTTCCGCATTGTCTTGCCGCTGCGGCGACGCGAGGGCGACCCGGGCGACGCCGCGTGAGCACCTGAAAAGAGTGAAGAATTTCCTGCCCGTCTCAACCATTTGTAAACCTTGATCTGCGATTCCTTGACCGTTGGATCGGGCAAGGGCAGCTTTAAGGTATGACGGAAGAACGGCTTCAGACAGTGATGCGACGCAAGGCGGAGGCGGGGCGGCCCGCGTCCGACGGCTCTCCGCTGACGGCCGAACGGGCGATTGTCCAGGCGGTCTCGAAAGTCGCGCAGGATATGTTTACCCTTCCTGTTCAAACCCTTGGCATTACGGAGAGCCGTCGCACGCTCGCCGATCTGCCCGAGGCGCTCGAACCGCTTTCGCTGATCGCCATCATCGAAGGCCCCGATGAAGGGCTGGGAATCATCGCGCTCCCGCCCGAGACGCTTTCGGTTCTCATCGAGATGCAGACGATGGGCAGCCTTGCAAAAACCGCGCCGCCCGCGCGCAAGCCCACCCGGATTGATGCCTCGATGGTGGTGGATTACCTCGATACGGTTCTGGCCATGATCGAGGAAACGCTCGCCGAGACCGAGGCGGTGATCTGGGCCGGGGGGTTCCGTTATGCCTCCTATCTGGATGATCCGCGCCCGCTGGGCCTGTTGCTGGAGGATGTGGGCTACCGGCTGTGGCAGGTCGAGCTTGGCTTTGGACCCGGGTTCGAGCGCAAGGGCAAGCTGCTCTGGGCGGTTCCGGTCAACGGGCGCGGCCATGCGCTGCGCCGTCTGCCCGGAAGCGATGCCGAAGAGGGGGCCGTCATGACCCCGGCGGATGGCGAGGCAGAATGGCACACGCGGCTCGAAACCTCCGTGCTTGGCGCCTCGGCCGTGATCGAGGCGGTGCTGCATCGTGTTACCCTGCCGCTTTCGGCGGTGATGCAACTGCGCCCGGGCATGAGCCTCCCGGTTCCGACCGATGCGCTGGAAAACCTCACGCTCGAAGGCGTGGGCAAACGCCGCCTGTCGGCGGCACGCCTTGGCCAGCATCGCGGCATGCGTGCGGTGCGCCTGAGCGAAGAAGAAAACAGCGGCATGTTTGATCTCGACACCAGCACGCCCAAGGTGCGCCGCGTGGTGCCGCAGCCCTTCGAGCCGGGCGAGAGCCCGTTTGCGGGCAAGCCCGCGGCGGCCGCGCCGCTCGGTCCGCTCGACCGGATCGACTCCCCCGCCTATGACCCCGAGCCCGGGGCAGAGGGTCTTGGCGGCTTTGGCGGGTTTGACGGCGGTGCTGATCTGGGCGGTCTGGGTGGCCTTGACGGTCTGGGCGGCCTTGGGGGCGAAACCGGTGATCTGGGCGGGCTCGGAGGTCTGGGTGGCCTTGGCGGGCTCGATCCCGAGGGCGAAACCGGTGGCCTGCCGCCGCTGAAAATCGGGTCGAGCATGTAACGCGCCACGGCGCTCTCCCGATGGTTGACCTGTATCAAGGCGCTGCGGCGCCTTTGGTGTTTTCATGCACCGATCCGGGAGCGCGCCATGACCTCTGCCGCCGCAACATCTCTCGAGGCCCGCCGGGCAGAGCTTCTGGCCCGCAAGGCGCAGCTTGCTGCACGGCTTGACCAGATTTCCGGCGAGTTCGAGGACCATGACGCGCGCGACTGGGAAGAGATGGCGACCGAGCGCGAGACGGATGAAGTGCTTGAAGATCTTGGTGCCGCCGCGGAGCGCGAGTTGCGCATGATCGAGGCGGCGCTCGCGCGGATTGAGGCGGGCGACTATGGCTATTGCGTTCAATGCGGCGAAAAGATCTCTGAGGAGCGGCTCGACCTGATCCCGGCGACGCCTTTCTGTGCCGCCCACGCAGACCCGCGAAACACCCGAAAATCCTGATCTTGCAGCAGTTTTGCCAAGGGTTTCCCTTGCGGCCTCGGGGCCTGCCCGCGTAAGTTGTGCAAAACGGAGGCGGTATGGCGCGAAAGGTTGGGGTGCAGCGGCAGGAGGGCGTGGCCATCGTCCACCTGGGCGGTCTGGCGCCGCAGGAGAGGGCTGCGCCGCCATCGGGCTTTGAGGCCGAGTTGCGGGCCGCGCTCGACACCACGCTGACCAAGGTCTTTGCGCTGCCCGATCTCAAGGCCGTGGTGCTGCGCGGCTGGCCTGTGGCTGCCGATCCGGCGCTCGATTACGCGCCCGCATCCGCAGGCGTGCCCAGTCTGGCCGATTTGAGCGCGCGCATCGCTGCCGCGCCGGTGCCGGTGGTGGCGGTGCTCACCGGGCAGATTTCGGGCGGGGCGCTCGCGCTTTCGCAGGCGGCGGGGCTGAGGCTTGCGCTGCCGTCCACACAATTCCTCTTTCCCGAACCGGCTTTGGGCCTGATCCCGGCGGCGGGTGGCACGGTGCGGCTTGCGCGGCGCGCGGGCGGTGCTGCGGTGCTTGAGGCGCTGCTGTCGCCGCGCCCGTTGACGGCAGAGGCGGCGATGCGGCTTGGCCTTTGTGATGCGCTGGTCTCGGAAGGCGCCATCGAGAGCACGGCGCTCGCCGAGGCCCTGCGGGTGGCCGAACAGGCCACGCCGTTCCGGCCACAGGAGGCGGCGTTCGAGGCCTCGGGGCCCGCGCTTGATGCGTTGACCGCGGCGCGGGGGCGGCTTGCGTCAGGGCAACCGGCGGATTGGCTGGCACGCCTCGTCGAGGTGCTGGAGGCGGCGCTGTTGTTGCCTTTGCCCGCCGCGCTTGATGTCGAGGCGGTCGCCTATGACGATCTCTGCGCAAGCCCGGCCTCGGCGGCGCTGCGCCATCTGGCGCGGGCGCGCCGACTGGCGCAGGGGCTTGCGGGGCCGGGGGCAGAGGTCACGCCGGTGCGGCGCGTGTCGCGGCTCGCGCTCTGGAACCCCTCCGAGCGGCAGTTGCTGGCGCTGGTCGGGCGTGGGCTCGAAGTGCAGTTTGGGGCCTCCAGCGCGCCCCGGCTGGAGGCCTTGCTGACCGCGGTGGCGCAGGCGCAGGAGGCCGCGCTCGCCTCCGGGCGGATTGATGCGGCGCGGCGCGAGGCGGATTGGGCGCGGCTTGAGCCGGTGGCGGCGCCGGAAGATTTCGAGCCCGCCGATCTTCTGATCGCGGTGCCCTCGGAGGCCTCGGAACTGGTCGCCTTGCGCGGCGCGCGCAATCCGGCGGTGCCGCTGGTGCTGGCCGGGGCGATGCCGGGGCCAACGGAAATCGGGCTTGATCGCGCGCCGGGGCTTGCGATCCTGTGGCCGGGCGGGCCGGAGCAGATTGGCGAGCTGCCGCGCCTTGCGGCGGTTTTGCGCGCCGATGGCACGCTTGTGGTGGCGGGCACGGCGCTGGCGCTGCGGCTTGAGGCGGCCTGGATCGCGGCGGCAGAGCGCGCTGTGCTCGCGGGCGCAAGTCCGGCCGAGGTTGACGGAGCGTTGAAAGCGTGGGGCTTTGCCGAGGGCCCCTTCGCCCGGGTCGATGCGCTCGGGATTGCCACGGTGCAGGCGCGGCTTGCGGTGGCCGGGCGCCAGGGACGGGCACTGATGGCCGCGCTTGCGGATACCGGTCGCACGGGCCGCGCGGCGGGGGCGGGTGTTTTCGATTATGCCGCGGGCGGTGTGGCGCAACCGCGTGCCGGCGAGGCAAACTGGCTTGCTGCGCTTCGCCTTGCGGAGGGGATCACCGCCGTGCGGCTCTCGGCGGCAGAGATCGTTGCGCGGGTGCTGGCAGAGCTGGCGGGCGAGGGGGCTGCGGCGCTCCAGACCGGGCGCGCTTACCGGGCCGAGGATATCGACCTTGTCGCGGTGGCGGCGCTTGGCATTGCGCCGGTGCGGGGCGGGCCGATGTTCGAGGCCGACCGGATCGGCGCGCTCGCGCTGCGCAAGCGGTTGCGCGCGCTCATTGCAGAGGGCGCGCCCCTGCCCTCGCCGCTGCTGGATCTGTTGATCCGGGACGGGCGCGGCTTCATCGCGCCGCAGGCGCCGTCCGTCACTGCAAGGTGATGCCGAGCACCACCATCATCAATCCGATCGCCGAGACGAACAGCGCACCGAGGTTGAGGGCCACCACCCGGCGCAGCCGCTCGCGCAGCGCGGCATCGTCAAGTCCCGCGCCCTTTGCCTTGGCGATCAGCGTCGCGCAATAGAGGATCCCCACGAGACCCACGAGCGACACAACCGCCCCGATCCAGATCAGTATCTCCATCCCGTCCTCCGCTTTCGTCCGGGCTACAGGCAAGCGCCGGGCTTGGCAAGCCCGCCGGTTGTCCCATCCCGCCCGGCCTCGCGCCCCGTGCAAAGCTTGAAGGCGGCGGGGGGCTGCGTTAGGGAGGGGCTTCACCGCCAGCGAGGATCCCATGCCCAACGACGCCTATAATGTTGCCGCCGATGAGCTGCGCCAGTTCATCGAGCAATACGAGCATCTCGAAGCCGAGAAGAAGGACATCACCGAGCAACAGAAAGACGTGATGAGCGAGGCTAAGGCGCGCGGCTATGACACCAAGGTGATGAAAAAGATCATCGCCATGCGCAAGCGCGACAAGAACGATATCGCCGAGGAAGAGGCGATCATGGACATTTACAAGGCCGCGCTCGGCATGGTTTGAGCCGGCCCGCGATAATGTTGCAAAAAGATAGTTTCGGGGCGTGTGACTGGCCCCGAAACCAGTCTTATGTTGAAGAATTGAAAGCCGCTTTGGCGGCGACAGGCGCTCCGCGACGTCTTTGGTTCTCCCGCACTCAGGCCCCTGAGGGGGCATGGCGCCGCGCGCAATGTTCGATATACGAAATTGAGGCCGCGCCATAAGGTCGAGAGCCGGGGCAAATGTTGCAAAAGGGAGGGCTCAGGGGCGCAGCACAGTCACCCCGGGCATCTGCGCGATCAGGGCAACGTCTTCCTCATAGGCGGCGCCGATCCGGGCCACCAGCGCTTCGGTCCAGCCCGGCAGCGGCAGATCCGCTTCCATCGCCTCGGGCCGGGCGAATTTCTCGAGAAAGGCGCGCAGAACCTTGCGCCGCTGTTCTGCCGAGAGCGGCGGATGGTTCGCCACATAGGCGCGCAGCCGCTTCACCCCTTCGAGCTCCATCAGGTCTTCCACCAGCGCCAGTTCTCCGGCCAGCACCGCTTC
This sequence comes from Rhodobacter lacus, assembly GCF_042683065.1. NCBI lineage: Bacteria > Pseudomonadati > Pseudomonadota > Alphaproteobacteria > Rhodobacterales > Rhodobacter > Rhodobacter lacus. Next base: position 207,057 of record NZ_JBHUIX010000005.1, on the reverse strand, counting down.
CTCGGGCAGGTCCGCAAGGCTCCGCAAAAGCTCGGGAAAGAGCAGCGGCAGGTCTTCGTTGCACCAGAGCGTCAGCGTGGCGCCGCAGCGCCCCGCCACTTCGGCCATGCGCGCGATCACCGGCCCCCAGCGCAGCGCCTCGGGGGCATGCCCGGCGAGCATGTCATCAAGATCGCGTCCGGGCTGGCGGGCATGGAGCGCGGCAATCAGAACCGCCGGGTTGATCAGCCCGAGATGGAACGCGACGGTCTCGCCCGGAAACAGATTGGCCAGCGGCGCGAGCTTGTCGGCCGCCGCAGGATAGAGCCCGGCAGGCCCGATCGCGCGATCGGGAAGGGCAAGGAAATTCTCGTAGCTGAACACCAGCCGCGCGACCGGGCCCGGAGCGCCGGTGGTGCAGGCGTCGCGCAGGGTCTTTTGCGTCTCCGGGTCGGCCGGGCGCCCCTTGAGGGCGATCAATGCCTCGCGCAGCGCCTTGCGATAGGCGCCGGGGGCGGGGGCATGGGAGGCGGCGCTGGCCATTGCCTCGGGATTGGCCGCGAGCGTGCGGATCAACCGCTCCTCGTCAGTGGCGTGAGCGCCAAGATGAAACACCAGATGCATGATGCGGCCTCCTCGCGCAACCATAGCGAGGGGCCCTGACGGAGGCAAACCGGTTGTGGCGTCATGCGTCTCGGGCTTGCGCGGCCCGATGGGGGAGGGTATTTCAACGACGGGGCCGGCGTAGCTCAGCTGGTAGAGCGTCTGATTTGTAATCAGGGGGTCGGGGGTTCGAGTCCCTCTGTCGGCACCAAAATACCAAACATTTTCAGCCTCTTGCAGGCGGCGTTCCGATCTTCGGAAGTGGCGAGGAAGCCGTATGCAAAGGCGTTTCAGCGACTCATGTAAGCCGACAAAATACCCGGGTACGACCGAGGTAATCCGGGAACAGCTGGGAAAAGCCGGGAGCAGGCGATAAGTGACGGAAATTGCAGCGCTTTTCCGGTGCGGCGACGGGGCAGGCGCCGCTGAACTTTGCACTCGTGACGGGCAGCAGGTCTCCCACAATAACCGTTCTGGGCCCGATCCCGCGCGCGCAGGTGCTTCTGCAACGCCTCATGAAACACGGTAAAAGGCCGATTTTCCGGGCATTTTGCGGTTCAGCGGCGCGTTGGCCTTGCGGGTACCTTTGCACTTTTTGCGGCTATCGCGAATGATGTGTAAAGTTGCTCTAAATCAATATGTTGAGCCATTATCGCAAGTGCCCTGGGCAGACCTTCCGCGATCCGGCCAGGCGAAGCGGGTAGAACACCGCGCCGCCATCGACTGGCTGGCCGCGCCAATGGCTGCCGTTTCGGATCGGTCGCACCGGGTTCCAGATTTCCGCTGTGGCGAGCCATCATGATCCGCGCGAAGACGCCATTGTCACTCCAGCGCTTCCAGCGGTTGTTGAGGGGCTTGGCCGGGCCGTATTCGTTGGGCGCATCACACCAGCGCAAGCCATTGCTATTGATGAAGATTGTGCCGCTCAAAACGCGCGGATCATCGACGCGGGGCTTGCCATGGCTCTTCGGAAAGAACGGCTTCAGACGCTCCATTTGCGCCTCGGTCAGCCAGTAAAGATTGCTCATAGATCAGGTCTCCTTGCGCAGCCTGAATCACGCCAAAGCCCTGAAATCAATGGGTCTGGAGCCTAACAAGGAGTTCCTATGAAGAACGCGACACAGACCAAGATCATCTTTCGGACCTCGTGCGCGTTGCGCGACCGTCGCAAGGCCGTTGCCCGTGCGAACGGTCGCACCATGACGGGCGAGCTGAACCACATGCTACGCCGCGCTGTTGGTTCGGAGCGCGAATGATGGAAACGAACGCAGCCGATCCGGGGGCTTCGCCCGGCCCCACGAAAGCCCCTGACATGAAGGACAGCTTTAGTTGGGCCAAAAAACTGATCAGGGAAGCCCCAAAACCCAAGGGGTTCTCTGTAACCGCCGCGAAGCGGGCAAGGCGACGCGGCCAGAGCGCTCTGGCGCCCGCGCGCCCGCGCGCTTATGGTGGTGCAACCGCAACTGACCGGAGGCCCCATGCGCCGCCAGAGCCCGTTTCTTCTGCTCGTGCTGCTCCTGCTGACCGCCTGCGGGAGCGGCGGGCAAGAGGCCTATCCGGCGCTTGTGCCCGCCGACACGCTCCTGATCGAGGAACCGCTCACCCCTTCGCCCGCCCCGGTGCTTGAGGCGCGTGCCGCCGCACTGCGCGCCCGTGCCGCGGCGCTGCGCGCCGAAACGCCCTGAGCCCCGCAGCGCGAAGACCGGACCGCCCGGCCACGGGCGCGTTGCAAGCCCGCAGCCAAACGGCTAACAGGGCGGAAAGCACATCAGACGCACGAGGTTCCCATGTCCGCCCCCGACGCATCCCCGCTCCGCCTCGGCATCGCCGGGCTCGGCACCGTCGGCATCGGCGTGGTGAAGATCGTGCAGCGCCACGCCGAGATGCTGGAGGCCCGCACCGGCCGCAAGGTGGTGATCACCGCGGTGAGCGCCCGCGATCGCACCAAGAACCGCGATGCGGATCTTTCGGGCTACGCCTGGGAGGTTGATCCGGTCACGCTGGCCACGCGCGACGACATCGACGTGTTCGTCGAGCTGATGGGCGGGCATGAAGGCGCGGCGAAAGACGCAACGATGGCCGCGCTGAAGGCTGGCAAGGATGTGGTCACCGCCAACAAGGCGCTGCTCGCCCATCACGGGCAAGCCTTGGCCGAACAGGCGGAGAATGCGGGCCGGGTGATCCGCTATGAGGCCGCCGTCGCGGGGGGCATCCCGGTGATCAAGGCGCTCACCGAAGGCCTCGCGGGCAATCAGATCCGCCGCGTCATGGGCGTGATGAACGGCACCTGCAACTATATCCTGACCCGGATGGAGACCGCGGGCCTGCCCTATGAGACCGTGTTCGAAGAGGCGCGGCAACTGGGCTATCTCGAAGCCGATCCGCAGCTCGACGTGGGCGGCATCGACGCGGGCCACAAGCTCTCGATTCTCGCCGCCATTGCCTTTGGCACCAAGGTGAGTTTCGAGCATGTCGTGCTTGAGGGCATCGGCTGCATTTCCATCGACGACATCCGCCGCGCCGCCGACATGGGCTACAAGATCAAGCTTCTGGGCGTGGCGCAGATGACCGGCCGCGGCCTTGAGCAACGCATGACGCCCTGCCTTGTGCCCGCCGCCTCACCGCTCGGCCAGCTTCAGGGCGGCACCAACATGGTGGTGATCGAGGGCGACTCGGTGGGCCAGATCGTGTTGCGCGGCGCAGGCGCGGGCGAGGGCCCGACCGCCTCCGCCGTGATGGGCGACGTGCTCGACATTGCGCGCGGCACCCGGCTTGCGACCTTTGGCCAACCCGCCGCGCGGCTTGCCGATCCGATCCCCGCCGCGGTCTCGGCCCCCGCGCCCTTCTACCTTCGCCTGCAACTGATCGACAAACCGGGCGCGCTGGCCAAGGTCGCCGCCGCACTGGGCGATGCGGGCGTGTCGATCTCGCGGATGCGCCAATATGGCCATGCCGACACCTCGGCCCCGGTGCTGATCGTCACCCACAAGACCACCCGTGACGCGATCGACGTGGCGATCGCGGCGCTGCCCGCAACCGGCGTGGTGGATGGCGCCCCGGTCGCGCTGCGGATCGAGGAAGTCTGAGCCCGCGCGCAAACGGGCATCGGCGCAGTCCTGTGCCCCCGCCGGACCGACGCCGACTCTGACCGCACCGAAGCCAAAGACCGGACAAAAGACCGGGCGCGCGCAGGGCGAACAGACCCGCGCGCGCGGCCTTGCCCTGCGCGCGCGCACCGATCTTCTCTCTGCGCCACCCTTTTGCGCTGCATTTCGCCATTCACACGAAACCGGGATTTCGCGTTAGCGTTCACAGGGTTGTCACCCGGGGATGCGACGGATTAGCTGGGCGCGGCCCAACAATGAACAGGACAAGCCATGAGCACCCCGACCGATTTCAATGACCGACTGCTTTCTCTGGGCCTCGCCCGCGTTTCCGAAGCCGCAGCGCATGCCTCTGCCCGGCTGATCGGCCATGGCGACGAGAAGGCCGCGGACCAGGCCGCCGTGAACGCGATGCGCGAACAGCTCAATGCGCTCGATATCAAGGGCGTCGTGGTGATCGGCGAGGGCGAACGCGACGAGGCGCCGATGCTTTATATCGGCGAGGAAGTCGGCACCGGCGAGGGCCCGGCGGTGGATATCGCGCTCGACCCGCTCGAAGGCACGACCCTGACCGCGAAAGACATGCCCAACGCGCTCACCGTGATCGCGATGGCGCCGCGCGGCACCATGCTGCATGCGCCCGACGTCTATATGGACAAGCTGGCGATCGGCCCGGGCTATGCCACCGATGTGGTCAGCCTTGAGATGACGCCGACCGAACGCATCGCGGCGCTGGCGAAGGCGAAGGGCTGCAGCAATCAAGACATCACCTGCTGCATCCTTGAACGCCCGCGCCATGAGGCCCTGATCGAGGAAGTGCGCGCCACCGGCGCCGCGATCCGGCTGATCACCGATGGCGATGTGGCGGGCGTGATCCACTGCGCCGAACCCGATGTGACCGGGATCGACATCTACATGGGGTCGGGCGGCGCGCCCGAGGGGGTGCTCGCGGCCTCCGCGCTCAAATGCATGGGCGGTCAGATGTGGGGGCGGCTTCTGTTCCGCAACGACGACGAACGCGGCCGGGCGCGCAAGGCAGGCATCACCGATCTCGACAAGATCTATGCGCGCGACGACATGGTGCGCGCCGATGTGATCTTTGCCGCGACCGGGGTGACGAACGGCTCGATCCTGCGCGGCGTGAAGCGCAACCCGAAGTTCATCGAGACCGAAACGATCCTGATGCGCTCGAAAACCGGCTCGGTGCGCCACGTGATCTATCGCAACCCCATTCGCTAAGGGAGACGCGGGGGCTGCCGCCCCCCGCACCCCCCGCTTTTTCGTGGGGGCCATGCCCCCACACCCCCCGCCTGCCCCTCTGGCGGGCGTTTCTTTTTTTCGATACTCCGGGTGCATGAGTGCTTTTCTGACTGTCGAGGCATCGCTGACCGGGCGCCGCTGGGTTGGCCCGACGATCGAAGCGGACCGGCTGGCCGAGGCGATGGCCCAGGCCACCCGCCTGCCCTTGCCGCTTGCCCGCGTTCTGGTGGCGCGCGGCGTGACGCCCGAGGATGCCGCAGGTTTTTTGGAACCGACCCTGCGCGAGCTTTTGCCGGACCCGCACCGGCTCAAAGACATGCAAAAGGCCGCCGCGCGGGTTTTGCACGCGCTGGAACGGCGCGAGAAGATCGCCGTTTTTGCCGATTACGATGTGGACGGCGGCGCCTCTGCGGCGCTCCTCATGATCTGGCTGCGCGCCTTCGGGCAGCCCGCCACGCTTTATATTCCCGACCGGATCGACGAGGGCTACGGGCCCAATGTGCCAGCTATGGAAGCGCTTGGGCGCGATCATTCGCTGATCGTCTGCGTTGATTGCGGCACGCTTTCGCATGAGCCCGTGGCCGCGGCCAAACCCGCGGATGTGGTGATCCTCGACCATCACCTTGGCGGGGAGACCCTGCCCCCCGCGCTGGCCTGCGTGAACCCGAACCGGCAGGACGAAACCGGCGATCTGGGGCATCTCTGCGCGGCCTCGGTGGTGTTTTTGATGCTGGTCGAGGCGAACCGGCAATTGCGGGCCAAAAACGTCAAGGGCCCGGATCTGATGGCGCTTCTGGATCTCGTGGCGCTCGCCACCGTGGCCGATGTGGCACCGCTTGTGGGCGTGAACCGGGCGCTGGTGCGGCAGGGGCTGAAGGTGATGGCGCGGCGCGAGCGCCCCGGCCTTGTGGCGCTGTCCGATGTGGCGCGGATCGACCGTCCGCCCACCGCCTACCACCTTGGCTTCCTGCTCGGGCCGCGCGTCAATGCGGGCGGGCGGATCGGCGCGGCCGACCTTGGCGCCCGGCTTCTCGCCACCGAAAACCCGGCCGAGGCTACAGCCCTTGCGGAACGGCTCGACCGGCTCAATGCGGAGCGCCGCGAGATCGAGAACCGGGTGCGCGATGCCGCGCTCGCCCAGGCCGAGGCGCGCGGGCTCGACGGCCCGCTCGTCTGGGCGGCCGGGGAGGGCTGGCATCCGGGCGTGGTCGGCATCGTCGCGGCCCGGCTGAAAGAGGCGACAAACCGCCCCGCGGTGGTGATCGGGCTCGACGGCGGCATCGGCAAGGGCTCGGCGCGCTCCGTCGCGGGAGTCGATCTTGGGGCGGCGGTGCAGCGCGTGGCGGCCGACGGGCTTCTTGTGAAGGGCGGCGGGCACCGCATGGCGGCCGGGCTGACGGTGGAGGAAGGGCAGATCGAGGCGGCGATGGCGCGGCTCTCGGACTTGCTCGCGCGGCAAGGCGCGGGCACGGGCGGCCCTGCCGATCTGCGCCTCGACGGCTTGATGATGCCCGGCGCCGCAACGCCCGCGCTTGTCGAAGACCTCGAGCGCGCGGGCCCCTTCGGGCAGGGCGCCCCCGCGCCGCGGTTTGCCTTTGCCGAAATGGCGATTTCGGGCGCGCGACGGATCGGCGAGAGCCATTTGCGGTTCTCCTTTGGCGATGGCATGGGCGCCAAGCTTGACGCCGTGGCCTTTGGCGCCTTTGACGGCCCGCTTGGGCCGGTGCTCTCGGCGGGCGGCGCGGGGCGGTTTCATCTCGCGGGCAAGCTCGAGATCAACAGCTGGGGCGGGCGCAACCGGGTGCAGCTCCGCCTCGACGATGCGGCCCGCGCCTGAGCCCTCCGTTAACCCTTGTTTTTGCGTGTTTTTCGGGAATTTTACGGGATCGCAAAGAAAGTTTGGGAAAACTGCAAAAACCCTCTTGCGCCTCACGCGCGGCTGGCCTAAACACCGCTCCACGCCGCACAGGAACGCACTGAAGCGGCAACGGTGGCCCGTTCGTCTATCGGTTAGGACGTCAGGTTTTCAACCTGAAAAGAGGGGTTCGACTCCCCTACGGGCTGCCACTTACTCATTTTTTCGCTTTCCTTTCAATAGGTTGGGACATGATCGTGTCCAACCTTACGGGAAGGTTGGACAACTTTTGTTCCGCTTCTGTGCTGGACAGCCCGACAAACCCGCTATCTGCAAGCCGCGAACGATCCGCCTTCTTGGTGTAGGTCGCGCCTTCCTTGTTGGTCTTGTGAGCCATCACGGCGCGGATTTCGTCGGGTGACTTGCCCGCGTTCGCCATCAGGGTTGCAAGCGACTTTCGCAGGCCATGCGCCGAACAGAGCGGGTTGCCTGCGGCCTTGCACTGGTCCTTGAACCAGTTGCCCAGAGTCGTCGGCTTATAGGCCAAGCCGTTGCCATGCGTGACGAACAGAAACTGGTCGCGCGGCACATGGGCCAGTTCGGCGGCAAGTTCTTCATGGATCGGCAGATCGGCCCCGATCCCCGTCTTGCCGCGCCTGTAGGTGATCCGATCACCTTTCACGTTGCGCCAGCCCATAGCCGCCACGTCTTGCCGCGACGCGCCCGTCCAGAGGAACAGCATCATCGCCAGCCGGGCCTTGCTGCCCGTCGGGTGGTGTTCCTTGAATCGGGCAATCTCCTGATCGGTCCAAGTGTGATAGCCGTCCGCGTTTTCCTTGCGCCTGTCGGCATATCGGGCAGGGTTGAACGTCACGCCCATTTCCCGCTTGATCGCAAAATTGAACAGCATGGAAAGGTTCTTCTTGACGGTGTTCGCAGCGGTCGGGCCAGACTTCCTGCCCATAAGCGCCTCGACGTGGCGGGTTCCGAATTTCGCAAAAGGCAGATCGCCCGCGACGCCGCGCAACCAGTCCAGTTCGCCCCGGATGCTGCGCTTGCGGCTTTCCGACAGGTTCCGATACTTCGGGCTGGCCAGATACTGTTCAATCAGCCAAGCCAAGGTGCCTTGGGGCGTTGTGCTACGGTTGGGGGCCTTCGCCCCTTCAATCGCCGCGTCATAGGCAGCGCGGAATGCCACAGACCCATAAGGGCCGGGCAGATAGCCCGTGAAGCCCTTGCTGCGGAACCGGAAGCGGGTCTTGCCGTGCTGATCGACGATCCGGGTCACGCCGGGAAACGGGTTCTTGCGCGCGGTCATTTCAACAACCTATCACAAGGGTTTGCCCCGCTTGCAGGGTCAGAGTTCCCGGCGAAAATGACGTGGGTTCCGTCCGGTTTGACTTCGATCCTGCCTTCATCGAAGCCAGCCGCCTTCATCGCCTTAAGATAGCGAGTCAGGTCAGCTTGCTTCAGAAGGGCAGGACGGTTTGCCATCAGGGCGTTACCCTGTCTGCGGCACGGGCAAGGGCCGCGATGGTCGAAGCGGACAGCCGTGCATGGATTTGCAGATCGCCCCGGAAGAATTCTTCGGGCGGACCATACTCGATCAACACGTCCAGAACGGACTTGGGCAGCGGTGTGAATTCTTCCGTCTGAAGGTGGATTTCGCCGCTGAAGCGGCGCTGGTCGATGCTAATCCAAGTCCAGCGGAAGGTTTCTTCAAAAGCCGCCGGACCCTTCCGGGCCATGCCGAAAAGGGCTGCAACTGCATCGGTGAAGGTATGTTCTTGGTCAAGGAACGCAGTCAGGGGCGCACCGATCGTTTCGAGTTCGGCCCTGCTTTGCACAATGTGTTTGTGGTCGCCGTAGGACACCGAAGCGTCAGCCAAGCGAAGAACGGCAACGTGCGCCTTCTGGGGTGGAAGCCCACTCAACAAGGCAATCAGCAGGTTCGCAAGCGCGGCATCGCTGATCGTGGGAAGTTCCTTGGCGCGCGGCAGTTTGGGAAACTGGTCGTTTTCCCGGATGCGGCGCAAGTATTCATAGACTTCCTTGAAGGGAAGCCCCGTCGCCTTTGCAAGCGCGTCTGTGATTTCGTCCGTGAGGCTCACCAGATTCACCCTTTTGGAATTTCTCACAACGTAACTTGGATAGCGTCACCTTGCAAGTGGGAAAACTCCCAAAACAGCCGGGGGAACGCCTTGCTGCCTTGGTTTGCGGGGTGCAGCCGAACGGTTGCCCGGCTGCGCCCTTTGTCAGTTCTTCCACCTCACACACCCTTCGATGTGGCGAAGCTGATGCTGCCGGGCCGGGGGGTGCTGGCGCGGCGGATGCGGCTTTCCAGATCGGCAATGGCATTGGCCATTTCCGCATCGGTGCCATACTCCACCCGACGGCCATCCATCATCACCACGCGGGTTGCAGCGGCGCGCGCCCTGATCAGGGCGTCGCGCAGGGTTTCCAGTTCGGTCGGGTCGATAGCCATCAGCCGTTCCGATACCAACCGCGATGGTCGATCCATGCTGCGCCAAAGTCCAACCGGACCTTGATCATCATGGCGTCAACCTCGAAGGCGACGGTCGTTTCCACCTGCGGGCCGGGTGCGCCTTCAAGATAGGCGTATTCCAGACCGTCGATGTTCGCCGGGTCCGCCGCCAGATACCATTGCGTCGCATTGGTCAGGCGCGGCTCCACCAGAAGCGACAGCTTGGCGAAGGGGTTCACGTCGTTGACAGCCGTCGCGTTCAGCGTGGTCAGCAACTGTTCCCCGATGGTTTCGTATTCCGGCGGCACGATCAGATAACGGGGCGCGGCGTTGACCGGCATCCCGTTCGCCGAAGTCTGTTTCCGCATCCGCACCCGCCCGGCGTTCAGACTGGTGACGCTCGGCGCGGAAGCCGCGTCCACGTTGTTGTGCCCCGCGACAAACACCGCCAGCCCGTCGCCCATGATCGGGTTGCTGGTCAGGGCGGTGACAAGCTGCGTGTTCTCGAATTCACGCGCAGCGATGCCCATGCGGCGGCTGAAGTCCGCCAGCGCCCCCAGATCGTCGTTGATCCACATCTGGCGCGTGTAGGGGATCATGCTGCCGAAGGTCTGCAAGGTGTTCGTGTTGGCCGACTCGGCAACGGACCCCATCGGGTATTCGCCGCCTTCCAGAACCCGGCGCAGGGGCGGAGCATCGCCCAGCATGTATTTCGTCTGCACCTTGAAGTTCGGATACTGCGTCTGGCGCGCAGCGGGGCGCAAACCAGACGGGGCAGCATCATAGGCGGTGCGAAGGCTGCGCCCGGCGCTATCGCCAAGGATGCCCGCCAGATCGCCCGTGACCATGCTGCCCGCGCGGGTGAACACCTGCGCGTCGGACACACCCTGCACCGTCTGGCCATGCCGCTTCATGACTTCCCGCACCACGTCGGGCAGGCGCATGTTCGCATACTGGCGCGCGGGGGCGGACAGTTCATGCGCCGGGTTCATCCGGGCATGGATCGCCTCGCCCATGCGGGCGGTGAACACCGCCGGGTCGTTGTGGTCGAACGTGATCTGCGCCGTGGTGCGGGTCCGGGTCTGCGCCTGACGCTGCGCCATTGCGGCGAAGGCGAGTTCCCGCGCCGCTTCCGGCGTCGCCTCGGCGTCGATCTGCGCGTCGGTCCAAGCCCGGTCCAGCCCCGCCAGTTCGGCGATGCTGCGAATCTCGGTGTTCATTTCAGCGCGGGTTTGCACCTGCACTTCTTCTTCGGTGGTCGGCATGGTGACTTCTCCATTTCTGAAATGTGCGCCGGGATCGGCGGGAACGGGAACGATGGACACTTCAATCGGCGTCCATTTGGTCGCGGTGCGAACCCGCTTGGTGCCGTCTTTGGCTTCGCGGGTCTGTTCGATGGTGTAGCCAATCGACAGCCCGCGAAGGGTGCCATTGGCAACGTCGGTCATCACGGCTTGCGCCGGGGTGGATTCGCGGAACCGGATCACCACAAGCAAGCCTTCGGGCGTCATGCGCGCCGCCTCGATCACGCCCAACTGATCGCGGGTCGTGTCGCGGCGGTGCCCGTCCAGCACCGGGGCACCGACAAGCCGCGCCAGATCGACGCCACGCAGGTCCAGAACCTCGGTATAGCCGGGCCGGGCAACCGCTGCCCCGGTCGAAACGATTGCCTCAATCGTCCGGGCTTCCGCGTTGAAAGTGGCGGGACGCATGTTCGCCGCCCGAAGATGAATGGTCATGGCTTCGGTTCCCGGTTGTCAGCGGATCGTGCCGTCAAGCAGCACCTGCCCCACAGTGTCCGCCGCAAGGGCAGCGGCAAAGGCGGCACCGATCATCTTGTTCGTGCCAACCGTGGTGGTCACGGCGCGGGTGGCATTGTCCCAGTAAAGGTTCTGGCCGATGGTCCACGCCTGCGCGGCGGTCTTGGTCAGGGTGAAAACGCCCTGGCGCACAAGCACCACGTCGGCACCGGACGCGGCGGCACCTTGGGCCACGCCGATGATCGAACCGACTTGCGCCACTTGCCCCGAAGTCAGGGCATAGGGCGCGGGCAGCGTGACGTTGTTGCCCGAATAGAGGGAATTTCGCATTTCAGACTCCTGTGGGTTTGGTTGCGCGGGCGAAGGTGTCCGCCGCGATTTCTTCGTCCAGTTCTTCGATATCGCGGCCACGGCCTGCGACCACTTCGGCGCGGGATTTCAAGCCCGCTTCAATGGCTCGGATATCGGAATTCGCTTCCTTCAGCGGGTCCACCCATTGCCAGCCGGGGGCAACGAATTTGACGGCGCGATAATCGGCCAATTCGGCTTCGCTGGCGCCGATTTCACCCGCCAATGCCTTGGCGTCGATCCAGCGCCGCCACAGCGGGCGCAGCAACTGCGCTTCGATCAAGGTCCGTTGCAGCATTTCGGCGCGACGGCGGAATTCCAGCAATCCGACACGGGCACTTGAATAGTTGGTGCCCGACAGATCGCCCGTCACCTGTTCATAGGTCAGCCCGACACCGACGGCGATTTCGCGTTGCTGGCCCTTTACGAATTCGACGGCCTGCGACAGACCCTGACCGGGCTGCGAGAATTCAACCTCTGCACCGAAGGGCAGAACGCGCATCGCGCCCGGTTCTAGGCTCACGTTCAAGCTACCGTCGGTCGACTCGAACCCCGCCGTGCCGCCTTCGGCGTCGCGCACAAAGCCCGTCATCAGGCTTTGCACCTTCAGCGTCATCAGCATGGCGTCGGACGCGGCGTCGAAGTCCGCCAGTTTCAGCAGCACCGGGGCAAGCCAAGAAATGCCGCGCACCTGACCGGGGAAAAGCTGGTCAAAGACGTGCAGCACTTCCCGCGCCGGAACCCGCACCGCCTGCCCCACCATCCCGAACGGGGTTCCGGGGGCATCGGGCAGAATGTGATAGGCGACGATCCGGTCGCTTGCGTCAAACTCCACCCCGGCAACGATCCGCGCGCCGTTGCCCAGATCGCGGGTCAACGACGGGTCGATTTGGTCGGCGGGCAGCGCCAAGGAACCAAACGCTGCCCGTCCTGATCCGTCGGCGTCGCCGCCACCAACGGATGTTCTGATAAACGCCTCACCGTCGCGCACCAAGGCGCGCACCGCGACGGGCAGAAGGGCCAGCATCTGCCCTTCAAACTCATTGTTCAGCGCCCGCCGCGTTGCCGGGTCCGGGTGCTGCGAAAGCGCCTGCCAGCCCTTGCCCGCGAGTGCCGCAAGCCACGTTTCCACGATCCGCGCCGCCGTCGGGTTGTTCATGGACAGCGCCGCCGCACGGGCCTTGGCTGGCGCGCGGGCCGCAAGGATCGACGCTTGCGGGGCGTTCATCATGGGCGAACCCTGCCAGCGTCGCCCACCGCCGCCAGCTTCGATCTGGCGCTTCTGGGTCGGCCCCGTCATGCGGTCGAAAAGGCGGGCAAGGAAACTCATTCTGCCCCGCTATCCACGCGGTGCATGGTCACGACATGGGTTTCAAGGGGCAGCTTCGCGCGGCTGTGAACCAGTTTGGCGACGGCCTCAAGGTCGATCAGAAGCCCATGGAACACGCCTTCCTGATCGACCAATTCGTGAAGGTCGGACAGGTCCGCGCGCAGGTATTGCGCGATGCGCCCTTCCAGATCGTCGCGTTCGGGCAAGGGCCAGAACACATAGCGAACCTTGCTATGCGTTGCCCAGCTTTCGATGCGCCGCCGTTCTTCGGCTTCAGCTTCAGGCGAGTCAGCCTTGATTGCGACGGAACCGGGCAAGCCCATCAGCTTTGCGGTCGCGTGATGCGCTGCAAGCCCAGAGAACGCCTGCAAGCCCTTGATGCTGATTCCGCCTTCGGTCAGCCGCTGCATGATCGTCATGCGAACCACTTCGCTGATCGAAAATCGCGCGTTCCGCTCACCTTCGATCTGGGGCAGCAAGCCGCGCTTGCGCCAGTGCCGTTGCAGGACCGGGTTCACGCCGGAAATGTCAGCAGCTTCGCCCGCGCTGAATTCTGCCTGATCGGTGTATTCGATGTGATTGTTCGACACGGCGCGCCCTCACGATGTGGTTTCGTCAGAGCGTGAAGCATGATCGGCATAGTGTCAACTATCACCATGCTTGCTTAAGTCGTTTCATGCTTGCTTGACGGGGTGCAATCGGCACAAAATCTGGTAGCGGGCAGACCCTGCGCCCCGAACCCTACACCTGAAAGCCGAATCATGAAGAAAGACGAACAAAGCCTGAAGGCGCTTCAATCGCTGGTTTTCGGCCATCCGACTGACCCTGACACTATTACCGGGGTGAGCATGACCACGCTGAAAGAATTGGCGGGAATGAAGCTGATCGAATTCTTGCCGCCACTTGATAGCGGCAAGCAACTGGTCAGGATCACAAGTGACGGAAAGCGGGTGTTGGATTGGGCAAAGCAAGGCAGGTAGGGGTGACATTGTGAAGAAAGACGAAGCGGAGCAGGGCATCCGGCACCTTTGCGGCCTTTGGGCCAAGGAAAAGGGATATCGGCAAACGTCCGATGAAATGCCAAGTTTCAGCGAATTCGCCGGTTGGGTGCGTGATCGCTATCCGCAATACTTGGATTTTCGCAGCCGCATGGGCGCGATGTATGACGCCGAAGCGTGGTTCGACGAGGAATTCAGGCAGACTTGGCGGCGCTGATCTTCAACGCTGCATCCAGCTTGACGCCAGCACCGGGGCGCGCTTCGGCGCTGGCGCGGCTTCGGTCGAAAGGTCTGCGCGGCGCTGGTCATAGTCCAGATTGAGCAACGCCCGCGCGGCGAAGGCATAGACCACACAGTCAAGCGCCTCTGCCCGCCGCCCCGGTATCCGAACGAAGCTGCGCGTCGGCTGGCCACGGGTGTAGCGCACCACAGACCGTTCGGACGCCAGTTGTTCAAACCAGACCGGGGGCAGATCGGCCGAAAACCGGAAGCTGCCTGCCTGCGCCAGCCGCCCGAACAGTTGCAGTTTCACCGTGTCCACACCGATTATCCACAAGCGCGCGCCCGTCTTGGTGGTCGATCCTGCCCGTTCGATCATCGGACGGTTGCCGGGCGCGCCCTTGATCGCCAGCACCTTGCGCCGCGTCCGGGGCGTGGCAAAGGCGGTGACGTGGTGCATGGAAACCCCGTCGCCCGCGTCAATCGCGCAGGCGTCCACCCCGATCTTGCCGCCAAGCGCATGGGGAAAGCGGGCACCGATCAGCCCGTCCAGTTCGACCCACGTTTCTTCGGCGTCATACTGCCCCCAGATCACCCGATGCCCCAGCACAAGGGCCACGCCGCCTTCGGTCCAGCCCAGATAGGTGACTTCTAGGCGGTCGTGTTGCACGTCCACCCCAACCGTAACCGCCAACACTTCGGCGGGAACGGCGGCAAGCCCGAAGGGTTCGGCGCGCGCCATCAGCTCATCTTCGGCCAGCTCATCCCCGGCGCTGCGCCAGCCTTGGCCAAGGATCGTGTTGACGAAGGTTTGCAGCGTGGTCGGATCGTCCTTCGCCTGGACGAATTCCGCCGCCAACTTGCCCCATGCCGCGTTCGAGTGCAGCGATATCAGGGCATTCATGCGGAACCCGGCATGGCCCCGGATTTCTGGCCTTGTGGCGCGCCACTGGCCAGCCGCGACCATATCCGGCTTGTGCCGTTCCGATACCTCTGCGGCGCAATGCGGGCAGCGCCAGCGGGCCGTTTCGGGCGCGCCTGCATCCCAGACGATATCGGGCCAAAGTAGTTCGCTCATGGCCCCACATTCGGGGCATGGCACTTCATAGATTCGGGCGTCGGATTGGGCATAGGCGCGCAAAACATGGCTGGTTTCGTCGTGAACCGGGGTGCTGCCCAGAACGATCTTGCGGTCGGGAAAGGACATGGTGCGGCGTTCGGCCAGAAGGATCGGCGACCCTTCAGCGGTCGACTCCATGCCGTCGGCTTCGTCCATGAACAGAACCCGGACGTTGTGACGGCGCAGGTTGCGGGGTGCCTTTGCCGCCACCACTTTCAACGATCCGCCGGGGAAACGGCGGGACAGAAGCGTGTTGCGCCCGGACTCGTCCTGTTCATCAGACAGGGCAGCGGCAAGCGCCGGGGAAGCCCCGAAGATCGGTTCGATATCTGACACCATGTAGTCGCGGCAATCGGCTTCAGCGGGCAGAAGGCAAAGGATCGGCGCGGGTTCATTGGCGACGAAGGACGCAAGGGCGCTGGTAAGAAGCGTGGTAAACCCCACCCGGACGGGCTTCACCAGAGTCACCCTTTCGATTTCAGCGTCGCCTATTGCGTCGGCAATCTCGCGCTGAAACGGCCAAAGGCGAACCGGGCCGGGCAAGGCGGACACCCCGTCGGGCAGAACGATTTCCCGTTCGATCCATTCCGACAGGCGCAGGCGCGGCGGGGGGATCAGGGCGCGCAGCGCCTGCTTCGTGATCTGGTCAAGCGTCGGCATTGCCAAGTTCCTGCAAGGCGTCGCGCAATTCGCGGTCGATCATCGTCACGTCGCTGGTGGTCAGGTGCTGCATGGACTGGCGCAGCCGGGAAGGCACCGCCAGAAGCCGGGATCGAAGGGCGCGCAGGGTATCGGACCACGCCCGTTCCACGTCGCTCGCCGGGACGTATTCGCCGCGCAGGACGGCGTTCTTCAGGGCCTGCGCGTCGGCCTGTTCCCGTGCCAGCCGCGCCCGTTCGCTGGTCAGGTTCAGCACCTGTTCTTCGCCGCCGCGCCCGCTTGCCGTCTCGCGCAGGCTGGCGATGTAGCGGCGGGTGCTTTCTTCAAGGTCATAGGCATCATGGCCAAGACGGACCACGATATCGCGCTTGCCAAGGGTGGTCAGCATCCCCGGCGTAATGCCGAACAGGTCGCAAAGGTCGGAACCGCCAATACGATGGACGGGCTTGTCGCCCCCCAGCCCCGGCAGTTCCGACATGATCCGCATCTTTTAACCCCTTGTAAATTCTTGCATAGCTTCAAGCATCGCGCCTCTGCCCCCCGTATAGGTCAGGGCCGGGAAGGACCCGCGAAGGTCACGCGCTGCCCGCTGGTCTGGCGCTGGCAAGCGCGTGATCTGCCGCCGAAGGCAGGGTGCAGACCCGTTCGGCGGCGCTCGTGCAGCAATGCGCCGCCATCTGCCCGCCGAAGGTCAGCGTCATGGCGCTGACCACTTCGGCATGGGCACCTGCGATGATGCTATCCCAAGGCATCCCGCTTTCGCGCATCAGCGCCATGCACTCGCGGATGCAGGCTGCGGCTTGGTCCGCAGCCGCCTGCTTCAGTTCAAGGCGTTCTTGGTCGGTCATGTCGCTGGTCCTTGTTCGGTTTGGGCAGCGCCGGGAAAGGGCAGGACGGCGCAGCGTTCGGTCAGGATGATGCACGGCGGATCGCCGCGCTTGGGGCGGTCTGGCATGGTGAGCCATCCCGCATGGGCCAACTGATCCAGCGCACGGCGCGCGGTGCGCTGCGATGTGCAGATCGCCTTGGCGAAAGCGTCGGTATCCGGGGCACGGGCCGTCCCGAGGAAGTCGGCAATCAGGACGGTTGCCAGCGCCCGCGCTGCCGGGGACAGGCCCCGGTCGTGCATCACGGCGCGCAGCCATCGGTCATGGGCTTGTTCACGCATTGGCGCGCCCCTTGGCCTTCAGGGTGAACACCCGCGCCCATTTCTCGGACAGCATGGCTTCGATGCTTCCGGCTTCAGACGGGGGGCGACGGAAGGGCAATCCCCATTCCCCAGCATTCTTCGGCGCAATCTGCGCGACGTTCGGATGCCCATGCTTGGCAAGCCAGCGGTTCCAATCGTCCACCGCGTCGCTGTCGGGCTTGATCGGGAACAGGGGGCGGTCCCACTTTTCCGAAGTCATTGCCCGGTCAAAGTTGGTGAAGTCCATTCGGCTTGAAGGGCGCTGCGAATTCAGCGTTTCGGACGGCTGGCCAGCCCTTTGGATATTCTTTGGGTCAGCCTTTATATAGGAAGGTGCAGATTTGCCCCCTTTTCCGCGCATATCTGCCCCCTTTTTCGGTGCCCCTTCATGATCCGCAAGGGGTGCAGGATTGCCCCCTTTTCCGGGCTTCTTGGTTGATGCTTGCGCCGCTTTCGGGCGATCATGGCCAGACGCTTCCGGTCCCTTCGGACAGATCAACGGCACCACGTTGTTGCCGCCCAGAAAGAAGATTTCAGACCGATTCCCGCGCCCGCGTCCTTCGGTCCTGATCAGCCATCCCGCCGCCGCCAGATCGCGCAGGGCGCGCTTGATGGTATCGACAGACGTTGCAAGGGCTTCGGCAAGCGTGTCCGTGCCTGGCGCGCAATGGGCGGTCTCGTGATGCGAAAACTGCGTGGCGAGAACGTGGGCGAGAAGCCGGGCCATCGGCGACAGATCAGCGTCACCCGTGATCGCTTTGAGCCATCCCCAGCGGGCGCGGTTCCAGTTGCCGTTCTGATCGACGCGCCTTGCAGCGGCGGGCGTGTCGGTGTAATCTTCTGGCTGAAGCTGCAATGCTTTGACGTTCGCCCCGGATGCGCCCGCCAGCGCGCCGGGGTTTTCGTTTTCGACACCCGCGAAACGGTTGGACAAATGCCGAATTTCGCCATTGTTTTCAATGGGGCAGTCAGAGTGGGTTGGACAAGCCAAGTCCCTTGATATTGCTAGAGAAGTGCCCTTCCCTACGGGCTGCCACTTCCCGCCTTAAGTTATTGTGTCGCATGGAGATTTTCCTTGTGCTTGCTAACCTTTCAAAGGGGTTAGCAGATTTCGGGGTGTTGGCGGTGTCGCGCAGCTTCTCGAACGCGCTTTGAGCGAGCAGAACTTGGTCGGCTTTCGCCGTGTAGCGACGCACTTCTGCATCGGTCTTGTGGCCGGTGATCGACTTGATTTCGTGAGGGGGGCAACCCGCCTCGGCCAAGCGCCGGGCACAAGCCTTGCGCAGGCCATGGGATGAGCAGTTGGACAGCCCCGCCTCGTCGCAGCGATCCCGCATCCAGTTTCCGAAGCCAGCCGCCGAGCAGGGACGGCCGTACTCCGTCAGCAGACAGGTGGGGGCGTTCTTGGGCAAGTCGGCCAGCGAGGATTGCAGCGCCGGGGTGATGGGGATCATCAACGGGGGGGGCGGTCTTTTGCTGACCGACCCGGATCATTCCGTTGGCAACTCCCCCCCCATCCGAACAACATCTGACCACCGCTGCCCGGTCTGAGCATCAGCATTAGGGCCAAACGCGCCTTGGTTCCGGGCTGGTGGCGCGCCTCGAACTGCGCGATCTCTTCCTCGGTCCAGTCGTGATAGCCTTCTCCATCGGACTTGTAGCCCTTCATCCCCGCCATCGGGTTCGAGGGGATCATGCCGATATCCACGGCGAAGTTCAGAAGCAGGCGTAGCCGCTTCATCAACGTGTTGGCCGCTTCTGGCGTGGCGCTGAGCTTGGCCAGAATGGCGGAGGCGTGCTTGCGCGAGAACTGCGACACGGGCAAGTTGCCGTTTTTCGCGCAGAACTTTTCAAGGATGACCCGGTAGTTGCGCTTCGACCTTGGGCTGAGCTTCGAATAGAGAGCCGACCCGAGGTGGAGCTGCAGCAAGTCGCGGAAGGTGTCTTTTGCAGTCGGCATTTTAGCTTTGGCCCGCTCCAGCTTCTCCCCCTCCACCGCCTTTGCATAGGCAAGCAAGAACTCGGGGGGGCCGACCGGCAGCGGCAGAGCTATGCCCTTGCCGCCGTGCGGCTTGTAATCGGCGCGGGTCTTACCGTGGCGATCCTTGTAGACGTGCAGATGCACGAATGAGACTTCACGTTTGCCCATGTCATACCACTTTGTCGCAAGGATATTCAGAAAGCGAAGGACTGGCCTTGCCGCCTGCACCAGTTCGATGGTGAAGCTCCCATCAGGTTCGACTTTTAGCGCGGCGGGTTCCTTTTCCTGCCCTGCCACCAGTTGCCTTTGCGGTTGAAGCCCGGCGCCGCGTTCCGCTACTTTGGGCCCATGGCACGCAAGACCGGCTCCCATTCCGAAATCACCGGCCCGCGCATCCGCGCCGAGGCCTCGCGGCTTTTTGCCCGGCACGGCTTTGCCGCGGTCTCGATGCGCCAGATCGCGGCGGCGGTGGGGGTGCAGGCGGGCGCGCTCTATCTCTACACGCCCGACAAGGAGGCGCTGCTTTTTGATCTCTTGAAGACGCATATGGAGGAGTTGCTGGCCGCATGGGCGGAGGCGCCGCGCGGCGCCGGGGCGCTCGGGGCGCTGGAAACCTTTGTGCGGTTTCACATCCGGTTCAACCTGATGCGGGCGGAGGCGGTGTTTTTGAGCTACATGGAACTGCGCAACCTCAATGCCGCGAATTTTGCGGTCATCGAGGCGCTGCGGGGCCGCTACGAGGGCGAGCTTGAGGCGATTTTGAAGGCCGGGCAGGCCGAAGGCGCGCTGGCGCTGCCCGATACCAAGCTGGCGACGATGGCGATCATCGCCATGCTCACCGGGGTCACGACATGGTATCGTGAGGGCGGGCGGCTCGACCGCGAAACCGTCGAGACGATTTACTGGGATATGGTGCGCAAGGCCGTGGCGGCCTGAGCAGGCAGCTCAGGCGTTACTTGTCGGCATTCCAGAGCGTTTGCGGGCCGCGCGGCCGGGTCACGACGAAATTGGAAAAACGCAATTTCGAGCTCAGGCCCTGTTGGGTCCAGGTCTTGCCGTCGAGCAAAAGGGCCTTGTCGCCGATGTCAAAGATCGGAAAGTAAGGAAAGGAGCTTTCCAGCACCACCGCCATGTCGCCCGGAGCCAGCAGCGGAATGCGGTCATGTTCGGCATTGATCGACGTGGCGGTTTGCAGGTCAACCCCCGTGGTGGCGGTGGTGTAGGAGTTCGTCAGGGTGAAATCCTTGCTCACGCCATCGCAATTGTCTGTGGTCTTGGCGCTGCACGAGATCAGCGTGACCCTGAGCCAGGTGCCATCGGCGTCGCGCGTGTCAGAGATGTAGTCAAAGACCTTTTTGAGCCCGGTCACATAGGTCGGGCCAATGGCATTGCGCTCCCGCGAGATCAGATCGGCGACGGTATAGGAGGCGCGCAGCACCTGGGCGCGCATGCGGAACACGTCATAAAACTGGAACGCGACCGCATACCAACCGAGCAGCAAGAGGCTGCCAAAGAGCCCTTCGAACGCCACCACGCCATCGGTCTTGCGCCAGAATCTGCGAAGAAAACGCATCATGTCTGATCAGCTCCCCGGACGCGGTTCGTTGACGAAAGCGGTCATCGACACAAGCGCCACCTGTCCCCCCGCGTCGCGGGTCAGCGCGGAGGCCAACGGGTTCACCTCCATCATCGTGTCGATTTTCAGGCAGGCGCGCAGGATCATCATCTGGTTCGGCTCGCCCGCCTGAAGCTGCGGCGAGAGCGCTGCCGCCGAGGTGGAATCGGTGCACATCACCTCGGAGGCGCCGGTGCTGGTCCAGGTGGTGGTGTCGATCGGAAACACCTCGATCGCGAGCCGGTCCATGCAATTGCCGATAAAGCCCATATTCTCGCACACCGAGCGCTTGAGCGTGTCGTGATCGGGCAGATCGTCGATGCCAAGCCGCAAAATCCGCGTTGTCATATCCACGCCGCGGTCGAGCAGCGTCTGCTTCACCGTCAGCATTTCCAGCTCGACGCTTGCGGTCATCAGCCCGATGAAAAACACCAGCCACATGAGCGCCGGGATCGTGACGGCCCCCTCCTCGGCACGCAGGCGCACAACCATCCGGTTTGTTTCGAGGCGAGGCCGAGGCGGCGTTTGGCGCATCGCGGCCCCCTCAGTTGGTCAGCCGCAGCGCGTTCACCGCCGCGGCGATGGAGGCGAAGGCGTCGTCGATCTGGTCGGTGTCGATGTCATAGGCATAGGTTTCGGCGGTGGCGCAAGACGCGAGCAGTTCGATACTCGAGCTGGGGGCATCCACGGCCATGGTGAAGATCGTGATGTTCTGGTCTTTCGCCGCCGTGCACAGCGCATCGAGGGAGACGTCTTTGTCGCCCGAGGCCGACTGGATCGCCATCAGATTATAGATCTTGCTGTAGGCCGTGGAGCTGCTCCAGCCTTTCCAGCTTGCAATCGGCGGCACAAGGAAGGTCGAGATGATCGTGTAGAGCTTGTCGTTGTAATTCCAGACCGTTTGCCAGGTGATCGGGTGGATCGTGCCTGACAGGTTCGAGGACCAGGTCTTGTTCCTCATGCTGTAATAGGGGGCGCTTTTGCCGGGCACATAATAATAGAGATAGTTCCAGTAGGAGGAATTGCTCGACGAGGCAAAAGCCGTCGCGCTCTTGGTGGAGACAAAATACCCCGAATAGACCCCGGCATTGCCGGTGCGGTAATCTGCCCCGGTTGAATAAGCAGAGGTGTTCTGGCCGTCGGTCATCAGGACCATCACCTTGAGGGCGATATCGTCGATGTCCTGGCTGCCGTCGTCATAGGAAAAAGGCCGCCCGTCGAGGTCAGAGCTTGCCTTGCCTTTCGCGATCATCGCATCAAGGATCGGTCGCGCGGCCGGGTCGAGCAGCGCAAGCCCCCACCGCGCGCCGAAGTCAATCGAGGTGTTGCCGCCCGCGCTCAGGCCCGCAATCTTTGATTTGAGCGCCGCTTCGCTGTTGGAAAACGCAATGATCTCGGACTTGCTGTTCTCGACGCAGTTCGACAGGCTGCCGGAGTTGGGATAGCTGTCGCCATGCATGGTGCGCAGCAGCGGCGTTGTATCCGAGATCTGGAAATCGCCTTCTGACAGCAGTTCCACATCGGCGCAGGTGTTTTCCGTGTGATCGGTGGAGAGATTCAACAGCGAGGCAAAATCGCTGCCCAGCACCACCTGCTGGTTATAGGGGATGATCGACATCGACAACCGGCCCGGGGGGGCGCCCTCGGGCTGCACCGTGTCGAACATGGTGTTCACGAAATTGCTGGCGGCATTGCGCAAACGGCTGATCTTCGTGCCGCTCATGGAGCCGGAAATATCGAGCACCAGCGAGATTTCCACGTTGCCCACGGATTCGAGCGCCTGGCTGTGACCCGCGGTCGAGAGCGCCTCCATCCCCACCAGCGGCCCGAAGATCGTCGGCATCTTGTCGGTCGTGGTGACCGTGACGCGGCGCCATTCGTCGAAATTGCCTTTTTCGACGGTGGTGGTGACTTTCAGCGCCCCGAGGCCGGCTTTTTCGAGGTAGTCCTGCACCACCAGTTCGGGATCGAGGTTTTGCGAGAGCGAGGCGGCGGCGAGGGCGGCGCGATCAAGCGTGTTCTGGATCACCGCGCGGCGCTCCTCGACCCGCACGAAGTCGATCGCGACCCCGGTGCAGATCATCATCACGACAAAAAGCTGAAGCGAGAGGATCAGCAATCCGCCCTCTTCGTCGCGCAGGATGCGGGTGATCCGGCGCCGCAGGGAACGGGGCAGGAGAGCCTGAGGCATGCGGAACTTGCGCGGTTGATGCGCGGTCATGACGTCACACTCCGGTTCGGCGCGACTCGTAATACGGCGCGCGGAAACAATTTCACCCTCTCTTATCGAGGGGGAACGGGGCGGAAATGAGGCGTCATGAAGGCCGCTCCGCCCGATTGAGTGCCAAAGCCGCAACCGTCCGGGGCGCAGGGGCCGCGGGTTTCCCCGCGCGCCACAATCGGCCACAGGACTTTCCCGTCTCTTACCCGTTTCGTAACGACATCAACCTTACCAAATTCCTGATTCGTCCGGGGCAGGGGCGGAACCGGGCGGATTCAGGCGGGTGCCGCGCCCCTCTCGACTCTGGCGGCGTCAGGCCCGATATTGGCGCCATGTCACTACCCCCCGGTTTCCTTGATGAGCTGCGCACGCGCGTAACCCTGTCCGATGTCGTCGGGCGCAAAGTCATGTGGGATCAGCGCAAGTCAAACCGGGCCAAGGGGGATTACTGGGCGCCGTGCCCGTTCCATCAGGAAAAGTCGGCCTCGTTCCACGTCGATGACCGCAAGGGCTTCTATTACTGCTTTGGCTGCCACGCGAAGGGCGATGCGCTCGGCTTCATCAAGGAGACGGAAAACGTCTCCTTCATGGAGGCGGTGGAGATCTTGGCGCGTGAGGCGGGACTGCCGATGCCCGCGCGCGACCCAAAAGCCACCGAGCGCGCCGACCGGCGCACGGAGCTCACGCAGGTGATGGAGGAGGCGGTAAAATTCTACCGCCTGCAGCTCAACACCCAGGCGGGGGCGGGGGCGCGCGACTATCTGGCCCGGCGCCGCCTTGGGGCCTCGGCGCTTGAGCGCTTCGAGATCGGTTTCGCGCCCGACACCCGCCACGGCCTGTTTCAGGCGCTCACCGGCAAGGGGATTGCGCCCGATCTGATCGTCGAGGCCGGGCTCTGCATCCGCCCGGAGGATGGCGGCGCACCCTATGACCGGTTCCGGGGCCGGGTGATCTTTCCGATCCGCGACGCGCGGGGCCGCGCGATCAGCCTTGGCGGGCGGGCGATGGACCCGAACGCGCGGGCGAAATATCTCAACGGCCCCGAGACGCCGCTTTTTGACAAGGGCCGCAACCTTTACAACATCGGCCCCGCGCGCACCGCTTGCGGGCGCGGGCAAAAGCTGATCGTGGCCGAGGGCTATGTCGATGTGATCGCGCTGGTCGAGGCGGGGTTCGAGGGGGCGGTGGCGCCTTTGGGCACCGCGATCACCGAAGATCAGTTGCGGCTGATGTGGCGGATCGCGGATGAGCCGGTGATCGCGCTCGATGGAGACGCGGCAGGGCTGCGCGCGGGGATGCGGCTTGTCGATCTGGCGCTGCCGATGCTGGAGGCGGGCAAGGGGCTGCGGTTTGCGCTTTTGCCCGGCGGGCAAGACCCGGATGACCTTATTCGCGCCGAGGGGCGCGGCGCGATGGAAAAGGTGCTCGAAGGCGCGCGGCCGATGGTGGATCTGCTCTGGCGGCGCGAGACCGAGGGCAAGGTGTTTGACAGCCCCGAGCGCCGCGCGGGGCTCGACAAGATCCTGCGCGCGGTGCTTTTGCGCATCACCGATCTTTCGCTGCGCGCTCATTACGGGGCGGAAATCAAACGGTTGCGCGAAGAGCTGTTTGGCACTGCGAGCCAGTGGCAACCGCCCCGCGCCCGCGGCGCCTGGAAGCCCGGCAAGGGCCCGGCGCTGCCGCTGCCCTCCACCCGCTCGACGCTTCTGGCCGCGGCCACCACCGATGCGGTGGCCGAGCAGCTTCGCGAGACGATGTGCCTTGCCATTCTGTGCGCCCACCCGGCTCTGGTGGCCGAATTCGAGAGCCAGCTTGAGCGCATGGAAATCTCTGACCCGGATCTGGAGGCGGCGCGCGCGCTGATGCTGGCGCATGCCGCCGCCCCGCCTGCCGCGCTTGCCGAAACCCTTGCCGCCGAGGCCGCCCCCGCCCTTGAAAAGCTGCGCAATCACCCCCATGTGCGCACTGCCCCCCCCGTGTTGCGCCGTGACGACACCGCCTTTGCCCGCATGTGTCTGGCAGAGGAACTGGCGAAGCTCTCGGCTGCGCGCGCGGTGAAGGCGGAAATCGAGGAAGCCATGGAAGCGCTCGAAGGCCTGGCCGACGAGGGCGTGACATGGCGCATTACGCAGGCGACGAAGGCTTATCACCATGCCGAAAAGTCGAAAATCAACGATACCGCCGACCTGGGGGAGGATCGCGCGGCGATGTCGCAATTCCTCCAATCCCTGCTCGATAAACATTCGGGCAGATAACGCTTGGTGACTTGATTCGCCCTGTGATTCGCCGTTCTGATTCGATACAACGGCGGGAAACGATTCGATTCCGGTGCGCGAGGCCCCGCGCAGCGATGATTTGCCCGATGAAGCCCGATCAAGGAGCGCCCATGGCCGCCAAGGACATCGACGACACCAAACCCGAGACTGCTGCCGACGAGGATACCTCCTTCGACATGAGCCAGGCCGCGGTAAAGCGGATGATCGCCGAAGCGAAGGAACGGGGCTACATCACGATTGATCAGCTCAATGCCGTGATGCCGCCCGAACAGGTCTCGGGCGACCAGATCGAGGACGTGATGTCGATGCTCTCGGAGATGGGCATCAACGTCGTCGAGGGCGAGGAAGCCGAAGAGAGCGAGGGTGGCGAGGTGGTTGCCACCGGCTCCGGCTCGCGCGAGATCGCTGTGGCGGGCACCACTGCGGAAACGCTCGACCGCACCGATGACCCGGTGCGGATGTATCTGCGCGAGATGGGCTCGGTGGAACTGCTTTCGCGCGAGGGCGAGATCGCCATCGCCAAGCGCATCGAGGCGGGCCGCAACACGATGATCGCGGGGCTCTGCGAGAGCCCGCTGACCTTTCAGGCGATCACCATCTGGCGCGACGAACTTCTCTCCGAAGAGATCTTGCTGCGCGACGTGATTGACCTTGATGCCACCTTCGGCCGTTCGATCGATGGCGAAGAGGACGAGCTGGGCGAGGGCCCGGTTGACGGGCTCGAGATGGAAGGCGGCGAAGCCGGCACGCAACAGCCGCGCCCGGCCTCGAACGAGCCCGAATTCGATGCGGACGGCAACCCGATCTCGCGCGTCGAGGAGGATGACGACGAGGATGACGGCTCCAGCATGTCGCTTGCCGCGATGGAAGCCGCCCTCAAGCCGAAAGTGCTCGAAACGCTCGACCAGATCGCCGATGATTACGCGCGCCTTGCCGAGATGCAGGACCAGCGCATGTCTGCGACGCTGAACGAGGATGGCACCTTCTCGGTGGCGGAAGAGGCCGCCTATCAGAAGCTGCGCTCGGAGATCGTTTTGCTCGTGAACGAGCTGCATCTGCACAACAACCGGATCGAAGCGCTGATCGACCAGCTTTACGGCATCAACCGCAAGATCATGTCGATCGACAGCGGCATGGTGAAGCTGGCCGACAATGCGCGCATTCCGCGCCGCGAGTTCATCGACGAATACCGCGGCTACGAGCTTGATCCGACCTGGATGGATCGGATGACCGCGAAGCCGGGCCGCGCCTGGGCCACGCTGATGGAAAAGAGCCGCGACAAGCTGGAGGATCTGCGCTACGAGATGGCGCAGGTGGGCCAGTATGTCGGCGTTGATATTTCCGAATTCCGCCGCATCGTGAACCAGGTGCAGAAGGGCGAAAAGGAAGCCCGTCAGGCCAAGAAAGAGATGGTCGAGGCGAACCTGCGCCTCGTGATCTCGATCGCGAAAAAATACACCAACCGCGGCCTGCAATTCCTCGACCTCATTCAGGAAGGCAACATCGGCCTGATGAAGGCGGTCGATAAATTCGAATACCGCCGCGGCTACAAGTTCTCGACCTATGCGACCTGGTGGATCCGTCAGGCGATCACCCGCTCCATCGCGGACCAGGCGCGCACGATCCGCATTCCGGTGCACATGATCGAGACGATCAACAAGCTGGTGCGCACGGGCCGGCAAATGCTCCACGAGATCGGCCGCGAGCCGACGCCAGAGGAGCTGGCCGAGAAGCTGCAGATGCCGCTTGAGAAGGTCCGCAAGGTGATGAAAATCGCCAAGGAGCCGATCAGCCTCGAAACCCCGATTGGCGACGAGGAAGACAGCCAGCTGGGCGATTTCATCGAGGACAAGAACGCGATCCTGCCGCTGGATTCCGCGATTCAGGAAAACCTGAAGGAAACCACGACCCGGGTTCTCGCCTCGCTCACGCCCCGCGAAGAGCGGGTGCTGCGGATGCGCTTTGGCATCGGCATGAACACCGACCACACGCTCGAAGAGGTCGGCCAGCAGTTCTCGGTCACGCGCGAACGGATCCGCCAGATCGAGGCGAAGGCGCTGCGCAAGCTCAAGCACCCGTCGCGCTCGCGCAAGCTGCGCTCCTTCCTCGACCAGTAAGAGATCGCCAGATCCTGCAGCGCCCCCGAAGTTCGGGGGCGTTTGCTTTTGGGCGCATCGGTCGCAGGCGGGCGTTGCAAAAGCGTCATCCTCGCGGCGCATGATCGGGCCACCCCTCTGGAAACCCGCTGATGAACCTGTTTTTCCCCTCTCTCTTCTCCGCTCTGCTCGCGCTGGCCCCGGCGGCTTTTGCGCTGCCGATTCCCGATGGCGCGGGGCTCACTGTCGTGCGCAAGGAATGCACCCGCTGCCATTCGCTGATGAAAATCGCCAACAGCGACGGCAAGACCCGCGCGGGCTGGGTCAAACATGTCGAGCGCATGACCGATATCGAGCGCCGCCCCGAGGCGATGAAAGCGGTGGTCGATTACCTCACCGAGCATTTTCCGCCAGACTGACCCCGGCGGTTCGTCCTGTCAGCTTGCCGTAAGGTCGTGGCGCTAGCGGCGGGGGCGATGCGCCGCCTGTCTTGCCGTTGCGAAACCCGTTAAAACGGGTCACGCCGCGCTGCACCTGAGGCGCCGCGGATGGACGACGGAAGGGGACGGATGTGCGTGAAGAGCTGCAACGGCTGCTGCTGACCTGGGTCACGATCACCAGCATGGCGATCGCGGCGGCCTGCCACCGGTTTTTGCCCGGCTTCGAAGGAGGCTGGGCCGAGGTCGCGGCGCTGCTGATCGTGTTTGTTGCCGGTGGCGTGCCCGCAGCGCTGCGCGCGGGCGAGGCGCTTGTGAAAGAGCGCACCCTCGACATCGACCTTCTGATGGTGATCGCGGCGCTGGCCGCCGCCGCCGTTGGCGCCGCGCTCGAAGGGGCGGTGTTGCTCACCCTCTTCAGCCTCTCAACCACGCTTGAGCATCGCGCCATGGGCCGCACCCGCCGCGCCATCGAGGCGCTGATGGAGTTGCGCCCGGACCGTGCCTTCAAGCGCGGGAGCGACGGCGGCGTCGAAGAGGTGCCGGTCGAGAGCCTGCAACCCGGCGATGTGGTGATGCTGCGCCCCGGCGCGCGGGTGCCGGTGGATGGCCGCGTGGTCGAGGGCGAGGGCTCGGTCGATGAATCCACCATCACCGGGGAATCGGTACCGGTGCACAAGGCCCCCGGCGCGCAGGTGTTCGAGGCGACGGTGAACCTGCATGGCGTGCTCGCCGTCGAGGTCGCCCGCCCGTTGACCGAAAGCACCGTGGCGCGGATGATCGCGCTGGTCACCGAGGCGCAGGCCGAGCGCGCGCCCTCCGAGCGCTTCTCCGAATGGTTCGGTCAGCGCTACACCATCGCCGTTCTCGTGGGCGCGATCCTTGCGTTCGGGGCGTTTTTCGCGCTGGGCCATGATTGGCAGGTTTCCCTTTACAAGGCGGCCACGCTGCTGGTGGCGGCGAGCCCCTGCGCCATCGTGATTTCGGTTCCGGCGGCGATCCTCTCCGCGCTGGCGGCAGCGGCGCGGGGCGGGGTGCTCTTCAAGGGCGGGGCCGCGCTCGAAACCCTCGCCAAGGTCGAGACCTTCGCCTTTGACAAGACCGGCACGCTGACCACCGGCCAGCAGGAACTGGTCGAGATTCACGCGACCTGCGACGAGGCCGATTTTCTCGCGCGTCTCGCCGGTCTCGAGGCCCATTCCGAGCATCCGATTGCCGCCGCGATCCGGCGCGCCGCCGAGGCGCGCGGGCTCGCCCCCGTGGCGGTGCGCGAGGCGCGCGCGGTGCCGGGCGAGGGCATGGTCGGCGTTGACGAGACCGGCGTGATCTGGGCGGGCAACCTGCGGCTTGCCACCCGCATGGGCGCGAAGGCCGAGGCCGATGCCGCGAGCCAGGTGCCCGAAGGGCTTCATGCCGCGCCGCGCACGCTGGTATTGCTGGGCCGCGGCGCGCAGCTTTTGGGTGTTGCCGGGTTCGAGGACCGGCCGCGGGCCTCCACGCCGCACGGGCTTGGGGCGCTGCGTGCGGGCGGCGTGGGCGAGATCCTGATGCTGACGGGGGATCGGCGCGCGGTGGCCGAGAAGGTGGGGGCGGAGCTGCGCATCGCCCCCGCGGCAATCCACGCCGATCTGCGCCCCGAGGACAAGCTGCGCCTTGTGGGGGAGCTCGCAGGCAAGGGCCGGGTCGCCTTTGTGGGCGACGGGGTGAACGATGCCGCAGCGCTTGCGCGCGCCGATGTGGGCATTGCCATGGGGGCTGCGGGCTCGGAAGTGGCGCTTCAGGCTGCCGATGTGGCGCTTCTTTCCGAAGACATCGGCCGTCTTGCCGAGGCGCACCGGCTCGCCCGCCGCACCGCGACGATCATCCGCCAGAACCTGATTTTTGCGATGACGGCGATGCTCGTTCTGGTGATCTCGGGGCTTTTCTTCGCCTTGCCGCTGCCGATTGCGGTGATCGGCCATGAGGGGGGCACGGTGCTCGTCGTGCTCAACGGGCTGAGGCTCCTTGCTGACCCGATCCGCAAGGCGCGCGCCTGATCAGGCGGCCAGAAGCGGCAGCGTGACGCCCATCACCCAGGCAAGGGCCAGACCAAGCCCGAGCCCGGCGGCGCTGGCGCCCGTGCGCCGCGCCAGCCAGCGGCCAATCAGCCCCTGCCCGAGCCAGAACGCCAGCAGCACCGGGATCGCCATCACCACAAAGAGCCGGTCCTGATCGCCCAGCGCCACCGCGCCGGCCAGTGAGGCAAGGGCCGCCAGCCGCGCCAGCGCCCGGCGCCAGAAGGCGGCGTTCCCCGCCTCGGTGAGCGCGGCATCGGCGAGCATGAAGGGCAGGGTGCCGCACAGCATGAGGGCGATCAGCCCGGCGCGCTCGGGCGAGGGCCAGAAGTTGATGAAATAGCGATCCATCGCGAAGCCGAAAACGCCAAGCCCCCAGATCAGGAAGAACGCGACGGCCTTCCCGTGCAGCCGCTTCAGCCCCGCGCCGCGCAGGAGCGCAAGTTGCAGCCCGCCGTAAAGCGCGAGATGGATGGTGAGATAAAAGACCGCCGTCACCCCGAGCGGGTTGACGCGCAGCGCCGCCAGCGCAAGCGGCGTGACGAGCGCGGGGGCGAGCGTGGCGATCAGAAAGCGGCGCCGGGGCAGGGGAACGAAGCCCGGCCCCTTTTTCAACAGCGCGATCAGCGGGCGCGCCAGCACCACGATGCCGGCGAAAAGCGTGACGAGCCAGACCCCCATCCGGTCCACCGGGGCCGTGCTCTCGCGCCCGAAGGCGCGGTCAAACCAGGCGCGGGCGGCGGTGATGGCGGCGGGGCTGTAGAGCACGCCCACATGCCCCACATGCGGCGCCACCACCGTTTGCCGTTCCACGCCATCGGCGGCAACCAGCGTGCCCTCTTGCGCCTCGGGCACCACCTGTGCGGCCGCCTTGCGCGCAAAGCCGCGCAGCATCCCCTCCCATTCGCCCGAGATGATCTCGAGCCGGGGCGGGAAATCGGGGGTAATCGCCTCCGAGAACGACGAGATTGCCACCACAGCCGCCACCGGCGTGCCCGCCTCCGCCTCTTCCTTGGCGGCGCGGATGATGATGTCGGTCGCCATCGAATGGCCCAGAAGCGCCACCTCCGGCGCGCCCGGCAGCGCGCGGGCGGCGGCGATCACCCGCCGCGTCTCGGCCATCAGATAAACCGTTGTCCCCTCGATCTTCGTCACATCGCCGCGCATCGGCACCGGGTTGCGGCCCTGCCCCTCGAAGTCAAACGCAAGGACGCGGTAGCCCGCCTGCGCAAGCCGGAAGGAATAGCCCTGCATGATCTGGCGCGAGCCCGCAAAGCCATGCGCGATGACCACCGCCGGGCCAGTGGCGCCGGGCTGCTGGTAAAGCGTGACCGGTGTGGGGCCGAGCGGAACGGGCCGGATCTCGAGCCCGGCGCGCTCCCGTTCCAGCAGGAACACCGAAACGACGATCAGGCCGAGGGCAAAAAGACCAAGGGCAGCATGGCGGAGCGGATGTCTCACGGGCGCGTCTCTGGTTGGGTGACGGGATCTTGGGTGGCGGGGGCGGCCCCAGTCTGACCGAAAGCGCGCGTGGTGCAAGCGGGCGCAAGCGCGCGGTGCTGGAGGTTGCGCAAGAAAAAGCCCCCGCGCGGGGGGCTTTTCGCTTTGTGCTGGCGCCGGGGCTTATTTCGGCAAGATCCGCACGCCGCCCTTGGCCGCCGAGGAGGCCAGAAGCGCATAGGCCTTGAGCGCGGTCGAAACGGCGCGGGTGCGCGGCGCGGCCGGGGTCCAGGGCAGCGGCCCCTTGGCGGCGCGGCGCGCTTCGAGCACATCCTCGGCCACGGCAAGGTGGATGGTGCGGTTCGGGATGTCGATCTCGATCACGTCGCCGGTTTCCACCAGCCCGATCAGCCCGCCTTCCTCCGCCTCGGGCGAGACGTGCCCGATCGAAAGCCCCGAGGTGCCGCCCGAGAACCTGCCATCGGTCAGCAGCGCGCATTTCTTGCCCAGCCCCTTCGATTTCAGATAGCTCGTCGGATAGAGCATTTCCTGCATGCCGGGGCCGCCGCGCGGCCCCTCGAAGCGGATCACCACCACCTCGCCCTCGGTGACCTTGCCGGTGAGGATGCCCGAAACCGCATCATCCTGGCTTTCGAACACTTTCGCCGGGCCGGAGAATTTCAGGATCGACTCGTCCACGCCCGCGGTCTTCACGATGCAGCCGTTGAGCGCGATATTGCCAAAGAGCACCGCCAGACCGCCATCTTTGGAATAGGCATATTCTGCGGCGCGGATCACGCCCGTCTCGCGGTTGCGATCCACTTCCTTGTAGCGGTTCTGGGTCGAAAACGCCTCGGTCGTGCGCACGCCCCCCGGCGCGGCGCGGTAGAACGTGTCCACCGCCGGGTCATTCGCCGTCATCACGTCCCATTTCGCGATCGCCTCGCCGATGGTGGCGGAATGGACGGTGCCGCAATCGCCGTGCAAAAGCCCCGCGCGGTGCATTTCGCCCAAGATCCCCATGATGCCGCCGGCGCGGTGCACGTCTTCCATATGCACATGCGAGACGGCGGGAGCGACCTTGCACAGCACCGGCACCTTGCGGCTCAGACGGTCAATGTCATCCATGGTGAAATCGACCTCGCCCTCATAGGCGATGGCCAGAAGGTGCAGCACCGTGTTGGTCGAGCCGCCCATCGCGATATCGAGGCTCATCGCGTTTTCAAACGCCGCATGGGTGGCGATGTCGCGCGGCAGAAGGCCCTTTTCCTCGCCCTCGTAATGGCGCTTGGTGATCTCGACGATGCGGCGGCCCGCCTCAAGGAAGATCTCCTTGCGGTCGGCATGGGTGGCGAGCATCGAGCCGTTGCCCGGCAGCGCAAGGCCCAGCGCCTCGGCCAGGCAGTTCATCGAGTTGGCGGTGAACATGCCCGAGCAGGAGCCGCAGGTCGGGCAGGCGGCGCGCTCGATCTCGGCCACCTGATCATCGGTGTATTTATCATCTGCCGCGGCCACCATCGCGTCGATCAGGTCGATGTCATGGGACATGATCGAGGGGTCGATCTTGCCCGCCTCCATCGGCCCGCCGGAGACGAAGATCACCGGAATGTTGAGCCGCATCGCCGCCATCAGCATGCCGGGGGTGATCTTGTCACAGTTGGAAATGCAGACCATCGCATCGGCGCAATGGGCATTGACCATGTATTCGACCGAATCGGCGATCACTTCGCGCGAGGGCAGCGAGTAAAGCATGCCGTCATGGCCCATCGCGATCCCGTCATCGACGGCGATGGTGTTGAACTCTTTGGCAACACCGCCCGCCGCCTCGATCTCGCGGGCGACCATCTGGCCAAGGTCTTTCAGATGCACATGGCCCGGAACGAATTGCGTGAAGGAGTTGACGACCGCAATGATCGGCTTGCCGAAATCACCGTCCTGCATGCCGGTGGCCCGCCACAGGCCACGGGCACCGGCCATGTTGCGGCCATGGGTGGATTTGCGGGAACGATAATACGGCATGGGCTTTCTCCGGTTCTGGCGGCGACTCCCCGAGGGGGCGCAGGCTCGGCTTCTCTTAACGCAGCAGGCGGGTGAATGCCAATTGCGAAAGCCGGGCCGGGCGGGCGCGGAACGATGCCGGGGCCGCGGCGTTTCTCTCTCATCGCCCGGGGGGCCGGGCCTGCAACGGAGTGCGCCATGACCCTGCATCGTCCCGACCCGCCGCTTGCGGCGCCCGTGCCTGCGCCCGATGCGCGGCTGTGCGTGATCGTCAACTCCGGCTCCGGGGCCGGGGCCGAGGCGCGGCTGGAGCGGTTGCGGGCGGCCTTCGCAACCTATTTTCCGCAAGGCGGCTGGAGCATCGCGGCGGGCGGGCCAGAGCAGATCCTGCCCCATACGCGGCGCGCGCTTGCGCGGGGCATCGGCACGGTGGTCGCCTGTGGCGGCGATGGCACGATTGCCGCCGTGGCCGAGGAAGTGCGCGGTGCCGGGGCGCGGTTTGGCGTGATCCCGACCGGCACGTTCAACTTTTTTGCCCGCGGGCTCGGCATCCCCGAAGAGATCGAGGCGGCGGTGGCGGTTCTCGCCGGCGGGCTCGCGCGCCCGGTGCAGGTGGGCACGGTGAACGGGCGGCTCTTTCTCAACAATGCCTCGATCGGGCTTTATCCGCGCATCCTGCGCGAGCGCGAGGAAATTTATCGCCGCTGGGGCCGTTCGCGGATCGCCGCGCATTGGTCGGTTTTGCGCACGATGGTGACGATGCCGGGCGGCATGGATATGGAGATCACTTCGGCCACCGGCACGCACCACGTCCATTCCCCGCTCGCCTTCGTGATGAACAATCCCTACCAGCTTGACTTCCTTGGCATCGAGGGGGCGGAGCGGCTGCGCGGGGGCGAGCTTGCGCTCCTGCTCGCGCCCGCCAAAAGCGTCGGCGCGATGCTCTCGGGCGCGGTCAAGCTTGGCCTTGGCATGGCGGAGCGGAAGGTGGATTATCACATCTCTTTCGCGCCCGGCTTCACCATCACGCCGGCGCGCCGCCACCTGCTTACCGCGCGCGATGGCGAGCGCGGCACGATGCGCGCGCCGCTCGTGTTCCGGGCCGAGCCCGATGCGCTCGTGGTGATCGGCCCCGAGGCGGCAGACCGCTCCGGGGCTGCGCCAACACCTGCCAGCGCGGCGATGGGCGCGATCACCGCCGGGGTGCCCGCGTGATGCGGCTCGTGCATCTCTCCGATCTGCATTTCGGGCGCGCGCATCCCGAGCTTGTCGCGCCGCTCCTTGCCAGCGTGTCGGCACTCGCCCCCGATCTGGTCGTGATTTCAGGGGATTTCACCCAGCGCGCGCGGGAGAGCCAGTTTGCTCAGGCGCGCGCTTTTCTGGACCGGCTGGAGGCGCCCTGGCTCGCCGTGCCCGGCAATCACGACATTCCGCTCGACCGCCCCCTGTCGCGGTTCCTGCGCCCCTTCGCGGGCTATCGCCGTGCGATCTGCCGCGATCTGGAGCCGGTCTGTGATCTGCAAGGCCTCACGGTTTTGGGCTTCAACACCGCCTCGCCGCGGCATTGGCAGGCCGGGCATATCCGGCGTGCCCGCTTTGCCGGGCTGCTCGCGCGCGCGCGAAAGGCGGCGGCCGCGGGCCGGCAGGTGGCGGTGGTGGCGCATCACCCCTTCACCCAGCCCGACGGGAGCGACAAGGCGCTGATCGGCGGTGCGGCCGAGGCGCTTGAGGCGATGGCTTGCGCGGGGGTGGGGCTCATTCTCACCGGCCATCTGCATCTGTGGCGCACCGCGCCCTTTGTGACGCAAGACGGCAGGGCGCGGATCTTGCAGATTCAGGCGGGCACCGGGCTCTCTACGCGTGAGCGCGGCGAGCCCAATGATTTCGGGCTGATCGAGGTCGGGGTGGCTCGCACCGGGATCACGCGCTACCAGATCGCGCCCACGGGCGGTTTCGGCCCGGCGGGGCAGGTGGCCTTTCGCCGCACGCGCGGGGGCTGGGTGGCCGAGGCGCCGCCCGCCGCCCTGGTGCAAGACCGCCCGATGCTGCACGAGATGGCGGATTAGACCATCCGCTCCACCGCCAGCGCCGTGGCCTCGCCGCCGCCGATGCAAAGCGTCGCGACCCCGGTTTTGAGGCCATGCGTTTCCAGCGCGGCCAGAAGCGTGACCAGAACCCGCGCGCCCGAGGCGCCGATCGGATGGCCAAGCGCACAGGCGCCGCCGTGGATATTGACCTTGTCATGCGGCAGATCGAGCGCGGCCATCGCCGCCATGGCCACGACCGCGAAAGCCTCGTTCACTTCGAAAAGATCGACCGTTCGCAGATCCATGCCGAGCTTCTCCGAAAGCGTCCTCAGCGCACCGATGGGCGCGGTGGGAAAGAGGTTCGGTTTGTCGGCATGGGTCGCATGGCCAAGAATGCGGGCGAGGGGGGCAAGCCCGCGTCGCTCTGCCTCCGAGGCGCGCATCAGCACCAGCGCGGCGGCCCCATCGGAGATGGACGAGGCATTCGCCGCCGTCACCGTGCCGCCCGCCCGAAACGCCGGTTTGAGGCTCGGGATCTTGTCGCGCTGCGCCTTGCCGGGCTGCTCGTCGATCTCCACCACCGTCTCACCCTTGCGGCCCGCAAGGCGGACCGGAGCGATTTCGCCCGCAAACCGCCCCTCCGAGATCGCCGCCTGCGCGCGGGTGAGCGAGGCGATGGCATAGTCATCCTGCGCGGCGCGGCCAAAGCCGAAGCTCTCGGCGCAATCCTCGGCAAAGGTGCCCATCAACCGGCCCTTGTCATAGGCATCCTCAAGCCCGTCGAGGAACATGTGGTCGATCACCTGCCCATGCCCGAGCCGGTAGCCGCCCCGGGCCTTGGCGAGCAGATAGGGCGCGTTCGTCATGCTCTCCATGCCGCCCGCAACCACCACCTGCGCCGAGCCCGCAAGGAGCAGGTCATGGCCGAACATCGCGGCCTTCATGCCCGAGCCGCACATCTTGTTCACCGTCGTCGCCCCGGTGGCAAGCGGCAGCCCCGCGCCAAGTGCCGCCTGCCGTGCGGGCGCCTGACCCTGCCCCGCGGGCAGCACGCAGCCCATGATCACCTCGTCCACCGCCTCGGGCGCGAGCCCGGCGCGCGCCACCGCCGCTTTGATCGCCACGGCGCCCAGATCGGCGGCGCTGGCGGTGGCGAGATCGCCCTGAAAACCGCCCATCGGCGTGCGGGCGCTGCCCACGATCACAACCGGATCCATCGGCTCCCCCCTCATTTTGCCGCCATCCGAAGCGCGCCGTCGAGCCGGATCACCTCGCCGTTCAGCATCTGGTTTTCAACGATATGGCGCACGAGCGCGGCATATTCCGCAGGCTGGCCCAGCCGCGGCGGGAACGGCACAGAGGCGCCAAGGCTCGCCTGCACCTCCTCGGGCAGCCCCGCCATCATCGGTGTATGAAAGATGCCGGGCGCCACGGTGACGACGCGGATGCCGTGGCGGGCAAGCTCGCGCGCAGCAGGCAGGGTGAGCGCCGCCACACCGCCTTTTGACGCCGCATAGGCGGCTTGCCCGATCTGCCCGTCAAAGGCCGCAATCGAGGCGGTGTTGACGATCACGCCGCGCTCGCCCCCCGGGCCGGGCGCGTTCGCCGCCATGGCCGCAGCGCCAAGGCGCAGCATGTTGAACGTGCCGACAAGGTTGATCGAGATCGCGCGGGCAAAGCTTTCCAGCCGGTGCGGCCCCTCGCGGCCCAGGATCTTCTCGCCCGGCGCCACGCCCGCGCAATTGACAAGCCCGTCGAGCTGGCCAAAGGCCGCGCAGGCCAGATCCACCGCCGCCTTGCCCTCTGCCTCGCTTGTCACATCGGTGCGCGCAAACCGGGCCCGGCGGCCAAGCTCCTCGGCCATCGCCATCCCGGCCTCGGCATTCACATCAACGAGCACCACCGCGCCGCCCGCCGCGGTGATCATCCGCGCCACGGCCGCCCCAAGCCCCGAGCCGCCGCCGGTGACGGCGAAGACCTTGCCTTCGATCTGCATCATGTCCTCCCTGGGCTCTCCCTGCCCCTGCGTCAAACTCTGGCCGGGGCAGGGCGATCCCGCAACGCCCAAGCGGGAAAGCGACGTAACGGAATTTCGGCGTTGACGGGGCAGGGCGGGGCGGCGAGAACGACGCAAAGGAGAGCGCGATGAGCAGTGCAACCCCCGCCACCCGGGCCCTTGAGGCCGCGAAAGTGGCCTTTGAGCGGATCGAATATGCCTATGTGCCGGGGCAGGACAAGATCGGGCTGCATGCCGCCGAGGCGATTGGTGCGGACCCGCGCGCGGTGCTGAAAACGCTGATGGTCGAGGTGGATGGCAAGCCCGCCTGTGCGGTGATCCCCTCCGATGGTTCGCTTTCGATGAAGAAGGTGGCGGCGGCCTTTGGTGGCAAGGCGGCGGCGATGATGCCGCCCGACAAGGCCGAGCGGCTCACCGGCTTTCACACCGGCGGGATCTCGCCCTTCGGGCAGAAAAAGCGCGTGCCGGTGGCGTTTGAGGAAACCGCGCTGGCGCAGGCTCTGGTGGTGATCAATGGTGGTCAGCGCGGGTTGATGGTGCGGCTCGCCCCCGCCGATGCGCTGGCGGCTTCGGGCGGGCTGGCGCGCCCGCTTCTGGCGGGCTGAGGCGGCCAAAGTCTGGCCGTATCGGGCGCCGAGAGATGCACCAACGGGCCCCGCGCGGCCCCCTCTGTCAGGAGAGCGGAAACTGTCAGGAGAGCGGAAGATGAGAGTGCTTGCCCGTTTTGCCCGTGGCCTTGCGGCTGCAACCCTCGCCCTCGGGCTGGGAGGGCTTCCCGCGATGGCCGAGCCCGGCGCGCGCATCACCCTTGGCTATGGCCATTTCTTTGACAATGACGTGTTCGGCGATGGCAAGGACCGCTGGCAGACCGGGGCTTACAGCTTTTCGGTGCTGCGCGGCCCGCGCTGGGCGGGCACGCTCCCGGCGCGGCCCTTCGAGATTTTTGAATACCGCCTCGGCGGGGCGGTGGTCGCGCCTGCACGGTTGCGCGCCCCCGCGCCGTGGGACCGGCGCTACGTTGCCA
This sequence comes from Rhodobacter lacus, assembly GCF_042683065.1. Lineage (NCBI taxonomy): Bacteria > Pseudomonadati > Pseudomonadota > Alphaproteobacteria > Rhodobacterales > Rhodobacter > Rhodobacter lacus. The sequence continues at coordinate 168,961 of NZ_JBHUIX010000005.1, read as the reverse complement.
AGGCCACGGCGATGGTGCAGACCTATTTTGCGCCGCGCCCGGAACTTGAGGCCTCGCTCGGGCTCGGGCTCGTCTGGACTGGCCCGGCCAACCGGATCTCCGAGATGCAGGAATGGCTGCACCGGGTGGTTTCCGAGCCGCGCCCGGTGGTGGCGCAAGATCAGTTCCCGAACCATCTTTATCCGGTCTTTGCCGCCGAACTGGCGCGGCCATATGATCTCGGCGGCGCGGAGTTGCGCCCCTTTGCCGAGGGGCGTGCGGGGGATGAGAGCTTCGTGCGCGTTGGCGCCGATCTGGCGTTCGGGGCGCGTGAGCGGGGCGCGCTGTGGCTGCGCGACGATATGACGGGGCAGCGCTATCGCGGCATCGCCGGGGCGGAGCCGGGCGGCACGAGTTTCGTGATCGGCGCCGACATCGCGCATATTTTTGACAGCGTCTATTTTCCGACCGCGGCGGGGGGCGATGCGCTGGCGAGCCGCAAACGGCTGCGGCTCGGGGTGCACAGCCACCTTGGCGATCTGGGCGTGTTTTACGGCGTCACATGGCTTTCAAAGGAATTCGAGGGCCAGCCCGAGGGGCAGGCCGTTGGCTCGCTGCGGTTCAGCAAGCGCTTTTGAGCGCGAAATGCGCGGCGTGAACAAAGGGGATTCACAAGCCGAATCACCCATGCTAATTTGACGTTAATCAAGGACCAAAAGGTCCATACTGCGGGCACGGGACATACAGGCAATGACTCCGGGGGATCTCGGAACCTTCGTCATTTCATGGGAGCAGACGGAAATTGACGGCGCGACGGGCGCGGCCCCCGAGGCGCTGACGCGCGGCGCCACATGGCGCTGGCGGGGAGAGGCCTTCTGCATCGACGGGCCCTCGGCGCCGCTTTTGCTCACCGGCGCGCTTGGCGCGGCAGAGTTGCGCGCACGCGCAGCGCGATCCGTGCGCCGGATCGTCGGGCCTGCACGCACAAAGCCGGGCGCGGCGGGCGATGTGCCCGAGCGCGCGCTGCCGGTGCTTGCCGATCCCGGCTTCACCCTCACCGATGGCCCTTCGGCCTATCGCGTCGGCTTTCTCGAGACCGCGCGCGGGCCGCTTTTGCTTTTTTCCGGGCCGATCCCGCCGCGCGACACCGATTTGTGGGTGGTCGAGACCACGCTCGCCCCGCGCCCGGTGGCGCGACCCTCCCCCGAGCCGGGGGTGATCTGCTTCACGCCGGGCACCTTGATTGCCACGCCCGCGGGCGCCCGCCCGGTGGAGGCGTTGCGGCCCGGTGAGACGGTGTTGACCCGCGATGACGGCGCGCAGCCGATCCTTTGGATCGGGGCGCAGCGGATGAGCGGGGCGCGGCTTCATGCGCTGCCGGGGCTTTGCCCGGTGCGGATTTCGGCGGGCGCTTTCGGCATGGATTGCCCCGAGCGGGATCTGCTCGTCTCGCCGCACCACCGGATGCTGGTCAAAGGGCGTGCGGTGCGCGCGCTCTTTGATGCGCCCGAGGTGCTGGTGCGGGCGGTTGATCTTGTCGATGGCGGCGCGGTGCGCGGTGCCCGCTCCGTGCCCGAAGTGCTTTATATTCATGTGATGCTGGCCCGGCATGCGGTGCTCTGGGCCAATGGCGTGGGCTGCGAGAGTTTTCATCCCGCCTCTGCAAATCTTGACGGGCTCACGCACAAGGCGCGGGCGGGGCTGCTTGCGGCCTGCCCGGATCTGGCCCAGAACCCGGAGGCCTATGGCGGATTTGCGCGCCGGGTGCTGAGCGCGCCCGAGGCGGTGATCTTGCGCCATGATCGGGCGGCCTGATCAGCGCTCGGTCAGCTTCAGCTCGATGCGGCGGTTTTGCGCGCGTGCTTCGGGGCTCGTGCCCGCGGCCACCGGGCGAAACTCGCCAAAGCCCGCCGCGGCAAGGCGCTTGGGGTCAAACCCCTGCGCGTCGATCAGGTAGCGCACCACCGAAAGCGCGCGGGCCTGGCTCAGCTCCCAGTTGTCCTTGAACGCGCCCTGACCGGAAAGCGGCGTGTCATCGGTGAAGCCGTCGACCTCCAGCACCCAGTCGATTTCCGGCGGGATCTCGGAGGCCAGCGCGCGGAAGGTCTCGGCCACGCGCGCGATCTGCGCCTGCCCCTCGGGGGCGAGATCGGCCGCACCGGGCTGGAACAGCACTTCGGAGGAAAACACGAACCGGTCGCCCACCACGCGCACGCCCTGCCGCCCTTCCAGCAGCTGCGACATCCGCCCGAAAAACTCGGAGCGGTAGCGGGCGAGGTCTTTTGCCTCTGCCTCGGCGCGTTTGCGGGCCTCTTCCTCCAGTGCCGCGCGGCGCTTTTGCTCTGCCGCGACCTGCGCGAGCGCCGCATTGAGCTGGGAGCCGAGCGCCTCGACCTGCACCTTGGCGGCATCGTCCTTGGCCTTGGCCTGATCAAGCACCGCCTGCAGATCGGCAAGCTGGCCGCGCAGGGCCGCGATCTGCTGGTTCAGAAGCGCCACCTGCTCGGCATTGCGGTCCGCCTCGGCGCGGGTCTCGGTGAGGGTCTTCTCGGCCAGCGCCTTGAGGGCCGCCTGTTTTTCGGCCTCGGTCATCTGCGTGTCGAGCCGGCCTTGCAAATCCTGCTTCGCGGCCTCTGCCGCGGCAAGGAGGGTGAGCGTTTCCTCTGCTTTCTTGCGCGCCTGCTCAAGGTCGAGCCGGGCCGCGGAAAGGGCGCTCTCCGAGGCCCGCAAATCTGCCTGAAGCCCGGCGATCTGGGTTGCCCGCCCCTCAAGATCGGCGCCCTGCGCCGCGATCGTGGCATCTTGCGCGGTGATCCGGTTGCGCGCAGCCTCGGCATCGGCCAAGAGCCCCGCCACCTGCGCCTCGAAAGCGGAGATCTTTTCGCCTGCCGCGGTGAGCCGCCCGGTCAGCGCAGTGTTTTGCGCCTCTTGCAGGGAGAGCGCCTGCGCCAGCCCCGCCACCTGCGCGGCAAGGGCATCAAGCTCTTGATCCTTCGTCGTGATGGTGTCGCGCAGCATGGATTGCACGATCAGGAAGATCGAGATCACGAAGAACAGCACCATCAAAAGCGCGGCCATCGCATCGACGAAGCCGGGCCAGACATTGGTGGAAAAGCGCGCGCTGCGCCGCGCAGAAAGTGCCATTTAGCCCTCCGTGCGCACGCGGGTGAGCACCGCGCGGGTGAGGGCGGCAAAGTCGTTGTGCAGCTCGGCAAGGCTCTCCTGTCGCCCGGCGGCCATCTCTTCGAGAAGCCGCGAGATTTGCAGGTCGATCGAGCGCATCCGCATCCGCATCTCGCCATCGACCTCGGCATCTTGCGCCGCCTCGGCGCGCGCGCTCAAGGCTTCGAGCGCGCCGATCAGCCGCTCCTGACCCGCCGCCATCCGGCCAATCGCCTCGGCCTGCGCTGCGCGCGCGGCGAGCTCCGGCGCCATCTGCCCGGCAAATTCGGTGAAGGCTTGCGACAGCCGCGCCAGTTGCACCTCGGTCTGCCCGCGCGCATGTTCGGCGCGGGTAAAGAGCGTTTGCAGCGCATCCATCTGCTCGGCCATATGGTCGAGGATCTCCGCAACGGCCGAATTCTCCCCGCCCTCGCCCTCTCCGGCGGCAAAGCTGAGCCGCGTGATCGAGGAGATCCATTCCTCCAGCTCGCGGTAAAAGCGGTTCTGGCCATGGGTGACAAAGAGTTCGAGCAAGCCCACCACGAGAGAGCCCGCCAGCCCCAGAAGCGAGGAGGAAAAGGCCGTGCCCATGCCGCCAAGCTGGCTCTCCAGCCCGGCCATCAGCCGGTCAAAGACCGCGGTGGCGGTCTCGCCCGGCGCGGGGGCGAGCGCGCGGATCGTGTCCACCACCCCCGGAACGGTTGTGGCGAGCCCGTAAAACGTGCCCAGAAGACCAAGGAAGATCAAGAGGTTGGAGAGATAGCGCGTGATGTCGCGCGCCTCGTCGATGCGGGTGCCGACCGATTCAAGGATCGAGCGCGCGGCAGAGGTGGCGATGGAGCGGCTTGAGCCGCGGGCCCCAAGGAGCGCGGCCAGCGGCGCAAGCATCTGCGGCGGGCGGTATTGCGGGCGGCCCGGGCGGTCTGCGGCGAAGCTCTCGATCCAGACCACGGCTTTGGCGAGTTGCGCCACTTGCCAGAAGCAGCCAAGCATGCCCAGCACGAAGACGGCGAGGATCAGCCCGTTCAGCCATGGGCTCGCCTCGAAGATCGAGAACACCCGGCCATAAGCGAACCAGCCGCCCAACCCCACGAGGGCGAGCACCGCAAGCATCGAGATCACTTGCCGGACGGGTTGCGAGAATTGCGGGGCCTGAGGGCGGGCCGGTGCGCGCATGGAGTGCCTCTCGTCTTCGTTTCCGCAAAGACTAGGGCGCGGGCGGCGCGCTCACAAGGGTCAAGCCGTGAGCGCACGCACCCGTGTGGCCAGTGTGGCGAGCGCGTCATCCTCCAGCCCCCATTCGGCAAGATGCGCAGCGGTGTTGAAGAGGTAATCACGGTTCGGCCCGCGCGATCCGACGGCGGTGGCGATGATCACGGCCTCTTCTTCGGGCGTCAGGCGGCAGTATTGCGGGCCCTCGGGGTCAACCACATAGGTGATCGCGCTGACCTCGCGCCCGTCTTCGAGGGTGAGCGGCACGCTGCGCTCAAGATAAGCGTTCGAAATCAGCTCGCGCGCGCGGGTCTCGGCCAGCACCCGGTCCCGGTCTGCCTCCGGCACGCGCAGCGCAAGGCCACGGCACCGGGCGCCCGGGGCGGCATCGAGCGCGAGCACCAGCCCCGGCGCCTCCGCCGTGCCGCGAAAATGGATCGAGCGCATGCAAAAGCTGCGGGCCCAGCCATCGAGCCGGGCGCGGACCGCCTCTGCGGGCGCAAAGCCCGGATCCCAGATCAGCGATCCGTAGCCGAAGATCCAGAGTGCGTTGGTCATCCGCTGGCCCTCCCTTGCGGCGCGGCATAGAGTGTGGCGCAGGGTTTGGAAAGGGGGCGCGATGCGGGGCTGGATCGGGGCAGGGCTTTTTGTGGCGGCGCTGGGCGCAGCAAGCTGGGGCGCGGGCCTGGCGCTGGAGCGGGGGGCCGTGGCGGGTTTTGCGGCGCTTTCGGCGCGCGGGCAAGGCGGGCTCGAAGCGGCGCGGGCCGTGGGCTTTCCGGCGCGGATCGGTGTGGATCTGCAAGGGGTTGCGCTGCGCGATCCGGCCCGCGGGATCGACTGGCAGATCCCCGCGGCCAAGGTTGCGGCGCCGCTCTGGGCGCCCTGGTCCTGGCGCGCCGATCTGGCACTGCCGCAAAAGCTCACGCTCGGCGGGCAAAGCTTCACGCTCACCGGCGCTCAGGCGCAGGGCGCGATGCGGCTCGGTTTCGGGGCGGATCTGCCGCTGCGCGCCCTCGGGGCGGATCTGCAGGCGATCCGCCTGGCTCATGACGCATCGCAAACCCCGTCGCTCGCACTGCAAGATCTGACGTTTGCCCTTGAAAGCGCCGACTCTGCGGGGGGGTATCTTCTGCGGGCGCGGGCGCGCGATGTGACCTTGCCGCCGCGGCTTGTTGCGGCATTCGCGCCACAGGCGCGCTTCCCCGACCAGATCGAAACACTGTCGCTTGACGCGAAGCTGACCTTCGCCGCGCCGTTTGGGCTTTTGCAACACCGCCCGCCGCGGCTCACCGGTGTTGAGATCGATGCCGCCGAACTGGTCTGGGGCGGGCATGCGCTGGCGGTCACCGGAGCGTTTGCGATCAGCCCCGAAGGCTGGCCGGAAGGCTCGGTGACGCTCGCCGTTTCCGATTGGGACGCCTGGCTCACGCTTGCCAGGGGCGCGGGGGTCGTGCCCGCCGACAAAATGCCGATGCTCTCGGCGCTGGGGCAGGGGCTTGCGCGCCAAAGTGCTGACGGGCGCGTGCATCTGCCGCTCTCGTTCCAGAACGGGATGACCTATTTTGCCGGGCTGCCGCTTGGCCCGGCGCCGCGGCTGGGGCTTTAGCGGCAGTAGTTGCCGGAGCGATACCGCGCGGTGTCAACATGGATGTGGTTGAGGTGGAACCGGTCCGACTTTGGCCCGAGCACGGTACCGAAGGGCCCGCAGGCTGCGGCATGGATCGCGCGCAAGATCCGCGGCTCGCGGTTCCAGCCGGTGAGCACGTCGATCACCGTGCCGTTGCGCAGCGTCACGCCGCCAAAATCGACGGCGCGGCCCCGCCCGTGTTCGGAGATTTTTGCACCGCGCTGATTGTTGCGCGGGCGGCAGGTGTAGCTGGCCAGCACCTCGATCCGCGCGATGCCGCCGCCCTTGCGGCCAACGGCGGGCACGATGCCGCGATCAATCCATGTTTTCATCGCTTGGGCCGTGGCGCAGTCGATCGTGAGCGGCTCGGAGAAGGGGATGCCCGAGATCGCCGTGACCCTGACGCCCTCGCTGAGCCCGCAGCCCTGAATCTGGCCCGCAATCGCCGCGATCGGGGCGCCTTCGATGCCGCGCGTGCCGCACAGCGCGCCGCGCTGTGGCGCCACGGGGGGCGGCGCCGGGTCGGGCGCGGCAGCGCGTGGCACGACGGGCGCGATGGCGCCGGGCGCCGCAGGGGCCGCGGGCCGCGGCAGTGGCCGCGGCGCAGTTTGCAGGCCGGGGCGGAACAGGCTTCCGGGCATGGCCGCAGGAGGTGCCGGCGCGGCCGTCACCGCGTCTTCGGATGCGCTCGGGGGGGCGCTTGGGGGCGCAGCGGGCGCCAAGGCCCCGGGGCGCGGCGCGGGCCGGGGCGAGCGGGAGAGCGGGGCCGCATCAGGGCCGGGTGTTGCGATCGGGTCAGGGGGCGAGGGCGCAAGGGCGGGCGCCTCGGGCGGCGGTTCCGCCGCGGCCGGGGCGCGCGGAAAGAGCGACGCGCCCGCCGCCGCGGCGCCCGGGCGCGGGGCGGGCGGCTCGACCGTGGCCTCTGGCGGCACGGCCTCTGGCGGCACGGCCGCAGCGGGGGCAGGATGGGGACGGGGGCGGGGCGAGGTCTCGAGGATGCGGGCGCCCGCCAGCGCCGGAGCGAGCGCGAGGCCCAGCACCAGCGCAAGCGCGGCGGCCCGGCGCATCACTTGCGCTCGGCAGGCGGCGGGGCGCGACCGAAATCGGGGGCGGCGGTATCCTGCCCGGCCTCGATGATGCTGCGCCGGATCGCCCGGGTCTTGGTGAAATAGTCAAACAGCATCTCGCCGTCGCCCATTCGGATCGCGCGCTGCAGCATGAAGAGTTCCTCGGTGAACCGGCCGAGGATGTCGAGCGTGGCATCCTTGTTGGTCAGGAACACGTCGCGCCACATCGTCGGGTCCGAGGCCGCGATGCGGGTAAAATCACGAAACCCCGAGGCGGAATACTTGATCACCTCGTCATGGGTGACGCGGCGCAGATGGTCGGCCACGCCCACCATCGTATAGGCGATGAGGTGGGGGGTGTGCGAGACGACAGAGAGCACAAGGTCGTGCCGTGTCACCTCCATCTCGTCGACATTGGCGCCCATCGCCGCGAGGAAGCCCTTGAGCCGCGCGACGGCGGCCGGGTCATTGCCCTCAAGCGGCGTGATCAGCCACCAGCGGTTGACAAAAAGCGTGGCAAAACCCGAACGCGGCCCCGAATGCTCGGTGCCCGCGAGCGGGTGGCCGGGGATGAACGTGACATTTTCGGGCATATGCGGCGCCACCGCCTCGACCACGGCCTGCTTGACCGAGCCGACATCGGTGACGGTCGCGCCGGGCGCGAGATGGGGGGCGATTTCCGCGGCAATCGCCGCCATCGCACCCACCGGCACGCAAAGCACCACCAGATCGGCGCCTGCAACGGCCTCGGCGGCGGTCTCATAGACCCGATCGACAAGGCCGATCTCAAGCGCGGTCGCGCGCGTCTCCGCCGAGCGCGCATGGCCGATGATCTCGCCCGCAAGCCCGCCCTGGCGGATCGCATGCGCCATCGAGGAGGCAATGAGCCCCAGCCCGATCAGCGCGACCCGGTCATAGTGTTTCATGGCTCAGACCGTGCCGCCAGCCTTGAACACGCCGATCAGATGCGCCACGCGGCGGCAGGAGGGCTCGTCTCCCACCGTGATGCGCAGGCAATGCGGCAGACCGTAACCTGCCACGCGGCGTACGATCAGCCCGTCTTTTTTCAGGAATTCATCGCAGGCCACGGCCTCGGCCTCGGAGCCGAACCGGGCGAGCACGAAATTCGCCATCGAGGTATCGTTGGGCACGCCACGCTCGGCGAGCGCTTCGGAGAGCCAGTGGCGCAGCCGCGTGTTCTCGCCCCGGCAATGGGTGATCCAGTCCTGATCACGCACCGCCGCCTCGGCGGTTTCAAGCTGCGCGGTCGAGAGGTTGAACGGGTCGCGAATGCGGTTGAGCACGTCAATGATCGCCTGCGGCCCGTAGGCCCAGCCGATGCGCAGCCCGCCCAGACCGTAAATTTTCGAAAACGTCCGCGTCATCACCACATTGGGCAGCCGGTGCGCCAGTTCGGCGCCGCCGTCATAGCCGTCGACATATTCGGCATAGGCGCTGTCGATCACCAAAATCGCCTGTTTCGGCATGCCCATGGCCAGCCGCTCAAGCTCGGCCAGCCCCACCATCGTGCCGGTCGGGTTGTTCGGGTTGGCGATGAAGACAAGCCTTGTCTTCTTGGTGCAGGCTTTCAGGATCGCATCGACATCAATCGTGCGTTCGCGCTCGGGCACCGAAACCGGGGTCGCCCCCGCGCCCTTCGCCGCAATCGAATACATCAAGAAGCCGTGCTCGGTGTGGAGCACCTCGTCCTTGGGGCCGGCATAGGCATTGGTGAGCATGCGGATCAGCTCATCCGAGCCGACACCACAGATCACGCGGCCCGCATCGAGCCCGTGCACCTCGGCAATGGCCTGACGCAGCCCGGCATGATCGGTCGAAGGGTAGCGGTGCAGCTTGTGCATGCAGCGCTGAAACGCTTCTTTCGCCTTGTCGGAGGGCCCGTGCGGGTTCTCGTTGGAGCTGAGCTTGATCGCATCGCTCACTCCGGCCACATGCGCAGCACCGCCTTCGTAAAGCGCGATGTCGAGAATGCCGGGTTGCGGGCGGATAGGGTCGGTCATGGCAGCCTTTCCTCGTACGTGCCGCCTCAATAGCGGGCAAGTTCGCGCTTTGGAAGCCTTGTTTGGAACCCACGCCGACGGGGCGCAAAACCGTGGCGCGCTTGCCCGCTTTCTGCGCGCGATAATGTGGGTGATTTTTACGAAAAATGCACCCGATTGCGCGAGGAAGGAAGTGGCACCGGGCTTCGTTTGTCGGGCGTTGGCGCCGCCAGTCTCAAGACCAAAGGTTTGCCATGCCCTTCATGCCTTCTCTTCGCCCGGCGTTCTTGAGCGCTGCCCTGTTCTGCCTTGGTGCCGCGATGCCCGGCGTCGCCTGTGCCGATGCGCTGGCCGCAAGTTATCGAAGCCTGAGCGAAGCCGACCGGATCGCCGTGCAACGCGAGCTGCGCCGGGCCGATCTGTTTCTGGGCAATACCGACGGGCGCTGGACCGGCTCGACCGAGCGCGCGCTGCGCCGTTCGGTCGAGAAGATCGCACAGATCTCGCAAGAGCGGCTACACCCGCGGATCGGGACCGAAAGCGAGGCGGTGCAGTATCTGGGCGATCTGGGGGCGGGCAGCTACCGCCGGATTTTGTATGGCGGCAGCCTGTTTGAGCGCATCCTCTACATCGACCGCGATCCGGTGATGATGGTGCAACGCGCTCTGGCCGAACGCGCCGCAAAAAAGTGAGCCCTCAGAGGCCGGGGCCGGCGTCTTTTTGCCCCCCCAAAAAAGCGATCCCAAAGGAAAAGGGCCGCCCATCGGGCGGCCCTTTCGGTTTGGCGGCGAAGAACCGATCAGTTCTTCGCGTAGAATTCGACCACGAGGTTCGGTTCCATTTGCACCGGGTAGGGCACGTCGCCCAGCGCCGGGGTGCGCACGAAGGTCGCGGTCATCTTGTTGTGGTCGACTTCGAGATAGTCGGGCACGTCACGCTCGCCCGATTGCACGGCTTCGAGCACGAGCGCGAGTTGCTTGGAGCGATCGCGCACCGCGATCACGTCGCCTTCCTTCACGCGGTAGGAGGCGATGTTGACGCGCTTGCCGTTCACGGTGACGTGGCCGTGGTTCACGAATTGACGCGCGGCGAAGACGGTCGGCACGAATTTGGCACGGTAGATCACCGCGTCGAGGCGGCGCTCGAGCAGGCCGATCAGGTTTTCACCGGTGTCGCCCTTCACACGCTCGGCTTCGGCGTAGATGCGGCGGAATTGTTTTTCGGTCAGATCGCCGTAGTAGCCCTTGAGCTTTTGCTTGGCGCGGAGCTGGGTCCCGAAGTCCGACAGCTTGGCCTTGCGGCGCTGGCCGTGCTGGCCCGGACCGTAATCGCGCTTGTTGAGCGGCGATTTCGAGCGGCCCCAGATGTTCTCGCCCATGCGGCGGTCGATTTTGTACTTGGCAGCGGTGCGTTTGGTCATCGCTGATCTCCTTCTGTGTTACGAAGGGCGTTGTCCTTTCCCTCTGCCCCATCCGCGAGGCTTCGGGCGACAGGTTTCCCCTTGCGGGGTCCACCAACACCAATGAAAGGCCCGGCAGCCTTGGCCACCGGGATGGGCGGCTTATACAGGCCCGCGCCCGGGAGTCAACGGAGCGATGCGGAAAATCCCGCGTTCAGCGGGAAATCTCGACGCCAAGCTGGCGGCGCCCGATTTCGCGCCCTTCCCGGGTGAGCACGACCTCCGCGCTATAAGGCCCGGGCGCAAGCCCGCCTGCGGGGGCGCGCTTGCCGCCATAGCGATAAAACAGCGCTTGTGGTTTTTCCAGACGGGTCTGATGGTCGAAGACGAAACCGCCGGGGCCGGTGATGCGCAGCGTGAGCAGATCGCCTGCGCGGCTCTCATAGCCATAGGCCCAAAGAAGAAGCGGGGCGTTGGCCGGAAGGGTCGCGGGGGCGGCGAGGCCCGCTTTCACCGCGTCAAAATCTGGCGGCGCAGCCGCCAGGCCCGCCTGCAACAGCCCGCCGCCAACATAGGGCAGGGGCGCGCGCCAGAGCCCGTCTGCGGGAGCGGTGTCGCAGCTGGGCGCCGCGCCGGGATGGAACGGGTCGATCTCGTGGCCATCCTTGCGCACGGTCAGATGAAGATGGGGAAATTCTGCCGCGCCAGAAAGGCCGATCAGCCCGAGCCGGGCCCCGGCTGCGATCTGCTCTCCCGGTTTCACCGCGACCGAGCCGCGTTTGAGGTGGCAATACTGGGTCTGATAGCCCTCGGCATGGTCGATCACCACGCCATTGCCACATTCCTTGCCCGCGACGCTCTCGCCCGAGAGCAGCGCGCCATCCGCCTCACCATCGCGCACCGCGCGCACCCGGCCCGGTGCCGCGGCGAGGACCGCCACGCCTGTGGCCATTGCCGCGCGCGTGGGGAGCGCGAAATCGGTGCCGTCATGGCCCGCATAGGTGGCTGAGCCGCAGCCGTAATCGACGATGCCCGGCCCCGGGTCTCGGTCGAGGTAATGCTGGATGTAGCAGCTCTCGCCGAGCGTGCAGGCGACGGGCAGATCGAGCGTGAGCGCCGCCCCCGCGCCGGGCAGGAGCATGCTGAGAGCCAAAGCAAAAAAACCCCGCCCCGGCAAAGCAGGGCGAGGGAGGAAGAAGCTCTTGGGGGCAGGGCCCCCGGGGGCCCGGAGCCGCATCGCTCAGCCGGCGGGCAGGAGCCGCGGCTTGGTGCCCGAGAGGCGCGGCTTGCCGGGCTCTTCGACTTCGAGGGCGATCGCGTCGTCCTTCACCGTCACCCGCACCACGCCGCCTTTCATCAACCGGCCGAACAGCAGTTCCTCGGCGAGCGGCTTTTTGATGTGCTCCTGGATCACGCGGCCCAGCGGGCGGGCGCCCATCTTGTCGTCGTAGCCCTTCTCGGCGAGCCAGCCCGCGGCCTCGGGGGTCAGCTCGATATGCACGTTGCGGTCGATGAGCTGGGCTTCGAGCTGAAGCACGAACTTGTCGACCACCTGCAAGATGACCTCCCGCGGCAGCGGCGCGAAGCTCACCACCGCATCGAGGCGGTTGCGGAACTCCGGCGTGAAGGTGCGCTCGATGGCGGCGGTATCCTCGCCCTCGCGGCGCTCACGGCCAAAGCCGATCGCGGCTTTCGCCATGTCGGAGGCCCCGGCGTTCGAGGTCATGATCAGGATCACATTGCGGAAATCCACCTGACGGCCATTGTGGTCGGTCAGCTTGCCGTGGTCCATCACCTGCAGCAGGATGTTGAACACATCGGGGTGCGCCTTCTCGATCTCGTCAAGCAGCAGCACGCAATGCGGATGCTGGTCAACGCCATCGGTCAGAAGCCCGCCCTGATCAAAGCCGACATAGCCCGGAGGCGCGCCGATGAGGCGGGAGACCGCGTGTTTCTCCATGTATTCCGACATGTCGAAGCGCAGCAGCTCCACGCCGAGCGTGTTCGCAAGCTGGTTGGCCACCTCGGTCTTGCCGACGCCGGTGGGGCCGGCAAAGAGGTAGTTGCCAATCGGCTTTTCGGGCTCGCGCAGACCGGCGCGGGAGAGCTTGATCGCCGAAGCGAGCGCCTCGATCGCCTTGTCCTGACCAAACACCACGCGCTTGAGCGTTTTCTCCAGATCGCGCAGCACCTGAGCATCGTCTTTGGAGACGTTTTTCGGGGGAATGCGGGCGATCTTTGCCACCACGGCCTCGATCTCTTTCGCGCCGAGGGTCTTGCGCTTCTTGCTCTCGGGCAGAAGGTGCTGGGCCGCGCCCGCCTCGTCGATCACGTCGATCGCCTTGTCGGGAAGCTTGCGGTCATGGATGTAGCGCGCCGAAAGCTCGACCGCCGCCTTGATCGCGTCATTGGTGTAGCGCACCTCGTGGTGCTCTTCGAAATAGGGTTTGAGCCCCATCAGGATCTTGATGCTGTCGGGCACAGAGGGCTCGTTCACGTCGATCTTCTGGAACCGGCGCGAGAGCGCGCGGTCCTTTTCGAAGTGCTGACGGAATTCCTTGTAGGTGGTCGAGCCCATGCAGCGCAGCTTGCCGCCCTGCAGCGCGGGCTTGAGCAGGTTGGAGGCATCCATCGCGCCGCCCGAGGTGGCCCCGGCACCGATCACGGTGTGGATCTCGTCGATGAAGAGGATCGCGTCGGGATGATCTTCGAGCTCTTTCACGACCGCTTTCAGCCGCTCTTCAAAGTCACCGCGGTAGCGGGTGCCCGCCAGAAGCGCGCCCATGTCGAGCGAGTAGATCGTGGCATGGGCCAGAATTTCCGGCGTCTCGCCGCGGGTGATCTTGAGCGCGAGGCCCTCGGCGATGGCGGTTTTGCCCACGCCCGGATCGCCCACCAGAAGCGGGTTGTTCTTGCGGCGGCGGCACAGCACCTGAATGCAGCGCTCGACCTCTTCGGCGCGCCCGATCAGCGGGTCGATATCGCCTTTTTGCGATTTCTGGTTCAGGTTCACGCAGTATTTGCCAAGCGCGGATTCCTTTGCCTCGCCGGGCTGCGCGGCCTCGGATTTCGTCTCTTCCTCGGCGCCGACAACCGGACGGGCCTCGCCAAATTCCGGGTCTTTTGCCACGCCATGGGCGATGAAGTTCACCGCGTCATAGCGGGTCATGTCCTGCTCTTGCAGGAAGAAGGCGGCGTTGCTCTCGCGCTCGGCAAAGATCGCGACGAGCACATTCGCCCCCGTCACCTCGGTGCGGCCCGAGCTTTGCACATGGATCGCGGCGCGCTGGATCACCCGCTGGAAGGCGGCGGTGGGAACGGCTTCGGAGCCTTCCACCTCGGTGATCAGCGTCGAGAGATCGTCGTCGATGAATTCGGTCAGGGTCTGGCGGAGTTCCTCCAGATCCACGCCACAAGCCCGCATCACACGGCTGGCATCCGGTTCGTCGAGCAGCGCCAGAAGCAGGTGTTCAAGCGTCGCCAGTTCGTGTTTGCGCGTATTGGCAAGGGCCAAGGCCGCGTGAATTGCTTGTTCGAGCGTGGTCGAGAACGAGGGCATCCGGCGCTCCTTTCATGGGGTAATCAGATCCTGGCGTCACAAGGTTAAAGTTCGGTGGATTTCGCTCCGCTTCAAGCCCCGATGTCGAAATTTCGTCACACAAGCTGATCGTGCCTCAAAAGTGAACGCTTTGCCCGGCGGACGTTCAAAGCCGCGCCAGCATCGGGGCGGGGGCGCCCGGCTGTGGGCCAAATGCCACAAAAGAAGGGGCGCGCGGGTTGCATCGCTCGGGCGAGCGGTCCAAGAGGGGGCATCCCCGGAGGCAAGACATGCGGACTATGAGGATCTCGCGCTCCGCGATGTGGCGGCGGTCGCGCGCAATGGTGAATTCGCGGCGTTTGTGGAAAACGCGGCTGGTGTTCTGGCTCGGCGCGCTGGCGATCGGGGCGATTGGCGCGGGTTTCGCGATTGCCGCCGACTATGCGCAGGAGTTCTTTGCGCGCTATGTGCTGCCGGGCGCCGGGGGCTGGCTGGTGCTTGCCGTCGCCCCGCTTGGCTTTGCGCTGAGTGCGCTGATCGTGAACCTCTGGTTTCCGGGGGCGCAGGGTTCGGGCATTCCGCAGGCGATTGCCGCGCGCCATCTGCGCGACGACCCGCGGCGCGGCGGGCTTTTGACCCTGCGCATCATCTTTGGCAAGATCTTCCTCACCGTTTTCGGGCTGGCCTGTGGCGCCTCGATCGGGCGCGAGGGGCCAACGGTGCAGGTCGGCGCCTCGATCATGGCGCAGGCGGCGCGGATCGGCAATCTTGCGCATCGGCGCGGGCTGATCCTCGCGGGCTCGGCCGCCGGGATCGCCGCCGCGTTCAACACGCCGCTGGCCGGGATCGTCTTTGCGATCGAAGAGATGAGCCGGGCCTATCAGGCGCGCACCAACGGGCTGGTGCTCTCGACCGTGATCATCGCGGGCCTCTCGTCGCTCGGCATCCTCGGCTCCTACACCTATTACGGGATCTCCAAGGAAGTCGCGCATCTGCCCGCCGACCTGCCGCTGGTGCTGGTGTGCGGGCTGGGGGGCGGGGTCTTCGGGGCGCTGTTCTCGCGGCTCGTGATCTCGACCACACGGCGGATCCGGCGCTTCAAGGGGATGGGCCCGCGTCGGCGCGCGATGATCATCGCGGGCACGGCGGGGCTTGTTACCGCGCTTGTCGGTCTGGCCTGCGGCGGCGAGGTGTTTGGCACCGGCTACGCGCAGGCGCGCGCCGCAGTGGAGGGCGAAACGCTTTCGATCAGCTTCTTCATCGGCAAGTTCGTGACCACCCTTGCCGCCACCGTCTCCGGTATTCCGGGCGGGCTCTTCGCGCCCTCGCTCTCGGTCGGTGCGGGGCTTGGTGCGGCGCTTGGCGCGCTTCTCGGCTCCTCGATCGGTCTTGCGGCGATCCTCGGCATGGCGGGGTATTTTGCGGGCGTGACACAAGCGCCGATGACCGCCTTCGTGATCATCTTCGAGATGACCGGCAACCATGACGACGTGATCGCGATCATGGCGGCGGCGATGCTCGGCTATGGCACCTCGCGCATCATCCAGCCCGAGCCGCTTTACCACGCGCTCTCGCGGCTTTTCATCGCCGATGCGCTGCGCGCGCGCCGCGCG
The DNA here is from genome assembly GCF_042683065.1 of Rhodobacter lacus. Classification (NCBI taxonomy): domain Bacteria; kingdom Pseudomonadati; phylum Pseudomonadota; class Alphaproteobacteria; order Rhodobacterales; genus Rhodobacter; species Rhodobacter lacus. Next base: position 153,364 of record NZ_JBHUIX010000005.1, on the reverse strand, counting down.
GCGGCGCAACCGCCCAAACCGCGGGAAGAGGCGCCGCCTTCCGCGTGATCAGAACCGGTCCTTGCGGGCGCGCGCTTCGGTGAACACATCGAGCGCACGCGCGCCCTCTCCAAGCCCAAGCGCCGCGCGCAGGCCCGGATCGCTGCCGCGCAGGAACGGGTTTGTCGCAAGCTCAAGCGAGAGCGGCACCGGGAGGGTGGGCCGGCCCTCTTGCCGTGCCGCCTCTGCCGCCGCCATGCGGGCCTTCAGCGCCGGGGCATCGGGTTCGAGGCTCAGCGCAAAGCGACCGTTGGCGAGCGTATATTCGTGGCCCGAGCAGACCAGCGTTTCGGCGGGCAGCGCCGCGAGGCGGGTGAGTGTGTCGTGCATCTGCGCGGGCGTGCCCTCAAAGAGCCGCCCACAGCCCCAGCTCATCAGGCTGTCGCCTGAAAAGAGGAGCCCGGCGCCGGGCAGATAATAGGCGATATGGCCGAGTGTGTGGCCATCGGCGGCGAGCACCTGCACCTCCTCCACGCCGACCGGCAGCACCTCGCCGGGCGCAAGCGGATGATCGAGCGGGGGGAGCCGGGCAGCATCCGCCGCCGCGCCCGCCACCTTTGCGCCCGTCGCCTGCGCCAGGGCCTCGGCCCCCGCGATATGGTCGTTGTGGTGATGGGTGAGCAGGATGTGATGAAGCTGCCAGTCGCGTTCGGCAAGCACCCGCATCAGCGGCGCGGCCTCCGGAACGTCGACGGCAACGGTGGTATCGGTGGCCGTGTCATGCCACAGATAGGCATAATTGTCGGTCAGACAGGGAATGGTGAGCAGTTCGAGGGTCATGGCGTTTTGAACTTCTTGCACTATCCTGACCAAGCTATGCCGAAGGAAGGCGGAACTGCAATGCATCTCGACGTGCTCGACCTGCGCGAATTTTATTATCGCACCCAGCTGGGCCGCACGGCGCAAAAATCGGTGCGCGACCGGGTGGAGGCGCTCTGGCCCGCGACCGGGGGCGAGATGACCGGGCTGACCGTGGCGGGCTTTGGCTTTGCGGTGCCGCTGTTGCGGCCCTATCTGGGGGTGGCGCGCCGCGTGATCGGGCTGATGCCGGCGCCGCAGGGCGTGATGCCATGGCCCGCGGGCGAGCCCAATGTCTCGGTGCTGTGCGACGAGACCCGCTGGCCGCTTGAGACGGGCCGGGTCGACCGGCTGATCGTGCTTCATGGCCTTGAGGTCTCCGACCACCCCGATGCGCTTTTGGAAGAATGCTGGCGCGTGCTCGGCCCCGGAGGGCGGGCGCTGTTCATCGTGCCCAACCGCGCCGGGCTCTGGGCGCCGCGGGAAACAACGCCCTTTGGCTTTGGCCGACCCTACACGCCCGGCCAGCTTGATGCGCAGGCGCGCCGCGCGGGCTTTGTGCCGGAGCGGCAGGCGGCGGCGCTGTACATCCCGCCCTCGCAGCGCCGGTTCTGGCTGCGCTCGGCGGAGATGTGGGAGCGGGTGGGCACGCGCGCGGCGGGGGTGCTTGCGGCGGGGGTGCTGATCCTCGAGGTCTCCAAGCAGGTGCATGTGCCGCGCCGCTCGGGGCTGGGCGCGGCGGTGCGCAAACCGCTTTCGATCCTCGAAGGCACACCAAAGCCCGTCGCGGGCCGGGTGTGATCACGCTGCGGTGCGGAAAGAGAATCGCTGCCGCGCAGCTTGTGCTGTTGGCCGCGCGATTTTCCCCTATCGCCGCCAGAGGTTGCGCGCTGTGCTGAAAGCGGCGGCAAGGCTCAGCGCTAACATCGTGGGCTTGGCCTGAAATGTGCCCCGGACATTCACATTCCGTATGCCAAGATGGTTGCGAGGGTCACATTGCTCTGTTACTAGCAGCCCCGAATGCGGCGCGTGCATGGGAGACTTGCGCGTTCCAGGGGGGCCTCTGCCCCGATCGCGGCGGTGTCGATCGGGGTGCGGAGGCAAAGCATCGGAAGGGTGGACGTGTCCGAACCAGCTTCGATTTCTGCAGCCATTGCCGGGCGCTATGCCACGGCCATTTTCGACCTTGCGAAGGATGCCGGCGGGCTCGATGCGCTTTCGGCGGATGTCGACGCGCTGCGTGCCGCGGTGAACGGCTCGCCCGAGCTGCGCGAATTGATCGGCTCGCCGATCTACAGCCGCGCCGACCAGGAAGCCGCGATCGCCGCGCTTGCGACGAAGATGGGGCTCTCGGCGCCGCTCGCCAACGGGCTCAAGCTGATGGCTTCGAAGCGCCGCCTGTTCGCGCTGCCGCAACTGCTCAAGGGCCTGGCCGAGGCGATTGCCGAGGCCAAGGGCGAGATGACCGCCGATGTCACCTCCGCCACCGCGCTGAGCGATGCGCAGACCGAGAAACTGGCTGCTGCACTCGCCAAGAAGACGGGCAAGACCGTCAAACTGAACGTCGCCGTCGATGAGAGCCTCATCGGTGGCATGATCGTCAAGCTGGGTTCGCGCATGATCGACTCCACGGTCAAAGCCAAACTCGCTTCCCTCCAGAACGCCATGAAAGAGGTTGGATAATGGGCATCCAGGCTGCTGAAATCTCTGCGATCCTCAAGGAGCAGATCAAGAACTTCGGGCAGGATGCCCAAGTCGCCGAAGTGGGCCGCGTGCTCTCGGTGGGCGACGGTATCGCGCGCGTCTACGGGCTCGACAACGTCCAGGCGGGCGAGATGGTCGAATTCCCCGGTGGCATCCGCGGGATGGCGCTCAACCTCGAAGTCGATAACGTCGGTATCGTTATCTTCGGTTCCGACCGCGACATCAAGGAAGGCGACACCGTCAAGCGCACCAACGCCATCGTGGACGTTCCTGCCGGCAAGGGCCTGCTTGGCCGCGTCGTCGACGCGCTGGGCAACCCGATCGACGGCAAGGGCCCGATCGAAGCCGCCGAGCGCCGCATCGCCGACGTGAAAGCCCCGGGCATCATCCCGCGCAAATCGGTGCACGAGCCGATGGCGACCGGCCTCAAGTCGGTCGACGCGATGATCCCGATCGGTCGCGGCCAGCGCGAGCTGATCATCGGTGACCGTCAAACCGGTAAAACCGCGATCGCGCTCGACACGATCCTGAACCAGAAGTCCTACAACGACGCCAACCCGAACAACAAGCTGCACTGCTTCTATGTTGCGATCGGCCAAAAGCGTTCGACCGTGGCGCAGCTGGTGAAAAAGCTCGAAGAAGCCGGCGCGATGGAATACACCACCGTTGTCGCCGCGACCGCCTCGGACCCGGCGCCGATGCAGTTCCTCGCCCCCTATTCGGCGACCGCGATGGCGGAATACTTCCGCGACAACGGCATGCACGGCCTGATCATCTATGATGACCTCTCCAAGCAAGCCGTCGCCTACCGTCAGATGTCGCTCCTGCTGCGCCGTCCGCCGGGGCGTGAAGCCTATCCGGGCGACGTGTTCTACCTCCACTCGCGCCTGCTCGAGCGTTCGGCCAAGCTGAACGAAGACTTCGGCGCCGGTTCGCTGACCGCCCTGCCGGTCATCGAAACCCAAGGTGGCGACGTGTCGGCCTTCATTCCGACCAACGTGATCTCGATCACCGACGGTCAGATCTTCCTTGAAACCGAACTCTTCTACCAAGGCATCCGCCCGGCCGTGAACACCGGTCTGTCGGTGTCGCGCGTGGGCTCCTCGGCGCAGACCAACTCGATGAAATCGGTGGCCGGCCCGGTGAAACTGGAACTCGCCCAATACCGCGAGATGGCCGCCTTTGCGCAGTTCGGCTCGGACCTCGACGCCGCCACGCAAAAGCTGCTCAACCGCGGCGCCCGCCTGACCGAGCTGATGAAGCAACCGCAATATTCGCCGCTGACCAACGCGGAAATCGTTGCGGTGATCTTTGCCGGCACCAAGGGCTTCCTCGACGCGATCCCGGTGAAAGAAGTCGGCCGGTTCGAGAAGGGCCTGCTCGCCTACCTGCGCTCTTCGCGCAAGGACATCCTCGACTGGCTCACCAACGAGGATCCGAAGATCAAGGGCGATGCCGAAACCAAGCTGAAGTCCGCGATCGAAGAATTCGCCAAGACTTTCGCGTGACGGCCTGAAAGGACAGGGAGATGCCCAGCCTTAAGGACCTCAAAAACCGGATCGTGAGTGTCAAGAACACTCGCAAGATCACGAAAGCGATGCAGATGGTCGCGGCGGCGAAACTTCGCCGCGCCCAGGAAAGCGCGGAAGCTGCCCGCCCCTACGCCGAACAGATGTCGGCGGTTCTGTCGAGCCTTGCCACTGCGGTGGGCTCGAACGAGGGGGCGCCGCGGCTTCTGGCCGGCACCGGCTCCGAGCAGGTTCAGCTTCTGGTCGTGATGACCGGCGAGCGCGGCCTGTGCGGCGGCTTCAACGCCAACATCGCCAAGCTCGCGCGGACGCGGGCCCATGAGCTGATCGCCCAAGGCAAGACGGTGAAAATTCTCACCGTCGGCAAAAAGGGCCGCGACGCGCTGCGCCGCGACCTGGGCGACTATTTCATCGGCCATGTCGATCTGAGCGAAGTGAAGAAGCTCACCTACGCCACCGCGCAGGGGATCGCCGACGACATTCTCGCCCGCTTCGAAGCTGGCGAATTCGATGTTGCCACGATCTTCTACTCGACCTTCCAGAGCGTGATCAGCCAGACGCCGACGGCGCAGCAGATCGTGCCCGCGCAGATCGAAGCGGCGGAAACCGGGGCCTCGACGGTCTATGACTACGAGCCCGGCGATCAGGAGATCCTCACGGCGCTCCTGCCGCGCGGCGTGGCAACGGCGATCTTCGCCGCTCTGCTCGAAAACAACGCGTCCTTCAACGGCGCCCAGATGACGGCCATGGACAACGCCACCCGCAACGCGGGCGACATGATCGACCGTCTGACGATCGAGTTTAACCGCTCGCGTCAGGCCGCCATCACCAAAGAGCTTATCGAAATCATCTCGGGCGCCGAGGCGCTCTGACGGAACCGGAGATAGAAACAATGGCAAGCAAAGGCAAAGTGACCCAGGTCATCGGCGCCGTCGTCGACGTTCAGTTCGAAGGCGGTCTCCCGGCGATTCTGAACGCCCTTGAAACCACCAACAACGGCAAGCGCCTCGTGCTCGAAGTCGCCCAGCACCTCGGCGAAAACACCGTGCGCACGATCGCCATGGACGCCTCGGAAGGCCTCGTGCGCGGTGCCGTCGTGACCGACACCGGCGCGCCGATCACCGTTCCGGTGGGCAACGCGACGCTCGGCCGTATCCTCAACGTCATCGGCGAGCCGGTGGACGAGCGCGGCGACGTGGCGAAAACCGAGGCCCGGGCGATCCACCAGCCCGCCCCGGACTTTGCGGCGCAATCGACCGAAAGCCAGATCCTCGTGACCGGCATCAAGGTGATCGACCTGCTCGCCCCCTATTCGAAGGGCGGCAAAATCGGTCTCTTCGGCGGCGCCGGCGTGGGCAAGACCGTGCTCATCATGGAACTGATCAACAACATCGCCAAAGTGCACTCGGGCTTTTCCGTGTTCGCGGGCGTTGGCGAACGGACCCGTGAAGGCAACGACCTTTACCACGAGATGATCGAATCGGGCGTTATCAACCTCGACAACCTCGAAGAGTCGAAGGTGGCGCTGGTTTACGGTCAGATGAACGAGCCTCCGGGGGCCCGTGCCCGCGTCGCGCTGACCGGCCTGACGCTGGCCGAGCAGTTCCGCGACCAGTCCGGGACCGACGTGCTGTTCTTCGTCGACAACATCTTCCGCTTCACCCAAGCGGGTTCGGAAGTGTCGGCGCTTCTCGGCCGTATTCCTTCGGCCGTGGGCTATCAGCCGACGCTCGCCACCGACATGGGCGCGCTGCAAGAACGCATCACCTCGACCAAAGCGGGCTCGATCACCTCGGTGCAGGCGATCTACGTGCCGGCCGACGACCTGACCGACCCTGCGCCGGCCACCTCGTTCGCCCACCTCGACGCCACGACCGTGTTGAGCCGTGCGATCTCGGAACTCGGCATCTACCCGGCGGTGGACCCGCTCGACTCGACCTCGCGGATCCTCGACCCGCAAGTCGTGGGTGAAGAGCACTACCAAGTGGCGCGTGACGTGCAGGGCATGCTGCAGCGTTACAAATCGCTGCAAGACATCATCGCCATCCTCGGCATGGACGAACTGAGCGAAGAAGACAAACTGACCGTGGCCCGCGCCCGGAAGATCCAGCGCTTCCTCTCCCAGCCGTTCGACGTGGCGAAAGTGTTCACCGGCTCGGACGGGGTGCAGGTTCCGCTCGAAGACACCATCAAGTCGTTCAAGGCTGTGGTGGCGGGCGAATACGACCACCTGCCGGAAGCGGCCTTCTACATGGTCGGCGGCATTGACGACGTGATCGCGAAAGCCCAGCGCCTCGCCGCTGCGGCGTAAGGGGGGCATGATGGCCGATACCATGCAGTTCGACCTCGTCTCGCCCGAACGGAAGCTTGCTTCCGTTCAGGCCCGCGAGGTGCTCCTTCCCGGCGTGGAAGGCGACCTGACGGCGATGCCGGGCCATGCGCCCGTCATCCTGGCGCTGCGGCCGGGCATTCTGACCGTGGTCAGCGCCGAGGGCACTTCTGAATACGCCGTCACCGGCGGCTTCGCGGAAGTCTCGGGCGAGAAAGTCACGGTGCTGGCCGAACGCGGTCTGACCAAGCCGGAACTGACCGCCGCGATCCATGCGGAGATGATGGCCGAGGCGAAAAAAGTGCTCGACGCGGCGCCGCCCTCGGTGGCGGATGCTGCGGCGAAGATGCTCGCCGATATGGAAGCGCTCGGCACTCACATCAACCTGTGAGCGCAGCCCCTTGCACACTCAGAGAACCCCGGCTTTGCCGGGGTTTTTTGTTTAGGGCTTTTTTCTCGTTCCCGGCCATACTAAGAGCGGAAGGAACTGGAAAAACGAGCGGACCGCATGCAGAAACTCTCCTCGACGCGGATCGGGATCGCACAGGGCTCAATCGTGCTCTTTTCCGATTTTCAGGATGGCGGTGTGATGTGGACGGGCGAAGGCCCGCGTGAATTGCGCCGCGCTGTGGTGTTTGACGAGCCGTTCCGCGCGCTTCCCGCCGTGCAGGTCTCGCTCTCGATGTGGGACATCGACCAGAAGCATAACCCGCGCATGGATATTTCGGCCGATATGATCACGCTTGAAGGGTTTGTGATCGTGTTCCGCACCTGGGGTGATACGCGGGTTGCCCGTGTGCGCGCCGATTGGCTCGCCATTGGTGGCTGCGCGCATGAGGATGACTGGGAGATCCTCTGAGCTCAGAGATCGGCGTCGTCTTTCATCTCTCCCCCCTCGGTCGCGGCGCGATGGGCGGCAAGTTTGCGCGCCAGCGTGCGCCGGTGCATGCCGAGCCGCCGCGCGGTTTCGGAAATGTTGAACCCGGTCTCGGCAAGGGTGCGCTGGATCAGCTCCCATTCCTGCGCCTTCACGCCGATTTGCGGCGCCTCGATCTCGGGCATCGCCATGCCCGCCCGATGCCCAAAGGCGGCCTCGATCTCGCGCGCCGTGGCGGGCTTGGCAAGATATTGTGTTGCGCCAAGCTTGATCGCCTCCACCGCCGTGGAAATCGAGGCAAAGCCCGTCAGCACCACGGTTGCGGGCGGATCATCCTTTTCGCCCAAGGCCTTCACGACCCCGAGCCCGGAGCCTTCGGCGAGCTTCAGATCGACAATCGCATGGGTGAAATCATACCGCCCGGCGAGCCCGATCGCCGCCTCTTCGCGCGTTGCGGCATGCACCTCATAGCCGCGCCGCGCAAAGGCCCCGGCAAGGGTTTCGGCCAGATGCGGATCATCTTCGACGATCAGCAGGCAACGCGGGTCGATGGCGGGGTCAGTCACGGCGGATCTCCTCGGAGGGGGCGCGGTCGAGCACGGGCAGACAGAGCTGGACCTCGGCCCCCGTCGGTGTATTGCGCAAATCCATCCGGCCGCCCAGCCGGTCGATGGCATTGCGCGCAAGAAAAAGGCCGAGGCCGCGCCCCGGCATGCCCGAGCCGGAGAGGAAGGGCGCGCCCGGATGTGCGAGCACGCTTTCCGGAAAGCCCGGCCCCCGGTCTGCGAGGGTCAGCATCAGCCTTTGGCCCTCGGTTTCGAGGCGTGCCGAGAGCGTGCCCGGGGCCGCGCTTTCGGCATTGTCGAGCAGGTTGACGAGCGCGGCCTCGAAAATCGGCGCGGTCAGGATACGCGCGCCGCGCAGCGTGGCGCTGGCGGTGAGCGGCACGCGGGCGCGCCCGCGCGAGCCGCTCCACATGGCAAGGATGCGGCGGATCTCGGCTTCCGCAGCCACATCCGCCGCCGCCTCAAGCCGCTCACGCCCCGCCGCCTGAAGCGTGCGCGAGACGATGGCGCGGCAGCGGTGGAGTTGCGCGATCATCCGGTTCAGCTCGGGCTTCATCGCGGCACCTTCGGGCGGGCCGATCTCGGCCCAGTCGTCGAGGGTGACGGCAAGGGTGGTGAGCGGCGTGCCAAGTTCATGCGCCATGCCGGAGGCGAGAAGCCCAAGCCCGACGAGTTGATCTGCCTCCGCCTTGGCGCGGCGCAACTCCTCGATCGCCGCCTCCCGCGCGGCCATGTTGAGCCGCAGCCGAAGCACAAACCAGACCATCAGCGTGGAGGTGAGCACGAAGGCCAGAAACAGCCCCGTCGGCGCGGCTGCGGTGGCCTCTGCCGCGAGGGCCGAGCGGGTGACGAGCCATGACATCGCGGCATTGCTCAGAAGGTAGATCGGAAGCGCCGAGAAGGGTGCGCAAAGCGAAACCGCAAGGAGCGGGGGCACCACCAGCAGCATCAGAAACGGGCTTGAGGCCCCGCCCGAAAGCGCGAGCAAGGCCGTCAACGCCCCGGTGTCAAACGCGAGCTGCAGGACGATGATCCAGTCTGGCAGCTTGGTGAAGCGTTGCACCGAGACCGCGGTGACGAGGTTGTAAAAAACCAAAAGCACCACCACCACCGCGATCTGTTCGACCGGGAGCGCAATGCCAAGGACGCGCACCGCATAAGTGGTGGCGGCGATCAGGCTCACAAGCGCCACCCAGCGAATTTGCACAAGCAACCAGGCCGTCTCGCCATGCCGGGGGGGCGGGGCGGCGGGGGCTGGCGCGGCGGGGGCGGGCATCTGCATCGGGTCTCGCAGGGTTGCGGCGGATTGCGGGGCGACAATGCCGTAACGCCGCCGCAGGGGCAACCGCATGCGGTGGCGCGGCTGCATTGGCCCTTGCTCCAGCGGCGCAGGCTGCTACCGTTGCGCAAGGTTCTTCAAGAGGTTTCGATGCCGCGTTTCGCTCTCGCCCCCGCCCTGATCCTGCTTTTGCCGCTGGCGCTCTCCGCCTGCGTCGAGGGGATGGTCGCCGACCCCAAATCCCCCAAAATCAGCCAGCGCGGGACCTGCTTTGCCTATGTCGCCACCGAGGCAGACGGGCAATTCTCCCTGATCACCGGCAAAGGGGATGGCACGCGCGCCCCGGCGGGGCAGAAGGTTGGACCGATGTCCGCCGAGAAGGTCGATGCCGCGCTCGCGCATGAAATCGAGGTGATGCAGGTGATGCCTGAATGCCTTGCGGTTTATTCCCGCGGCCGGGCCGAGGCGCGGCCTGCGCCCGCGCCGGCGGGGTGATCGGCCAGCGGTCAGGGGCGGTGCCTGAGTCCGCGCCGCCACACCCCGGCCCCAGCATCTGGTAGCGTCACATTTTCGCTACCCGAGCTGTCGGTTCCCTCCTATAGTCTGTGGATAACCGGGGCGTCAGACCCCAACATGAGGCGGGAACAGGAAGAAAGGGGACGCGATGCGCTGCCCATTTTGCGGGAATGTCGATACTCAGGTGAAAGATAGCCGCCCGGCGGAGGATCACGTGGCGATCCGGCGGCGGCGGTTTTGTCCGGCCTGCGGGGGCCGGTTCACCACCTATGAGCGGGTGCAATTGCGTGATCTCGTGGTGATCAAAAGCTCCGGGCGGCGCGAGGATTTCGACCGCGACAAGCTTGAGCGCTCGATCCGCATCGCCATGCAGAAGCGCCCGATCGACCCGGAGCGGATCGACCAGATGATCTCCGGTATCGTGCGGCGGCTGGAATCCTCGGGCGAGACGGATATCCCCTCGCGCTCCATCGGCGAGATCGTGATGGAGACGCTGGCGCGGATCGACACCGTGGCCTATGTGCGCTTTGCCAGCGTTTACAAGAACTTCCAGGCGGCTGACGATTTCGACAAATTCGTCTCCGAGCTGCGCCCGCAAGGCGGAGAAGCCGAGTGAACGAGGCCGACGGCCGCTTCATGCGGCTGGCGCTGAGCCTTGCCGCGCGCGGGCTCGGCACTGTCTGGCCCAATCCGGCGGTGGGCTGCGTGATCGTGCGCGCGGGCCGGATCGTCGGGCGCGGCTGGACCCAGCCGGGCGGGCGGCCCCATGCGGAACGCCGCGCGCTCGATCAGGCCGGGGCGGCGGCGCGGGGCGCCACGGCCTATGTCACGCTTGAGCCCTGCGCGCATTTTGGCCACACGCCGCCCTGCGCTCTGGGGCTGATCGAGGCGGGCATCACGCGGGTGGTTTCGGCCTTCGAAGACCCGGATCCGCGGGTGGCGGGCAAGGGGCATGCGATGCTGCGCGCGGCGGGCATCGCGGTTGTCACCGGCGTGATGGAGGCCGAGGCGCGCGCGCTTCAGGCAGGGTTCCTGAGCCGGATTTCTCATAATCGTCCGTGGCTTGCGCTGAAGCTCGGGGCCAGCTTCGATGGCCGGATTGCGCTGGCGAATGGCGAGAGCCAATGGATCACCGGCCCGGAAGCCCGCGCCCGCGTGCAGGCTTTGCGCGCGCGCTTCGATGCGGTTTTGGTCGGGGGCGGCACGGCGCGCGCCGATGATCCGCTGCTCACCGTGCGTGCCTTCACGCCGCTGCGCGCGCCGGTTCGGGTGATTGCGGCGCGCAGGCTCGATCTGCCGCGTGACCGGCTGGCAAGCTCCCTTTCTGCCGCGCCGCTCTGGCTTGCGCATGGCGCCGAAGCGCCCGTCGAGGCGCGTGCCTATTGGGCGGATCTGGGCGCCGAGATGATCGAACTTCCCGAGACACCTGCCGGGCTCGACCCTGCCGCGCTGATGACGGCGCTGGCCGGGCGCGGGCTCACGCGCGTCTTTTGTGAGGGGGGCGGCCAGTTTGCCGCGGCCCTCATGGCGGCGGGGCTGGTGGATGAGCTGATCGGTTTTACTGCGGGCCTTGTGCTCGGCGCGGATGCGCGGCCCGGCCTTGGCGCGCTGGGGCTTGAGCGGCTGGCAGAGGCGCCGCGCTACCGGCTTGCGGAGGTGCAGCTGATCGGCGGGGATGTGTTGGCGCGCTGGCGCCGCGACGACTAACGCCAGAGCCCGGCGTGGCTCGCAAGCAGGCCCTGCAGCTTGGCCAGCAGCCGATTGATCCCTCCGGGCCGGGGCAGGGGCCCCTTGACGAGCCGTTCGAGCACCACCTCGGGCGGGCAGGGGCGCCGCGAGACCGGATCGTAATAGCGTGGATAGGCGATGAGCGCGGCATGGGCGAGCTGCTCAAGGCTGACCTTCGCGCCGCGGCGCGCCGGGATCTCCCCAAGATCGCGGGTGAGCCCCCATCCGGCATAGAAGGGCGCGCCGGTGGTGGTGACGGGCGTGCCGCGCACCAGCGCCTCGAAACCCAGAAGCGAGGTCATCGTCCAGACCTCATCGACCGCCGCGATCAGCGCGATCGGGTTTGATTTCTGCAAGATTGCGTCAGCGTAGCGCAGCGCTTCTTGCTCTGGAATGGCGCCGGGGCGCAGCCCCGCCTCGACATCCGGGTGAGGTTTGAAAAGAACAAGTGATTGCGGGTTATGGCGGCGCACAAGCTCTAAAAGTGCAAGGTTTGTGCAAGTTCTGCCGGCACCGAGGCGGATCGAGGCATCGTCTTCCACCTGCCCGGGCACCAAAATCCGGTGCCCTTGGGGCAGATCGGGCAGATCGCCCCCAAGGTTGTATTTCGACAAGCCTGCCCGGCGCAGCGCCGCCATCAGCCGCTTTGTGCGCGGTGCGGCTCCGGGCGGCAGCGGCGCGGCAATGAGGGCTTCCAGATCGGAGGGCCGGGTCGGGTCATAATAGATCCCGCGCCGATCGGTGACGAGCGAGAGCGGCGGCACCAGATCGGCGCCGAGCCCTTTCGAGCGCAAAAACCCGTCTTCGACGCGGCGCGCGGGGGCGCTGAACCCCTTGGGCTCCTTGCCTGCCCAGATCAGGAGCCCGCGCCCGCTCTGCTGAGCGCTTCTGGCGGCGCGCTGGGGCGGGTCGATGAACTGCAGCCGCTGTTCGCGCCCGAAGAACGCCTGCAGCGCGCCGCGTTTCCACAGCCGCATGCCGGAGGCGACATGGCCAAACCGGTCTTCCCGGAACGCACGGACCTCGGCTTCGAGCTGATCCACCGCCTCCTCAAACGAACAGGCCCGCGCGCGGCAGGGGTCATACCAGCTTGGCGCGAGGATATGGCTCACGGCAAAAAGTTGCGCGCGGGTGAGGCGGCGGTGGCGGCGGGCGACCGGATTTTCGTCCTGCGTCAGCCCCCAGCCCGCATAGAAGGGCTGGCCGAAAACGCGCGGCTTGTGGCCCGCAAGGATCGCCTCATAGCCCATCTGCGAGGAGACGGTATAGACTGCCACTGCGCCTTCCAGCAAAGCCCAGGGCGAGACGGGGGCGTCGTAAAGCCGGGTGCGCGCATCTTCATGGGCAGGCGTGTAGTGGCCGGGGCGCAGCCCGGCGCGGCTTTCGGGATGGGTGCGGATGAGAATCCGCGCGCCCGGATTCTCGATCTGCGCGACGGCGAGCATTTCGCGGAATGTGGCGGGGGTCGCGCCCCCAAACCGCACCGAGGCATCGCCCGCGATCTGGTCGATCACCAGCACATAGCCCGGAGGCGGCGGGGCGAGATCCGGGTCGAAGTCGTTGTATTTCGAAAGGTTGGACGCGCGCAGCCGGGCGATGCCATCGCGGGCGCGGTCCAGAAGCGCGGTGTCATCAAGGGGGGCGCGGGCGGCAAGGCGCTCGAGCATCGAGGGGCAGGAGGCGTCGAAATGCACCCCCTCCGGGTCGATCAGCAGCCCGAGCGGGCCGCCGGAGCCGCGGGCGCGGCCCGGATGGACAGAGCGCAGGAACGCATCTTCCACGCGCACAAGCCCGGTGCCAAGGCGCGCCGCCACCCGCTCGCCGCGCGCGGCATAGGGGGAGCGGCCCCAGACCACAACCCGGTCCTCGGGGCCGGGGCGGCCGAGATGGAGCGTGTAGCCCGAGGCGCGCAAGATCGCCGCGATGCGCGGATCGCGCCAGAAGCCGAGGGTATAGGAAAAGAGCCGCCGCGGGGGGCTTCCCGCAGCGGCCGCATGCCCCCTCGCCTCCGGCATCAATTTCCGGCGAGCGTAGAGATGGAGTTCGCGCTGGCGGCCGAGCCGGTGATCGCGGAGAGCGCTTTTTGCCACTGCACATAGGGCGCTTCGGTCACATAGACGGTGTCGTCGTCACGGATCACGAAGTCACGTGCCATGAACATGCCGTTCGGCTCGGTCAGGTTGAGCACATAGATCATGCGCTGATCGCCCACGAGATCATTGCGGCCGAGCACCACCGAGGCGATCTCGACGGGCTCGTTGCGCAGAACGAACACGCCCGTCGGATCGGCGAGGTTGGTTTGCAGCCCGCCGACAATGGCGAGGGCTTCGAGCGCGGAGAGGGTCTGGGTTTCAAACGGCACGCGCGCCTGCGCACCGGTCGCGCCGAGCGAGGTGAAGGCGCGGGTGTCTTCTTCCACCAAGATCACGTCGCCGGGGCGCAGCGCAATATCCATGCGCGGGTTCTTGTAAAGATCGGTGAGCCAGGCCGTGCCCTGCTTGCCGCCCCGCTTGACCGTGATCTTGGCGATCTCGGGCTTGATCGTGACGCCGCCGGCGCGCGCGATCATCGCGGAAAGGGTGCGGGTGGGGCGCTCGATCGCATAGACGCCCTGACCGCCGACCGAGCCCATGATCGAAACGGTCGCGCCATCGCCTGCGGCGCGGGTCACGAGCACCTGCGGGTCCGGGGTCTGGGCATCGAGCTTTTCGGTGATGATCTTGCGCAGCGCGTCGGGCGAGTTGCCCGCCGCCTTGATCTTGCCCGCGTAAGGCACGAAAATATTGCCCGCGCCATCCACCTGCACTTCGGAGAGCTGGGTGGCAGAGGCACCCTGCGGCGCCAGAAGCCCGTTGTCGACGTTTTCCCAGATCGTCAGCATCAGCGTGTCGCCGGGGTTGATCGTATCCGAGCCGATCACGCCCGCGCGCTGGAACTCAGAGGAAAAGCCAAGCGCAGGCTGCACCGCGGTGGCGCGTGCAACATGGTCATTGACAGAGACGACGAAGGCATCGCCCTGCCGCATCACGGAGCCGGAAAAGATCTCGCGCTTGTTCGGCCCGGAGCGCGGCAGGCCACAGGAAGCCGTCCCCAGAACGGCCGCCGAAAGGCCCAGCACAAGGGCCCTGCGGGGGAGTTTTGTCGTCACTGCTCGGGCTCCTCTTCGGGATTGCCGTTTTGTTTCACGCAAAGGTAGCGTGAGAATGCCGAAAAATCCATCGTTATCCGCGCCCTCGATCAGGTCACCAAGCGCAACTGTTGCCGCGGTGCCGCGTTTCCGGTGACGAGCGCCTCATAGGGGTCTTCCGGGGCGAGCATCATGTCCACCACCTGACGCATCAGGATGCGCCGACCGCGCGCGGAATAAAATCCCCCCGGAATTTGCGAGGTTTCCAGCAAATAGTGGCGGTAATCGCGGTAGCCGCGTGTGTCCGGGCGGGCCGGGGCGGCAAAGAAGGCGGCGAGCGGCTGGGCGGAGACGAATTCGGGTTTGTCATAAACGGCGCGGCCGAAGATCTTGAGCGGCAGCCCGCGCCAGAGCACCTGTTGCCCGGCGGTCGAATTGATGGTGACGGCAGAGCGGGCCTGCGCGAGCAACGCCGCGAGCTTGCCGCCACCGATGAAATGCACCCGCCCGGTGAGCCCGTGATGCGCGGCGGCGGCATGGATCCGCTCGGCCAGCGGCGCGCGTCCGTCTTCCAGCGGGTGGGCCTTGAACACAAGGTGGTGATGGCGGGGCGCGCCTTCGGCAAAGCCTGCGGTGACCAGGTCGATGAATTCGGCCTGCGTGCGGAAGGGCGAATGCATCTGCATCGAGGCATCATGCTCAAGCTGCAACAGCACAAGATGGATCGGATGCCCGGTCAGCCGCACCCGCGCCGTGGCAATGCTGCGCTCAAGCGCCTGAAACGGCATGCCGATCAGACGTTTGAAGTAAAGCCGGGTCTCGGCCAGCACCGAGACCCCGCGGTGCGGCGCAAAGCCCGGATAGGCGCGGTTCATCGCCAGCACGAAGAAATGATAGAGCGCACCGTAAAAGATATGCTGGCGCGTGTCGCCCCAGCGCGGCGGCGCATCGGGAAAGTCGATCTGGCTTTGCGCCAGCGCCGCGCGCATCTGCGCAAGGCTCGTGTGCATCAAGCGCGAATGGCCGTTGGCGCCGCCGCGCTCATAGGTGATCCAGTAGGGGCGCAGATAGCCCTCTTCAAACACATGCACGCTCAGCCCGCGCGCCTGGGCTGCCGCAATCGCCTGCGCATGCACGGGCCTTGTGTCGCCATAAAGCACGAGATCGGTGATGGCTTTGTCGGCAAGGATCGTTTCCAGCGCTGCGGGCCAGTCTGCGAGCGTGCCGGTGAAGGGCAGGTAATGCGCCTTGTCGGGCCAGAACGCCTGATCGCCGCGGTTGAAGCCGACGCGCCAGACCGCGCCCCCCGCCGCCTGCAGCATCCGCCCGAGCCGCGCGAAAAACGGCCCGTGCGGGCCTTGCAGCATCAAAAACGTGCGGGGGGCAGTCATCGCGGGCGGGTCTTTCAGTCTGGTTCCCTCTTGTGGCGCGGCCGCGGGGCGCTGTCACGCCGAAATGATGGCGCGCCGGGGGCAGAGGGGGGAAACCGGGGCAAACGCGACGCTCGGACGCATTTCTGCGCCGGTCCTGTGCACTCATGCGTCGGGCGCAAGCCTTGCGTGCGGGGCGCGTGCGAGCTAGGCAGAAGCAAATCAGGCAGAGGAAAAGCCATGTTCACCGGAATCGTGACCGATCTGGGCGAGATCGTCAGTCTTGAGAAAACGGGCGACCTGCGGGCCCGCATCCGTTCGGGCTATGACATGAGCAGCGTCGAGATCGGCGCCTCCATCGCCCATGCGGGGGTGTGCCTCACCGTGATCGCCACCGGGGCGGACTGGTATGATGTGCAGATCTCCGGTGAGACGGTCTCCAAAACCAATATCGGCGCCTGGACGCTCGGCGGCCGGATCAACCTCGAACGCGCGCTGAAAGTGGGCGACGAGCTTGGCGGTCACATCGTGTCGGGCCATGTCGATGGCGTGGCCGAGATCATCGCCATGAAGGACGAGGGCGAAAGCACCCGGTTTTCTTTCCGCGCGCCGGACACGCTCGCCAAATACATCGCGCCGAAAGGCTCCGTCGCGCTTGACGGGTGCTCGCTCACCGTCAACGAAGTGGATGGCAGCACTTTCGGCATCAACATCATTCCCCATACCAAGTCCGTGACAACCTTTGGCACGGCGCAGGTGGGCGACATGGTCAACCTGGAAATTGATACGCTCGCGCGGTACGTTGCGCGGCTGACGGAGTGGAAGGCATGACGAACCCGGTGGACAAGTCCGGCGCACACGACAAACCCGGCCCGGTGGAGCAAAGCTATCACGATGCGATCTCGACCATCGACGAGATCATCGAAGATGCGCGCAACGGCAAGATGTTCATTCTCGTGGACCATGAGGATCGCGAGAACGAGGGGGATCTGATCATCCCCGCGCAGATGGCCACACCCAATGCGATCAACTTCATGGCCAAGCATGGCCGCGGCCTCGTCTGCCTTGCGCTGACCGCAGACCGCATCGAGTCTCTCGGCCTGCCGCTGATGGCCTCGGCCAATTCCTCGCGCCACGAAACGGCCTTCACCGTCTCGATCGAGGCGCGCGAAGGGATCTCCACCGGCATCTCGGCGCATGATCGCGCCCGCACCGTTGCGGTGGCGATCGACCCGACCAAGGGGCCCAAAGACATTGCCACCCCGGGCCACCTGTTCCCGCTGCGCGCCCGCGAGGGCGGCGTGCTGGTGCGCGCGGGCCATACCGAGGCGGCGGTTGACATCTCGCGCCTTGCGGGGCTGAACCCCTCGGGCGTGATCTGCGAAGTGATGAACGAAGACGGCACGATGGCGCGGCTCCCCGACCTGATCGCCTTCGCGCAGATGCACAACATCAAGATCGGCACGATCTCGGACCTGATCGCCTATCGCCGCCGCCATGACAGCCTTGTGCGGGAAAGCGCGCAGCGCCCGGTGCATTCGGTGCATGGTGGCGACTGGTCGATGCGTGTGTTCACCGACCAGACCGAGGGCGCGGAACATATCATCCTGACCAAGGGCGACATTTCGACGCCTGAGCCGGTGCTGGTGCGGATGCATGCGCTTGACCCGCTCGCCGATGTGCTTGGCCTCCATGCCTCGAAAGTGGGGGATCTGGGCCGCGCGATGGAGGCGATTGCCGCCGAAGGCCGGGGCGTTGTGGTGCTCTTGCGCGAAACCTCCGCGAAGATGGTGATGCCGGGCGAGGCCTCGCCCCAGACGCTGCGCCAATACGGGCTCGGCGCGCAGATCCTGCTTGCGCTCGGGGTCACGCATCTGAAGCTGCTCACCAATTCGCCGAAACCAAAGCTTGTTGGCATCGAAGGCTACGGGCTCATCATCGAAGAAACGCGGGGCTATTGAGATGGCCGCGACCGAGAGCCATTACGTTTTGCCGTTGCCCGCGTTTGACAGGCCGGTGAAGCTCCTGATCGTTGTTGCCCCCTATTACCGGGACATCGCCGACAACATGATCACGGGCGCGAAAGCCACCGCCGAAAAGGTGGGGGCGAGTGTCGATATCATCGAGGTGCCCGGCGCGCTGGAGATCCCGACCGCGATCGGCATGGCCGAGCGGATGGCCGATTATGATGGTTATGTCGCGCTTGGCTGCGTGATCCGGGGCGAGACCACGCATTATGACACGGTCTGCAATGACAGCTCGCGCGGCCTCACGCTTCTTGGCCTGCAGGGGCTGTGCATCGGCAACGGCATCCTGACGGTGGAAAACCGCCCCCAGGCCGAAGTCCGCGCCGACCCGGCGGATCAGGACAAAGGCGGTGGGGCCGCTGCTGCGGCCTTGCATCTTGTCGCGCTCTCGCGCAAATGGGCCACCCGGACGAAGGGAATCGGCTTCCGCCCCGCAGGCGAAGAGATCCGCATCGCCGGTGAGACCGAAGGACCGAGCCGCGCATGACCGACACCGCCCCCGAGACCCCGAAAAAGCTCTCTGCCGAGGAAAAGCGCCGCATGCGCTCTGCCGCGCGGCTTTATGCCGTGCAGGCGCTCTTTCAGATGGAGGCTGCGGGGCAGGGGGTGGACCGGGTCGCGCGCGAGTTCGAGGATTTCCGCTTCGGCATGATCACCGAAGATGAGGGGGAAGAGCTTTCCGAGGCCGATCCTTCGCTGTTTCGCCGCCTTCTCGACGATGCGGTGATGTGGCAGGCGCGGGTGGACCAGGCCACCGACCGCGCATTGGTGGCCACCTGGCCGATCGACCGGATCGACCCGGTCTTGCGGGCGCTCTTTCGGGCTGCGGGGGCCGAGATGGTCAACCCCGCAACGCCGATCAAGGTGGTGATCACCGAGTTTGTCGAGGTCGCGCGCGCGTTTTTCCCCGCGGGGCGCGAGCCGAAATTCGTCAATGCGGTGCTCGACCACATGGCGCGCGAGATCCGGCCCGAGGCGTTCTGAGATCGGGCTGAGATCTGGCTGAGATCGGGCTGGGCGTTGCTGCGGGCGGGGGCATTCGGCGCAAACATGCCAGTTTCGCGATCTTCTGTGACAGGCCTGCGGCAAAATGCCAAAATTTCGGTAGGAATCTTCCAATTTCGCGCTAGACTGATTCCAAAGCTGGAGGAATCGACATGCCGGAGCTGGTGCGTCTCTACATCCGCAACGTGATCTTTGGGGCGCTTCTGTCTGCCGCCTTTGTGGGGATGTTGCTTGGCTTCAATGTCGCGAATTTGCGGCACCTGATTTTGACCTCCGACATCGGCTATATCGCGATCGCGCTTCTTTTCGTGTTCAACACGCTGGTGTTTGCGGGGGTGCAATTTGGCATCTCGGTGATGGCGATGGCCGATAAGGAGCCGCCGCGCGGTGGTGGCAAGCGCGACGCCATTGCGCGCTTTGACATGCCCCTCGACATGGTCGCCATTCCGGTGCCGGTCGAGCAGAAATCCAAGCGTAAGATCGTCAAGAAACTGTACTGAACCCTCCGGACACGAAAGCCCCTCGCCTCGGCGGGGGGTTTTTCGTTTTGCGGAGAAGACGGGTTTCGTCTCGGCAGGGCCGAGACGACCCGCCGGGGGGCGTTGCCCCCCGGACCCCCCAGGATATTTGAGCAAAGTCGAAGGCAGGGGCGACGATGAAAGACATGGGGGCGCCCGATGCCCGGGGGCTTGCGGCGTCATCTGCCACGTTCGGCCAGGGAGGCGCTGTTTCGGGCCCTGCGCGCGCGAGGCCTGCTTCAAGACGGCGCGACGAGGTGGGGAGCTTTGGGGAGGTGGTGGCGGAAACCGCAGCGACCGTAGGGGCGAGATTTCCCGAGAGCCTGACAAGTCAGGTGGGCGCCAGGTACCCAGGCCAGGGCCAGGGCAGAGCCAGCTCCCTCAGGAATGGTTATCGGCCACTGGAAAAAGGCCCCGTTTACGCGAAGAGCAGTAACCGCCACGGCTCACATAGGATGGGGCCGCCCTCGCGGCAAGGGGGGGCGTTACAATTCCTCCCAGCGGCTCAACCCTTTGCGGCACCAGCGCTGCTGCTCGATCAGCCCCATCAGCAGGGTGTAGATGGGAATGCCGAGCAGTGTCGAGGTCAGAAAAATCGTTGGATCGTCGAGGATGCCGCGCCAGCCGAACACGATATTCACGACAATCCAGACCAGACCGAAGGGCAGACCATAGGCGATGAGCCGCAGGTGCAGCGGCAGGTAGGGCCAGGGGCGCGGCTCTTCTCCGACCATCTGCATCAGCCGGATGGCGGCATGACTCAACGGCCGCGCCGAAAGGCCTGCGGCTTTCATTTCGGCTTGCGCGGCCGCAAGACGGCGTTCGTGCTCGGACATGGCCTAACCTTTGAGATCTTTACCCTCTTAGCCTCGCGCTCTGCCTGCGCGGCGTCAAATGCCGCAATGACGCACTCGACAAATGTTCTCTCTTCGTTCATGGTTGCGCCATGGCAAAGGACCTCGCACCCGGTCAACTTCTTGCGCGCGGCGTGATGCGCTGTTTGATGGAGCACGGCTTTGCCTGCCTGCCGGAGGTGGTGCCAAAGCCGGGGCTGCGCGTTGATGTGATGGCGCTCGGGCGCAAGGGCGAGATCTGGGTGGTCGAGTGTAAATCCTCGCGCGCCGATTTCACCTCGGACCGCAAATGGCAGGGGTATCTGGCCTATGCGGATCGGTTCTTCTGGGCGGTGGAGAGCGATTTTCCGACCGAGATCCTGCCCGTGGAGACCGGGGTGATCCTGGCGGATCGTTTTGGCGGAGAGATCCTTCGCATGGCACCGGAAACAAAGCTTGCGGCCGCGCGCCGCAAGCTTGTCACGCAGGGATTCGCCCGCACCGCGGCCCTGCGCCTTGCCGGGCAAGATCCTTCCGGGCTCAGCGTTTTCCTTTAGGCTTGGCGCCTTTCGGTTTTGCGCCGGCGGCGATCTCGCGCGCAGCCTCCGCCGCGGCAACCAGTTCCTCGGCGATTTCCTCGGCCTCTTCGGGGTCAAAATCGAAAGGAAGTTCAAACCCTTCGCCCGATACGAAGATCCGCACCATGCCTTGATCGGTGGGCCCGATCTGCAGATCGCCCGCCATCTCGTTTTCGTCGTTGATCCCCATTTGCGCCTCCGTTGCGGCTTCTCGTCCCGGCCTAGCCAAAGCGGGGCGGCGGGGCAAGCGCTTCGATGATTTATGCGGCGGCTTCCCTCTTGCATTCCCCCGCGCCAGAAGCTAAACGCCCCTCAGTGCCGCCTTAGCTCAGTTGGTTAGAGCGCTGGATTGTGGATCCAGAGGTCCCCCGTTCGAGCCGGGGAGGCGGTACCACTCCCCCCGACAGTCGCACAGTTTCGCCCTGGCAATGCAACGCCCGGCTAGGCATCGAACGCCCGCAGCTTGGAGCCGACGCCTCGCCCGAGAAGGGCGGTCATGTTTTGCCGGGCCAGGCCTTGCGCCGCTTTCGTGCAACGCAAACGGATGGGCGGGCAGATTCGCGGCGGGCAGATTCGCGCCAGTCAGCTTGCCTCGAGGCTGAGGAGGGCGCGGCGGAAGCCCGGTTCGGTCAGCACCACCTCGCCCGCGCCGAGCCTGGCGGCATGGGCGAGCGCCCGCGCGGTCAGATCCTGTGCAAATTCGACCGCCTGCGGGAGCCCGCGTCCCCGGCCGAGGGCCGCAAGGATCAGCCCGGCAAACAGATCCCCCGTTCCGGGAAGCGCGATCGGCAGATGTCGGGTTGGATGCCGGCTCACCCCGTCGGGGCCGATCAGAAGGCTTTCGATCTGGCCCGGGGGCGTATCGTCCAGCGCGCAGCCCGTGGTGAGCAGCGTCGCCGAGGGGGCGAGCGAAAGGGCGGCTTTTGCGGCCTTGATGTTCTCGAGCGTGGCAACCGGAAGGCCGGTCAGCCAGCCCAGTTCAAATGGATTGGGGGTGGCAAGGTCTGCCTGCGGCAGCAGCCGGTCACGCATCACGCCTGCAATCGCCTCGGGCACATAGAGACCGGGGCCCGAATCGCCCAAAACGGGATCGCAGAGATAGAGGAGCTGCGGGTTCGCGGCCTTCGCTTGGGCAACGTAATCGGCAATCATTTCCGCCACCTCGACCGAGCCGATATAGCCCGTGAGGATATAATCGGCGCGCTCCGCCAGCCCGCGTTCGCGCGCGCCGTGCAATAGGTCAGAGAAGAACTCGGGGGGCATCGCGCGCCCGCGCAGGGTCGGATAGTCGGGGGTGTTGGAAAACACCACGGTCGGGATTGCCGCCACTTCGAGCCCGGCGGCCTGCATTGCGAACAGGGCGGCGGAATTGCCGACATGGCCGAACACGACCTGGCTCTGGATCGAGATCACGAACGGAGGGGGGGTCATTTGCCGCGCGGTCCTTTGCACCGGTTCTTGCCCGGGCCGGGAACGGTCGCGGGGCCCGGGGGCTCGGCGCGCGGCGGGGCGATAACGTCACATAAGGCCCCTTGGCGCCCCGATGCAAGGCCCGCAGGCCGGTTCTGCCTCGGGCGAGGCTCCGCCGGACGCAGAGGGGCATCGCGGCGGGGCGCCCGCATCTGCTCCGTGCCCGATCGAGAATGGCCTCGAAGGCGGCGGGGCAACAGATCCGGGGCGGACATGGGGGAGGGCGCGCAGGTGTCGCCCATTTCTCGGTGGCGAAGAGACGATGGCATATGGCATGCCGCGCCGCGATGCGGAACGTGACCGAAGGCGCCAGATCCCGCTGGGTCTCGTCGAGGTTGCGCCCAAGCCCGCGACGGGGCGCCCACAGCACGCCAGCGCCAGCAGAATGGTTGCAAAGCAACTACGGGGCCGGCGCGAACGCCGAACCCCGCCCTGAACGCATCACGCCGCAGGCGCCACCTCCGCCCCGATGATCCCGCGGGATCTGGAGGCGGGGCGGTCAGAGCGGCGCGAGCGTGGAGCTGCGCAAGAGCCGTTTCACGTCGCGTTCGGTGCACAGATCCGTGGCGGGCGTCATCACCGCCGCCGCCGCCGCCGCCGCGCCCCAGCGCAGCGCCTCCGGGAGCGCAAGCCCGCGCCCGAGGCTGAGCGTGAAGGCCGCCACGAAGCTGTCGCCGGCACCGACCTTGGAGATCACTTGCTCCGGCACCGCCTGCGCGACCCAGCGCTCGGTCTCGGTGGCGAGCACGTTGCCATCGGCGCCGCGCGCCACCACCACCGCGCGCGCGATCCCCCTGTGCACCAGCTCCTGCGCAAAATCGGCACTGTCGCTGCGCGTGGGGAGGGCCCGCCCGGCCAGGTCTTCCGCCTCAAGGTCGTCCATGCGCAGCACATCGACCGGCTGCGCCCCCGCGACAAGGAGCTGATGCAGCGCCTTGCCGGAGGTGTCGAGAAAGAACCGTGCCCGCGTGCGCGCGATTTTCGTTGCGAGCCGGGCGGGAAAATCATCCGGCACGCCGGGCGGCTGGCTGCCCGAAAGCACGACAATGCCGTTCTCGGGGGCCGCTTTCGCGATTCGGTCGAGCACCTTGCGAACATCGGTGGCGCTCCATTCCGGCCCCGGCATCACGAAGCGATATTGCGCCCCGGTCGCGGCATCGGTGACGGTGAGGCTCTGGCGCGTCTCGCCCGGCGCGGGGAAGGGGGCAAGGCCGATTCCCTGCTCGGCGAGCAGATGCATCACCTTGTCGCCGATCGGCCCGCCAAGGGCCACAAAGGCGGTCGAATGGCCCCCAAGGGCAGAGATCGCCCGGCTCACATTGAGCCCGCCGCCGCCGGGATCTGTGTCGGGCCGGGTGCAGCGCAATTTGCGCTCGGGCGCGACGGTATCGGCAAAAATGGAAAGATCGACAGTTGGGTTAAGGGTGACGGTGAGAATCGCTGTCATGCCTTGCCTTTCCGGTGAGCTTTGGCCCGGGGAGTCTTTAGCGCCAACATTGCAGGTTCGCCCCGCCGGGGGAAGGGCCGAAACCGGTTATTAAGATCTAGATGTTTATTTATTCTAGGAAGTTTTGGAGGTCTGGATGATTCCTGATGTGTCCGATCCGCGTTGGAAGCGGGTCCTTACGAGTAACTCTGATCTGTCGGCGGCGTCGTTGGCGACGCGGATCCTGATTTCGCGGCTGCGTCGTGAAGTGGCCGATGTGCCCGGCGCGCTGGCCACAAAAGTGAGCGAGCTGCGCGATTTCGTCACGAAGAATCCCTTTGCCGTCGCCGATGTGGCGAAGTTCTGACCGGAGAAAACGATGAAAAACGAAATGTTGACCGTTTCCGAGGTCTCGAGCCGAATCGAAGCCGGCGATGTGATGGTGATCGCGGGCGATGAAACGCTGCTCGCGCAATTGCCCAAGGGCGCCTGGATCGGCGGCACCACGGTCTATTTCGTCACCGAAACCGGTGGCGCGGTGGTGCGTGACCGCCTGTTTTGCACCACGATCGATGCCGCTGTCGGCGCCACGCCGCGCCATGTTGATGTGAAGGGTCTTCCGGGCATTTCCGCGGGCTACAAGCCGGGCGGCGTGACGATGATCATGATCCCCGCGTTTTCCGTGGCGCATTCGCAATTCGCCGTGGATGGCCAGACCTATCCGGGCCTTTTCGACCAGCCGCTCGCGGGCTGGATCACCGGCGTCCATCTTGACGAGATCGGCAAGCGCGCGCCCAAGGTGTTCGACGGCACCACCGGCATCAGCCATGACGAGGGCGCGGTGCTGCTGCATGTCGCGCTGCCCGAAGGTGCCTCGATCGACCTCGACATCCTCAATATCTTCGCGCAGGGCGACGACGCGAAACTGAGCTTCGTGTTTGACGAAAGCGGCTTTGCGGCCCGGACCGCGATGGTCAACGGCACCAAGGTGCAGCTTGCCGATTACATCAGCGACGCCAAGATCGATACCCGCCTGCCGCTCGTTGCGAATTACGCGGGCGCGCTTGTCAACGTATCGATCCAGTCGGTCGATACCACGACGGGCGAGGTCAAGTTCTATGCGCCCGTGGTCGCAGGCGTCGAATACCGCATGGCCAATGCGCTCGGTTCGTATTCGCAAGCCTTTGCGCAGGGCGCGGGGGATGCGGGCGAAGGCCAGTATTCGTGCAACTGCATCCTGAACTATCTCTACGGCGAACTGGAAGGTCAGCGCACCGGCGGGTTCACTGGCCCGGTCACTTTCGGCGAAATCGCCTATATCCTGCTCAACCAGACTCTGGTGCGCATGGACATCAACGACACCGCCGCCTGACCGCGGCCCGCGCGGCTTGCCCGTGCGGACGCTCAAGTGGCTTCGGGGGGCGGCGTACCGCACCCCGGCCATCGGACAAGGTCTCTTTCCGGGGCCTGCCCCGGCGCGACGGCTCAGGCCCTTGCGCCGGGATTTGTTTTGCCGCGCGCCTCGAACCGCCAGACCTGCGTGCGTGCTGCCCGTCACAGTAGCGCCCGTCGCATCGGTGCATGGCGCGCCGCCGCAGGCGCGATCCGGTCGACGGTCACAAACATCAGCTGCCGCCAGGTCGCAGGTTTCAAGGATCAGGGAGATGGCAAAGCCTCTGTCGCGGTTCCACCACCACCTCTGGAAGCCTTGATCTTGGCCATGAATGAGGCGGTGGTGGGTGACCCTGGAATCGAACCAGGCGTGGGTCTCCCCGGCGGAGTTACAGTCCGCTGCCGCACCTTGCAGCTCGTCACCCGACGAGGGCGGGGTGTAGCGAAGGGGCCGGGGGGCGTCAAGCAGGTTTTTCACCTGTGCGCGGCTGCGGCTGCGCTTGCCAAAATCGGCCCGGCAGCGCACAGAGAGCGAAACAGGAGCATGCGATGAAAAAACCGTCCTGGGTGATCGACAAGGAACGCGCCAAGCGCGCGGCGGCGGCCGAGACGCTGTGGCTGTTTGGCCTGCATGCGGTGCGTGACGCGCTGATGAACCCCGCGCGCGAAAAGCTGCGCCTTGTTCTGACGAAGAATGCCGCCGACAAGCTGGGCGCGGCGATTGCGGCGGGCGGTCTCGCGCCCGAGATCATCGACCCGCGCAAGTTCGATTCCCAGGTGCCGCTCGGCCCCGATCAGGTGCATCAGGGCGCCGCGCTCGAAGTGAAGCCGCTCGATTGGGGCAAGATTGGCGATGTTGCCCTCGAAGGCGCGGGGGCGCCGCTTGTGGTGCTTCTGGACCGGGTGACCGACCCGCATAACGTTGGCGCGATCCTGCGCTCGGCAGAGGTGTTTGGCGCGCGCGCCGTGGTCGCGCCGCACCGCCATTCCGCCCCCGAAACCGGAGCTTTGGCCAAAACCGCCTCTGGTGCCCTTGAGCGCCAGCCCTATCTGCGGGTGGTGAATCTCTCGGATGCTATGCGCGAGCTGCAAGAGATGGGCTACGTGCTTATGGGCCTTGCCGGTGAGGCGCAGATGACATTGGCGGAAGGGCTCGCGCAGGCCGGCTCGCGGCCCGTGGGGCTCGTGCTCGGCGCCGAAGGGCCGGGGCTGCGCGAAAAGACCCGCGACACCTGTGACATGCTCGTGCGCATCCCCTTTGCCTCCGATTTCGGCTCGCTCAACGTCTCCAATGCGGCGGCGATTGCGCTTTATGCGGCGGCCGCGCGCTGACGGGCGCCTCCGCGAGGTTCACGATCAGGCGATTGCGCGCCTTTTGCGCGCCGCGACCCTTTAACGCGGGTTTTACAAACCTATGTCTCACTCATGCCGCGCAGCTTCGGAACCGCTGCGCGCCAAGTCACTGTCCCTCGTTCCACACTTTCACGCCCGGACCCTTGTGGTTCGGGCGTTTTTTCCGCCGGAGGGTGCCATGAGCGATGATGATCTGCGCGAGATCTTCACAGAAACCAGAACCATCGCCGTGGTGGGCTTTTCGGCCCGGCCGGACCGCCCTTCGCACGAAGTCGCGGCGTTCTTGCAGAGCCACGGCTATCGGGTGATTCCCGTCAATCCCGGTCTTGCCGGGCAGGAGCATCTGGGCGAGCGGGTTTATGCAGATCTGAAAGAGATCCCGCGCGAGATCGCGGTGGATATGGTCGATATCTTCCGCGCCCCGGAAGCGGTGCCCGCGCTCGTGGCCGAGATCCTCGCGCATCGCGGCGAGGTGCGCACGATCTGGATGCAACTCGGCGTGGTGCATGAGGGCGCAGCGGTGGCCGCCCGGGCGGTGGGAAAGCGTGTGGTCATGGACCGCTGCCCGAAAATCGAGCGGCCGCGGCTCGGAATGTGAGCGCGCTAGGGGGGCGCTGCCCCCCTCTTTGGCTGCGCCAAATTCACCCCCCGGGATATTTGGACAAAGTCGAAGGCAAAAGCCTCGTCTTCGACTTTGCCTAAATATCCCGGGGGGAGTCGCGGCACGCGACGGGGGGCAGCGCCCCCCGCCCCGGTCAGCCCTTCACCGCGGCGGCCGCCTCGATGATCGCTTCGGCGATGAATTCAAGCTCGGGGCGGGTGAGGCGCGCGGGGAGCCGCGTGTCGCAGGCGCGCATCAGCATCGCGCGGGTCTTCGGCAGATCGGGGAGATCGCCGAGGAACTGCCAGTTCCAGTAGGCGCGGGCATTGTCTTGCGAGAGGCCAAACACCTGCACGCCGATCCCGCGCGCCTTTGCCTCGTCTTGCAGCCGCAGCGCTTCGGCATCGCTCCAGTCTCCGACCAGATTGAACTGCAGGCTGTCGGGCGCGCGGGTCTCGGGGCCAAGCGGCGGGGGCACGTCGAGCCAGGGGCTCTCGTTGAGTTTTGTGGCAACGTAATCATGGTTCGCCAGCCCGTCGCGCACGCGGCGCGGCACCTCGGCAAGCTGCGGGCGGATCACCGCCGCCGAGAGGTTTTGCATCCGCGTGTTGTAGAGCGGCAGCTTGTTTTGCCAGTGATGGAAGCTGTTTTGCAGCCCCGGATGTTTCTTCCAGTTATGCTCATAGGCGCCCGACATGATGATCGCGCGCGCGGCAAGCTCGGGGTCATCCGTCACCAGCACGCCGCCTTCGCCCGCATTCACAAGCTTGTAGCTCTGAAAGCTGAAACAGCCGATCTTGCCGATGGTGCCGATTTTCTGCCCGTGCCAGAGCGTGCCGAGGCTGTGCGCGGCATCCTCGATCACCGGCACGCCCCTTGCATTCGCAAGCGCCATGATCGCATCCATATCCGAGGTATGGCCGCGCATGTGGCTGATCATCACCGCCGCGATCGTGTCGTCGAATTTGGCGCGGAAATCCTCAAGGTCGATGCGGAAATTCTCGCCCACTTCCACCAGCACCGGCGTGCAATCGGCGTGCAGGATGGCAGAGGGCACGGCGGCGAAGGTGAAGGCAGGCACGAGCACGCGCGCACCGCGCGGCAGGTCGAGCGCCTTCAGCGAGAGGAACAGGGCGGCCGAGCAGGAGGCCACGCAAACCGCGTAGCGCACGCCCATCATTTCGGCAAATTCGGCCTCAAGCTGCGAGACCGGCGCATTTTCGGAGGTATAGCGGAAAAGGTCGCCCGAAGAGAGCAGCCGCTCGATCTCGGCGCGAGCGGCCTCGGGGATCGGTTCGGCGTCGTAGCAGTTGGGGGCGGTCAGTCCATCACGGGGCATGTTCAGCTTTCCTGAATGTGACATTCGGGAAAGCTTTAGGCCCGCGGGAGAGGAAGGCCAAGTGAAACTTTGGCGACGCGACCGAGCGCCGCTCAGAGCCCGATCCGGTCGCGCAGCGAAAACCAGCCCATCCCGGCGACGAGCAGCGGCCAGCGCAGCCGCGTTCCCCCCGGAAAGGCGGGCTGGGGCAGGCAGGCCATCACGTCAAAGCCATCGCCCGTGGCGGTGGTCGCCTCGGCCATCAGCCGCCCGGCGTGAATGGCGAGCGCCACGCCATGCCCCGAGAAGCCCGAGGCCGAGAGGCAATTGGGCGCGGGGCGGCGGAAGCAGGGCATCCGGTTCACGGTGATCGCGAGCGTGCCGCCCCAGGCATGGGTCAGGCGCACGCCCTTGAGCTGCGGATAGATCTCTTCGAGCGGTTTGCGCACCTTGGCGGCAATATCGCGCGGGAAGCGGTAGCTCACTGTTTCGCCGCCGCCAAAAATCAGCCGATCCTCATGCAGGCGCCAGTAATTGACCACGAATTTCAGATCATGCGCGGCGATGTCACGGGTGAAGACCTCTTGCGCCCGCGCGCCCAAAGGCTCGGTCGCGACGATGTAATTGTTGATCGGCATCACGCGGGCGGCGATCTCGGGCTCAAGCCGGTCGAGGTAGCCGTTCGCGGCCAGAATCACCTGATCCGCGATCACATGGCCCGCAGCCGTTTCCACCCGGCTCGGGGCGTTGGCGGTTGCCCCATGCGCGATCTGGGTGACGGGCGACATCTCGTAAAGCACCGCGCCCGCGGCCTCCGCCAGCCGTGCGAGGCCGAGGCAAAGGTTGAGCGGATGCACATGGCCCGCATCGCGGTCAAAATCGGCGCCGATAAAGCGCGGCGAGGGGATCAGCGCTTGCGTGGCGGCGCGGTCGAGAAGGTCGATCTTGTCGTAGCCGTAATGGGTGGCGAGATGCTCGGCCTCTTCGGTGAGCCAGCGCAGCTCAGAGGCCTTGCGCGCGGTATGGGCAATGCCGCGATGGGTTGGCACGCCCGCCTCGGCGGCAAGCGCATAGGTGAGCACCTTCGCTTCCTCGGCCATGTCCCACAGCCGGCAGGCAACCGCCCGCCCCATCATCTTTTCGAGCGTGATCATGTCGAGCCGCTGGCCCGAGCCGATCTGCCCGCCATTGCGCCCGGAGGCACCAAAGCCCGCGCGATGCGCCTCAAGCACAACGACGCGCCGGCCCGCGCGCGCCAGATGCAGCGCGGCAGAAAGCCCGGTGTAGCCCGCGCCCACCACGCAGACATCGGCGCGGATCTCGCCCTTGAGGGCCGGGCGTGCGGGCGCGGCATCGCGTGTGTCGGCATAAAAGCTCGCCGGGTAATACCCCGGACGGTCATTGGCAAAGAGCAGGTTCATGCGTCACACGTTGAGCAGCAGGTGTTCACGTTCCCAGGGGCTGATGACCTGGAGAAACTCCTTGTATTCGTTGCGCTTCACCGCCTCATAGACGGTGCAGAACTCGATCCCCAGCACCTCGCGCACAGGCCCGCTGTCGGAGAAGATGTCGAGCGCGTCGCCGAGGTTGTAGGGCAGGTCGGTGTCGCTCATATAGGCGTCGCCGATGCATTCGGGGCGCGGCATGCGCTTTTCTTTCAGCCCCAGATAGCCGCAGGCCATGGAGGCGGCGAGGCCGAGATAGGGGTTGCAGTCCATCCCCGCGAGGCGGTTTTCAAGCCGCCGCGCCGCCGCGCCAGAGATCGGCACGCGCAGCCCCGTGGTGCGGTTGTCGCGGCCCCATTCAAGGTTGATCGGGGCGGCAAAATCCGGGACGTAGCGGCGGTAGCTGTTCACGTAGGGCGCAAGCAGCGCCACCACCGCGGGCAGGTGCGTCTGCATCCCCGCAATGAAATACATGAACTCGGCGCTTTCCGCGCCATCGGGTTCGGAAAAGATGTTCTGGCCGGTTTTGACGTCGATCACCGATTGGTGGATATGCATCGCCGAACCCGGCTCGCCCTCGATCGGCTTGGCCATGAAGGTGGCAAAGCAATCGTGGCGCAAAGCCGCCTCGCGGATCAGCCGCTTGAAGAAAAAGATCTGGTCGGCGAGCGCCACAGGGTCGCCATGCGCAAGGTTGATCTCTACCTGACCCGCGCCGCCTTCCTGCAAGATGCCGTCGATCTCGAAGCCCTGCGCCTCGGCGAAATCATAGATGTCGTCGATCACCTTGCCGTATTCGTCGACCGCCGACATCGAATAGGCCTGTTTGCCCGCGGCGCGCCGCCCCGACCGCCCCATCGGCGGGATGATCGGCTGGTTCGGGTCGAGGTTGCGCGCAACGAGAAAGAACTCCATCTCGGGCGCCACGATCGGCTTCCAGCCCTCGGCCTCATAAAGGCTGACAATGCGCTTGAGCACGTTG
This sequence comes from Rhodobacter lacus, assembly GCF_042683065.1. Classification (NCBI taxonomy): domain Bacteria; kingdom Pseudomonadati; phylum Pseudomonadota; class Alphaproteobacteria; order Rhodobacterales; genus Rhodobacter; species Rhodobacter lacus. The sequence continues at coordinate 122,554 of NZ_JBHUIX010000005.1, read as the reverse complement.
CGCGGCGCCACCGGCACCGGGTTGCCCTGCTGGTCATTCACATCATGGATCACCTGCAGCGTGATATCGGCGGTCCAGGGCGCGGCGGAGGCGGTGGCCCAGTCCGGCGTCAGGATCATGTCGGGCTCGGTGAAGGCGCCCATCGGGTTATCGGTCCATTCCCCGGTGATGGTTTGCAAAAAGATCGAATTGGGCAGGAAGAACCGGTCCTGATAGGCGAATTTGGAGGCGGGCATGGCCTTGCCGCGGGCAACGCCGGCAATATCGCCGACGATGCATTCCACCTCATCGAGGCGGCGGCCGGCAATGTAATCCTGCGCGGCCTTGGGGATCAGATCAGTCCATGAACGGGTTTTGTGAGGCATGACATTCGCTTTCCGAAAAAGGGGGGAGGGGCTCGGTCAGGCGAAAGGGTCGGGCATCAGCCGCGCCAGCGGCTCGCCTTCGGCGATCATTCCGGCGCGCACACCCGCGCGGTCCGGTTTGGCGCGGTTTTGCGAAAGTTTCAGCTTGCCTTCCATCGACTGCACGTCGATTTCCAGCCCGGTGATGGCGCGCAGCTGCGCCATGATCGCGCCCGGGCGGGCGCTGGTCAGCAGCCCCGGCGGAGGCGCGGCAATCAGCGCGCCGAGCGTGGCACCATCCTTTTCGGCAAAGGCGGGCAGCCGATACATGCTACCCCCGCCTGAGGAAGAAATCGGCGATGCGCCGGGCAATGCGGCCCGAATCATTGCCCTGCCCAAGCTTTTCGCGCGCAGCCGCCATCAGCGGGTCGGGCACAACACCGGGGCCGCGGGTGGTGATCAGCCCCTCGACGAACGCATCGCGAAATTCGGGATGCGCCTGAATCGTCAAGGCGGTCTCGCCATAGACGAGCGCGGCATTGGCGCAAAACTCATTGCAGGCGATCACGCGCGCGCCCTCGGGGCGGCGCGTCACCTGATCGCGGTGCCAGGCGTTGAGGGTGACGGGCTCGCCCTCGAAATCATAGGTCTGCGGGCCAACCGCCCAGCCGCCCTCGTAGCGCTCCACCTTGCCGCCCATCGCCTGGGCGATGATCTGATGGCCAAAACAAATCCCCACCATCGGCACGCCCGCGTCGATGGACTTGCGGATGAAATCCTCAAGCGGGGGAATGAAGGCGTGATCTTCATAGGCGCCATGGCGCGAGCCGGTGATCAGCCAGCCGTCGCACTCATGCACATCGGCAGGAAACTGCATGTGCTCGACATCATAGCGCTGAAAGCTCAGCTCCGGGTGTGCGAGCAGCACGGTGAACATGTCGGGGTAATCGCCCGCTTCCTCCCGCAGGGGTTCGGGAGATTGGCCTGTTTGCAGGATGCCGATGCGCATGGACGTCTCTTGATTGGATAAGTCAGGGTAGACCTCGCGGCGGCGAGGAGCAAGGGCCGCTGCCGCCCCGCGCCGCCCCCCCTCCCGGATATGTGAAGCCGGCAAAAGCGCGGTGGCTTCGACTTTGTCCAAATATCCCGGGGGGGGGCCCGAAGGGCGGGGGGCAGCGCCCCCCTCAGACGGTGTCGAGATAAAGCTCGGTCTGCTCTTCTTCCGAAAGCTCCGCCATGTAATGGATCTCCTGACGCTTCGTCATCAGGAAGTTCTCGATCAGCTCTTTTTCAAAGATGCGCCGGATGAACGGGCAATTGTCGAAATTGTTGATCGCCATGTTCCATGTGGCGGGCAATTGCGCGAGCCCCTGGGCATAGGCATTGCCGATGATCGGATCGTCGGGCGTCATCTTGTCCTCAATGCCGACCAGCGCGGCGCCAAGGATCGCGGCAATCATCAGATAGGGGTTCACATCGCCCCCCGCGACGCGGTGCTCGATGCGCCGCGCCGCCGGGCCGGAGGCGGGAATGCGCAGCGCGGCAGTGCGGTTTTCATAGGCCCAGCCAATGCCGGTCGGCGCATGGGCATTGGGCACGAGCCGGGTGTAGCTGTTTTGATGCGGCGCAAAGATCAGCGTCGAGCCCGGCAGCGCCGCCATGCAGCCCGCCACCGCTTGCCGCAGCGCATCGGAGCCCTTTTCGGAGCCATCGTTGAAGATGTTGTTGCCCGTCTCGTCAAGGATCGAGAAATGCGTGTGCATGCCGTTGCCCGACCACATGTCATAGGGTTTGGCCATGAAGCTCGCGGCAAAGCCGTGCTGGCGCGCGAGCCCTTTCACCAATTGCTTGAAGAACCAGGCATCATCGGCGGCTTTCAGCGGGTCGGGCTGGTGCACCAGGTTGAGTTCGAACTGCCCCGGCCCGGCTTCCGAGATCGCCGTGTCGGCGGGAATGTCCATCGCCTCGCAGGCCTCGTAGAGCGCGGTGAAAAAGGCATCAAAGGCATCGAGCGCGCGCAGCGAGAGCGTCTCGCCCCCGGTGCGACGCTTGCCCGAGCGGGGGCTTGGCGGCACGCGCAGGGTTTTGCCGGAATCGTCGATCAGGAAGAATTCGAGCTCGGTCGCCACCACCGGCGTCAGCCCCTGTGCGGTGTAGCGATCCTTCACCCGCGCAAGCGCCTGGCGCGGGTCGCCCGCATAGGGGCGGCCATCCATGTGGAACATCCAGATCGGCAAAAGCGCGGTTGGCGCCTCCAGCCAGGGCATCGGCAAAAACCCGCGCTCGGTGGGCAGCAAAAGCCCGTCGCAATCGCCGGTTTCGAACACCAGCGGGCTTTCCTCGATGTCCTCGCCCCAGATGTCGAGGTTCATTACCGAGAAGGGAAACCGGGTTCCCTCGGTAAAGACCTTGGGCGCAAACCGCGCGGGGATCCGTTTGCCCCGCGCCACCCCGTTCAAATCAGCCGCTGCCACGCGAATGGTGCGCACCTCGGGGTGTTCTTTCAGCCAGTCCATATCTCACCTGATGATTTGCGGCCTGATCCTCAGCTTGGGGCGGGTTTGCCCGGGCAGATGCCGGTTCAGGCGGCGGTTGATCATCCCGAAGAGCCCGATCACCGTCAACGTGACAAGGATGAAATAGAAGGCCGTGATCGGGTAGGGGATGAAGGGGTTGAATGTCTTGTCAGCGAAGAATTTCGCGTAATAGAGCGCATCGCCGCGTTGTTGATAGGCCGGAAAGCCCGAGAAGAACACGAGCGTCGTCGCATGAAAGAGGAAGATCGCCTCGTTCGTATAGGCGGGCCAGGCAAGCCGCAGCATGGTGGGCCAGAGCACGCGGCGGAACTTCGCAAAGCCGGAGAGCCCATAGGCGTCCGCGGCCTCGATATCGCCCTTGGGCACGGCCATCAGCGCGCCGTGGAAGATCTCGGCCGAATAGGCGGAGGTGTTCAAAAACAGCACAAACAGCGCCCCCGCCCAGGCCGAGGTGGTCCAGGAGGTCTCGATGGTGAGGCCGAACACATTGATCCCCGCTTTGGGCAGCATCACCAGCAGCTCATAGGTGAGGAAGAACTGGATGAAGAGCGGCGAGCCGCGGAACAGGAAGATGAACCATTCCGACGGGCGGCGCAGCCAGCCCCGGGGCGAGGCCTTGGCGAGCGCGAGGGCTGTGGCAAAGAAAAAGCCGAAGGCCACGGCCAGCACGCCAAAATAGATGTTCCAGATCAGCCCCGAGCCGATCAGCGTGAACTCATGGCACAGCGTGAAATCGCTTCGCGGCAGCACCCGCTCGCCAAAGCCGAGCGAGCGGAAGGCGTAATCGGCGATGATCTGGGGGCAACTGTCGCTCATGCCGCGGCCTTCCGTTGCTGCTCTCCCGCCATCGTCGCCTGACCGCGCGAGAGTCGCGCGGAAATCCGGCCCAGCACGATCTCGGAGACCTTGGTCATGGAGAGGTAGAACACCAGCAGCACCAGCACATACCAGAACCGCCAGTCCGGGTGCGGATAGTCGTAGAGTTGCGATTTCGTCGCCCCCAGCTCGCGCGCCCAGTAGACGACATCCTCGACCCCCAGAAGGAACAGCAGCGGTGTCGCCTTGACGAGGATCAGCCAGAGGTTCGAAAGGCCCGGCAGCGCATAGGTCCACATCTGCGGAATGAGCACACGGCGGCGCACCTGCGCGGGCGACATGCCATAGGCCTCGGCCGTTTCAAGCTGCGCGCGCGGCACCGCATTCATCGCCCCGTAAAGCACATTGGCGGCAAAGGCGCCGAACACGACCGCAAAGGCGATCACGGCCAGCGAAAAGCCGTAAACCTCATGCCAGATCTGCGGGGTGGAGGAGAGCGGCAGCTTCGCCGCGGCACAGACGGTGAATTCGTTGTTGGCCCAGACGGGGGTGCCGTCATGCGGGCATTTGTAGAGATAGCGCAGATATTCGAGCCCCTGGTCCATGGCGACGGGCACGAACAGGAAAAACACGATATCCGGGATGCCGCGCACCATTGAGGTGTAGAGCTTGCCGAACCAGCGGAGCGGGGCAAAGGGCGAGCGCGCGGCAATCGCGCCGCCAAAGCCGAAGGCGAGGGCGACGGGCGCCACAATCACCATCAGCGCGATCACCACGAAGAACGAGCCATAAAACATCATGTGCTTGCCTGTGGTCAGGTAGCACAGCAGCCAAGAGAGGCCTTCGAGGGTTTTCGGATCGGCGCAGGTGTCGAACATCGGGAAAATCGCCGCAAGGAAAGGGCGCGGGGGCAGGCCCCGCGCCCGGATCAGGTCACATCAGAACAGCGCGGCTTCGTCGCCGAACCACTTTTTGATCATCGTGTTGAGCGAGCCATCGGCTTTCATCTCGGTGATCACGGCGTCGAACTTCGCTTTCAGCTCGGTGTCGGATTTGCGCATGCCGATGCCGATGCCGCCGCCAAGCGGCACGTCGTCGCCGTCCCAGACAAGTTCGCCGCCTTCGGTGACGAAGGGCGCGAGCGCGTCCTTGTCGGCAAAGACCGCATCGGCCTCACCGTTCTTCACCGCGGCCACGGTGTCGTCGAGCGTGGAGAACTCAAGCAGCGTCGCGCCCGATTTTGCAACGTGATCGGCCTGAATCGTGCCGACCTGCGCCGCGACCACGCCCTTGATGTCGGCATCGGCGGTTTTCGCCGCATAGGCCGAGGCCGCCGGCGGGTAATAGTTCTGGCTGAACATGATCGTTTCTTCGCGCTCGGGCGTGATGCTCATGCCGGCGATGATCGTGTCATAGTTGCCCGAGAGCAGGTTCGGGATGATGCTGTCCCAGTCGTTGGTGACCCATTCACAGGTCAGCCCGGCCTTGGTGCACAGCGTGTCGCCCAGTTCGCGCTCGAACCCGTCGACTTCACCCTTGTCGTTGATGAAGTTGTAGGGAGGGTAGGCGCCCTCGGTGCCCATGCGCACGACATCGGCGGCAAGGGCGGTGCCGGCGCTCAGTGCGAGCACGGCGGCGGTCAGGATCAGCTTTCTCATGGCTCTCTCCACTTTTGGGGTCGTCAGTCAGGTCGGCGCGGAGGCCGACAGGAATTGTTGCAGGCGTTCCGATTTTGGCGCGCCAAAAAGCGTCGCGGGCGGGCCCTCTTCCTCGATCCGGCCCTGGTGCAGAAACACCACATGGTCGGAGACCTCGGCCGCGAGCCGCATATCATGGGTGACAAGGATCATCGTGCGGTGCTCGCCCGCGAGATCCTTGATCACTTTCACCACCTCCTGTTGCAGCTCGGGATCGAGCGCAGAGGTGGGTTCATCGAACAAAAGCGCCTCGGGCTGCATGCACAGCGCCCGCGCGATCGCCGCGCGTTGCTGCTGGCCGCCCGAAAGCTGCGCGGGCCAGTTTTCGGCCTTGTCGCCGATGCCGACCTTGGCCAAAAGCGCGCGCGCGAGCGGCTCCACTTCGGCGGGCTTGCGCCCAAGCACGGTGACCGGGGCCTCCATCACGTTTTGCAACACCGTCATGTGGCTCCACAGGTTGAACTGCTGGAACACCATGGAAAGATTGGTGCGAAAGCGCGTCACCTGCGCGCGGTCGGCGGGGCGGCGGGCAAGGCCGGAGCCCTGCCATTTCACCGCTTCGCCCGCGAAGATCACTTCGCCCTGCTGGCTGTCTTCAAGCAGGTTGCAGCATCGCAAAAGGGTGGATTTGCCCGATCCCGAAGAGCCGATCAGCGACACCACATGGCCCTTCTCGGCCCGGATGGATACGCCCTTGAGCACCTCAAGGGTGCCATAGCTCTTGTGCAGGTTTCGGATCTCGATGACGGGTGCAGTCTCTGTCACGTTTCGGCTTCTCTTTGTCCGGTCGGTCAACTTGGCGCGATTTTCGGGCAGATTGCAACGGCCTCTTGGTCAGAAATCCGCTCAGGCGCCAAAAGGACAGGCAGCCGCACAGCGTTTGAGCAACTGCCCGGTTCAGCCGCGCTGCGCCGCCACCCGTTTGCGCGCCAGGCCCGAATCGCGGTCGCTGACGCCGAGCAGGTTTGCCGCAAGCCGGATCAGCGCATCTTCCTCGGGGGCGCGGGCATTGTCGGCCAGTGCCACCTGCCACATCGCCTCGATCACGCCGATGCGGTCCTCATAGGCGATCTTGTCTTTCAGCGCGCGGGTGAAACGCACGGTATCGGGCGCCTCCGCCTCGACCGTCTCGGCCTCCATCCGCAGCGTTTGCGCCTCGGCCGGGCTCAGCCCGGCGCGCATCGCCAGCACGCGCTCGATATGCGCGCGCTCGGCATCGCCGTAATGATCATCAGAGCGCGCCAGGCGCACAAGAAGCGCTGCCAGCGCCATCTCGGCATCGTCAGCGGTCAACGGATCGGGGTGCGGGGCCGGATCGCCCAGAAGGCCGGCAAGAAATTTGAACATGCCTCCACTCTAGCGCCGCGCGTGGCGGGGGCAAGCCCGTGACGGTGCGTTGCCGTCTCGCGGGCACTTGAACGAACCGGTCTAGCGAGGATATGGTTCCCTCAGGGGGACATGATGAGCCAGGTGACACAAACGAGCCGTACCGAGATCCGGCGCGGTCGAAAATTCGATCAGGTGATCGAGGGCGCGCGCAAAGTGTTTTTGCGCGACGGGTTCGAGGGCGCTTCTGTCGATGACATCGCCCGCGAGGCGGGGGTGTCGAAGGCGACGCTCTACAGCTATTTCCCTGACAAGCGGCTTTTGTTCATGGCGATCGCCAGCGGCGAATGCGAGCGGCAGGCGAATGAGGCGGTAGAGTTCATCTATGCCGGAGAAAAACCGGTCGATGAGGTGTTGCGCTACGCCGCAAAAGTGCTGATTGACTATCTGACCTCCGATTTCGGGCGCCAGACCTATCGTCTTTGCGTGGCGGAGAGCGACCGGTTTCCCGCGCTCGGCGAGCAGTTCTATGCCTCGGGCCCGCTTCTGGTGCGCCAGCGGCTCACCGAATATCTGCGCAGGGCAGCGGCCAAGGGCGAGGTGGTGATCGAGGATTACGATCTGGCCGCCGATCAGTTTGCCGAGCTTTGCAAGGTGGACATCCTCGCCGGGTTGATGTGCGGGGTGATGGGCACGCTCACCCCGGAGCGGCGCAAACGCATCATCGACGGCGCGGTGGAGATGTTCCTCGCCCGCTATGGTGCCAAGCGCTGAAACGCCAAAACATTGCGAGAACGGCCCGCCGCACGGCGGGCTTTTTTATGTCCGCCACATCTTTGAGACGAGGGGCGGGCGATAAAATGAAAACGCGCCCCAAGGGGCGCGTTTCCGTTCGGTCGGGAGAGAAGGCTCAGTGCTTGCCTTTGTAAGGCGCCCAGAGCCGCTTGTTGGTCAGATAGAGCAGCACGGAGAGCAGGCCGAGCAGCACCACGGCCACCATGCCCATCTGTTTGCGCGCCATCATCTTCGGTTCCGCCGCCCAGGTCAGGAAGGCCGCCACGTCATAGGCCATCTGATCCACGGTCGCCTTGGTGCCGTCTTCATATTCGACCTGATCCTCGACGAGCGGAGGCGGCATTTGCGCCCAGCTGCCGTGGGTGATCTTCACACCATTGGCGTCCTTGCAGCTGTCCGGCACGCCGCCGGGCTGGAAGGTCTTGTTGTAGTAATAGCCGTCGATCCCGTCCGGCGCACAGGGCGGGTTTTCTTCAAAGCCGATGACGTAGTTGTAGATGTATTCCGGGCCACCGATGCCCTTGAAGAGCTGGTTCATGCCGGTGCCGTTCGGGCCCGAGAAGCCCTTGCGCGCTTTCGCCATCACCGAAAGGTCCGGGCCCATGCCGTCGCCGGTGCGGGTCGGGAAGAAGTCGGTTTCCTTGCGGTCACGTTCCTCGCCGGTGTCTGCGTCGACAACCTGATCGAGGCCAGCGGCGTATTCACGCACGAAAGCCGGGTCGAACTGCGGCCCGCCGTCATCCGCGAGCGTGCGGATCGGCACGAATTTCATGCCGTGGCAGGAGGAGCAGACCTCGTTGTAGACTTGGAAGCCACGACGCAGCTGGGCCACGTCATAGGTTCCGAACGGGCCTTCGAAGCTGAAGGCGACGTCGGGCACGTTGTCGCCCGAGGCCATCGCCCCACCGGCGCTGATCACCAGCGCGGAAGCGGCAGAGATGAGAAGCTTTTTCATGATGACTGTCCTCTTCTCTCACTCGGCCGGATTGCCGTAATGGCTGTTGAAGTCTTCCTCGATCGTCGCCGGCATCGGCAGCGGTTTCTCGGTCGCGCCGAGGAGCGGCAGGATCACGAGGAAGTAGGCGAACCAGTAGGTGGCCCCGATCAGCGAGATGGTCGCATAGGGCTCTTCGGCCGGCATCGCACCCACCCAGGCGAGGACGATGAAGTCGACGACGAGCAGCCAGAACCACAGCTTGAACTTCGGACGGTAAACGCCCGAGCGCACTTTCGAGGTGTCGAGCCACGGCACCAGCGCCATCGCGATGATCGCGCCGAACATGGCAAGCACGCCGAAGAGTTTCGCATCAACGATGCCGAAGGTCAGGCCGTCCACCAGAGCCACCGCCCAGACGTCGGCGGTGAAGGCACGCAAGATCGCGTAGAACGGCAGGAAGTACCATTCCGGCACGATATGCGCGGGCGTTTGTAGCGGGTTCGCCTGGATGTAGTTGTCGGGCTCGCCGAGGAAGTTCGGCATGTAGGCGACGACAGCAAAGAACACGAGCACCACGACGGCCAGCGCGAACAGATCCTTGATCACGAAATAGGGCCAGAAGGGCAGGGTGTCCTTTTCCACTTCCGCTTTCGAGCTGCGACGCACTTCAACACCGGTCGGGTTGTTGTTGCCCGTGGTGTGGAACGCCCAGATGTGGATGGCGACGAGGGCCGCGATCACGAAGGGCAGCAGGTAGTGCAGCGAGAAGAAGCGGTTGAGCGTGGCGTTGTCGACCGCCGGGCCACCGAGGAGCCATTCCTGCACCGCCGGACCAAAGCCCGGGAAGGCGCCGAAGAGGCCGGTGATCACGGTCGCGCCCCAGAAGGACATTTGCCCCCACGGAAGCACGTAGCCCATGAACGCGGTGCCCATCATCAGCAGATAGATGATCATGCCGATGATCCAGGTCACTTCGCGCGGCGCCTTGTACGAGCCGTAGTAAAGGCCGCGGAAGATGTGGATGTAAACGGCAAGGAAGAACAGCGAGGCGCCGTTCGCGTGAATGTAGCGCAGCGCCCAGCCGCCGTTCACGTCGCGCATGATGTGCTCGACCGAGGCGAAGGCCATATCGATATGGGGCGTGTAATGCATCGCCAGCACAACGCCGGTGACGATCTGCAGCACCAGCGTGAAGGCCAGAACGATCCCCCAGATCCACCACCAGTTGAGGTTTTTCGGGGTGGGGATCATGATCGTGTCGTAAATCAGGCTGACGATCGGCAGGCGATCATGCAGCCACTTCTCGATGCCCGTTCTGGGCTCGTAATGGTCGTGCGGAATTCCGGACATGTGTCTTCCCCTCAGCCCAGCTTGATCGTGGAGTCGTCGACGAAAGCGGCGACCGGGATATCGAGGTTGCGCGGCGCAGGGCCCTTGCGGATGCGGCCCGCGGAATCGTAGTGCGAGCCGTGGCAGGGGCAGAACCAGCCGCCGAAATCACCCGCCGCGCCGCCCATCGGCACGCAGCCGAGGTGGGTGCAAACCCCGAGCATCACCAGCCACTCGCCGGCTTCGTCCAGCGTGCGGTTCTGGTCGGTCGCCTCGGCGCCGGGCTTGTTGGCGTTTTCCGCCGATTTGTCGCGCAGCGCGTCCAGCGGCACCGACCGCGCAAGGTCGATATCTTTTTGGTCACGGCGGCGGATGAACACCGGTTTGCCGCGCCATTTCACCGTCAGCTGCGTGCCCACCTCGACGCTGGAGATGTCAACGAAAATCGAGGACAACGCCTTGACGTCGGCCGAAGCGTTCATCTGGTTGATCAGCGGCCAGACGGCCGCACCTGCCGCCACGACCCCGGTCGCGGCGGTGGCATGGTAGAGGAAATCCCTCCGAGTGCCTTCGTAGTCTTCTGCGTGGGACACGTGTCTTCTCCCTTCCCGAACTTGAATGACAAGCCGATGCGCCATTGCAGGCCGCACGGGGTGCGGCCAAACATGGCTTTCCGTTTAACGCCGCGGCCCTTGTCAGTCCAGCAGACAATCACAATGGGGTGAGGCGAAATGCCGCAAGATCGGGCGAGTCGCGCTTTTATGTCGCTGCCTCATGGGCTTGGCTGCGCTAACAGCGTGCCAAGGTGCTTAATCCGGCGCCAGCATGTAACCCGCGCCACGCACCGTCTGGAGATAGCGCGGCTCGCGCGGGTCGGGCTCGATCTTGCGGCGCAACCGGGTGATCTGGACATCGACCGCACGGTCGCCCGCCGCCTCTTCCCCGCCTGCCGAGCGGTCCCGGCCAAGCTCCTCGATCAGGTCGGTGCGCCCGATCACCTCGCCCGGGCGCGCGGCAAAGATCCGCATCAGCGCGGCCTCGGTCGCGGTCAGGCGCACCAGCGCATCGCCCTGCCACAGCTCGCCGCGCTCGATCTCATAGCGCAGCGGGCCAAGGCTGATGAATTTCGGCCCGCGCGCCACCGCCTCTGGCACACGCCGCAAGATCGCATTGATGCGCAACAAAAGCTCTTTGGGTTCAAAGGGTTTGGGCAGGTAGTCATCGGCCCCGGCCTCAAGCCCCTCGATCCGGTCACGGGTCTCGCCGCGCGCGGTCAAAAGCAGGATCGGGGTCGTGAGTTTGCTGCGCAGATCGCGGGTGAGCGACAGCCCGTCTTCGCCGGGCATCATCACGTCCAGCACGATCAGGTTGAACTCGAGCCCGGCCAGCAGCTTGCGGGCATGTGCGGCGTCGCGCGCGGCGGTGACAAGAAAACCGCTTCGAATCAAGAACTTCTGCAAAAGCCCCCGAATCCGTTCATCATCATCGACAATCAGCAGATGTGGCGCGGCGGCACTCATGCGTCATCCTTCAACATCTGGTAATGGCGGCGCAGGTCCGGGTCCATCATCGCCTCGAGCACCTGCCGGAAGCCCGCCACCGCTTGCGGACCGGCGGCGCGATAGGCCGCGCGCATCCGCGCCCGCTGCGCCTCGGTGAGCGCGCGCTCCAGCGTCTCGCCGGCCTCGGTGAGGTAAAGATGGCGCTCGCGCTTGTCGCGCTTGCCCACCCGGCTCTCGACCAGCCCATCTTCGATCAGCGTCCGCAGCACCCGGTTCAGGCTTTGCTTGGTGACCCCCAGAACCGAGATCAGCGTGGTCACGGTGAGCCCCGGTTCGCGGTTGATGAAGTGGATCGCGCGGTGATGGGCGCGGCCATAATCGTGCTTGGCCAGGATCCGGTCGGGATCGGCGGTGAAGCCCCGATAGGCAAAGAACATCGCTTCGATGCCCTTGCGCAATTGCTCGTCGGTCAGAAACAGGAGCGTCTCGCCCCCGGGTGCCCCGGTATCGGCCATGTGATCCTCACTTTTCGCCTTTTTAGGGCAGCCTTGTTGACTTTCCAAGAATCAATTGTTACCGAGGCGCGGAAATTGCGCAACTTTATGTCCGAGGTGGCCCTAATCTGCGCAATTTGTGAAAATCGAGGCTCGATAGGAGGGCAGGATGACCGGTGCATATGATGATCGTGACGGCAAGATCTGGATGGATGGCAAGCTGATCGAATGGCGCGATGCGAAGGTTCACATCCTGACTCATGCGCTGCATTACGCCTCTGCCGTGTTCGAGGGCGAACGCTGCTATGACGGCAAGATCTTCAAGGGCGTGGAGCATTCGCAGCGGTTGCGGCATTCGGCGGAGCTGCTGGACATGGAAGTGCCCTATTCGGTCGAGGAGATCGAGGCCGCGAAATACGCGATGCTGAAGGCGAATGGCTGGACCAATGCCTATGTGCGCGTGCTGGCCTGGCGCGGCGCGGGCGACGACATGGGGGTCTCGGCGCGGCGCAACCCGGTGCGGATGGCGGTCGCGGGCTGGGAATGGGGCAACTATTACGGTGATGCGAAGATGAAGGGCGCAAAGCTCGACATCTCGAAATGGCGCCGCCCCGATCCGCTGACGATCCCCTCGGCGGCGAAAGCCTCGGGGCTCTACATGATCTGCACCATGTCCAAGCACGCCGCCGAGGCAAAGGGCTGCTCGGACGCGCTGATGATGGATTATCGCGGCTATGTCGCCGAGGCGACCGGGGCGAACGTGTTCTTCGTCAAGGATGGCGAGGTGCATACGCCGCTGCCGGATTGCTTCCTCAACGGCATCACCCGGCAGACCGTGATTGCGATGATGCGCGAGAAGGGCATCACCGTGCATGAGCGCCACATCGAGCCGGTGGAACTGGCGGGCTTCGAGCAATGCTGGCTCACCGGCACGGCCGCCGAAGTGACGCCGGTGGGGCAGATCGGCGAGTTCCGCTTTGAGGTGGGCGCGCTCACCCGCGACGTGGCGCAAAGCTACGAAAAGCTCGTGCGTGCCTGAAACGACATCGCCTGCCGACCCCGGGGCCGACAGGCGACGCACGTCACATCCCCGGCCCGAAGGCCGGGGGTCGAGGAAAAAGGCTGGGCCGAACACTCCAGGGGCGCGTCGATGACGTGCCCTTTTCCTTGCCAAGGCCCATCGCCTGCCCCCGGTCTGGCGGCAGGGTTGCACAAATGGCCCAAGATCGGCGCCGATGGCACGCCTGAGCGCTACCGGCGCCGGGTCTGCCCCGGCGGGGTTGGATCGTCTTCGGGCTCAGCCTTCCGCCTTGGCGTCTTCGCGGTCAATGCGCAGGAACTCCCGCACCTTCGCCGCCCCGCGCTCGGCGGGCCGTTGCGCAAGGGTTTCCACGGCGGGATGCACGCCCTCCTTGCGGTCGATGTCGAGGAATTGCTGCGTGCGGCTGCCTTCGGCCTGCGGCGCGGCATGGTCGATGATGTGACGGGTCATGTCTGCCTCCTCCAACTTCATCGCTTGCACCCTAGCACAGAATCGCGCCCGGGTCTTTGCGCTCGGTCATGGTCAGGCAAGAAATTGCGCATTGGCCGTGCAGCTTTCAGCCGCCGCTGACCCCGCTCGTCGCCTTGCGCACGCGTTTGCGCTCAAGTCCGAGCTGGTGTTCGCGCCAGATGATCATCACCCCCGCAACCATGATCAGCCCGGCGCCGCCGAGCATCCAGACCGTTGGCACCTCGTCAAAAAGCCAATAGCCGATCCCGAGCGCAAACAGCATCGAGGCGTAATCGAACGGCGCGATGATCGAGGCATCGGCAAAGCGATAGGAGGAGGTGAGCAGGATCTGCCCGAGCCCGCCCAGAAAACCGCAGGCCACGAGCAAGATCGCCTCGGTGGGACTGGGCATGACCCAGCCGAAGGGGATGGTGATCAGCGCGAGCGTGGTCGAGGTGATGGAAAACCAGAACACGATCGCCGAGGTGCGCTCGGTCGCCACCATCTTGCGGATGAACACCTGCGCGAGCGCCGCGAAAGTTGCCCCCATCACCACAACAAGCGCGCCAAGCGCCTGCGTTGAATTTTCGCCCTCGGTGGCGCCGAGCCGCGGCCAGAGCACGATCAGCACGCCCACGAGCCCGACCGCGACCGCCGAAAGGCGGAACGCCCGCACCTGCTCGCCCAGAAACATCGCGGCGAAGATCACCACAAGAAGCGGCGTCGCGTAGCCGAGCGCCGTCACCTCGGGCAGCGGCAGAAAGGCGAGCCCGGCAAAGCCAAGCCCCATCGCCGAGGTGCCCGCGACCCCGCGCCAGACATGGCCAAGCGGGTTTTGCACCTTCAGCCCGATATGCAGCTCGCGCCGCCAGGCCAGCCATCCAAGGATCACCGGCAGCGCGAAAAAGGAGCGGAAAAACACCGACTCGCCGGGTGGAATGCGGTCCGAGACGACCTTGATCAGGCTCGACATCGCAATGAACACGAGCACCGAGCAGAGCTTGAGCATGATCCCGGTGACGGGGCTTGATTGCAGGCTGGCGGCGGCGGGAGGGGGCGCAGAAGACATGCGCCGAAGCTAGCGGATTGACGCCCGAAGGAAAGGGTCAATCGTGCTGATGGACCGCGAGCCGGGCGCATGCCCAGCTTGCGGCCTCTGCAACGCTCGGCTCCGGGTCCGAGGTGAGCGCACGGGCCAAGGGCAGGAGCGCCGCAGCACCGGAGTTGCCGGCCGCATAAAGCGCATTGCGCACCATCCGGTCGCGGCCGATGCGCTTGATCGGCGAGCCGGCAAAGCGGGCGCGAAAGGCGGCATCATCAAGCGCGAGCAGCTCGGCAAGGGGCGGGGTGCCCTGGCGCGCGGCATAGCCGATGTCGCGTGCGGCCACGGCAAACTTGTTCCACGGGCAGGCGGCAAGGCAGTCGTCGCAGCCATAGATGCGGTTGCCAAGGAGCGGGCGGAGCGCCGGGTCGACCGGGCCGCGGTGCTCGATGGTGAGGTAGGAAATGCAGCGGCGCGCATCAATCCGCCACGGTGCCGGAAAAGCGCCGGTCGGGCAGGCGTCAAGGCAGGCGGTGCAGGAGCCGCAATGATTGACCTCGGGGGTGTCGGGCGGCAGCTCAAGCGTGGTGAACAGCGCCCCCAGAAACACCCAGTTGCCCAGATCGCGGGCCAGAAGGTTGGTGTGCTTGCCCTGCCAGCCAAGCCCCGCCGCCTCGGCGAGCGGCTTTTCCATCACCGGGGCGGTATCGACGAAAACCTTGATCTCGCAGGGTTCCTCGGCAATCAGCCAGCGCCCGAGCCGTTTGAGCCGCCGTTTCACAAGGTCATGGTAATCCTTGCCCTGCGCATAGACCGAGATCGCGCCGGCGTCTTTTGCCGCCGTTGCGGCGCGCGGGTCGGCCTCGGGCGTGTAGCTCTCGGCAAGCATGATCACCGAGCGCGCCTCGGGCCAGAGCGCGGCGGGGTTCGCGCGCCATTCCATCCGCTCTGCCATCCAGCCCATCTGCCCATGGTGCTCCGCGGCCACAAAAGCGCCCAGCGCCGCAGGCAGGTCCGGGCGGGCATCGGGCCGCGTGATGCGCGCTTTCGCAAAGCCCTCGGCGAGGGCCTGCGCGATCAACCGGGTCTTCAGCCGTTCCAGAGGAACCTCCATCTCTTCGCCCCGCCATAGCCGATCCGGGCGGCGCCGGAAACACGTTCCCGTGCACAATCGCGGGCTTGTCTTTTCCGGGCATCATCATGTCGGATTCGCTCGACGTATGATGCGACAATATGTCAATCTCTGCCCATACGGGGAGCCGGCCGCAGAGCCGGAACTGGCACGCCGGCGCAGAACCGGCACATTGGCGCAAAGATCCAGCGGAAGGGGCAGCATGCACCCGGGCCGAACGGCTCGGCCTGTGCCGCATGCCCGGGGAGACCCGCCTTTTGCGCCTGCTCGCATCGCCCCGAAACCGCCGGGCCAAAAGGCCCAGATGAAGCCAGCACCTGCGGGGAGGCAGGGCAAGTGAGGTGCCAGATGCTTGAAGCGTCCGAAGTCCGCGCGGAGCTTTCCGCCCGCCGCAAGAATTATTCCCTGTCCCGCGCGCTTTACTGCGACGAGGGCGTGTTCGGGGCCGATCTTGAGCAGATCTTTTACCGGGAATGGCTGTTCGCGCTGCCTGCCTGCCAGTTGGGGAAGGCGGGTGATTATGCCACGCTGCAGGTGGGCGCCTATCCGGTGATCGTGGTGCGCGGGGCGGATGGCATGATCCGCGCCTTCCACAACGTCTGCCGTCACCGCGGCCAGCGGCTTTGCGCCAAGGCCACCGGCACAACGCCGAAGCTTGTTTGCCCCTATCACCAATGGACCTATGACCTTGACGGAAAACTCCTCTGGGCCAAGGACATGCAGGAGGATTTCGAGCCCGGCAAACACGGGCTGAAAAAGGTGCATTGCATCGACATTGGCGGCATGGTCTTCGTGTGCCTTGCCGATGTGCCGCCCGCGATTGCGGATCTTGCAGGCACGCTCGGGCGCTACCTCGCCCCCGCCGGGCTGAAAAACGCCCGCGTCGCCCATGTCTCGACCATCGTCGAGAAGGGCAACTGGAAGCTCGTGATCGAGAACAACCGCGAATGCTACCATTGCGGCGGCTCGCACCCTTCGCTCTGCCGCACCTATTCGGACAACCCGCGCATGACGGCGATGGAAGGCCCGGAGGCCGCGAGCCCCGACATTCTCGCGCATTGGCAGCGCTGCGAGGCGGCGGGCCTGCCCTCGCGCTTCATCCATCATCCGAAGATGCAGTGGCGCCTTGCGCGCATCCCGCTGCTCAATCAGGCCGAGAGCTACACCATGAGCACCAAGGCCGCGGTGAAGGGCAAGCGCATGGGCGAAATGCCCTTCAACGATGCCGGAAGCCTGCTCTTCTTCCATTATCCCAACACCTGGAACCACTTCCTCGCCGATCATGCGATCGTGTTCCGCGTGCTGCCGATCTCGGCCACCGAAACCGAGGTGACAACAACCTGGCTCGTGCCGGGCGATGCCGTCGAGGGGGTGGATTACGACCTGAAGGAACTGACCGAGGTCTGGATGGCGACCAATGACGAGGACCGTCAGGTGGTCGAGGAAAATCAGGCCGGCATTCGCTCGCCCGCCTATGAGCCCGGCCCCTATTCGCTGGTGCAGGAAGAAGGCGTGATCCAGTTCGTCGACTGGTATTGCGACACGCTCACCGCGCGGCTCGGCCCCGCGCCTGCCGTGGCGGCCGAATAGATGCGGCGCCAGAACTGGGCTGGCGCGCCCTGGAACGACGCCGAACTGCTCGAATGCGCGATGGTGGTCCCCGAGACCCGTGACAGCGCCACAATCACCTTCCGCGCGCCTTCGGGCGCGTGGTTTGACTACATGGCGGGGCAATTCCTGACCTTTGATCTGCCGGTGCCGGGCAATCCGGTCTCGCGCAGCTACACGATCTCGTCCTCGCCCTCGCGCCCGCTGTCGCTCTCGATCACCGTGAAAGCGCAGCCCGGCTCGATCGGCTCGCGCTGGATGATCGACCAGCTCAAGCCCGGCATGCAGTTGCGCGCCCGCGGCCCGATGGGGGCGTTCAGCGCGCAATTGCACCCGGCGCGGAAATACCTGTTCATCTCGGCGGGCTCGGGCATCACGCCGATGATGTCGATGACCACCTGGGCCTGGGACAGCGGCGAGATGCCGGACATCGTCTTTGTCCATGCCGCGCGCCGCCCCTCGGAGATCATCTTCCGCAACCGGCTGGAGCAATTCGCCGCCCGCGTGCCGGGGCTGCAATTGCGCTTCACCGTCAAGGAGCCCGATCCGTTCTCGGTCTGGCATGGCCATCACGGACGGCTCAACCAGATCATGCTTGGTCTGATGGCGCCCGATTACCTTGAGCGCGAGGTGTTTTGCTGCGGCCCCGAGCCTTTCATGCAGGCCGTGCGCGAGATCCTCGGCACCATCGGCTTTGACATGAGCCGCTATCATCAGGAGAGCTTCGGCCCGCCCGAGATCCCGTTCGATCCGGGCGCGGAGGCGGCGGAGATCGCGGCCTCGGGCGACAGCGAGATCCATTTCGCCGCCTCGGGGGTGCGCGAGCCCTGCACCGAAGACGAGACCGTGCTTGCGGTTGCCAAGCGCGCCGGGCTCAACATCCCGTCGGGGTGCAATTTCGGGCTGTGCGGCACCTGCAAGGTGAAAAAGACCGAGGGCGAGGTGCAGATGGTCCACAACGGCGGCATCTCGGACGACGAGATTGCCGCGGGCTATATTCTGGCCTGCTGCTCGCGCCCGAGGGGCGCGGTGGCGGTCGAGGTCTGAGCCTGGGCGCCCCCGGTGCCAGCCCCTGTCGGCGCGCTTTGACGTAGCCGCCGGCAGGGGAATTCCCGTCGCTCTTGCGGCAGCCCGATCAAGGCAGGTGGGTCAGAAATCCAGCTCCGCATATTGCGGTGAGGGCGGCATGCCGGGGAGCTGATCGGCCAGAAGCGAGCGGAACGCCGGGCGCGACTTGATTTTCGCATACCATTGCTTGACCACTTCGGAGCGGTTCCAGTCCACATCCGAAATGTAATCGAGGCAGCTCAGATGCGCGGCGGCGGCAAAATCCGCGAGCGTCATCAGATCGCCTGCAAGCCAGCGCCGCTGATCGAGCAGCCAAGCCATGTAATCAAGGTGATACTTGGTGGCCGCGAGCCCTTCCTTGACGGTCTTGCTGTCGGGGTAGCCCTTTTTTTGCACCTTCTTCCAGACCCGCTCGCCCATCACCTTGGCGGTGACTTCGGCGTTGAACTTGTCATCAAACCAGGTGCACAGGCGGCGCACCTCAAAGCGCGCCTCCGCATCGCGCGGCATCAGCGCCGGCGTTGGAATGATCTCGTCGAGATATTCGCAAATCGCCTGACTCTCGGAAAAGAGCCGGTTGTCATAGCGCAGCACCGGCACTTTGCCCGCCGGGTTGCGGCGCAGAAAATCGGCGCTTTTCTCCCAGTAGCGTTCTTCGACAAGCTCCACCTCGATCTTTTTTTCCGCGAGCGTCAGGCGCACCTTGCGGCAGAACGGGGAGAGGGCAACGTGGTAAAGACGGTTCATCGGCACACCCGGACCATGACTTTTCCCCCTGATAGCGGCGGGGGGCGGGGGGATCAATGCTTGTCGGGCCTCTGGCGCGCCTCATCCTTAGGTTTAGTGCGTTTCGGCTTTGGGGCGGGAAGGTCGCGTTCCATCAGCGCAAGCAGCCCCCAGAGCCAGTCGGCCTCCTCCCAGAGATCCGCCTCGATACGAAAATAAGGTTTTGCACCAGGGTAGGGCGCCGCTTCGACCGGGGTGTCAAGATAAGCTGCCGCCGCGGGGATCGGGCGCACGAACAGGCAGTCGTCACAGATCAGCGCGACCATCTTCGCGCCCAGATAAATGCCGTATTCGCCAAACATCTTGCGCGCGCGCACATCGCGGCCCTCGAGCTGTTCGAGGAAAAAGGCGATGGTTTCGGGGGAGGTTGCCATCAGAGCGCGCGGCGCGCGCGCAAGGCGGCCGAGATCGTGCCATCGTCGAGATAGTCAAGCTCGCCGCCAATCGGCACGCCCTGCGCAAGCGAGGTGACACTGGCCCCGGACCCCTCCAGCGCTTCGGCAATGTAATGCGCGGTGGTCTGGCCCTCGACCGTGGCGTTAAGCGCAAGGATCACCTCGCGCACCTGCTCATTCGCCACGCGGTCGATCAGTCGCGGGATGCCGAGATCTTCGGGCCCCACCGCATCGAGCGCCGAAAGCGTGCCGCCGAGCACGTGATAGCGCCCCTTGAAGGCCCCGCCGCGCTCCATCGCCCACAGGTCTGCGACATCTTCCACCACGCAGATCTCCCCGGTGGCGCGCGCCGGATCGGCGCAGATTGCGCAGGGCGCGCCCAAGCCCGTGCCGACCGCGATATTGCCGCACAGCGGGCAGTCGCAGGCGGTCTCGGCCACATGGGCAAGGGCCGCGGCAAGCGGCACCATTTGCCCTTCGCGGCGGCGCAACAGATGCAGCACCGCGCGCCGCGCCGAGCGGGGCCCGAGCCCCGGCAACCGCGCCATCTGCGCGATCAATGCCTCGATCTCGTCGCGGCCAGTGCCGGGGCCGGGCGCCATCTCAGCCCGGGAAGGCCATGTCGGCGGGCAGGCCCAGCTCGGCCATCAGCTTGCGCTGCTCTTCGGCGGCCTTGTCGATGGCGCGCGACTGCGCCTCTTTGATCGCGGCGATAATCAGGTCTTCGACCACTTCCTTTTCCGAGGCGACGAGGATCGATGGGTCGATGTCGAGCCCGCAGATCTCGCCCTTGGCGGTCGCGCGCGCCTTGACGAGCCCGCCGCCCGCCTCGCCGATCACCACGATCTGGCCAAGTTCTTCCTGCAGCGCCATCATGCGTTCCTGCAAGTCCTTGGCGGCTTTCATCATCTTGGCCATGTCGCCCAGCTGGCCCAAACCCTTCAGCATCGCTCTCTCCTCAATTGTCCTCGAAAGGATCCCATTCGTCCTCCACCTCGGGCAGGGCTTCGGCGGCCTGTTCGGCCTCAAGCTCCGCCGCGAGGGTGATCTCGTCAAATTTTGCCTGCGGGAAGGCGGCAAAGATCGCCTGCACCACGGTATTTGCCTCGCGCGCCTCCGCCTCGGCGGCGAGTTTGGCCGCATTCTCGCGCTCGAAAATCGTCGGCGCGCCGCCCGCAGAAACGACCGAAACGCCCCAGCGCGCGCCGGTCCAGCCCTGCAGGCGCTGCGCGAGCGTTTGCGCCAGATCGCGCGGCGCCTCGGGGGCAAGCTCGAATTCGATCCGCCCGGGCGCATAGCTCACCAGCCGCACCCCATGCTCGACCTGATGCTTCAAAAGCCCGTCGCGCATCCGCGCGATCAGCTCCACCACATCCTCAAACCGCGCATAGCGCGCCAGCATCGAGGCGGCGGGCTGAACGGCAAGCGCGGTCGCGCCAGACAAATGGAGCGGGCGCCCGCCCATCATGTGCCGCGTGGTGGCCTCGGCGCGCGGGCTCCCGCCGCCGCCGCCGCCGCCCTGCGCGGGGCCTTGCCCGCCCGCGGTGCCGGGCCCGCCCATCACCTTGCGCATCAGCGTTTCCGGGTCTGGCAGGTCGGCCACATGGGTGAGGCGAATGAGCGCCATCTCGGCGGCCATCATCGCATTGGGCGCGCTTGCAACCTCTTCGATCGCCTTCAGGAGCATCTGCCAGAGCCGCGACAGCACCCGCATCGGGATCGCGGCGGCAATCGCCTGACCACGGGTGCGCTCTTCGGGGGGCACGGTCGGGTCATCGGCGGCCTCGGGCGTGATCTTGATCACCGAGACCCAATGGGTGATTTCCGCCAGATCACGCAGCACCGCCATCGGGTCTGCGCCATCGGTATATTGCGCGCCAAGCTCGGTCAGCGCCGCCGCTGCATCGCCCTTGAGCACGTGATCAAAGAGGTCGAGCACGCGGGCGCGGTCCGCGAGGCCCAGCATCGCCCGGACCTGATCGGCGGTGGTTTCACCCGCGCCGTGCGAAATCGCCTGATCGAGGAGCGACATCGCATCGCGCACCGAGCCCTCCGCCGCGCGGGTGATGAGCGCGAGCGCATCATGCGCGATCGCGGCGCCCTCCTTGGTGGCGACTTTCGAGAGGTGGTCGATCATCACCTCCGGCTCGATCCGGCGCAGGTCAAAGCGCTGGCAGCGGGAGAGCACCGTCACCGGCACCTTGCGGATCTCGGTGGTGGCGAAGATGAATTTTACATGCGCGGGCGGCTCTTCAAGCGTTTTCAACAGTGCGTTGAAGGCCGAGGTCGAGAGCATGTGCACTTCGTCGATAATATAGACCTTGTAGCGCGCCGAGGCGGCCCGATAGTTCACGCTCTCGATGATCTCGCGGATGTCGCCCACCCCGGTGCGCGAGGCGGCGTCCATCTCCAGCACATCGACATGGCGCCCCTCGGCGATGGCGCGGCAATGCTCGCAAAGGCCGCAGGGCTCGGTGGTGGGGCCGCCCGTGCCCTCCGTGCCGATGCAGTTGAGCCCCTTGGCGATGATCCGCGCGGTGGTGGTTTTGCCGGTGCCGCGAATCCCCGTCATGATGAAGGCCTGCGCGATCCGGCTCGCGGCAAAGGCGTTCTTCAGGGTGCGCACCATCGCCTCCTGCCCGATCAGATCGGCGAAGGTGGCGGGGCGGTATTTGCGGGCAAGAACCTGATAGCCCGGGGCGGTCTCGGCGGGGCTGTCGGCTTCGGTCATGGGCGCTCCTGAATTCTGCGCGCAGTCTAGCGGCGCGGGCGGCCAAGTCAAACCGATGGCACGCCGCAGGCCGGGCGCGCGGCTTAAAGCCGGGCGGCGGCGGCCCTGTCAAAGGCGACAAGGCGCTCGACCGCGGTGCCAAAGCTCTCGTCGGGGGTCAGCGCGATCTCGCCATGGAGCAGGCTGTCGCTCTCGATCAGCGTCAGCGCGGTGCCAAGGCGCGCCTTGAGCGCGCGGATCGAGCCAATCGGCACGCGGGAATCGGTGGGGCCGTGCAGCGCGAGGGCGGGCGCGATGTCGGGGCGGGCCAGGCTGCCATAGGCAAAGCCGCCGGAGCTGACAACGGCGGACCGCACGGCGAAGGGGGAGGGGGCGAGTTCGGGGAGCAGATAGAGCGCGTTGAGCGCAGAGATTGCCCCCGCCGAAGAGCCGCCCCATGTGATCTGGCGCCCAAGACCGCGGGGGCCGCCTTCGGTGGCAAGCCACGCCAGAAGCGCCGCGCAATCCTCCAGCACCGCAAAGGCGCGGCTGCGCTGGAACAACGGGCGCATCGGGTCTTCGGTCGCGGCGGTTTCGGCCAGCGCCTTGCGCATCAGGGCCCGCGTTTGCGGGGTGATCAGCGGGTTTTGCCGGTGCAGCCGGTAATCAGGCACCGCCACCGCATAGCCGTGGCGCACGAAATGACCGGCAACGACGGGATGGCTGAAAGCTTGCCGTGTGCCGGTGGTAAACCCGCCCGAATGCAGCCAGATCAACACCGGCCAGTCGCGGCCCGTCTTGGGCGTGTAAAGGTCGACCGCAAGCGGCACCGGCCCGGTTTCGGTGGGCTGCTCGGCGTAGCAACGGGTTTCGACATCGAACAGCGGGGCCAGTGTTTCGAGATCCCGCCGCAGGGCCCGGCGCTGGCGCATGTAAAAGCGCTTTTCCGGGCTGATCTCGCGTATCTGGGATGTCATCGGGGCGGCCTCCTGCACGGCGCAAGCGCCTGCGCCGATCCTATCATGGCGGCCCCCAAGCACAAGCGACCGAAAGGGGAGGGGGTGAGAGGCTGGACAGCGACCCAAGCGGGGCTCGTTGCGGCTGCTTCCTTCCGGACCTGACCGGGTTGGCGAGGCGCTCGCCCGCGCCAACCTCTCGCGGCGTCATATAGTCGTCACCGCCCCCCCATGCAAGCCTTCGATCACCGCGCCGTTCACAGCGAGATCGGCACCATCACCTCGGGTTCGATGACATCGACACCGGGGAGCGCCGCGATCAGCGCCGCGGCGGATTGCTCCAGAAGCGGGTTGGTCCGGTAATGGCAGGGGATCACCGTTTTGAAATCGAAATATTTCTTCGCGGCCCACCCGGCGGCGCGCATGTCCATGGTGAAATGGCCCCCGGCGCACAGAATGCCGATGTCGGGGCGGAAATATTCACCCATCCACGCCATTTCCGAAGAGATGGAGGTATCCCCCGAGACATAGATCACATGGCCCTCGCCCGCGATCATGTAACCCGACTCGGTGCCGGTATAGATCGGCCCGGTCGGCCCCGAGATCGAGGAGGAATGGCTCGCGGGCACCATTGTCACCTTCGCGCCGCCCAGATCGACCGTGCCGCCCTTGTTGAAGCCGATGCCCTCGATATGCTCATGCGCCCCCCAATGGCTGACGATGTCATAGATGCCGACGACGGGAATTTCGAGTTCCTTCGCCAGCGCGAGCGTATCGCCCGAATGGTCGCCATGACCGTGGGTGAGCAGGATATGCGTTGCGCCCGCAAGCGCTTCGGCGCGCCGCTCCGCCGGAAACATCGGGTTTCCCGTCATCCAGGGGTCGATCAGGATCACCGCCTTCTCGATCTCGAGACGGAAGCCGGAATGGCCGAGCCAGATCAGTTTCATCGCAATAGTCCTCAGTGCCGGTAGGGTGAATGGATGGCACAAAGCTAGTGCAACGGAGTGACAAGGGAAGCCCGCAGGGGAGCGCATGCTTGCAGCCTTGGCGCGGCAACGCTAAACCCGAGCCAAGACAAGCGGAGATATTCATGTCCATCGACATCGACACCGCCCGCAAGGTGGCGCATCTGGCGCGCATTCGCGTGGCCGAAACCGACCTGCCCAAACTGGCCGAACAGCTTTCGGGCATCCTGACTTTCATGGAACAACTCAACGAGGTGGATGTCGAGGGCATCGAGCCGATGACCTCGGTCACGCCGATGCGGCTCAAGCGCCGCGTCGACGAAGTGACCGACGGCAATTATCAAGACAAGATCCTCGCCAATGCCCCCGATGCCCGCGAGGGCTTCTTTGCCGTGCCGAAGGTGGTGGAATGAGCCTCAACAAACTGACGATTGCCGCGGCCCGTGACGGGCTGAAGAAGGGCGATTTCACTGCGGTGGAGCTGACCGAGAGCTGCCTTGCCGCGATCGAGGGCGCCGCGGCGCTCAATGCCTATTGCGCGAAAACGCCCGAGATCGCATTGGCGCAGGCCACTGCGGCGGATGCCCGGCTGAAAGCGGGCGAGGCGCCTGCGCTGTGCGGCATTCCGCTGGGTATCAAGGACTTGTTCTGCACCAAGGGCGTGGCCTCGCAGGCCGCCTCGCGCATCCTTGAAGGCTTCAAGCCGGAATATGAATCGACCGTCACGCAAAACCTTTGGGATGCGGGCGCGGTGATGCTCGGCAAGCTCTCGATGGACGAGTTCGCGATGGGCTCCTCCAACGAAACTGCCTGTTATGGCCCGGTGGTGAACCCCTGGAAGGTGGATGACCGGCAACTGACGCCGGGCGGCTCCTCGGGCGGCTCGGCCTCGGCGGTGGCGGCCGATCTGTGCCTGGCCGCGACCGGCACCGACACCGGCGGCTCGATCCGCCAGCCCGCCGCCTTCACCGGCATCGTCGGCATCAAGCCCACCTATGGCCGGGTGTCGCGCTGGGGCATCGTGGCCTTCGCCTCCTCGCTCGATCAGGCCGGGCCGATGACCAAATCGGTGCGCGATGCGGCGATCATGCTTTCCGCCATGGCCTCGAACGACGCCAAGGATTCGACCTGTGTCGATTTTCCGGTGCCGGATTTCGAAGCGGCGCTGACGGGCGACATCCGCGGCAAGAAAATCGGTATCCCGAAAGAATACCGCATGGACGGCATGCCCGCCGAAATCGAGAAGCTCTGGGACGATGGCGCGGCGATGCTGCGCGATGCGGGCGCCGAAATCGTCGATATCTCGCTGCCGCACACCAAATACGCGCTGCCCGCCTATTACGTGATCGCGCCGGCAGAGGCCTCGTCGAACCTCGCGCGCTATGATGGCGTGCGCTACGGCCACCGCGCCACGCTTGGCGCGGGCGAAGGCATTGTCGACATGTATGAAAAGACCCGCGCCGAGGGCTTTGGCCCGGAGGTGCAGCGGCGCATCATGATCGGCACCTATGTGCTTTCGGCGGGCTTTTATGATGCCTATTACAACCGCGCGCGGCGCGTGCGCGCGCTGATCAAGCGCGATTTCGACCTTGCTTTCGAGGCCGGGATCGACGCGATCCTGACCCCGGCCACCCCCTCCTCGGCCTTTGGCCTTGGCGAGATGCAGGACGCCGATCCGGTCGAGATGTATCTCAACGATGTGTTCACCGTGACGGTGAACCTCGCGGGGCTGCCGGGCATTTCGGTCCCGGTCGGGCTTGATGCGAAGGGGCTGCCGATGGGGCTGCAGCTGATCGGCAAGCCCTGGGGCGAGGGTGATCTGCTCAATCAGGCGATGGTTCTGGAAAAAGCGGCGGGCTTTACGGCAAAACCCGCACAGTGGTGGTAAGGAGTCGCGCGATGCGCAAGGTTCTGGTGTTTGCCCTTCCGGTTCTGGCGCTCGCGGCCTGTGATCCGCCGGTGCCGAATTCCGCGGCCGGGGTCGGCTTCGGGGATTACCAGAGCTATCTGCATCAACGCGAGGCAGAGTTGCGGGGCGGGAGTGCCGCCCCTGCCGCCGCCACCCCCGCGGCGGCGCCGGGCGGCAATTACGGCGTTTCGGGCTATGGCGCGACGCCGGTGCAATCGGCGGCCGGTCAAGCGGCCGCGGCTCAGGCGGGTGATGGCTCGATCGGGGCCGAGACGCTTGCCGCGCTGCGCGCCACCGCGCCCGCCGGAGAGACCAACCCGGCACTCGCGGCTCCCGCCCCGGGGGCGGCGGGGGTGGGCGCCCCGCTTGATGCGATGGCGCCGGCGGCGGGGGCTGCCGTCACGGGCGGCGCCGGGCCAAACCTTGCCGCCTATGCGCTTTCTGCCACCAACGCGCCGGGCCAGCAGGTCTACAAGCGGGGCGGGATCAAGCTCACTAATTCCGCGCGCGCCTGCGGCAAGTTCGTCTCGCCCGATCTGGCGCAGATGGAGTTTTTGCGCCGGGGCGGGCCGGAGCGCGATCCGGGCAACCTTGACCCGGATGGCGACGGTTTTGCCTGTGGCTGGGATCCGCGCCCGTTTCAGGCGGCGCGGCAGTGACCGGAGCGCCCGCCTCGCCCAATTTCGGCGAAAGGCGCGGTGGGGCGCGGCCCGAAATCGTGGTTCTGCATTACACCGGCATGGCAAGCTGTGCCGAGGCCCGGGCGCGGCTCTGTGACCCCGCCGCCGAGGTTTCGGCGCATTGGCTGATTGCCGAGACCGGCCGCGTCGAGGCGCTCGTTCCCGAAGACAAGCGCGCCTGGCATGCGGGGGCGGGCGGCTGGGCGGGTGTTACGGATGTGAATTCCAGCGCGATCGGCATCGAGCTTGCCAATCCCGGCGATGCTCCCTTTCCCGAGCCGCAAATGGCCGCGCTCGAAACCCTTCTGGAGCAGATTCTTGCGCGCTGGGGGATCGCACCGCAGGCGGTGATTGCCCATTCCGACATGGCGCCGGGGCGCAAGACGGACCCGGGCCCGCGCTTTGACTGGGCGCGGCTGGCGCGGCAGGGGCTTGCCGTGATGCCCGCGCCGGGCGGGGTCGCGCCGCCGGTTGCGGCCCCGGGCTTTTGCGCGATGGCGGAAACATTTGGCTACCCCGAGGCGCCGTTCGACGTGCTGCTCGCGGCGTTCCGGCTGCGCTTTCGTCCGCGCCACGAAGGCCCGCTTGACGCGACCGACATGGCGCTGATCACCGATCTTGCGCTGCGCTTCGGGGCCGACGGCGGCTCCTGGCGGTCCAGCTGAGGAGGGGGGCGCTGCCCCCCGTCCTGCGGACTCCCCCCGGGATATTTGGACAAAGTCGAAGGCAGGCGGTTTGTCTTCGACTTTGTGAAAATATCCCGGGGGTGAATTTGGCGTAGCCAAAGAGGGGGCAGCGCCCCCATTGACCTGCGCCCCCCGCGCAGCGTAAGGCAGACGCGCGCGGAGGGCTGGATGACCGCGGCGGCCCATAGCTCCGTTGTGCGGATAGCTGGGCGGTCGAGGAAAGTCCGGACTCCCTGAAGCAACGGTGCCGGGTAACGCCCGGCGGGGGCAACCCCAGGGAAAGCGCCACAGAGAAGAGACCGCCCCCGCTTGCGGGGGCAAGGGTGAAACGGTGGGGTAAGAGCCCACCGCGGGACTGGCAACAGGACCGGCACGGCAAGCCCCACCGGGAGCAACGCCGAATAGGGATCGCGCGCCGCGACCGGCAACGGGGCGGCAGGGGAGCTTCGCCCCGAGCGATCCGGGTTGGCGGCTTGAGGCTGCGGGTGACCGCAGACCCAGAGGAATGGTCATCCAGGGGGGCAACCCCCGGACAAAATCCGGCTTACAGGCTCTCCGCGCATGTTTTACTGTCTACCGGGCGGGCCGCGCGCTCGCCTTGGACAAACCAGCCGGAGGCTCAGATGAGCTATACGATCGACCGCGTTCTTGCAGATATTTCCTTTGCCGATGCGGAGGCGCGCACCCGCGCGGCGCTTGCCGAGCGCGGCTTTGGCGTGATCACCGAGATCGACGTTGCCGCGACGATGAAGGCAAAACTGGGCCGCGAGATGGCGCCTTACAAGATCCTTGGCGCCTGTCATCCGGGCCATGCCTTTGCCGCGATCGAGGCTTCGCCGCGGATCGGCGCGATGCTGCCGTGCAACGTGATGCTGCGTGCGGTCGAGGGCGGGGTGGAGGTCTCTGCCGTCGATCCCGTGGCCTCCTTCGCCGCCGTCGAGGAGGTGGGCGCGCGCAAGGTGGCCGCTGATGTGCGCGCGATTTATGCCGAGATGATCGCGGCGCTCTGAGCTCTGCCGATGCCTGGCGCGGATCTGGGGGCGCTGTGCGAAAAATCGCGCGTGGCCCCGCCTTTGCGGTTGACTCCGCTCCCGCGCTGACTAAAAGGCAGGCTTCAAGGATTTCGCGGGCGCGAGGCGCCCGACTCTGGGAGACTGAAAATGGCGAAGCCGACGACGATCAAGATCCGTCTGAACTCGACGGCGGGCACCGGGCACTTCTATGTGACCAAGAAGAATGCCCGCACCATGACCGAAAAAATGACCGTGAACAAATACGATCCGGTTGCGCGCAAGCACGTCGAATACAAGGAAGGCAAGATCAAGTAAGATCTGCGCTTTTCTCGGGTCAAGGGCCGTCCTTCGGGGCGGCCTTTTGCTTTGGGGCCGCGGGCAGGCGGGCTCACAGCAGCAAAAGCACCGAGAGGATGAAAACGGTGGTGAAGGCCGCGCCGACAAGCCCCCAGGGGCTGGGGGGCGAGGGGCGCGGATCGAGCGGCGGCGGGTGCAGGGCGAGGGCATCATGGCGCCGCGGCCCCGGCGCGCCAGATGTCTCTGCCTCTGCCTCTGTCTCGCTCATGGGGCCCGGGGCGGGCTCGTCGCCGCCCTGAGCATGTTTGCCGTGGTTGCCAAGGGTCAGCGGCAAATGCGGCGTGTGCGGATCAAAGGTGTCGGTCGGGGCGTGATCGAGCGCCTTGGCGGGGCCATCGCGGCGCGGCTCGCTCCGGTGCGGCGGATGGGGCAGGGCGCGCGTTGCGGCTTGCTGGGCGAGCATCGCTTGCAGGGGGGCGGTTTCGGCCCCGACCATTTGCTGGGCCCCGATCATTTGTGCGGTGACAAGCGAACTCGGGCTGGCGGTGCTGGCGCTTGCCGCGGCGGCATCGGCCGCGGAAAGGGCCGCCCCGGCGAGCGCTGTTTCGGCCGTTGGCAGCGGCGCCGGAGCCATGTTGGCAAGGGCTGCCGCAGCGCTGGGCGCAGCCCCCGGAGGGGCTTGCGCCGCTTGCGGGGTGACGGTCGCAGCAAGCGCGATCGGCGCGGCGGGGGTCTTGGGCGCGCCAGCGCCTTGCGGCAGCGGCAAGAGCGTGCTGCCGGGGGCGGTGGGCACCGCAGGTGCAGGCAGGGGCGTCAACATGGCGAACCTCCGACGGAGAGGTCGAATCGTCGCAAAAAGGAGTGAACAGAGGGTTAACTGGCCTCAGGCGTGGCATTTTGCTCCGGCTTCACCCGGAACACGATGCAATAAAGCGCGGGCGCGAACACGAGCGTGATCAACGTGCCTGCGATGATGCCCCCCATCATCGCGAAGGCCATAGGCGCCCAGAACACCTCGCGCGAGATCGGAATGAGCGCGAGCGAGGCCGCGGCGGCGGTGAGCAGGATCGGGCGCGCGCGGCTGTCCGAGGCCTCGAATACCGCCTGCCAGTGGCTCGCCCCCTTGGCCCGCAGATCCTGCACTTCGGCCATCAAGATCAGCGAGTTGCGGATCAGGATGCCGACAAGGGCCAGCACGCCGAGAATCGCGACGAAACCGAGCGGTTGCCCCGAGGGCAGCATGGCCGCGACCACGCCGATGAGCCCGAGCGGCGCCACCGCAAGAACGATGAACATCAGCCGGAAGCTTTGCATCTGCACCATGACGAGGGTGAGGATGATCAGCACCATCAAGGGCACCACGGCAATGATCGGGGCCTGACTTTCGCCACTGGTTTCGGCCACGCCGCCGGGCTCGATGGTATAGCCCGCGGGCAGGGTTGCGGCCTGCGCCGCGATGGCGGGGGCGAGATCGGCGGTGATCGTGGCGGGTTGGTTGCGGCCCAGAACGGCGGTTTTCACGGTGATTGTGGGCACTCGGTTGCGGGCATGGAGCACCGGTGCCTCCATCTGCCACTCCAGCCGTGCAAAGCTCAAAAGCGGCACCGGCACGCCCGTTGGCGAGGGCAGTTGCAGCGAACCGAGCGAGGCGAGCGAGGCGCGGTCGGCGGCGGTGCCGCGCGCGATCACGTCGACCAGCGTCTGCCCGTCGCGCAATTCGGTCACGGTGACGCCCTCGAACAGGATCTGCAGCGCTTGTGCGACATCCTTTTGCGTCAGGCCAAGCTGGCGCAGGCGCTCCTGATCCAGCACCACGCGGGCCACGCGCACGGGCTCGCCCTCGTCGATGGTGATATTGCCCAGCCGTCCGTCCTTCGAGAGCGTTTGCGCGAGGCTGCGTGCTTCCGCCAGAAGCCGCGCCCGGTCCGGCCCCATGATGCGGTATTGCACCGGCTTGCCAACCGGGGGGCCAAGCTCGATCAGCTTTGTGAACACGTCCACCCCCGTGAGCGTGGCGCTTTTCTCCTCCAGCGCGGCGCGCAGGGTGTTGCGGTCTTCGATCCCCGCCGTCATCACCACGATCTGCCCCATGAAGGAGGCGGGCGTGGGCCGGTCGAGCGACAGAAGGAACCGCGGCGCCGATTGGCCGACATAGGTGGTCCAGTAGCGCGCCTCGGGGCGGGTGGCGAGCCAGGCGTCAATTTCCGCCATCGCGGCATCGGTGGCGGTAATGGCGGAGTTCTGGCGCAGCGTGACGTCGATCAGCAGTTCGGGGCGGTCCGAGGCGGGAAAGAACTGCTGCTCGATGTGGCGCATGCCGTAAAGCGAGCCGGCAAAAAGCGCGACCGTGGCCAGCACGGTGAGCCAGCGCGCCCGCATGGCACCGCGCAAGAGCGCGCGAAACGCGCGCCGCAGCGGGCCGGGGCGCGGGTCGTGATGGGGCAGATGGGCGGGCAGCACGGTGGCGCCGATCAGCGGCGCAAACAGCACCGCGACGATCCAGCTCAGCACAAGCGCGATCGCGATGACATAGAAAAGCGAAAGCGTGTATTCCCCCGCCTGCGAGGAGTTGAGCCCGATCGGGATGAACCCCGCCACGGTGACGAGCGTGCCCGAAAGCATGGGAAACGCGATGGAACTCCAGGCGTAGGAGGCGGCCTTGGCGATCTTGTCGCCCGCCTCGAGCCGCGCGATCATCGTTTCGATGGCGATCATCGCATCATCGACGAGCAGCCCGAGCGCGATGATCAAGGCGCCCAGCGAGATCCGTTGCAGTGTCACCCCCATCGCATCAAGAATGACGAAGGTGAGCGCGAGCACGAGCGGGATCGACATCGTCACCACGAGCCCGGCGCGCCAGCCCAGCGAGATGAAGGAGACAAGGAGAACGATCGCCACCGCCTCGGCCAGCGCGCGCAGGAAGTGGTTCACCGAATCCTCGACCACCTTGGGCTGATCGGCCACCTTGTGCAGCTCCATGCCGACGGGAAGCTCTTGCGCCACGCGGTCCATCAAGGTGGTCAGCTCGGCCCCGAAATCAAGGATATTCGCGCCTTCCTTCATGCCGATGATCAGCCCGACGGCGGGCTTGCCGTCAAAGCGGAAGAGCGCGGAGGGCGGGTCGGCAAAGCCTGCGCGCACGGTGGCCACATCGCCCAGCGTGAAGAAGATCTCCCCCACCCGCAGCGGGGCCGCGGCGAGCGCCTCGGCATCGTCAAAGCGCCCCGACATGCGCACCGCGATCATCTCGTCATCGGTGCGGATCACACCGGAGGGGACGATGGCGTTTTGTGCCGCCAGCGTGTCGAGCACAGCGGCCTGATCGAGCCCGAGCGCGGCCAGTTTGCGGGCCGAAAACTCGACATGCACCACCGGGTCTTGCGTGCCCACAAGCTCCACCTTGCCCGCGGCCTTGAGCGTGAGCACGGCCGAGCGCACCTCCTCGACCCGGTCTTTCAACTCCTGCGGCGAAAACCCGTCCGAGGTGAAGGCATAGATCGAGCCATAGACATCGCCAAAATCATCGCTGATGGCGTAACCGGCGAATTCGGAAGGGAATTCCGGGCGCAGATCCACCATCATGTTGCGGACCTTGAGCCAGGTCTGGGTTACGGCGGGGCCGCGCGTCTCGGGGGTAAGCTCGACATAGACGACAGAGCGACCGGGGTAGGTTTCCGAGCGCGTCACCTTCAGGTTCGGCAGCTCCTGCATCTTCTTTTCGATCCGGTCGGTGACCTGCTCGCGCGTTTCCTCGGCGGTGGCGCCGGGCAGCGCGGCGGTGATGAACATCACCTTGATCGTGAAGGACGGGTCTTCTTCCCGGCCAAGGTTGATGTAGGAGAGCACGCCCGCAACGATCGAGACGATCAGCAGGTACCAGACCATCGAGCGATGGCGCAACGCCCAGTCAGAGAGGTTGAAACTCATGGGTCGACCCTCGCGCCAAGCCTTTGGCCTTCGGTAAGCGAATGAATGCCGCGGATCACCACCTCGTCGCCCTCGGCAAGCCCGGAGGTGATCACCACGCGGGGGCCGATCTGCTGTCCGAGGGTCACGGGGGCGGGGCGGGCGCGGCGCTCGGCATCAAGGCGCCAGACCATCGGTTGCGCCTCCGGGCCCCAGATCGCGGCCAACGGCACCGTCAGCAGCGTGGCGCGGGGCAGTTCGAGCCGGGCCGAGACGAGCGCGCCAAGGCGAAAGCCTTGGCCCTCGTCGGCAAGGGTGATCCTGAGCCGGTGCGCGCGGGTGGAGGGGTCTGCAACGGGCTCGACCAATCTGAGCCGCCCCTCGGTGACGAGCGCATCTTCGTAGCGCGCGGCGATGCTGAAGGGCGCGGCCTCGGGGAGCACGGCGAGCACGTCGTCGGGCACGTCGATCACCGCCTCGCGCCCGGCCTCGGTGGCCAGGCGCAAAACCGGCGTGCCGGCGCTGACGACGGTGCCCGGCTCG
The DNA here is from genome assembly GCF_042683065.1 of Rhodobacter lacus. Taxonomy (NCBI): domain Bacteria; kingdom Pseudomonadati; phylum Pseudomonadota; class Alphaproteobacteria; order Rhodobacterales; genus Rhodobacter; species Rhodobacter lacus. The sequence goes on along the minus strand of NZ_JBHUIX010000005.1, from coordinate 89,586 downwards.
GCAAGGATGCGGCTCACGATCCCCGCTGCGGGGGCGGTGAGGGTGCCGTAATGCGCGGCATCGCGGGCGCGGGCAAGGTCCGCCTCGGCGGCCTCGACGGCGGCGCGGGCAGAAATATCCTTGGCTTGCGCGGCTTCAAGCGTGGCCTTTGGCGCGACGCCGCGGCGGTGCAATTCTTCTGCCCGCGCAAGGCTTTGCGCGGCAAACTCGGCCTCGGCCCGGGCCGCGTTCCGCCCGGCTTCGGCGGCCGCGACATCTTCGGCAAGGGTCACTTGATCGAGTGTGGCAAGCACCGCGCCGGTCTCGACACTGTCGCCCAGATCGACCGGGCGGGTGGCAATGCGCCCCGCGGTCTGGAACGCGAGCGTGGTCTCGACGGTGGCCGCGATCACGCCCGGAAAAAGCCGCGCCGTCATCGCGGAGCCGGTAACGATTTCGCTGACCACCGGGCGCGGCGGAGCCTCCTCGGCATGCAAAACGGCAAGCGGCATGCACAGCGCGAGGAACAGCGCGGCGGCCGGGCGCAGGGCGCTCATTCCTGCCCCTCCCGCACCTGCACGAGTTGGCCCGAGTACAGCAGATGCGCCCCCTCCGTGACCACGCGCGCGCCTTCGGGCAGGCCCTCGGCGATTTCGATCTCATGATCGGTGTAGCGCAGCACCCGCACCGGGGTGAGCGCGACGCGGCCACGGTCGCGCGCGCCCTCCTCGGGGCTGAGGGTCCAGACCGCAGCGCGCCCGTTCTGGCTGACAAGCGCCTGCCAGGGCAGCGCCATCGCCGCGCCGTAGCGCAGATCGACCGCGGTGACGACCGTGGTGCCAAGGCCGGGCGGGGGCAGATCCGGGGCGGGGGCGAGTTCGGCCTTCACCCGCACGGTGCCCCCGTCGCTGGAGACCAGCGGCGCGATCTCGGTCACGGTGGCCTTGCGCGCCGGGCCGGTCTCGCCAAGCGGATGGAGCGTCACCTCGCGCCCCTGAAACCGGTCGAGCGCCGCGAAATCAGGGATGTAGAACACCGCCTCGCGGGCACCATCGCGGGCAATGGTGAGCACGCTTTGCGCGGCCTCGACAACTTGGCCCGGTTCGGCGGTGCGCTCGGTGATGATGCCTGAAACGGGGGCGACGAGGGTGCAATCGGCAAGGGTTTGCGCGGCCTTGGCGCGGGCGGCGCGGGCCTGATCGCGGGCCGAGCGCGCCGAAAGGGCCGCCTCGGTTGCGGCATCCAGCGCGGCCTGCGTGGCAAAGCCGCGCGTGGCAAGGCCGTAGGCGCGGTCCAACGCCTGTTCCGCTTGCGTCAGCGTGGCCTCGGCGGCGGCGTCTTGGGCCTCGGCGGCGCGCAGCGCGGCGGCGGCCTGCGTCGGCTCAAGCGCGGCGAGCACCGCTCCGGCCTCGACCCGGTCGCCCACGTCCGCAGAAAGGTGCACCAGCCGCCCACCATTGCGAAACCCCGCCGGCACGGCCTCAGCCGCCGCGATCGTGCCCGAAAGCTCGAAATGCATCAGCACCGGCGCGGTATGGGCCGTGGCAACGCGCACCGGCAGCGCCTCTTCGGCCCGCACCGGAATGGTCAGAGCCAGCACCGCCCCGAGCGCATAAGGCGCCAGGGCATGGGCGCGGGGAAAAATGCTCTCGCGCGGCATACTGCCTCCGTTTTTATCCGTCCCTTGATTTCGGATTTTTCTGATTCGCGAAAGGGCAAGGGCAGGAAAAGGCGGAGAGCTGCCGCTACGGGATGAGAGAAACCGCGGCGATCCGGGGGCGCGACGCCACTGCCGGGCCACTTTGGGCCAAAGCCCCGGGGGGCGTGTGGACAAGCGCGCCCGCCTCAAGCCGCAGCACCCTGTCGGCCAGAAGGGCGGCCTCGGCGGGGTCATGGCTCGTCATCACCGTAGTGGCGCCAAAATGCGCATGCATCCGGCGCAGATGGGCCTGAAGCTCGGCGCGGGTCTCCGGGTCGAGGGCAGAGAGCGGTTCATCCAGCAGCAAAAGCCCCGGCCCGCGCGCGAGCGCCCGCACCAGTGCGAGCCGCTGTTTTTGCCCGCCCGAGAGCTGCGCGGGATAGGCGCGGGCGAGCGGCGCGAGCCCCGCGATCTCGAGCATTTCTGCCACCCGTTCGGCGCGGGCGCGGCGCGGCAGATGGGGCAGCGCAAAGCCGATCTGCGCCGCGGCGGTCATGTTCGGAAACAGCGCGTAGTCCTGAAACACGAAGCCCAGATCCCGCGCCCGCACCGGCACGAACACCCCCGCCGCGGCATCGCTCCAGACCCGCGTGCCCATCGCCACCCGCCCCGCCCCGGGCCGCTCAAGCCCGGCAATCAGTCGCATCAGCGTGGTCTTGCCAGCCCCCGAAGGGCCGGTCAAAACAACGAAGCACCCGGCCGGGATGGTCAGGCGCACCGACAGATCAAAGGCGCCCTGCGGCCCGCGCAGCCGATGCGTGAGCGCGACCGAGAGCGGGGCGCCGGGCGCGGCGGCGCTTGGCACGAAGTTTGACACAGGCTCGGGCATGGGTGGGTTGCATCCTCTCGATGTATAGGAGAACTATATAGCGAAAGGCGCGCTGTCGAGTCTTGAGCCCGCGCGCGCCGAGCACCCTCTTGTCGCACCGGAGAAACCAAGATGAGAACCCCTCGGTCCATGATCCTTTCCGCATGTCTCGTCGCTGCGGTGGCGCTGGGCACGGTGGTGCTGGGCACGGCGGCGCCGGTTTTTGCCGAAGGGCTGACAATTGCCGCGGGCGCGGGCTATCGCCGCCCGATGGCGCAGGCCTTTGCCGCCTTCGAGGCCGAGAGCGGTGCCGCGGTCGGGCAGGTTTACGGCAATATGGGGCAGGTGCTCGGGCAGGCGCGCGAGAGCGGCCAGATCGCCATGGTCTGCGGCGACCGCAAGGTGCTGGCGAAGGCGGAAGGGCTCACCTTCACCCGGTTTGTCCCGCTTGGCGCGGGCAAACTGGTTGTCGCCTTTCGCAACGGGGTGACGCTCGCCGCGCCCGAGGGGATCACCGATCCCGAGATCACGCGCGTGGGCATTCCCGATGCCAAGGCCGCGGTCTATGGCAAGGCCGGGCGGCAATATCTTTCGCAAAGCGGGCTGGCGGAGGCCGTCGCGCCAAAGCTCGTCGAGGTGCAGACGGTGCCGCAGGTCACCGCCTATCTGACGGCGGGCGAGGTCGATGCCGGTTTTCTCAATATCACCGATGCGATCGGGGCAGGCCCGGCCATTGGGGGCTATGTGCCTGTAGATCCAGCGCTTTATGATCCGATCGAGATTGCCTGCGGGGTTCTTTCTCCCGCGGCGGAAGGCTTTGCCGCCTTTCTTGAGAGCCCCGCGGGCCATGCGATCATGGAAGCGAACGGGCTGTGAGCGGTGGGAGAAACCGCCCTTGGCGCAAGCCTTGCCGCGGTGCTGGGCGATCCGGCGCTCGCCTTTCCGCTGGCGCTGAGCCTGCGCATCGCGCTTGCCACGCTTGCGCTGCATGCCACGCTGGGCATCGCCCTTGGCTGGGCGCTGGCGCGGCGCGGCTGGTGGGGGCGGGGGCTTGTCGATCTGCTGGTGATGCTGCCGATGGTATTTCCGCCGATCGTGCTCGGCTTCGCGCTTTTGATGGCGCTCGGGCGCCGGGGCCTTGGCGGTTGGCTCGAGGCGCATCTGGGGTTTGGCTTCATTTTCACCGAGGCCGGGGTCTGGCTTGCCTCCGTGATCGTCGGGCTGCCGCTGATCGTGAAGCCTGTGGAGGCCGCGATTGCCGCCCTGCCGCGCCATCTGGCGGAAGCCGCGCGCACGCTCGGGCATGGCGAGGCGGTGATCTTTGCGCGCGTCATCCTGCCCAATATCGCGGGGGCGGTTGGCGCGGGGCTGTTGATGGCCTCGGCGCGCAGCCTTGGCGAGGTGGGGGTCACGCTGATGCTGGGCGGCAATATTCTGGGCCGGACCAACACGATTTCGCTCGAGATCTACAATGCCGTGACGGTGGGCGAGTTTCGCCGTGCGCTGGTGCTCTCGGGGCTGCTCGGCATCGTTTCCATCGCGGTTCTTGTGGTGTTGCGCCGTCGTGCCGGGGCGCCGCTCTGAACCGCCCCAGACCAATGGATCTGTCATGAACGAACGCCCCCTGACCGCCGCCCTGAGCCTGCAACGCCCCGGCGAGGCGCGGATCGGCCGTGACCGGATCCGGCTTTTGGCTGCGATCGACCGGCTTGGCACCATTGCGGGGGCCGCGCGCGAGGTCGGGATGTCTTACAAGACCGCCTGGGATGCGGTGGCCACACTCAACAACCTGTTCGAGCGCCCGCTGGTCGAGGCGGCGCCGGGCGGGCGCACCGGCGGCAATGCGCGCGTGACCGAGGCAGGGCGGGCGCTGGTTGGCGGCTTCGGGCGGCTTGAGCAAACGCTGGAGCGTGCGCTGGCCGAGCTGGAAACGGATCTTGCCCCCGGGGCGGGGCCGGGGCGGGCGCATCCGGCGAGTGATGCCGCCATCGGCACATTATGGAGCCTGAGCATGCAGATATCCGCGCGCAACACGTTCCGTTGCACCGTCACGGGGGTGAGCCCGGGCGCCGTCAATACCGAGGTGGAACTGGCCTTGACCGATGGCCACCGGCTCGTGGCGGTGATCACCGAGCGCGCCGCACAGGATATGGGGCTTGCCCCCGGCCGCAGCGTTTTTGCGCTGATCAAATCGAGCTTCGTGATGCTTTCGGCGGGGGGCGATCCGGGGCGGATCTCGGCCTGCAACCGCCTGACCGGGCTTGTGGCCGCGCGCTCGGACGGGCCGGTGAACAGCGAGATCGTGCTGGATCTGGGGGCCTGCAAGTCGATCACGGCGGTGATCACCCGCACCAGTGCCGATGCATTGGGCCTTGCGCCGGGCGTGCCCGCGACGGCCCTTTTCAAGGCCAGTCATGTGATCTTGATGTGCCCCTGAGGGCCCCTGAGGGCCGCTGAGGGTCGCCGCGCGGGAGGCCGCGCGACGAAAGGGGGGGACGTTCCCCGACCCGCGGCGGGCTCAGGCCTTGCCGACGATCACATCGCTCGACTTGATGATGGCGCAGGCCGCGTCGCCCACTTTCAGCCCGAGATCCGCCGCCGCTTCATTGGTGATCGAGGCGGTGACGATGGTGCCGCCGATGTCGATCTTCACATGGGTGGTGACATGCCCGGTTTCGACCGTGGTGACGGTGCCATTGAGAATGTTGCGCGCAGAGAGTTTCATGGGCTGTCCTTTCCTGAAAACCGAAATCGAAGGCGCCGGCAAATCCGGCCCTTTCTTGATCGGACGAAGCAAGTGCTTTGACAATATAAGAAATAACCACATAACGCCCGCGGGGCGGGGGGGCGGCGCGTTTCAGGAGCGGGTCTGGCCTTGCGGTGGCGCGCGCCCCATGTCAGGGCTGGCGCCGGGGCCATCGGCCCCGCGAAAGGCAGGCCCAGATGAACGACAATACCCGCGGCATTCTCTTCATGGTGCTGGCGATGGCGGTGCTGATCGGCTCCGACATGGTGGTGAAACGGCTGGCCGAAGGGATGCCGCTGTTCGAGGTGATCTGCCTGCGCCATATCGTGATGACGCTCTGCCTTGGCGCGATGGCCTGGCGTGAGCGTGGTTTTGCGCGCAGGCTCGGTGGCGGTGCGCGGGCGCTTGTTGGCGTGCGCACGCTGGGCGAAGTCGGGATCGTGATGTTCTACATGCTGGCGCTGACGCTGATGCCGATGGGCACGGCGACGGCGTTGTTCCAGCTTCAGCCGCTTGCGGTGACGCTCGCAGCGGCGGTGTTTCTCTCCCAGCCGATCGGGCCGCGGCGGATCGCGGTGATTGCGGTCGGCTTTTCGGGCGTGCTTCTGATCGTGCCGCCGGGGACCGGAGAGGCGGGGCAGGGCGCGTTCGGGCCCGGGGCGCTTTTCGTTCTGCTTGCGGTGGTTTGCGTCTGTTTGCGCGACATTTCCACCCGTGCGCTCGGTCCCGGGGTTCCGGCGGTGGTGCTGGCCTTCCTCGCCTCTGCGGCGCTTCTGGTGGTGAGTTTTGTCGCCATGCAGATCCGCGGCGGCTGGGTGCCGGTGAGCCCGGCCCAGCTTGGCGGCATCGGGCTTGGTGCCGCGCTTTTGATGGCGGGATATCTGGCGATGGTGCATGCGATGCGCACCGGCGATATCGCGGTGATCGCCCCGTTTCGCTATGTGTCGCTGGTGTTCGGGCTCCTTGGCGGCTTTGTCCTGTTTGGAGAAGTGCCCCGGCCCGCGATGCTTTTGGGGGGCGCGATCATCGTCTCCAGCGGGATCTACACCTTCTTGCGCGAGCGGCAGTTGCAACGGCGCTGAACATCATCATCGTTGAGCCTTGCCGCCTTCCTCTGTAGAAGTGCCCAAAAACTCGGGATCGAAACGGATAAATGCTATGGAAGTAGTTGCCGATCGGATCGGTAAGGCCGCGATCATGGCTGCGATCAGCAGTCGTGAGGAAGAAGAGCGGATCAAGGTGCAAATCACCGAACGCCCGGATTGGAAGATCGGCATCACCTATGTGACAGGGCGGCGCACCGATATCGAGCGCGGCTTCGTCAAGTCGATCGTCGCTTGTGCGCTCAACTCCGGGGTGATCCGGCATCGCTCCAACGAGATCCATGGCGTGATTCACGCCGGTCTCGAATGCCTGCACGGGGTGAGCGCCTCTGTGGTGGCTGAGTCGAATCTCAAGCTCAAGGTGGCGCTTGTCTCCGATGGCCATTGGGTCGCGGTTGCCGCACATGGCGAATCAGCGTTCCATCCGCTCACCAACCACGAGCGGATCGGATTCGGCGTGATGCATATCTGACAGTTGCAAACTGCATGACGTGCCGGCCCGGGGCTGTTTTCGGGGCGGTTTGCATCGAAAAATCGCGGCTTTGTGACGATTCTCCTTGGCGCCGGACTGCTTGGCATGGTCTGTGCGCCAAGGCACCCCAAAGCGCTGAATCTCAGTCATATATTTAAGCAGACCATTGATTTTATTTTATTTTGGCATGTCAACTGCGATACTTTGCCGCAACTTTAGGCACGCAAAACGAATGCTGGACAAGCTGAAAAAGGAGGCGTATCGCTGCTTTCAACCCCGGGGCAAGATCCTCACAAGATGTTGATCGGGGCCGCCCAGCCCTGAACAGCTGGACAGTGATCCCGTGATGAGCCTGCCGAGACAAGTGTGGCAGCGCTGACGAGCCTAAAGCACCGCGTGCCTGAGTGATGATCGTGTGGTGCATTCCTGACGGTTCTTCGGACCGGATGTAATCTTTTCATCTGGATGCGAACGCAAACCGCGATGCCCCTTTGTGGGCGCGCGCTGCGATACCGTCGGTTGCGCGGGATAGATCTCATGAAATACGCTTTGCGGCGCACGCTGGATTGGTACAGCGACATGTCGCTGTGGCCCCACTCGAACGCCTGGTCGATCGGATCGGCCTTCCTGACTGGCGCGCTGCTCGAAATCTCCACCCATCCCAAACCCGGCCTGGTGACGCCCCGTTCGAACGGGTCGCACGAGGACATGAACTTGCAAACGTTCATGATTTCCTCGGCGGTGATCGCACCTTGCCTTTACCAATGTGCCGAGGCGGGACTTGGCCACGCCGGTCCGGCCTGGACGCTCCTCGAACAGGTTCGCAGCATTGGCGAGCGCTACGAGGCGCGGCTTCTGGAAGCGACGCGGGGCGTGAACACGCAACGCGGCCTTCTGTTCTCGGCGGGCATCCTGAGTGCCTCGGCCGGGCTCGTGACGCGGCAGATGCCGCGCTGCGAAGAAGGCGTGCTCTTTGCCACCGCCGCCGATATGGTGCGTGGCATCGTTGAACGCGAACTGCGTTCGATCGGCCGCCGCGCGCCGCAGACGGCTGGTGAAAAACTCTATCAGCAATATGGCGTTACGGGCATCCGTGGCGAGGCCGAAGCCGGCTTCCCCGCGGTGCGCAAGCTTGGCCTGCCGGCGCTGCGTGCCGCGCGTGACAGCGGCGCGCCGCTCGCCACCGTGCTGCTCGACACGCTGATCGCGCTGATGACCGAGACCGAAGACACCACGCTCCTGTGGCGTGGCGGCCCCGAGGCGCTCTCTTTCGTGCAATCGCGCGCCAGAGAGATCCGCGGGCTCGGCGGCGCGCTTACCGATGCCGGCATGGAAGCGATCCGTGTCTTTGATGCCGATTGCATCACCCGCCGTCTCTCTCCCGGCGGTTCCGCCGATCTGCTTGCCGTGACCATCGGTGTCGATGCGCTTCTCGGCGGCGTTCTTCCCCCTGCAACTCCTGCGCGCGGCGCCTCCCCCGCTCGTGCGCCCAACTTCTGAGGACCGACCGATGAGCATCATCACCTATGCCGCCTTCAGCTACCTGATCACCGCCGTCATCTCTTTCGCGGTGATCGGCGTGATCGTGGGCATCTCCAAACTCCTGTCCAACTCCTGAGGATCTTCCGATGCTAGAAACTCTCTTCAACGTGTTTCCCGGGATCGGGACACTCTTCATACAGGACCCGGTCATTGCGATCGCGCGTATTCTCTTTATCGCGCTCGGCTTCACGCTCGCCTATCTCGGCTTCAAGCGGACGCTCGAACCGCTGATCATGGTCCCGATGGGGCTTGGCATGATGGCCGTCAACGCCGGCGTCATGATCCTCGAAGGCGGCCAGCTCGGCACGCTGATCATCTCGCCGCTGGTCTCTGACACCGACGCGCTGATGAACATCATGCAGATCGACTTCCTGCAGCCGATCTACAACTTCACCTTCGTCAACTCGCTCGTCGCCTGCATGCTCTTCATGGGCATCGGCACGATGGCCGACATCTCCTTCATCCTCGCCCGTCCCTGGGCCTCGATCACGGTGGCGGTCTGTGCGGAACTCGGCACTTTCGTGACGCTGGTCGTGGGCTACTACTTCGGCCTGACGCCCGGTCAAGCGGCTGCCGTGGGCACGATCGGTGGCGCTGACGGCCCGATGGTTCTCTTCGGCTCGCTGATGATGGCCAAGGATCTGTTCGTTCCGATCTCGATCATCGCCTACCTCTACCTCTCGCTGACCTATGCCGGTTACCCCTACCTCGTGCGCTGGCTGATCAAGGAAGAGCACCGCGGCATCGAAGTCGATTACGATTTCCCCGATGTGACGCCGCAAGCGAAGTTCGTCTTCACCGTTGCCGCCGCTGGTCTGCTGTGCCTGCTGCTGCCCGTCGCCACGCCGCTGATCCTCTCCTTCTTCCTCGGTGTTGCGATCAAGGAAGCCGAGATCGAGCCCTACCAAAAACTGCTCGAAAACACCGTCACCTATGCGTCGACGCTGCTGCTCGGCCTGGTTCTGGGTGTGCTTTGTGAAGCCGGCACGCTGCTCAACCCGCAAGTTGCGATCCTCGTGGTCCTCGGCATCTTCGCCCTCGCGGTTTCGGCGCTCGGCGGTATCGGTGGCGGCTACCTGATGTGGTGGATCTCCAAAGGCAACTACAACCCCGTGATCGGTATCGCTGGCGTCTCCTGCATGCCCTCGACCGCCAAGATCGCCCAGAAAGAAGCCTTCAAGGCCAGCCCGCACGCCATGATCATGCCGCTCGCCATGGGCGCCTCGATCTGCGGGGTCATCGTCTCGGCCATCGCCGTGGGTGTCTTCGCCTCGACCATCGGCTTCGTGCACTGATCGTCTCACCCGGAGCAAACAAATGAACGCGTATCCGACCCTTTCCGCCCAAGCCCCCCGCTTCTCGCGTCCTGCGCAGCTGGAACGGCCGCAAGCCGGGGTCGGGTGCGCCCTCCATCGCCTTCCCGTCGTCGACTCCACCAATCGGTATCTTGCCGATCTCGCTGCCGGCTCCTCCCCCGCGCAAACGCGCACCGGCACGGTGGTTCTCGCCGACACGCAGACCGCGGGGCGTGGCAAATATGACCGTGTCTGGGCTTCCCTCCCCGAAAGTAGCCTGACGTTCTCGGTTTTGCTGCGTCCCGCGCGTCCTGTCGAAGATCTGGCCCAGACCACGCTGGTGGTCGCGGTCGCGCTCGCTGAGGCGATTGCGCAAGTGACCGGGCTCGAAACCGAAATCAAATGGCCCAATGACCTGATGGTGCGTGGCCGCAAGCTCTGCGGCATCCTGTGCGAGCTGGTTCTGACCGACGACGGTGAACCTGCCCATATCATCGCCGGGGTTGGCCTGAACCTGAACCATCGCAAGAGCGACTTTCCCGGCGCCCTGCAAGGCTTTGCCACCTCGATCGCGCTCGAAACCGGGCGCCAGGTGGACCGCTGGGAGCTGTTCACCGCCGTGCTGGAGCGGCTCGACGAACGGCTCCGCGAATGGGAAGCCGAGGGCTTTGCCCCGATCCGTCAGGCCTGGAGCGCGCGATCGTGCACGCTCGGCCACGAGATCCTTGTTACCCACACCGGCGGCGCGGCCCTGCGCGGCACCGCCCTGCGTCTTGAAGCCGATGGCAGCCTGAGCCTGCGCGACGCTTCGGGACACATTCACAACGTCGTCTGCGGCGAAATTAGTTCCCCCCCGGACAGCTCCACTCACGGCGCCCTTCCGAGGACTGCACCTGCAAAGGAGGAAAACGAAAGCAAATGACCCATCACGACACGCGCAAGAACTGGCGCACGCGATCCGCGGATACCGCGGCGCGGAAAGAGGCGGCAGCGCCGCTCTTCGCCAAAGGAAAAGAAGTTCTCGCCAAGGATACGGTTGCGCTTCTGGAAGCGGTGATCCGCGCCGGTGACGTTATCAACATCGAAGGCAACAACCAGAAACAGGCTGACTTCCTCGCGGATTGCCTCAATCAGGTCGACAAATCCAAGATCCACGACCTGCACATGGTGCAATCGGCGGTGCCGCTGAAATCGCACCTCGACCTGTTCGAGAACGGCATCGCGAAAAAACTCGACTTCGCCTTTGGTGGCCCGCAAGCCGCCCGCGTGGCCGAATTCATCGAAAACGGCAAGATCGAGCTTGGCGCGATCCACACCTATCTCGAGCTCTTCGGGCGCTACTTCCTCGACCTGACGCCGCGCGTCTCGCTCGTTTGCGCCTACAAGGCTGACCGCAAGGGCAACCTTTATACCGGCTTCAACACCGAAGACACGCCGGTGATCGTGGAAGCGACGAAGTTCAAGGACGGGATCGTGATCGCGCAGGTCAACGAGATCGTCGACGAGCTGCCGCGCGTCGATATTCCGGGCGACTGGGTCGATGCGGTCATCGAATCGCCGCGTCCCTTCTTCATCGAACCGCTCTTCACCCGTGACCCGGCCAACATCACCGACAACCAGATCCTTCTGGCGATGATGTGCCTCAAGGGCATCTACGGTGAATACGGCGTCACCTCGATGAACCACGGGATCGGCTTCCTGACCTCGGCGATCGAGCTTATCCTGCCGACCTATGGCGCGGAACTTGGCCTCAAGGGCAAGATCTGCACCCATATGATCATCAACCCCCACCCGACGATGATCCCCGCGATCGAAGAGGGCTGGGTCGAGGCGATCCACTGCTTCGGCGGTGAACTCGGCATGGAAGACTATGTGGCCTCGCGCCCCGACGTCTTCTTCATCGGGCCCGATGGCACGCTGCGCTCGAACCGCGCCTTCGCGCAAACCGCCGGTCACTATGCGGCCGACATGTTCATCGGCGGCACGCTGCAGATCGACAAATACGGCAACTCCTCGACCGCGACTGCGGGCCGTGTGGCCGGTTTCGGCGGTGCGCCGAACATGGGCTGCGACCCGAAAGGCCGTCGTCACCCCTCGGGTGCCTGGCTCAAATGCGGTGCGGAACTGCCCTCGCTCGACACGCTCACCGGTTCGGTGCCGCGCGGCAAGCGCCTTGTGGTGCAAGGGGTCGAAACCTTCGGGGAAGGCCGCAAGCCGGTGTTCGTCGATGAGCTCGACGCCTGGAAACTGGCGAAGAACGCGAACCTCGACATCCCGCCGGTGATGATCTACGGCGACGATCTCACCCATATCGTGACGGAAGAAGGCATCGCCTATCTCACCCGCTGCAAGGATATGGAAACCCGGATGGCCGCGATCCGTGCGGTGGCCGGCTTCACCGAGATCGGTCTGTCCGCCAAACCTGAAGAGACGAAAGCCCTGCGCGAGGCCGGCATCGTCAAGACCCCGTCCGACCTCGGCATCGACCCCGCCCGTGCGACCCGCGACCTTCTGGCCGCGAAGAACATGCGCGATCTCGTGACCTGGTCCGGCGGTCTCTACAACCCGCCCGCGCGTTTCCGCAACTGGTAATGGAGGCTGGAGCGATGGCTCTGCATACTCTCGAATTCGAACTCGAAACGACCTCGGGCACCGCCTCGATCCCCGCGCCGACCCATGTGGGCGTGACCGGCTCGAGCGACCTCGAAGTGATCCTGGAACCGAGCCCGGCTGGCAAGGTGGCGGTGCGTATCGTCACCCCGGTCACCGGCTTCGATGAACTCTGGAAGCGCGTGGTGAAGAAATTCACCGATGAGTCCGCGCTCGCCGGGGCCCGGATCGAGATCAACGACAACAATGCAACGCCCGCCGTGGTCCTGCTGCGCCTCAAACAGGCGCTCACGCAGGCGACCGCGGCCTGAGGCGGAGATTGAACAATGAGCAACTGGAAAAACCTGCAAAGCCGCAGCTTTCTTGAATCGAGTGCACGCGACCGGGCGCTTGGCCTGGTCGATGAGGGCACCTTCACCGAGCTTGCCGGTCCGTTCGATCGTGTCACCAGCCCGCACCTTGCGCTGCTGGGGGATGCCGTGGCCTTTGACGACGGGATCGTGACGGGCGTCGGCCGGATCGGCAAGACCCCGGTCTTCGTGATCTCGCAAGAAGGCAAGTTCATCGGCGGGTCCGTGGGCGAGATCGGCGGCGCGAAGATGGTCAACACCATCAAGCTCGCGATCGACTTCCACGATGATCTGGTCGCGAAATACCCGGACCTCTCGGATGCGGAAAAACCCGTGGTGGTGATTTCGTTCGAGACCGGCGGCGTGCGTCTGCACGAAGCCAACGCTGGCCTGCTGGCCCATGCCGAAGTCATGGATCAGCTGCAAAAAGCCCGCGGCAAGGTTCCGGTGATCGCCGTGATCGGCTCCAAAGTGGGCGCCTTCGGCGGCATGGGCTTTGTGGCTGCGGCCACCGATGCGATCATCATGAGCGAGTTCGGCCGCCTTGGCCTGACCGGCCCGGAAGTGATCGAGCAGGAGATGGGCAAGGAAGAGTTCGACGCATCGGACCGCGCTCTTGTCTATCGCACCACCGGCGGGCGCCACAAATACATCATGGGCGACGCGAACTTCCTCGTGGAAGACACGATCGAAGGCTTCCGCGCCAAGCTCGTGGATCTGGCGCCGCTGCCGGTGGCGGATTTCGAAGCGATGCGCCGTATCGGGTCGCCCGAGAAGGTCGAGCATCAGCTGAAACTCGTCGCGCTTGCCGCCGAGATGCAGCCGAAAGACGCCGTCGATGTCTGGGCGAAGGCGGGCAACGAGAACGCCCCCGGGCTTCTGGATGTGCCCTTCGCGGAGTTCGTGGGCAGCGTCAAGCGGCTCTCGGTCTGACCCCGAAACACAGGAGAAAATCATGGAAATGCAAGAAAGCATGATGGGCCGGGGGCGTGAGGCGATCGACATGATCGTCGACGCCGGCTCGTTCCAGGAGAACACTGTCGGGGCGAAGAGCTTCGACGACCCGGACTTCGGCCCCGGCGCCGTGGTCGGCACCGCAACGCTTGATGGCATGCCCTGCACGATGATCGTGTCGGATGCGGATGCTTTCAACGAGAAGTTCCCTGTCGTCTATGCCGGGATCATCGGCATGGAAGAGGGCTACAAGATGGCGCAGGCCGTCTATGCCTCGATCGAAGCCGATGCCGAAAAGCCGCTGGCGGAAAAACGTCCGCTGGTGCTGGTCGTCGACACCCCCGGCAACGGTCCGGGCAAGGTCGAAGAGATCTTCGGCATGAACAAGTCGACCGCGGCCTATCAGCTCGCGCTCGCCGAAGCCCGCCTCAAAGGCCACGCGATCATCGCCATGGTGATTGGCCGCGCGATCTCGGGCGCCTTCCTGTGCCACGGTCTGCAAGCCGACAGCATCATCTCGCTTGATGCCAACTACGGCACGATGATCCACGTGATGCCGCTCACCTCGGTCTCGCGCATCATCAAGAAGCCGCTTGAAAAGCTTGAAGAAATCTCCAAGCACAGCGCCGTCTTCGCGGCCGGCCCGCGCTTCTTCTACTCGCTCGGTGGCGTTGGCTCGCTCGTCGACAACGTCGACGGCATGCGCCCGGCGATCATCGCGCGGATCAAGGAAGTGCAGGCGGCGAAAGCCGAGGGCAAACAGGACACGCTCGGCCCCTGGGGCCGCGGTGCGCTGGGTGCCGAGCGCGGGGGCCGGGTCGAACGGCCGAAGATCCTCGCGCTGATGGACCGGGAATTCGCAGCTGTGGCGGAGCAATACGCCCCCGCCCGCTGAGACCCCAAACGAGCCTGAAGGAACAAAGCCATGTCGGACAAACTCACGGCGATCGAAGAGGCCCTCGCGGTCTTTGGATCGGTGCCGACCTTCGAGGAAATGCCGCACCGCACCCTTGGCGACAAGGGCATCGCGGGGCCGACTGCGGCGCATGTCATCGAAGAAGTGCACAGCCCGTTCAACCTGGCTTACCTGACCTTCACTACAGGCTCGTCAGCCTTCCAGACCATCGTGGGTGTAACATACGCGGAACTCCCCGACCGCAGCGCCGTTGCCCGTGCGATCTTTGGAAGGCTGAACCTGGAGGGGGGGGCAAGGATGCTTGTCACCTACCCCCCCCTCGTCAACGTTTTCTCCAAGCCCGCGCTGGATGACTGCGCGGTGACCTGGAGCCACCTGCAGCGCTCGAGCCGGGATGCGCTCCTGCTTGCCGCATGCCGCGAGGCGCCGCAGGTGATTTTGGGCGAGTCCTCCTTCCTGCGCGCGGGCCTTGAACAGGCCGAGGCGCTCGATCTGAAGGATGAGATGCCGAAAAACTGTGTGCTGCTGTGCGCCGGCACGCCGCTTGATCAGGAGCTGATCCCGGTCGCGGCGCGGTTCGGCTACGAGGTGCATGACCTTTACGGCTGTCAGGAATTTGGCTGGCTGGTGCTCGATGGCGTGCCGCTGCGCGACGATATTTCGCTCGTGCCCTCGCCGCGCGGGCCGGCGTGGCGCGAACTTGTGGTGGGCGGTCTGCCGATGGGCGACAGCTTCCTCGTCTCGGCGGCGGGCCATGTCTGTGACCGCGAGGGGCAGATCATCACCTACCGGCGCGAGCGCACCTATCCCGAATATGAGGTGATCGTGCGCGCGACACCTGCGAGCGCGAATGACGTGATCGAAAAGACCGCGCGCACCGTGCTGCGGATCAAGAGCCGGGTGGTGAAAGTGCCCCATGACGTGGAGCTCAACGCGGCGGTGACGCGGCTTGAACTCGTGCCGGGGCTTGTCGATCCGGCGGCGGAGCCTGCGGCCCCGATCGTGATCGAAGGGCCAGACAAGACACGGCTTTTCGAGGCCATGGTGACGGCGCAACGCGATCTGAGCCAGCACGCGAAGACCGACCCGGCCTGGGTGAAGAGGCGCTGAGATGCTGCACAATCGCCATACGCTCGTTTATCTGAACGATGTTGCGCGCACCGCGCTCCTGCCCGCGGTGATCGCCGCGCTGCCCGAGCCGATGCGCAACTGCCAGATCGAGGCGCGGGTGCGCGAGACGGTGCTGCGCGAGCGCATTCCCGGCATCGTGTGCCGCCCCACCGGGCCTTGCCCGGACGGCGGCGGCCAGATTGGCTTTTCCTTCCCGTTCCGGGTGGGAGAGGCACGGGTGCGCGCCGCCGTTGGCGTGGCGCGCGACCAGATCACCGCCACGCTGACGCCGTGGGAGGTGATGGTGCTGGCCGAGACGCTGGGCGATGTGCTGCATCCGGCGATCGGTGAGTTGCACCGCATCGGCGTGGCCACGGGCGTCGAGATCGGGTTGATCGGCTCGGTCGCGCTGCGCGCGGTCACCGGGCTGGCCTATACCCGACCCGATTCCGATATCGATCTCGTGGTGCGCGCCGCGCGCCCCGACCAGCTCGCGGCGCTTGCCGCCGCGGTGCATGACCTCACGCTGTGCACCGGGACCGCCTTCGACATCGAAGTCGAGCTGGCGGGGGGCATCGGCGTGAAACTGAGCGAACTACTGTCTGGCTCCGATACGGTGCTGGGCAAGACGATCACGGGGGTGGAGCTCGTCTCCCGCGCCCGGATCGATGAGACACTCGTTTTTCGGGCCCCTGCGGGTGGTGCCGGGAGCGAGCTGCAATCCCCCAAGAAGCAAGCCGAAAGGAGAAGGCTATGGATGTGAAAGTGAAGATGCCGTCGGTCGTGGTGTCGCTGGAAGTGGCGGAAGGCGCCACTGTCACGAAAGGGCAAAACGTTGCCGTGATCGAGGCGATGAAAATGAAAAACAACACCCCGGCGCCCTGTGACGGCGTGGTGAAGTCGATCGCCGTGAAAGCTGGCGACCGGGTGAAGCCCGGTGCGGTTATCATGACCATCGAATAAGGGATTGGCCGGGGGCGGCCCTGCCGTCCCCCGTCGGCCAAATACAGGAGGACTGGACATGCTTATTTACGGTGTCGCTCTGATGAGCGGCTGCATGATCGTCGGGACGTTCCTCGGGCGTCTCGTCGGTCATCTTGTCGGCATCGAATCGGATGTCGGCGGTGTGGGTATCGCGATGCTTCTGCTCGTGCTCGTGACCCGCTATCTGATGGACCGCGACAAGTTTTCGAAACTGGCGCAGGACGGGATCAAGTTCTGGTCGCAGATGTATATCCCGATCGTCGTTGCCATGGCCGCGAGCCAGAACGTCGTGGCCGCGTTCAACGCGGGCGCGCTCGCGTTCATCGCGGGTCTCGGCTCGGTCGCCGCGGGCTTCCTGCTGATCCGCCCGCTTGCCGCGCTCAGCCCGAAAACGGGCTCGGCTGAATCCTCTGCCGCGGAGTAAGACCAATGTTTGACATTCTCTACAGCACCATGGAAAAAGTGCCGCTGATCACGGCGTTCGTCACTGTTGGCGTGATCATGGCCGCGTCCTACGCGATCGGCAAGCTGACCAACAACCGGATCCACGGTTCGGCCATCGCGATCCTCGTCGGTCTGATCCTCGCCTATATCGGCGGCGAAATCACCGGCGGCAAAAAAGGCATCTCGGACATCACCCTGTTCTCGGGTTTTGCCCTGATGGGGGGCGGCATGCTGCGCGACTTCGCGATCGTGTCGACCGCTTTCGGCGTTAAGCTCGAAGAACTGAAAAAAGCCGGTCTGCCGGGCGTGCTCGCGCTGATCGTCTCGGTGGTCATCGCCACCGTGATCGGTTCGGCCACGGCCTATGCCTTCGGCTACACCAGCCCGGTTGACATGGCCACGATCGGCGGCGGCGCCACCACCTTCATCGTTGGCCCGGTCACGGGTGCGGCGCTCGGTGCCTCGTCGGAAGTGATCGCGCTCTCGGTCGCCGCCGGTGTGGTGAAATCCATCGCCGTGATGATCCTGACGCCGTTCCTCGCGAAAATCGCGGGCCTCGACAACCCGGCTGCGGCCGCGGTTTACGGTGGGCTGATGGGCACCACAAGCGGCGTCAGCGCGGGTCTGGCGGCAACCGACCCGAAACTGGTCCCTTATGGTGCCCTGACGGCGACCTTCTACACCGGTTTCGGCTGTCTGGTCGTCCCGTCGATTGGCTACATGACTCTCGTCGCCCTGTTCGGTTGATCTCCGCCAAGAGCTAATCAAACAGATATATGAAACTCTGCAACCTCAGGTGAGATAGGCCGGTCCGATGATCCATTCAAGTGTCCAGCTCCCGCACCAGGGGTTGCAAAGCGCCGCAGGCAGCATCAGCGTCCCGTTGCCTGCGGCACCCTCTGCCACAGTGTCCGGCACCGCCCGGATCGAGATTTCCGCGGTGTCGCATCGCTTTACCGACAAACCGGTGCTGCGCGAGATCACCGCAACGCTCACCGAACGCCGCATCGCCATCATTGGCGCCAATGGCTCGGGCAAGAGCACCTTTTCGCGGCTGCTCAACGGCCTCCTCGTCCCCGATCGGGGGCGCGTGACGGTCGACGGGCTGGATACCGCGCGTGATATCAAGGCCGTGCGCCGCAAGGTCGGCTTTGTGTTTCAAAACCCTGACAACCAGATCGTTTTTCCCACCGTCGCGGAAGATCTCGCCTTCGGCCTGAAAGGGCTCGGGCTCGGTCGCGCCGAACGGGAGGAGAAGGTCGGCCAGATGCTCGCCCGCTTCGGGCTTGAAGCGCTGGCCGCGCAGTCTGCGCACAAGCTTTCGGGCGGGCAAAAGCAGATGCTGGCGATTGCCGGCGTGCTGATCACCGCGCCCTCTTGCGTGGTTTTTGACGAGCCGACGACCGCGCTTGACCTGCGCAATGCGCGCCGCATCGCCGAAGTGATCTCCGGGCTCGACGAGACCGCGATTGTGGTGAGCCATGATCTTGATCTGATTTCTGATTTCGACCGTGTTCTGGTGTTTGACGAGGGCCGGATCGTGGCGGATGACACGCCCGGACCGGCGATCGCGCATTATCTGCGGTTGATGCAATGAGCGCGGTTCATGCCTTCTTGAAGCAATTGCCCGCGGGCGCGAAACTTGCGGCACTGGCGCTTGTCGGCACCGGCATCGTTGTGGTGAATGACTGGCGCGTGATGCTGGCGCTGGCGCTCTGCGCCGCGGTTGCGTTTCGCCTTGCAAGCACCGGCCCGGCCCGGCTTTCGCGGCAGGTGCGGCCGATGCTGTGGATGCTTGCGCTGCTTTTTGCCGCCCAGCTCTGGCTGGCCGACTGGCAAAGCGGCGTGCTGGTGGTCATGCGGATCGTGACGCTGGTGCTGCTCGCCGCGCTCGTCACCCTGACGACCCCCGCCGAGGCGATGATCGCCACCATCGAGCGCGGGCTCAAACCCTTCGCGCGGTTCGGCGTTGACCCGGGCCGTGTCGGGCTCGCCTTTTCGCTCGCGCTGCGCTTCATCCCGGTGATCGGCGAAGAGGCCGAGCGGGTGCGTGAGGCGCAGGCCGCGCGCGGGCTTGAGCGCAACCCGCTCGCGCTGCTGCTGCCGCTGATCGTGCGGGTGCTGAAATCCGCCGAAGATGTTGCCGCCGCGATCGAGGCCCGTTCGGGCCATGACGATCCGGCGCGCCCCCCGATTTCCTGATCTCTCTGGTAAAAAGGATCCCCGCCATGGACATGCGTCCGACCCAGACCGTCGATATCGTCTATATCGCTCTCTTCGCCGCGCTGACGGCCGCGCTCGCGATTTTTCCGCCGATCACGCTGCCGGTGATCGGGGTGCCGATCACCGCGCAATCAATGGGGCCGATGCTGGCCGGGGCCATTCTGGGCGCACGGCGCGGGGCGCTGGCGATTGTGCTTTTGCTCGCGCTCGTCGCCATCGGTCTGCCGATCCTTGCGGGCGGGCGCGGCGGGCTTGGTGTGTTTGCCGGGCCGACCGTGGGGTTCATGCTCGGCTGGGTTCCTGCGGCCTGGGTGACGGGGCTGCTGCATGAGCTGGGCTGGCGCAAGCTCACCGTCGTGAGCTCGTTCACGCATGCCGCGGTGGGCGGCATTGTCGTGCTTTACGCCATCGGCATTCCGGTGCTGGCCTTCCAGGCCGGGCTGACGCTGAAAGCCGCGGCGGTGGGCTCGATGGCGTTCATCCCGGGCGATTTGATCAAGGCGGCCTTGACCGCGGTGATCGCGATGTCTGTCAAGCGCGCCTGGCCGATCATCCGGCCGTCAGCCGAACATTCCGCATGAGGCAGGCCAGCAGGCCAGTTGCCGGTTGCGGCACGAACAGGCCGGGGCGCCGCGGCCCGGACCCCCGGAACGTTTGCGGCAAAGGCGCGCCCCTTCCCGGCACATGTGCCTACTGGGCCCCCCGTTTCGGGGGGCCCAAGCTACTTTACACAGCCATTCGCGCTTGACCCGGTGGCGCCACGGCGAGAAGAAGGCGCGGCAGTTTCAGGAGACGACATGAATCCGCTCAAACGTTTCGGCATCGACACTTACATGCTTCTTTTGATCGGCACGGTGGTGCTGGGGGTTGTGGTGCCAGCGCAGGGGATCGCCGCGGTCGGGCTCAAGAGCCTGACCTATTGGGCCGTGTCGCTGCTCTTTTTCCTCTACGGGCTCAAGCTCGATCCGCAATCGGTGCGCGCGGGGCTGCTGAACTGGCGGCTGCAGGGGCTGACCTTTCTGGCCACCTATGTCATGTTCCCGCTGCTCGGTCTGGCCTTGAGCCCCTTCGCCGAGCCGGTGCTCGGGCCAGAGGTGACGCTCGGCATCCTGTTTCTGGCGGTGCTGCCCTCGACCGTGCAATCCTCGATCGCCTTCACCGGCATTGCGGGGGGCAATGTGCCCGCCGCGATTTGCGCCGCCTCGTTGTCCAACCTCGTGGGGGTGGCGCTCACGCCGCTTCTGGTTGCGGTGATGCTGCACACCGGCGGCGGCGAGATCAATTTTGACGCCGTGATCCGTATCGGCACGCAAATTCTGTTGCCCTTCGTGCTGGGGCAGGCGCTGCGCCCGCTGATCGGCTTTTTCGTGGCGCGGCACCGGCGGCTGACGCTGCTGGTCGATCGCGGCTCGATCCTGCTGATCGTTTATTCGGCCTTCAGCGCGGGCACTGTCTCGGGCCTGTGGGAGGCGGTGCCGCCCGCGCGTCTGGGGGCGCTTTTCGGCGCGATCGTGGTGTTCCTCGCGATCAGCATGGGGCTGATGGTGGGCGCGGGGCGCCTGTTCGGCCTGCCGCGCGAAGACCGGGCGGCGCTGTTTTTTTGCGGCTCCACAAAAAGCATCGCCACCGGGTTGCCAATTGCCTCGGCGCTCTTTCCCGTTGCCGAGGTGGGCGCGATTGTGCTGCCCGCGATGATCTATCACATCACGCAATTGCTGATCTGTGCCTTTGTCTCTCAACGCGCGGCGCGGCAATTGCCCGAAGACGCCTGATCCGCGCCCTCGCGCGCAGCCGTGACTGGCAAGCGCGCGCGAATCGTGCTCCCATCACGGCGCGCAGCGATGAGGGAGGCAGAGATGCACAGGCGGGTTTTTCTCACGGCGATGGCCGCCGCGCTCGGGATCGGCCAGGCGCATGGCGCCGAGAGCGTGATCGACGATTTTTCCGGCCAGCCGGAGACGCGCTGGAAGTTTTACACCGATGCCGTGATGGGCGGTGTCTCGACCGGGGCGCTGGAGATGATCCGCGGCTCGCGCGGGGGCAGGGCGCGGATGACCGGCGAAGTCAGCACCGCGCATCAGGGCGGGTTCTTGCAGATGCGGCGCGCACTTGGCGCAGCGCCGGATGCGGCCACGCAGGGGGTCTGGCTTGAGGTGCGGGGCAATGGCGCGGAGTATTTCGTGCATCTGCACACCCGGCAGATGGTGTTTCCCTGGCAGTATTATCAGGCCCGGTTCGAGAGCGAAGGCCGATGGCGCAGGCTCCGGCTGCCGTTTGCGGCGTTTCACCCCTCCGGCCGGATGCTGCGCGCAACGCCGCGCCCGCAAGACCTGATTTCGGTGGCTCTGGTGGCGTATGGCCGCGATTACAGCGCGGATGTGGAGCTGCGTGCGATCGGGTTTTACTGAGCCGCAGGCCCGCGTTCGCACCCGCGTGCCGACGCGGATCGTTTGAAGAAGATTTGCCGCGACGGCGATTTGCCTGCGTCTGCCGGTCACATCAAAAAGGCGCTTGTTCTGCCGAGACTTGCCGCATATACGGGTCGACGGAGACGTGGCCGAGTGGTCGAAGGCACACCCCTGCTAAGGGTGCAGGCCCGGAAGGGTCTCGAGGGTTCGAATCCCTTCGTCTCCGCCACTTTCCCTGCCTCACGGATTTGCGATTAAAATCAGCGCCTTAGAGGAGGGGTGGTCGACCTTCCCACACATGCTTTCCATACATGTCTCCCACACATGTTGTGCCCCATCTCTTTGCCGTGAGAACGCCTGAAGACTTCAACAGATGCCTTCGTTTCGGGATGCCCTGAGCCACAGCACCGCACTGACGTTCTCGAAAGCAGGCTAAGAGCTGTAGGAGACATTGGCCGCACTGCCACGGGCTGAAAGACGCACCTGATGCCGTGACATCGCGCCCTTAGGTGTTTGATCTCACGGTTTGATGGTGTGATCCTTTCGCAGGAATGGAAGGATGCCCTATGGGACAAGTTCGTCACGGCAGCGCCACGACCACCTACGCCGTTAGAGCAGCAATACAGCGATCGCAAGCTTCGCTCGCGACGCTGAGCCGAGACCTGGGTATCAATCCCAAGACGGTTGCGAAGTGGCGGAAGCGCGCAACGGTCGAAGATATGAAGACCGGACCGTCCGAGCCGCGTTCCACCGTCCTCACCGAGGCTGAAGAGGCGATGGTCGTGGCGTTTCGGCGCCACACGCTGCTGCCGCTCGATGACGGCCTCTCTGCGCTTCAGCTATCCATTGCGCAGCTGACACGCTCAACGCTGCACCGCTGTCTGCAACGACATGGCATCTCGCGCCTGCCTGACGTCGAGGGCGACAAGCCGAAGCGGTCGAAGTTCAAACGCTACCCGATCTGCTTATTTCACATGGACATCGCCGAAGTGCAGACTGCTGAAGGAAAGCTCTTTCTTTTCGTTGGCATCGATCGCACGAGCAAGTTTGCCGTGACCCAACTCGTGGAGAAGGCTGACAGGAAGACAGCCTGGGAATTCCTGCAACACATGCTCGAGGCTGTGCCATACCAAGTCCATACCGTCCTCACTGACAACGGTATTCCCTTCGCTGAGCAGCCTCGGAACCGGAACACTGCTTATTCCCGCCCCATGCGTTTCGACAGGATCTGTGACGCCAACGGGATTGAGCACCGACTGACCAAGCCCAACCATCTATGGGCCAACGGGCAGGTCGAACGGATGAACCGCACCATCAAGGAGGCGACCGTCAAACGCTTCCATTCCGACAGCCATGATCAGTTGCGTACGCACCTTGCAGACTTCATCGCAGCTTACAACTTCGCGCGCAGGCTCAAGACCCTCAACGGGCTCACACCCTATGAATACATCTGCAAGATCTGGACTGCAGAGCCGGACAGATTCATCTTGAACCCGATCCACCAAATGCCAAGACTAAACAACTAGGCACCAGCATCTGCCGCTGCGGCTAAGCGGGCTGCGGTCGCAGCATTCCTGAGGAAGGTCGAGTGACCAGTATGGGCCGGCGTTACTCCGTCAGATCATCTAGACTCACGCCAAGCGCAGCGGCCAGCGCGCGCAATGTTGCGATCGAGCCCTGCTTTCGGCCGGTCTCGATCTCGGCAACGGTGACCCGCTTCACGCCCGATTTCTTGGCCAGCGCAGCTTGGGTCAGTCCGCGCAGATCGCGATAAACGCGCAAGGCACTTTCGCCATTCAACAGGCGGTCCGCATAGTCCGCCGGGATCAACTCGTCCTCTCCCGCCGCAAGCCGCGCCGTGGCGCGGTCATAGCTTTGCAGGTCGACCAGATCCTCCGCGGCAGCCCGCAGGCGATCATATTCTTCGCGCGGGATCGTCACCATCTCGTTCATCTCAAACCCCTTCAGCCGTAGACGCCGCCGCGCGGCCCGATATCGAGAATGGCCAGAACATTGCCCTGATCATCCATGATCACCCGCGGGTCCCCCACCCTCAGCCGAATACCCTCCCGGCCTTTCAAAGGCTTCACGTTATTGGCCTGCGAGCTTAGGTCTTGTGCATAGGCTTCGATCTTGGTGCGGATCAGCGCAGCGGTATTAGCGGGCATCCGCCGCAAGGCCTTGATCGAGGCTTTCGTGGTGCTGATCTGCCTCATGATGTAGCTTTACGCGACATTGCGCTTGGACAGCAGGCGTCGGCCGGGCAAAGGTCACAGATCAATCCCTTCCGACAGCGTCAGCGCGTCTTCCAGATCGACGCCCAGACACCGAACGGTGCTGTCCATCTTTGTGTGGCCCAGAAGCAGCTGCAGGGCGCGCAGATTTCCGGTCTTCTTGGTGATCTGCGCGACTTTCGTGCGCCGCATTGAATGTGTGCCATAGGCACTGGGCTCAAGCCCGATCGAAAGAACCCAGTCGCGCAAGATCCGGGCATATTGGCGCGTCGACAGGTGGGGGCTGTCGTGAACGCGACTGGGCCAGAGATATTCGCTGCCGATCATTTCGGGATCCTCGATCCACCGTTCCAGCGCCAAGCGCGTGGTCTCGGTGATCTCGAAGCGGACGGGTTTGTGGGTCTTGCTCTGGGTCACCGAGGCACGTTCCTTAACGTGACCGGCGGCATAGACGTCGTTCACCCTGAGGCCGACCAGATCACAGCCCCTGAGTTTGCTGTCGACGGCCATGTTGAACAGGGCAAGGTCGCGCCGATTGTCGGCCATTTCAAGCCGCACGCGGATGGACCAGACATGCTTCGGCTGCAGCGGAAGCTTTTGGCCGATGATGCGGCCCTTGTTCCACGGCGCGCGGGACGGGCAAGAGCGGGCAAGGTTTCGATGGTCATGAGGGTACTCCCCTCCGCCACGCCCACCACGTCCTCGGCTCCGCCGATCCGGAAGTGTAGCACCGATCCATCCGTCGTTTCGATCGATCAAGGGGGCGGGAAGCGGACTGCCGCAGCTTCCGCATCGCATCCGCAGAAAACCGCCATTGCAGTCGTTCGCTCACCCCAAGTGGAGCGATGTGATGGCGCAGGAGCTGCCTTTGCGGGGCTCCGGTGCCGAACGGTGCAGATCCACGTGCCCGGCCCTCTCCGGCCATTCATCAAGTCGCCTCTTGCTGCGACGCAGCTTCCACGATCCGGTCATCCGCCACCGTTTCCTTGTCCTTTACACCTCGACTGGGGCGCCGGTGATGCTGGATTACGCCTTCGGCGCGGTGGGCACGAGCGCGGGGACATTGGGGATCAGGCTCCGGCGCGGCACGACGACGATCTATGACAGCCGCGCCTATCTCGCGGGCAGTGTTGCGCCCTTTGCTGGCGGTGTGCTCGACGCACCCACCGCAACCGGCGCGCGCACCTACACGTTGGAGGTGCAAAACCCGTCGATGGTTGGCCTGATCGCAGAAAACCGCTCGCTGCGCGCGCTGGAGGTCAAGAAATGATCCGGGGCCTGATTTACGACGGGGCGACGGGCGAAGTGCTCCGCGCGATCACCTGCGCCGCCGCGGATCTCGCCGCCAATCTCCCCGGGGCGCCGCGTTTTGGGAAGGCGAGAGCGATGGCGCAGGCATCTGGTTCAAAGACGGCGCGCCCGTGGCGATGCCCGAGCGCGAGGCGCCGGGCCTGAGCGTCGACCCAACCGCGTGGGCCTGGGTGGACCGGCGCAGCGGGGCCGAGCTGGCGGCGGTGGCGCGGGCGAAACGTGATGCTCTCCTCACCGAAACTGCGCTGCTGCAACATCAAGTGGCACGCACTGCAGAACTTCGTGGCGCGCTACAAGCGCGACAAAATAACTTGTAACCCGACAAAATAACCCGTTACGACGGAGGTAATCCGGGAACAGCTGGGAACAGCCGGGAGAAGGCGGTAAGTAACCGAGATTGCGGCGCTTTTCCGGTGTGGCGACGGGGTGGGCGCAGCTGAACTTTGCACTCTTGACGGGCAGCAGGTCTCCCACAATAACCGCTCTGGGCCCGTATCCCGCGCACGCAGGTGCGTCTGCAACGCCTCACGAAACACACTAAAAGACCGATTTTACGGGCATTTTGCGATTCAGCGACGCGTTGGCCTTGCGGGTAACTTTGCACTTTTTGCGGCTATCGCGGATCAAGTACAAAGTTACGTTAAATCAATGCGTTGAGCCATTATCGCAGGTGACTTGGTCAGAACTTCCACGATCCGGCAGGCGAAGCGGGTAGAACTGCGAGCTATGCTCTGACCGCATATCCTTGCGGTGTCATCCCGTTGCGCCATCCTGCGGCGGCAAGGCCACTGTAGCGCGCCACGAAGTTCTGCAGTGCGTGCCACTTGATGTTGCAGCAGCGCAGTTTCGGTGACGCACTGTGACCTCACGCCATTGAACCTTTGTGATCCCCTTCAACACCCCATCATCCGCGCCCGGCGTCGAGGGTGGATCAGCCCGGCTGCGGGCCTCGAAGGCGCGCGGACGGGCTCTTGGTCGGGAGATCAGCGCCCGTGCCCCTCACTGCGTCGCCGGTGCGCGCAGGGAGGCCGCGATGGCCGCGGCCAGTCGCGCCGTGCCCTGCGCCGTGGGGTGAATGTGGTCGCGATAGAGAGCCGGACCCCAATCGGGGATCTGCGCGACGTGGTGCAGCGTGATCCTCTCGCCAAGGGCTTGCGCAAAAGGCGCAAAACCCGTCTCGAGCGCCGAGGCCCCCGGATCTGCCTCTGAAAGCTCGTCGCGCGTCGGATAGAGCCAGACATGGACATCGCAATCGCAGGCCCGGACCACTTCGGTCAGCGCCGCGACCGGATCGCGCGGCGGCACCTGCAGCTCGGGGGGCGTCGGATCGGGGTCGGGCTGGATCAGGGTTCTCTCGATCAGATAGGCCAGCGCCGAGACCGGATGCGCCCGCGGATGCGTGAGCGGGTTTGCCCAGGACGAGGGATCCCCGAAATCGGCACTGTTGAACACAAACACCAGGGTCTCGGTCGCCTCAAGGACATCGCGGTTGGCTGAAGCGCATAGAGGCAGTCATCGAGCGGCAGCAGCGTGTGGCGCCGAAACGCCACCACCATCGCCTCTTCAGCCTCGGTGAGGACGGTGGAACGCGGCTCGGATGGTCCGGTCTTCATATCATCGACCGTTGCGCGCTTCCGCCACTTCGCAACCGTCTTAGGATTGATACCCAGTTCTCGGCTCTACCCGCTTCGCCTGGCCAGATCGCGGAAGTTCTGCCCAGGGCACTTGCGATAATGGCTCAACATATTGATTTGACGTAACTTTGTGCTTGATCCGCGATAGCCGCAAAAAGTGCAAAGTTACCCGCAAGGCGAACGCGCCGCTGAACCGAAAAATGCCCGTAAAATCGGCCTTTTAGTGTGTTTCGTGAGGAGTTGCAGAAGCGCCTGAGTGCGCGGGATATGGGCCCAGAGCGGTTATTGTGGGATACCGGCTGCCCGTCACGAGTGCAAAGTTCAGCGGCGCCCCCACCCGCCAACGAACCAGAAAAGCGACGCAATCTCGGTTACTTACCGCCTGCTCCCGGCTGCTCCCGGATTACCTCGGTCGTACCGAGTTATTTTGTCGGGTTACAAGATGCCTTCGTTTCGGGATGCCTTGAGTGTCGCGCGCCACGAAGTTCTGCAGTGCGAGCCACTTGATGTTGCAGCAGCGCAGTTTCGGTGACGCACTGTGACCTCACGCCATTGAACCTTTGTGATCTCCCTCAACACCCTATCATCCGCGCCCGGCGTTAAAGGAGGCCAGAGGGTTGAGCAGCCCGGCTGCGGACCTCGAAGGCGCGCGGACGGGCTCTTGGTCGGGAGATCAGCGCCCGCGCCCCCTCATCGCGTCGCGCGCGCGCAGGGAGGCCGCGATGGCCGCGGCCAGTCGCGCCGTGCCCTGCGCCGTGGGGTGAATGTGGTCCCGATAGAGAGCCGGAGGCGGTATGCAGAACTGGATGCGCCCGTCGGTGATGAAGGAATGGCAGACGGTGCGGAGCCGTTTATCGGCTTATCGGCGGGCATGCCTCGCGCTCTTCAGGCCGCTTGCCGCGGTCCAATATACGCGCGATCTCGGCGTCAGCGTCGTCGAAGCGGACGCCCTGCACAAGGATCGAAGGCGTGAAAGTCGCAGTTTCGCCGGAGCTGTTCCAGCCCCAGCGCGGCCCTTCACCTTCACCGACCAAAACGCTGTGCGGCGCCGCGCCACGGCCAACACCTGAAGGCGGCGGCATGATCCGCGGGCAACTCACGCAACGCCGCAGATCTCTCCGCGGAAGGGGGATCACCTCAGGCCCTGGAGGATGCAGATCGCATTGGGCGTCTTTTGGGATATATTGGCCTTGACGTGATGGCGCGCCGCTTCGAGAAGGTCATGGCACCGAGCGCCGCAACAGGGATGGGCCGATGAAGTTTCACTTTCCGATCGTCATTATCGACGAGGATTTCAGGTCTGAAAACACCTCCGGCTTTGGCATCCGTGCCCTTGCCGAAGCCTTCGAAAACGAGGGGTTCGAGGTGCTGGGCGCGACGAGCTACGGCGACCTGTCGCAATTCGCGCAACAACAAAGCCGTGCGGCGGCCTTCGTCCTTTCCATCGACGATGAGGAATTTACCCCCGGCCCGGACCTTGATCCGGCGGTGCTGAACCTGCGCACCTTCATCGGCGAGGTCCGCTCCAAGAACGAAGACGTGCCGATCTATATCTATGGCGAGACCAAGACCTCGCGGCACCTGCCCAACGATGTTTTGCGCGAGCTGCACGGCTTCATTCATGCCTTTGAAGACACGCCCGAATTCGTCGCCCGCCACATCATCCGCGAAGCGAAGAACTATCTCGAGTACATCCAGCCGCCGTTCTTCCGGGCGCTTCTCGATTACGCCGAGGACGGCTCCTATTCGTGGCATTGCCCCGGGCATTCCGGCGGGGTCGCCTTCCTGAAATCGCCCATCGGGCAGATGTATCACCAGTTCTATGGGGAGAACATGCTGCGCGCCGATGTCTGCAATGCGGTCGAGGAGCTTGGCCAGCTGCTCGACCACAATGGTGCGATCGGAGAATCGGAAAAGAACGCAGCGCGGATCTTCAACGCCGATCACTGCTACTTTGTCACCAACGGCACCTCGACCTCCAACAAGATCGTCTGGCATCACAACGTGGCGCCCGGAGATGTGGTGATTGTTGACCGCAACTGCCACAAGTCGATCCTGCATGCCATCGTGATGATCGGCGCGATCCCGATCTTCCTGAAACCGACCCGCAACCACTGGGGCATCATCGGGCCGATCCAGCGCTCCGAATTTGCGCCCGAGGCGATCAAGGAGAAGATCCGCGCGCATCCGTTGCTTGAAGGGGTCGACCCCGAGACGGTGAAACCGCGCATCCTGACCCTGACGCAATCGACCTATGATGGCGTGCTTTACAACACCGAAGTGGTGAAGGAGATGCTCGACGGCTATGTCGAGACGCTGCATTTTGACGAGGCCTGGCTGCCGCATGCGGCCTTCCACCCCTTTTATGGCACCTATCACGCCATGGGGCGCAAACGCGGGCGGATGAAGCACTCTGTCACCTATGCCACGCAATCGGTGCACAAGCTGCTCGCCGGTATCAGTCAGGCCAGCCACATTCTTGTGCAGGACAGCGGTGAGACCAAGCTCGACCGGCATCTCTTCAACGAATCCTACCTCATGCACACCTCCACGAGCCCGCAATATTCGATCATCGCAAGCTGCGATGTCGCGGCGGCCATGATGGAGCCTCCGGGGGGCACGGCACTGGTCGGGGAGAGCCTCGCTGAGGCGCTCGATTTCCGCCGCGCGATGCGGCAGGTGGACGAAGAATACGGCAATGACTGGTGGTTCAAGGTCTGGGGGCCGGACGCGCTGGCCGAGGAAGGCATCGGCCGCGCCAAGGACTGGGAGCTGAAGAAGACCGACAGCGAGGCGGTGGAAAGCTCCGGTCAGGACGCATGGCACGGCTTTGGCGACATGGCGCGCGGTTTCAACATGCTCGACCCGATCAAGGCCACGATCATCACGCCGGGCCTGAACATCGACGGGCGGTTCGAAGAGAGCGGTATCCCGGCCTCCATCGTCTCGAAATATCTCGCCGAACATGGCGTGGTGGTGGAAAAGACCGGGCTCTACAGCTTCTTCATCATGTTCACCATCGGCATCACCAAGGGCCGCTGGAACACGCTTCTGGCCGCGCTGCAGCAGTGCAAGGACGATTACGACCGCAACCAGCCGCTTTGGCGCGTGATGCCCGAATTTTGCGCCAAGCAGCCCCGCTAC
Organism: Rhodobacter lacus; assembly: GCF_042683065.1. Taxonomy (NCBI): domain Bacteria; kingdom Pseudomonadati; phylum Pseudomonadota; class Alphaproteobacteria; order Rhodobacterales; genus Rhodobacter; species Rhodobacter lacus. Next base: position 59,620 of record NZ_JBHUIX010000005.1, on the reverse strand, counting down.
GAGCGCATGGGGCTGCGCGATCTCTCCCAGCATGTGCATGAGCTTTATGCCAAATATGATGTGGCACGGCTCTCGACCGATATCTATCTGGGCGACAATTATCCCGCGATGTCGCCCACCGAGGCGTTTTCCCATATCGCGCGGCGCAAGACCGAGCGGGTGCCGATCGACGCGCTCGAGGGCCGCGTGACCACAAGCCTCGTGACCCCTTACCCCCCCGGCATCCCGCTGCTGATCCCGGGGGAGGTGTTCAGCAAGGAGATCGTGGATTACCTGCGGTTCAACCGCGAATTCTCCCGCGAATGCCCGGGCTTCGAGACCGACATTCATGGTCTGGTGCAGGAGAAGGGGGAAAACGGCGAGATCTGCTACTTCTCGGACTGTGTCGCGGAGTAGGGCGAAAGCGCCCAGCCGGAGCCTCCGGCCGGGCGTCGCAGCGGGTGCCGTCTCGACGCTCGGAGAGCCGCGCCAGAGGTTCGGCTGGCGCGGCTCTCCGGCTATTGGGCGAGCCCGGCGGCACAGGCGCGCAACAGGGCCCGGCGCAGGACGCGACCGGCCGGTCAGGGCCGGGAGTGGCGTTGCGCCTGCCGCCTGAGCATTTCGGTCGAAGTGTCGCCTCAGATTTTTTCGCCAAAATCGGGCGGCTTGGGCCTGAGTCGGTCGGGCCTCAAAACTTGATCGGAATGATTGGTCGGAACTTGGTCGGAGGGGTCTGGGGCATTTCCCGTAACCCGCTGATATTGCTTCAATTTTCAGGAAGTTTCACGGCTTGGTGGAGCCAAGGGGAGGAGTAACCAAATCACCTTCGCGCCCTTTTTCTATTGATATTCAGGGCTTTGCGGGGCATGGATTGGTCAGCATGCGTTGGTCAGCATGGGATTTGGAGCGGTCATGGCGGGCATCAGTGATAAGGGCGGAGAGCGCCTGTTGAAGCTCAAGGGGAATACTTGGTGGTTTCGCCGTCAGGTGCCCAAAGCGGCCCGTTCGGCGCTCGATAGAGACTGGCTTCTGGTGAATTTGCAGACCTCCGAAGTGGTGCGTGCAAAGCGCCTGCGGGATGACCTCGAAGCTGCAACGAACCTGCAGTTCCGGCAGATCGCCTTGGGGACCAGAACCGCCCTTGAGTTGCCCGGTTTCGCGCCCGTGAAGCTGGCCCCTTCGGCTGCGGAGCGTGGGGCTTTGTCGCGTGCTGCACTTGCGGAGGCCTTTGACGAGGAGGAGGCCGAGTTGATCGCCTTTGCAGCTGAGGTGGAGTCCGATGCCCTCAAGCCTTCGCAGCGACAAGGCTTCGACGACGCCTATGCTGGGCGGGTCGATGTTGACCACCACCTGAACGAGTACCTCGCCAAGGCGGGCCTTGCCGCGAAGACAGTGAATGAGCGGCGCGGGTTGATCGGACGGTTCGCCCAATGGTGCCGCGAAAAGCGGGTGAAGCTCGACCGGGTCGATAGGCGCAGCGCTGGGCAGTACGTTTCCGAGGTCATCGACCCGATGCACCCGGCCACGCAGACCAAGCACCTGAGCGCGCTGCGTTCTTACTGGAAGTTCTTGGCGCAGCGCGGGCACGTCACGCTGCCGTCCGGTGTCACCCTCGACATGGGATGGCCTTGGAACGGCCAACAGATCGAGAAGCGCGGCAAGCGGGTCGAGCGTGGTTCCCGGCAAGAAACCGAGCGCCCCTTCACCGATGACGAAGTGGCGGCGTTGCTCGACAAGCCTTTCCCCCTGAATGCCGAATTTGAAGAGTTGATGCGTGATGTGCTGAAAGTCAGCCTGCTGTCGGGCATGCGGCAGGCGGAGGCTTTGACGCTCTGGGTCGAGGAGGTGCGCGAGGGTGAAAGCGGCGCTGGGCTGGTCTTCGACATTCAGCAAGGCAAGACCGACGCAGCGGCCCGCAAGGTGCCCGTTCACCCCGACCTCATGGAAATCGTTGAACGCCGCCGACGGGGCAAGGGGGGAAAGGAATGGCTGTTCCACGAACTCGCCGACCAACCCAACCCCGGCGACACCTACGGCAAGCGCTTCAAGCGGTGGCGTGAGGCGGTAGGCGTGGATGACAAACGGGAAGGGGTGCGGCGGTCGCTGGTCAATTTCCACTCTGCCCGTCGCTGGTTCGCCACCAAGGCCGACCGGGCGGGCATCCGGGAAGCTGTCATCAAGGACGTGATCGGCCACGTTCCCGACAAGAAGAACGTCACCCGCGCGTCCTACATCGCGGCCTCGTCAGGGGAGCAGATGCGGGAATGCGTGGAGGCCGTGAAGGTGGGTTAGGTAGTCCACGCCACAGTAAAAATCGTCAGCAAGACAGACGCGATCTATTCGATCGGATTTCTTTCTATATCAAGAGAAGGCGCATGAACTTTTCGTCTGGTTCCATCTGATTTATGAAGCGACTCATGTTGTCTCCAAATTCATACGATTTTTTTGTCCAATCTGAGCCGTGAGTTTCAAAGTCTTTGATCAGTTCTTCCTGCGGTTTATCCATTTTTTGCAAAAATGATGCATAGCCGGAAGATAGGTCATCGCGAATGGTGCGGAGGTCACCCGATCTTGCATTCTCTGCGACAGAGTCAATCCGCTGAAGAGGAGAAAGCTTAACCATGTCCAAAATATCAGAGGTGACCACGGTGCCATTGACTGAGAACGCATTCAACATGTAGATTATTGCGGAGTAGCAGGTTAGCATTCTGCTATGTTTTAGTTTAAGGTTCTTTATGCCAGATTTTGCGGAAACGGTTCGTTTTTTGCGGCTGAATTCGTAATTGACGCAGAATGTGCGCCACAGGCGCAAGATGTCATTGCACAAAAAGGCAGGAATGAAGCTATCGGAGTGATCGGGATAATCTTGAAAATATGCCGCTATGATTTCTTCAATGAGTTCATCAAATACTTTGTCTCCCGCAAGTGGGCGCCCCTCGAGGAACATCAATAGGCGCCCAGTCAAAGTATTCCTGTAGTCATCTTCAGGCCCGCCTAGGTGACTGACAAAGTCACATATGGGATGGCATGCAAGATATTTTCCATCGCCGTCAAAATCTGGAAGATTGAGGGCGCGGACAGCATTGATTAAGTCTGCCTTGATTAGGATTTGATCTAGATTCGACAAGAGGCTGACTTGCGTTCCATCGCGCTTCTTTTCGACTTTGGCTACGATGAAAAGATCGAGGTCACTTTGAGACCCGGCCTCTAGACGGCCATAGGAGCCTGTCGCATACACGCAAGCATTTCCTGCGAGGCGCTCTTCAATGTTCTCAAGTAACGCCTTCAATGCGGTGAAATTTTTTTCTGAGAAGGCGCGCCGTTCATCCAAGTAGCTCAACTTGACCTCCATTCGAATATGTTAGCGAAAATCTCGGCTTGCTCAATTGCATCGTCGAGTGCATTGTGAGAGTGTGATAGGCTAGATTGAAGCCTCCATGGAAGATTTGACCTGCCCGAGTTTGAAACCGACCGCCCTAGCTTTACTGAAAGAGCTGTTTTAATATCGAAACAGCGCGAGTGACCAAATGGGGACCCCTTCGGGCAAAATCTGGAAAAATACCAAAACATCCAAGACCAGTCGAAGCTAAGTGGGTAAGCTACGAAAACTGGACTTCCCTTTCCTGAAACTGCTTGTACCCAATCATAGGCCTCAAGCATTGCAACTTCGGGTTTTTGTCCATTTTCAATCAACTTACTTCGGTCGAAGCCATTTACCTCAAGAGCTGCTTGGTCGTATTCTTCGGAGATTGGTTTTAGCTCTTTGTATAGCGAAATCTTGTAGTCTTTGGGACGTTCAAACTTGCTGCCATCGAATGTTCCAGCCAAAACCAAGGCGAACGAGAGCATCGAGTTATACCCGGGAATTGCTCCATCAGTCTCGATGTCTGCAGAAAAATAGACATCAACGCTCTTATCCATAGGTTCGTCCGCTTGTGGTTCGGTGACAGCAAGAGTTGATCAAGGGGTCGATCTTGCTTCGCTTTTATGCGCTTTTCGCACGTTCAACGTTCTTAGACAACCACGAAGGGGCATCGGATGAAAAAGTGGTCAATTCTTTTTGTTGTTTAAATACATTTGGTTAGCTGGCGCGCGTGTGAGTCTTGCGCTGCGAATAGGCCGATTGCGCATCTCTCAGTAGAGTTGTGAGGAAGACTTACCGATGCTCTTGGTTTCAACGACTGCGCGGCGCGGCGGCCTTCCGCTCGTCGAGCAGACTTGAGCTACTTTCTGAGAACTCTGCAAGGGGCGCTCTCAATCCGCCGGGGAGGCGCGCGCCGACCACGTCGCCGCCCCTATCAACGAGAGTGGCCTGTGCAAACTGATCATGCGCGGCGATAGGACCGAGGCCAAGCCCTTCCACGATTGGGCGACCCGCGAGGTGCAGCCCGCCATGCACAAGACGGGGGCTTATGCCAAGGTCGGAATATTCCACCGCAGATTTCTGAGACCCCGAGATAGATATCTACTGCCCGCGCATCCCCCGGTGGGATGGGTGCTATCCGCTGCGGTGCCGTTGAAGGCATCCCCGCCGCGCCATATCCCCGATGCGGAGATCGTCGAGGACACCCCAGCCCAACCTTCGGGCACCCCTGCGTTTGCCTTCAAGGGCCAGAAGGTGCGCGTGGTGATGTGCGAAGGGGTGCCCCTCCCTCTACGACTTCCACGGCCACAGCATCCGCGTGGACACCCGGCGCCCCGTGCTTCGTTGCGGCTGACGTGGGCAAGGCATTGGGTCTCTCCCAGCCTGCACAATCAATGGCCCTCCAAAACATCAACATTCGTGAAGTTCAAAACTATCGTGTGCCGGGGACCAAGGGGCGCCCGAACAAGATCATCACCGAGGCAGGCACTTACGACCTCGTCTTCCAAAGTCGGGGGCCCGAGGCTAAGCCTTCCGCGATTGGGTCACCGCGAAGTGCCGCCTACCATCCGCAAAGACGGGGGCTTCGAAATATTCCACCGCAGATTTCTGTGACTCGGAGATAGATACCTGACGCCCACACGTGTCCCCCGTTGGGGTGTCCCCGCCGAGGAGATCAAGCCTATCGCCGTGCCTGCGTGCATGGTGGCCGTGGTCCCGTGAACATGTGTCATCGACGGGCTGGCCACGGTGGCGGAGATCTCCGACGACATAGCAGAACAGGGACTGATGGCGGGGAACCTCCACGCTTCCCCTGAGGGCTGACCGTTGGGGGCCGCAGGATGCGCAAGAGCAACGCTCTCCCTCAAGCCCACCTCTCAATGACACCTCGACCTCGGGATGACTCCGAGGCCAACACCTCCTCCTTGGTCTCCCTCGGCGCAGCCGGATGATCGACGACCGAACGGGCCAGCTGATGTTGGGCCGCATCCTGCGCGGGACCATCAGGCCACCTTCCGGGGCACCTCTGCCTCGGCTCCACGCCGCCGAGCCCCCCTCCCACCACCTTCATCACCACAGACGCCTGACTAGCATTGCAAGGGGGGGTGCGAAACGCCCCCTCCTTACCGTCTCCGGGTCTGTGGAGATGCCACCGGAAAGGCAGGCAAGGCTGGCGGAGTACAAGGCCCAGTTTGCTTTGCCTCACAAGCGCAGGCGTAACGCTGAGGCCGACGCCCCCTGCACAGCGAGGGACAGGCCTTCGACATCGGCGCCACAGATCGAGGACCATGCCCAGCGCCCTAACGGCCCCGGCGGGGAAACCTGCCGGGGTGCGTGAGGGTGATGCACAGGGTGCGCCTGTGGGCCACGCTGGAGCACCTTTGCGGTGGCGTTAGGGTGTATTTGCGGTGGCCTAGAGATGCGACTCACGGGGCAGCCTGAGGGCGCTGGCGAGCCTTCCAAGACGTCGTCGGGGCGAGATGTTTGGGGCTGATCATCTTCGCGGGGGTGCCAATCTGTTAAGGCCTCGCGGGGACCGTTTGGGCGGCGTTTGCGAGCACCTGAACGGGGGCACCACCTGTACCACCCTGACATGGCCAATTTGGACACCCTGTGCGCTTCTGAGGGGATGGGCCTTCGGTCTCTCGCTGCGCACACCTCGGTCAGTGGCCACCTCGCACAGCGGGCAATCGGATGCGATCTAGCGTGAGTCGCGGATGCGCCTGCGGCGTCGGGAAGTAAGCTGAACGATTCTTGGCAGCCGTCAAATGTTGGTCAGCATGGTCAGCGACATTCCGTAAGTCACTGATTTTACATGTGCTTTTGGGGGATTGGACGGCTTGGTGGAGCTGAGGGGGATCGAACCCCTGACCTCATCATTGCGAACGATGCGCTCTCCCAACTGAGCTACAGCCCCTCGCCGTGTGGGGGTGTTTCGCCCATGGCGAGGGTATTGTCAAGCGGCTCTCAAGCCCCCGCATCGCAATTTTTGCGTTTTTTTGCCGCCGTCTTCGCAGAGGCTGTTTCAGGGGCCAACCCCGAGTTTGTCACGCACAAAAGCAACCAGATCAGCGGCAGGGCGCGCCCCTGCCGCGCGGGCGCGCTCGCGCCCTTTCGCAAACAGAATGAAGGCCGGAATGCCTTGAATCCCATAGCGTTGCGCGGCTGCAGGATGGCTCTGAGTGTCGATCTTGGCTAGCCGCACCTCGCCCGCGAGCCTCCCCGCCGCGGCCTGAAACTGTGGCGCCATCTGCCGGCAGGGGCCGCACCACGGGGCCCAGAAATCGACAAGAAGCGGCGTGTCATCCTGAGCGGCCTTGCGCAAGGTGTCAGCATCGATCGCAGTGACTTTCGCGCCCATCAAATCGGCGCCGCAAACCCCGCATTTCGGGCCTGCGGCGAGCTTGCCCGCGGGCACCCGGTTCGCCTGCCCGCAAGAAAGGCAGGTCACGCGCAACCCTTCCGCCATATTGGCCTCCTTGATATTCGTGTTGTGGAATATATGGGGGCAAGGCGCGAAGGCAAGGGTCAGTCCGCCGGGGGCAGGGCCTCTCCCATCGCGGCACGCCAGTGGCGACGGCAAAGCGAGACATAGGTCTCATTGCCGCCGATCTGCACCTGCGCGCCATCATGCAGCGCGGCCCCGTCGGGGCCGAGCCGCACCACCATCGTCGCCTTTTTGCCGCAATGGCAGATCGTGCGCACTTCGCGCATTTCATCGGCCAGTGCCAGAAGCGCCGCCGAGCCCGGAAAGAGTTGGCCACGAAAATCCACGCGCAGCCCGTAACACATCACGGGCACGCGCAGATCATCCACCGCACGCGCGAGCTGCCAGACCTGCGCCTCAGAAAGAAATTGTGCTTCATCAACAAAAATACATGCGCAGGGGCCGCAAGCCAGCCGATCCTTGATCATTTCGAACATATCGGTGGTTTCGGTGAAACAGAGCGCCGCCGCGCCGATCCCGATCCGGCTCGCGATCTGCCCGGGCCCGGCGCGCTCGTCCAGCCGCGCCGTGACGAGCAGCGTTTGCATGCCGCGTTCGACATAGTTGTGCGACGCCTGCAAGAGAATCGTGCTCTTGCCGGCATTCATCGTCGAGTAGTGGAAATAAAGCTTGGCCATGGCGCCTTTTGCGCCAGGGCCGGAGCGCATGCAAGCGTGCCGTTCAGTGGCCGCGCTGTGCCCGGGTCGGGCGTTTGGGCATGGCCGCGCCGCCCGTTCCCGATTGCGGTTTGCGCCGCGCCCCCCCGCGCTTGCCCTCGGGCTTTGGCGTGGCCGCCTTCGCCTCGGGCGCCGCGGGTTTCGGGCCGCGTCCGCGATGCGGTTTTTTGGCGCCGCCGCGGGGCTGTTGACCGGGCGCGGGACGGGTGCCGCCCTCGGCATGCGGCTCGCCGCCAACCACCGGAATCCGGGCGCCCATTGCCGCTTCGATCGCGCGCAGCTCGCTCATCTCCAGCGGGCCGCAAAACGCCACGGCGCGCCCATCACGGCCGGCCCGCGCGGTGCGCCCGATCCGGTGCACGTAGTTCTCGGGCACGTTCGGCAGATCATAGTTGTAGACATGGGCGACCTGCGGAATATCGAGCCCGCGCGCGGCGACATCGGTTGCCACAAGGAGTTGCACTTCGCCCGCGCGGAACGAGGCGAGCGCCCGCTCGCGCTGCCCCTGGCTTTTGTTGCCATGGATTGCGGTAACAGAAAAACCCCATTTTTCCATGAGCTTGGCGAGTTTGTCGGAGCCGTGCTTGGTGCGGTTGAACACCACGGCAAGTTCGCCCGGATGGCGCGAGACATATTCGGCAAGCAGCGCCGCTTTCTCGCCCTGCGTGGTAAAATGGACGCCCTGATCGATTTTTTCGGCGGCCTTGCCGGGGGGGGCCACCTCGATCCGCGCCGGGTCCGTGAGGTAGCTCGCGGCCAGTTCCTCCATCAGTTTCGGCATCGTGGCCGAAAACAGCAGCGTCTGGCGCTTGGCGGGGATCAGCGTCGCGATGCGGCGCAGCGCATGGATGAAGCCGATGTCGAGCATCTGGTCTGCCTCGTCGAGGACGAGATATTTGGTCTCGCTCAGCACCACGGCGCGGCGTTCGATCAGGTCGATCAGGCGGCCGGGAGTGGCGATCAGGACATCACAGCCTTTCAGCAACCGCTCCGCCTGCAGGTTGAGCGAGGCCCCGCCAACGACGCGTTGAATGCGCACCGGCGCATCTTTCGCATAGGCCGCGAGGTTGTCGTGGATCTGGCTTGCCAGTTCGCGCGTGGGGGCAAGCACCAGAGCGCGCACGGTTTTGGGCGCCGGGCGTTTGCCATAGGCGATGATGCGGGTGAGCATCGGCAGGCCAAAGGCCGCCGTTTTGCCGGTTCCGGTCTGCGCGAGGCCAAGGATATCGCGACCGCGCACGATATGCGGAATGGCGCGGGCCTGGATCGGCGTCGGCTTGATCAGGCCAAGGCCCTCAAGATTTTGCAGCAGCATCGGCGCAAGGCCGAGATTTTCAAAGGTTTCCAAATGTTTGTCTTTCAGATTGCGCAGGGCGCAAAGGGTCAGGCCCCTGGGGCGCAGGGGCAGGCGGGCGGGCGGTGCAATCCCTGCACCCGGCCCCCCGCGTGAATGTGAGGCCATTGCTCCGGTTCGGGCGCTTCGGTCAGGAAGGCGCGGCTGCTCACGCGGCAGCGAACACGGAATAGGCCGCAGTTGGGGCCTTCCGGCGTGAAAGTCAAGGGAAACTGGACAATCCGCGCGATTCAGGCGCGATCTGCAGTGTCCATCCAGATCGTGACAGGGCCATCGTTGACGAGGCTCACCGCCATGTCGGCGCCAAATTCCCCATTTGCGACCGGCAGGCCCAATTCTCGCAAAAAGTTGGAAAAGTGCAGGTAGAGGTGATTGCCCTCTTCGGGTGGCGCGGCGCTGGAAAAGCCCGGACGGTTGCCGCGCGCGGTATCTGCGGCGAGCGTGAACTGGCTCACGACAAGGCAGGCGCCCCCGATATCGGTGACAGAGCGGTTCATCTTCCCGGCGCCATCCTTGAAGATCCGCAGCTTGGTGATGCGGGCGGCGAGTTTTTCCGCCTCGGCCTCCGTGTCGCCCTGCATGGCGCAGACGAGGATCAGGAGCCCTTGCCCGATCTCTCCGGTAACACGTTCGTCCACCTCTACTTTTGCGCGGGACACGCGCTGAATGAGGGCTCTCATGATAGCTCCTTTGCCCAAGGCGGGTTTGCCCCCGCACGCGAGACGGTGACCGCGGCCGCGGCGTTTCCGAGGCGCAGGCAGGCGCTCAAAAGCGCAGGATCGGCAGCCGCCAGAGCGGCCTTTGTGAGGGCACCGGCGCGTTCGAGTGCGGCGAGAACGCCTGCGTTGAATGTGTCTCCCGCGCCGACGGTATCCACGACGGTGATTTCGCGCGAAGGTTCGAAAAGGGAAAGGCCCGCCGTAAAGGCATGTGCCCCTTTTGCGCCTTGGGTGACGAACAGAAGCTTTGCGCCGCGGCGCAGGATCTGGCGCGCTTGCGCCTCAAGGGGCCCCGGTCCTTCCAGCCAGAGCAGATCCTCGTCCGAGAGCTTGACGATATCGGCCTGCGCCATCATGCGCGCGAGCCGGGCCCGATAGGCGGGGGCATCGGAGATAAAGCCGGGGCGGATATTGGGGTCGATCATCACGAGGCGATGGTCCGCCTCACGCAGCATCAAGGCTTCATACGCCGCGCCGCAGGGTTCGGCGGGAAGTGAAATGCCACCGAAAAAGAGCGCGCGCACGCTCCGGGGCAGGGCGGGCATTTGCGCGGGCGCAAGCATCCTGCCGGCGGTGTTTTCGTCATAAAACGCGTAGCGAGCATGGCCCTCGACAAGCTGGACGAAAGCAAGCGTGGTGGGGCGATCCGAGCGGATCGCGAGCGTTGTATCAACACCGGAGGCCGCCAGCGTTGTCATCAGTTGCACACCGAAGAGATCAGTGGAGATGCCGGACAAAAACCCTGCGGGCGCCCCCAAACGGCCGAGCGCAATCGCGGTATTGAAAACCGCGCCGCCTGCATGGGGGGCAAACATCGGCGCACCGTCGGGGCCGACCCGCGGCAGCATGTCGATCAGCGCCTCGCCACAACTCAGGATCATCGCATCCCCCCGGTTTGCGTGAGACATAGCCGCTGGCAGGGCAGGGCGCAATCGCTCAGCCTTGCTGCAGGTTGCCGACCCAGACAAGCCCGCCGATCACCAGCGCGGCGAGCACAACCGCGAAGGCGATTTTCCAGGCAGACCAGGGCCTGTCGCCGCGCACCTGGCCGGTTTGTGCATTGACAACAAAGCGGTAGGAGCGGCCACGGTATTTGTAAGCGGCGGTCCAGACCGGCAGCAGCACATGTTTGAAGGTTTCCGCCTCGAACTCCGTGTCGATCATGCCAACGCGTTGCTCATCGCCGCCGATGGCGCGCCGCACATCGCTCTCGATCACGCGGGCCATCTCTGCTCGGCCTTCCCGGTGCCCGTCGGCCAGTGCGACCGTATAGCCCTCGGCCTCGAAACCGGAAAGGTAATCGGGCGCGTAGGGGGTGAGCGCCGAGAGGTCCCAAGGGTGCAGCGCGCGCAGATAGGCCGGGGGGAGCGAGCGTGCCGCGTAAATCAGCACGTCATCGAAATCGCGCGCGACGCGGCCCGAAACGGAACTCCAGCGGATGCGCCGCTCTTGCTCGGTTCGGGTTTGCCATTTGCCATCGACCTGAACCCGCACCTCCTTGCTGACGTAATAGGCATCGCCCCGTTGACCGGTATAGGCGCTGTGCGTTGCGGCATCGAAGGTCCAGAACGGCGCATAGATCCCGGTCATCTTGCGGCCTCGGCGCGCATATTGCACGAGCCCGTTCGGCGCGAACCAGAGCCTGCCAAGCCAGATGCCGACAGCGGCGCGCGCCTCTGCCTCGGTCAAGGCAAAGGGCACCAGACCTTGCGGCTTGATCCGTCGGTTCAGGCCGCTGTCGGCCACAACCGGAGTAGCACAAAACGGACATTCAGAGGCGTGAACCGCGCCTTTCATCTCAATTTCTGCGGCGCAATTCGGACATTTTAGCGTTCGAACGTCTTCTGTTTCCGCTTCGGGGAGGTGCGCCGCGAGCCCCTCGGCGAGTGCGATCTCGCGCAGCCCGGAGCGGCCACGCCCTAGCGCGCGGGGGATCTCCTGCTCATGGCCGCAATGGTCACAGACCAGCATTTCACGCCCGGGGGCAAATCGCAGATCCGCGCCGCAAGCCTCACAGGGATAATGGCGCTCCGCAGCGGGCGGGGCCTTGCGGCCGATCTTGGGGACCACGGTCATTCTCTCCTCCATCCGTCCATGGCGCAAACCGCTGCCGGGTCGATCAGGGCCGGCGTGCTCTGGCTCAGAGCGGCGGCGGGGGCGGCGGCGGCGCAATGGTGAAAAGCTGTGCCAGCTCCGTGATCTCGCCTGCGGGCTTCCAGCCGTCTTGCCCCGCCGACCAGACGAGGGTTTCGCGGCTGAAGCTGCCCTCGCTCACCATCCGCCCCAGATGGCCGCGCCCATAGGGGCCGAGAGTCTGGCCGTTCACAGCCAGGTGCCAGACCTTTTCAACCGGCGGCGGCGGAGGGGGCGGCGGCGCGACGGCTTGCGTGGCCGCCGGAGCGGGGGCCCCCCAGGGGCCGGGCGCCATGCCAAGCCCCATGCCGGCCCCCATCCCTGCGGCAAGGCCGGCGCCGACGGTTGCCCCGAGTGTTGCCCCCGCGGCGGAGCCCGGCTGGGCAAGCGCCTGGGCGGCGTTGAACTGCATGAAGCGGCTGAGATCTCCCACTACGCCCATCGAGGTGCGCTGGTCGAGAACCGCTTCGACGGCCTCTGGCAAGCTGATGTTTTCGATATAAAATTCGGGGATCGAAAGGCCATAGGCCGCAACCAGCGGAGCAATTGCCTGCACCACGAGCGTGCCAAGGTCCGCGGTATTCGCCGCCATGTCGAGCACCGGCACCCCGGCGCTGGCCAGCACGCGCGAAAATTCCTGCACGATCACATTGCGGATCTGGAAGCTGATCTCGTCGGCGGTGAACTCCCCGTCCGTGCCGACGATCTCGGCCATGAATTTGGCGGGGTCGGTGATGCGGATCACATAGCTGCCAAAAGCGCGCAGCCGCACCGGGCCAAACTCCGGGTCACGACAGATCACCGGATTTTTGGTGCCCCATTTCTGATCGGTGAACCGGGTGGTGTTGAGGAAATAGATCTCGGATTTGAACGGCGAGCGGAAGCCATGGTCCCAGTGCTGCAGCGTTGTCAGCACCGGCATGTTGTTGGTTTCAAGCATGTAGAGCCCGGGGCCGAACACATCGGCAATCTGGCCCTCATGCACGAAGACCGCCGCTTGCCCCTCGCGCACGGTGAGCTTGGCGCCATATTTGATCGCATGGCCCTCGCGCTCAAAACGCCAGACCATCGTGTCGCGGGTGTCGTCCGTCCAGTGGATGACGTCGATGAATTCGCCGGCGAGAAAGTCAAAAATGCCCATGCGAAAAGCCTCCTAGCTGCCGCCCGTCAATTCGGTGGCGATCCGTGTGATGATCGGGCGCGCTTCTTGCTCGGTCATGCCGGGAGAGAGGCGCGGGTCGTAAAGCATGCGCAGCAACAGCTCGTCATGGCGGGTGAGCAGCGCGAATTCCTCATCGTCGTTGAAGATCGAGGGGCGGGCGTGAGGGTAATCATTGGCAAGCCCCATGCCCTGCGCCAGTTCCTCATGAATGCAGGAGCGGCGCAAAAGCGACGGATGCTCGGCGCGGATCACCGCCACCGCGCGCGAATAGGCGGGCGAATGGCCCTCCGAGAAAGCAAAGACGACGCAGAAAGTCGAGGGCGCGAGATTGGTGATCGCATTGACCGAGACCGGGTCGATGCCGGGCACCAGCCGTTGCAGACGGGGCCCCAGCGCGCGTCGTTCGTCTTCGTTGACGACCAGCACGGTGTAGTTGCCGCCCTCGGGCACGGCGGAGACCGGATGGCCCGTGGCCTGGGCCAGCCGTCCGGCAAAGGCGGCGATCTCGGCGCGGTCTGCTTCGCGCGTGGCGCTGGGCACCGAGGCGCCGAATTCCACCGCGAGCCGCACCGGAACCTCCCAGCGGCGCAGCCGCGAGGGGGCGGCTTTCGCCACATAGGTGCCGCCAAACTCGGAATATTCGTCGTAAAGCGCGATCTGGATGAAATTTTCGATCAGCTGATGCGTCGCAAAAGGGGCATCGCGTGGTGCGATATCGGTGCGCAACAGGCCCCTTCCTTTGAGCGTTTCCTCGATCTGGCGGTAATAGGCCTCCATCGCGAGACTGTCGGCGCTGCGCGGCGCCACAGTCTCCGGCTGCACCATCGGCGCGGGGCTGGGGCGGGGCGAGCGGGCAAGACCTCGCTCCTCGAAAGGTGTGCCGATGCAGCCTGAAAGCGCAAGGCAGAGAAAGGCTGTGCCCGCAGGGCCGAGACTGCGCCCGGGTATGTGCATCTCAGCCCTCGGTCGGTTTTGCCCGCGCCGAGGCGAGCGTATCGCGCAAGGCGCCCTCAAGCCGGACAAGCTCGGCCTCTGCATCGGCGCGTTTGCGCTTGCCGTCGTCGGCGATGCGCAGACTGTCCTCGATCGTGGCGATCAGCTCCTCGTTGGCCGCTTTCACCGCGGCAATGTCGAACACGCCGCGCTCCATCTCGGTGCGCACCGCCGCATTGGCCTCGCGCAGGGTCCTGGCATTGGCGGACAAAAGCTCGTTGGTCAGGTCCGAGGCCGCCTTCACCGCCTTTGCCGCCTCGGCGGAGCGCTGAATGGTCACCGCCTGCGCAAGCTGCGTCTCCCACAGTGGCACGGTGTTGACGAGGGTCGAATTGATCTTGGTGATCAGGCTTTTATCGTTTTCCTGCACAAGCCGGATCGAGGGCAGGGATTGCATTGTCACCTGCCGGGTGAGCTTGAGGTCATGCACGCGCCGCTCAAGGTCATCGCGCGCGGCGCGCAGGTCGCGCAGCTCTTGCGCGCGCAGGATCTTTTCATCCTCCGTTGCCGCGGTGACCGCGGCTTCCTTCGCCGGAATCTCCTGTCGGTCGGCCTCGGCAATCCGTGCCTCGCCCGCGGCGATGTAAAGGGCCAGCTCGTCGTAAAACCCGAGCGTCTTGTCATAGAGCCGGTCGAGCGCCTTGATATCGACCAAAAGCCGCTGTTCGTGGTTCAGCAGCCGGTCGGTGATGGTGTCGATCTGGCTCTGCACCGCTTCGTAGCGCGCCAGAAACCGCGCGAAAGGGGCGGCGCGCCCGGTGATCTTTTCCCACAGGCTGCGCTCGCGGCGCACGTCAAGCTCGCCCTCGGAAAAGCCGCGCAACGCCGTGACCATGGCGGCAAGGCTATCGCCTGCCGCGCCGAGATCCTTGGTTTTCACATCTGCCAGCATCTCCTGGCTGATCGCCTGCAGGTCGCTTTGCGCACGCGCGCCGAATTGCACGATCGAGCCGGTATCTGCGAGATCAATCTCGGCCATGCGCGCGCGGATTTCGGCGGCCACGGGCTCCGGGGCGGCGGTGAGCGGGACCAGTTCGGCGCGCGGTTCGGGCAGCGCCAGCGCAGCAACAGATTCGATATCGGCCACGGCTTTTGCCGCTTCGGCGCGGACGGTCTCAGTCATGCGTTCCCCCTGTTGGGGGCGTGTTCAGGCGTGTTCGGCCTCGCCCCCGATCTCTCGTCCATGCTGAGCCGCCCGCTTGCGGGCGCGCAGCGAAACCAGACAATCCAGCGTTTCGCTCGTCAGTTTTTCGAGCGTATCCGCGAAGTTGCCAAGCGCATGTTCGTTCGTCGCGGTGCCAAGAACAAGCGAAAGTTTGCGTGTTGCCGTTTCGATCTGCACCAGCCCGCCGATCAGCCCGGCCTCGATCTGCGCGCCCTCGGCCGGGGCGCGGCGCAACTCGGAGAGCAGGCGCAGTTGCGCGGCGCGGCAATCGGCAAAAACCGGCAAAAGCTCGGGGGCGCGCGCGCGCAGTTGCCGGTGCACCTCGGTCATGCGCAGCTTCATCTCCGCCTCGAGCCCACGCCCCTGCGCAAGATGCTTGGCGGGGGCCAGAACCGGGGTCAGAACCGGGGTCAGAGCGGGGGCTGCCGGCGCGGGGCGCAGCGCCGAGAGCCGGATCGCCACTTGCGCGCCCCAGACCTGAAGCTGGCCAAGGATCTGGCGGTGCCAGAGCAGAAGCGCGACCACAAGGGCCAGCGCGGCGGGCCCGAAGACGATGAGCGCTTGGAGCGTGCGCGCTCGGGCAAGTGGCGCGACCGCGGCGGCACTGCCGGTTGCGGTGGCCAGCAGGGAGATCATCCCGGTGCCAACCGCCAAAGCAGGGAGAAGGAAGCGTGCAGACATGGATCACCACCAAAAGTTTATGCGACTTTTGCGGGGAAGCGGGGCCAGATTGTGGCCCGGAGGGGGAGAAAGCTTGCGGTGCGCAAAACGCAGGGTTTCCGCACTGGAAACGGCGCCCTGCCCGGGTCAAAGCCCTTCGCGTGCGAGCCGCTCGCGCAAAACTTCCACTTCGATCTCAAGGGCTTCCCGGTCGTTTTCGCGCAGGGCGCGGGTCCGGGCGGTGTAATTTGCCTCCAGATCGTCGAGCAGCGAATCGTATTCCGCGCGCGCCTTGGCATCGCGCGCCGCGCCCGCGAGCGCGGCGAATTTCTCGCTCGCCGCACGGGCGCCGGACAAATAAACCGTCAGGTAACGCCGTGCCGCGCCCAGATCGCCGGGGTCATCCTCAACCGCGCGAAAAAGCCCGCGCGCGGTCTCGGCAAAGCGCGCCACGCGGGCGGTGAGGCGGGCATCGTTGATGCGCGCGATCGCGCGCGCCATTGCGGCCAGTTCCCGTTCCCCCTCGGCCACCACCTTGGCCACCCGGTCTTGCTGGAACGGGTCGATCCCCTCCATGCCCTTGTCGCGCATCGGGTCGAGCCCAAAGGCAAACAGCGCGAGCGCCGCGCCGATCAGGCCAATCAGCCCGGCGCCGAAGAGGCCGATTTCGGGCGCTTGTGCGCCAAGCGCGAGGCCCAGCCCGACCCCGAGCGCGCCGAGCATCTTGCGCGGCAAAACGGGGCGGCGGGCAACCTTGCGCGCCATCCAGGCGGCCTCGGCCTTCAATCCCTCCCGGATCAGCACGACCGCGCCCGCGATCAGCGCAAAGCCGCCAAGGCCGCGCGCCAGCCCCACCGGGCCTGCGCCGAAAGCGTTGAAAAGGAAGGGAATTGCGGCAAGGCCAATCCAGATCAAGCGGCGCGTCTTGGGGTGGGAGGGGCCCGGTTCGGGCACGCGGTCCGGCGCCACTCCGCCGTAGCCGCTCTGGGCCCTGTCCGATTGCGGCGAATATTTTCCGCCATAGCGCTGGGCCATGTCAGACCGTGCCTTTCAGCGCCACCGAGAAGGTCAGCGCCAGAAGCAGATAGAAGGCTATGCTCTGGAGGGTTTTGCGCGACATGGGGCCTCCGGGTCGGGGTCACCTGTCAAAGCTAGGCGCGCGGGGGCGCCGAGAAAAGGGGGCCGCCAAGAAAAGGGGCAGGCGTGATCGGGGGGCGGCATTTTTGCCGCCCCGCCGGGAGTGCGGGGTCTCAGCCGCGTTTCGGGCCGGGCTTGCCGCCCTTGAAGCCGCCACCGGGCTTGCCACCGTGGCTCTTGAACCCTTCCGAGCGCGGTTTGCCACCGGGTTTGCCGCCATGGCTCTTGAAGCCCGAGGATTTGAAGCCCGGTTTGCCGCCCTCTTCGCGGCGCGCGAAGGGTTTTTTGTCGCCATCTTCGCGGCGGGCATAGGGCTTGCGGTCCCCGTCTTCGCGACGCGCCCAAGGTTTCTTGTCGCCATCTTCACGGCGGGCATAGGGCTTGCGGTCCCCGTCTTCGCGGCGCGCGAAGGGTTTCTTGTCGCCGTCTTCGCGACGGGCATAGGGTTTACGGTCCCCGTCCTCGCGACGCGCCCAAGGTTTCTTGTCGCCATCTTCACGGCGGCCATAGGGTTTGCGGTCCCCGTCCTCGCGGCGCGCGAAGGGTTTCTTGTCGCCATCTTCGCGGCGGGCATAGGGTTTACGGTCCCCGTCCTCGCGGCGCGCGAAGGGTTTCTTGTCGCCATCTTCGCGGCGGGCATAGGGTTTGCGGTCCCCGTCCTCACGGCGCGCGAAGGGTTTCTTGTCGCCGTCTTCGCGGCGGGCATAGGGTTTGCGGTCCCCGTCCTCACGGCGCGCGAAGGGTTTCTTGTCGCCATCTTCGCGGCGGGCATAGGGCTTGCGGTCCCCGTCCTCACGGCGCGCCCAAGGTTTCTTGTCGCCGTCTTCGCGGCGAGCATAGGGCTTGCGGTCCCCGTCCTCGCGGCGCACGAAAGGTTTGCGCTCGCCATCCTCGCGACGGCCAAAAGGCTTGCGCCCCGCGTCGTCCTCATGATGCGATTTCATGCCAAAGGCGCGCGGCTTGCGGGCGCCGCCCTCGCCCCCGGCAGAAAAATCACGCTGTCGGCCGAAGCCTTTTTTCGGCGCGTCTTCGCCCTCGGGGCCGCGGCTCGCGCGTTCGGGACGATCCTTGCCAAAGCCCGCCTTGCCAAAGCCCCCCTTGTCAAAGCTTTTGCCGCCTTCGCGGGGCGGGCGCGGTGCCATGCGTTCGGCGCGCGAGGGCTTGCCATCCTCGACGCCAAACAGGAGCCGGTCGCCGAGCTGGTCGCGCAGCAGCTTGCGCTTCACTTCCATCACGTCGCCGGGCTGCATGTCGTTGAGCCGGAACGGGCCGTAGCTCACGCGAATGAGCCGGTTCACCACCATGCCCACCGCGGCCATGGCGCGGCGGATCTCGCGGTTCTTGCCCTCGCGGATGCCGACGGTCAGCCAGGCATTCGCGCCTTGCTGGCGGTCCAGCGTCACTTCCATCGGCTGGAAATCTTCGCCCTCGATGGTGATGCCGTCGCGCAGCGGGTTGAACGTGTCGCTCATCGGGCGACCGTTCACGCGCACGCGGTATTTGCGCAGCCAGCCGGTTTCGGGCAGTTCGAGGCGGCGCTTGAGCCCGCCATCGTTCGTCAGCAACAGCAGCCCCTCGGAATTGAGGTCGAGCCGGCCGATGTTGAGCACGCGCGGCATGCCTTCGGGCATTTCGTCAAAGATCGTGCGGCGGCCCTGTTCGTCTTTCTCGGTCGTCACAAGGCCGAGCGGCTTGTAATAAAGCCAGACGCGGGTTTCCTGCGGCGCATCAATCGCGGTGCCGTCGATCGTCACCTTGTCGGTGGGGCGCACATCGAGCGCGGGCGTCTCCACCCGCTTGCCATTCACCGCCACGCGGCCCGCAAGGATCATCTTTTCCGCATCGCGACGGGAGGCCACGCCGGAGCGGGCGATCACCTTGGCAATGCGTTCAGCGGTGTTGGAGGATTCGGGGGCGGGGGATTCGGGCGTATCAGCCATATCTGGTCCTTCGGGGGGAGGGGGCGCGCGACCATCGCGGGCGAAGGCCCCTCCCTACACCTGTTGCGCAGGCTTGGAAAGCGGCTTGATGGGGGAAGGTTTGCGCGCAATGAAGGGGCATGGAGTTTCGCAGCTATATGGATCAGGCGCTCATCGAGGCGCGGGCCGCCGCCGCGCGCGGCGAGGTGCCGGTGGGCGCGGTTGTCGTGGCGCCCTCGGGGGAGGTGGTGGCCCGGGCCGGAAACCGCACGCGCGAGCTTTGCGACCCGACCGCCCATGCCGAAGTTCTGGCCCTGCGCGCGGCTTGTGCGGCTGCGGGCTCGGAGCGGCTTTTGGGGCATGATCTTTATGTCACGCTTGAGCCCTGCCCGATGTGCGCGGCGGCCCTTTCCAATGCCCGGATCGCGCGGCTCTATTATGGCGCGTCGGACCCGAAATCGGGCGGCGTGGCGCAGGGGCCGCGGATCTTTGCCCATGCCCAATGCCACCATGTGCCCGAGGTCTACGACGGGATCGCCGCGCGGGAGGCGGAGCGGCTGCTGAAGGACTTCTTTGTCGCGAAACGCTGAGGCTCAGCCCGGGCTGCGCTCGGCCCAGCCGGCAAAGATCCGCTCCAGCGCGACGACGGCGTAATAAAGCACGATCCCGAGGGCTGCGAGCGCGATCAGCACCGCAAACATCAGCGGATAATCAGAGTTGGTCTGGCCAGACAGGAACAGCGCGCCCAGCCCCTTGCCATGCGGCGAGACGATCTCGACAAGGTTCGTGCCGATGAAGGCGAGCGTGACCGAGACCTTCAGCGCGCCAAAAAACTCCGGCAGGGTCTTTGGCAGCGCGATCTTGCGGAAGATGGTGAATTTCGAGGCGCCAAGGGCGGCCAGAATATCGCGGTATTCGGGCTCCAGCGTGGAGAGGCCGATCCCCACCGAAACGGCAATCGGGAAGAACGAGATCAGAAACGCCATCAAGACGGTGTTGAAATCATACTGGCCAATGAACACGAGCGCGATCACCGGCACGAGCGTCGCCTTCGGGATCGCGTTGAAGCCCACAAGGAGGGGGTAGAGGCCCGCGCGCGCGATGCGCGAAAACCCCATCACCATGCCAAGCCCGGTGCCAAAGATGACCGCCAGCACCAGCCCCGCCACAGTGCGCCAGAGCGTTTCCCAGCCGCCCGAGAGAAAGAGCGCGTGGTATTTGACAAAGGCGGGCGGCAGGTCGGAGGGCGAGGCCATCTTGTAATCGGGCCAATCGTTGATCCAGACCACGCCCTCCCAGAGGCCGAGGAAAATCAGCATCGCCAGCAGCGGCACAAGGATCTTTTGCGCAAGCTCCATCAGTGCATCTCCCCGGTGCGGCCCTGCGCAATGCGGATCTGGTCGCGCAGCAGGTGCAGCATCTCGCCCGCTTTCGGCTCGTAAAGGATGTCGATGCGCCGATCCGCGGGCAGATCGACATCGAGCACATATTGCGTGCGCGCAGGCCGCCCCGAGAGCACGACAACCTGATCGCCCAAAAACACGCTTTCGCGCAGGTCATGGGTGATCAGCACACAGGTGAAGGGCTCGGCGGCGCGCAGATCGCGCATCGTCTGCCACAGATCCTCTCGGGTGAAATTGTCAAGCGCGCCAAAGGGTTCGTCCATGATCAGCACCTGGGGGCGATGCACAAGCGCGCGGCACAGGCTCGCGCGTTGCCGCATCCCGCCAGACAGCTCAGAGGGTTTCTTGCCCTCGAACCCTTTGAGCCCGACCATGTCGAGCAGATGCGCCGCGCGTGCCTCGGCCTCGGCGCGCGGCATCCGTGGCGCGACGATCTCCAACGGCAGCATGACGTTTTGCAAGATCGTGCGCCACTCGAGCATCACCGGGTTCTGGAACGCCATTCCCACCGTCTTGCGCGGGCTTGCAACCTCTTCGCCTGCCAAAACCACCGCGCCGGTATCGGGCTTCATCAGCCCGGAAATGAGCCGCGTCAGGGTGGATTTTCCGCAGCCCGAGGGGCCGACCACGGCGCAAAACGTGCCCTCGGGCACTTCGATGTCGAGCCCGTCCAGCACCGGCAGCGGGCCGTTCTTGGTGCGATACGCATGGCGCACGCCCTTGATATCAATGAATTTGCTCAAGGCTTTCCCCAAGTCGTCGGGGCGACACGGCGGAAGGAACATAACCGCGTCGCCCCTCTGGCCACATCGCGTGGCCTATTGCAGGGTCAGGCTGCCATCCGTGGGCAGGTAGGTTGCGTCAAAAACATCGCTCATCGTCGGCTTGGTCTTGAACGTATAGGTCATCGCCAACTGCTCGATGGCTTTGGCAAAGCGCTCCGGGTCAACATTGCCAAGCCCGTGCGCCTTGACCCAATCGGTTGCAACATTGCCGTCAATCGCGAGTTTGAGGCGTTTTTCCTCAAGCGTTGCATCGGCCGCCGGGTTCTTGGCCGCAAGCGCGGCAACGGCAGAGGCCGGATCGGCAATCGCGGCCTTCCACCCCGCGGCGGTGGCCCGCAAAAAGCCCGTCACCTCGGCGGGATGGGCGGCGGCGAAAGTGGTGTTGACGATGATCGCATTGCCGTAAAGCGCCACGCCGTAATCGGCCATCAGGATCACGCTGAGGTCATCCTCGGGCACGCCCAGGCGCTGGGCATTGAGCGTGGAGGTGAAAGAAAAGCCGGTGATCGCGGCAACCTTGCCCTCGGCCAGCATCGGTTCGCGCACCGGAAAGCCCACCGGCTCGACAGTGATCTTGCTCATGTCGAGCCCGTTTTCTGCGGCAAAGATCGGAAACTGCGCCCAGGCACCATCGGGCGGCGGCGCGCCAAGCACCTTGCCCTCCAGATCTTTCGGCGTGCTCACCCCCAGAGATTTGCGCCCGACCACCGCAAAGGGCGGCTTGTCATAGATCATCATCACCGCACGCACCGGCGCGCCGGGGTTCTGGTCGAGGAACTTCATCAGGCTGTTGATATCGGTGAAGCCGACCGGATAGGCGCCCGTTGCCACTTTCGGGATCGCATCAAGCGAGCCGGCGCCCTCGGTCACGGTGACATCAAGCCCCTCGGCGTCATAGAATTCGCGATCCACCGCCAGCACATAAGGCGCAGCCGGGCCTTCGAATTTCCAGTCGAGGGCAAACGGCATGGCGGTCTGGGCGCAAAGCGGCGCTGCGGTGAAAAGCAGCGCCGCGCCAAGGCCGAAGCTCTGCCCAAGGCGAAGGAACATGGTCAATCCCCTGTCGGTTTTTGTCTTTTGGCCATGCTGCGGCGGTGCGCCGGGGCAGGGAAGGGGGGCCTCCCCGAATGCGCGCTGAAAGGGCTGTTGCTGAGCGGGGCTTGAGCAAAAATGGTGCGGATGCCCCAAATTTGGGCTGAATGGTAAAATTCTTGTGCAATGGCCGGGCGAATCCCGGCGCGCTGCGCCGTGGCGGAAAGCGGGGGGCTCTGGCCAAGCGGGCGGGCGCGTGCAAAAACCGGCCAGCCGCACGGGGCGAGAGGGCAAAAGATGATCGAGATGATGGCATTCACCGGGGCGGGCTCGGCGGCAGGGATGGAACGGGCCGCGCATCTGCGCGCCGATGCGGCGGCGCAGGCGCGGATGCGGGCGGAGCCCCGGGCGCGGGCCATCGGCTTTTTGGGTGGGTTGGCGCTGCTCGCCGCGCCCGACGCGGCCCCCGACCCGGTGCTGGGGGCGGGGCTCTGGGCGCTCGCGCTCACCGATCCGTGCTGCGACGGGGCAGAGCCGATCTTTTTGGGGCTTTGCGATGGCGTGCCGGTCTTTGCGCTCGATCTGCCCCCGGAGGCGGCGCAAAGGGTGCCGCCCGGGGCGGAGCTTGTCGATCTGCGCGGCGCGTTGATGCGGCTCGATGCCCGGTCGGGCGAGGTGGCGGCGACAGGCCGTGCGCTGATCGCATGGCACGGCACGCATCGCTTCTGTTCCGCTTGCGGCGCGCCAAGCGAGGGGGCGCAAGCAGGCTGGCAGCGTGTCTGCCCGGCCTGCGGCGCGAGCCATTTTCCCCGTATGGATCCGGTGGTGATCATGCGGATCACGCAGGAGGATCACGTGCTGCTCGCCCGTTCCCCGGGCTGGCCGGAGGGGATGTTCTCCTGCCCGGCGGGGTTCATGGAGCCCGGTGAAACGCCCGAGGCGGCGGTGCGTCGCGAAGTGGCGGAAGAGACCGGGGTGCGGGTTGGCGCGGTGCGGTTTCTTGCCGCCCAGCCCTGGCCATTCCCGGCCTCGTTGATGCTCGGCTGTGCGGGCACGGCGCTGAGTACCGATCTGACCCTCGATCCGGTCGAGATCGAGGCCGCGCTCTGGGTGCCGCGTGCCCGGCTGATACGGATCTTCGCGGGCGAAGATGTCGAAATCCGCGCCGCACGGCCCGGAACCGTGGCGCGCTGGATGCTGTCGGACTGGCTTTCCGGGCCAGAGTGAGCGCGGCGGGTGTGACCGCGGCGATTGACAGCCCGGCCCGGCTTCGGCAAGCACGCAGAAGCGCCCTCTGAGCGGGCATCTGGAGGCTGGCATGAAATTTTCCAACCGTGTTGACGTGGCCGTTTCGGCCGATCGGCTGTTTGCGCAACTCACTGATGTGGCCGGGATCGAAGAGATCGCGCGGCGCAAGGGCGTCAGCATGCGACGGCTCGATACCCTGCGCGAGATCGGGGCAGGGATGTCGTGGGAGGTGGGTTTCATGCTGCGCGGCAAGCCGCGGGAGATGATTGTCGACGTGGCACGGTTCGAACCGGGGCGTTGCACGGAATATGCGGGCATTTCCTCAAGCTTCGAGGTGACGCTCACTCTCGATTTCACCACGCTGGAGCCGAACCGCACACGTCTGGGCACGATGCTGGAGCTGCGCCCGCGCACGCTGGGCGCGCGGCTCTTGCTGCAATCGGCCCGCCTTGGGCGCGCCAATCTGGACCGGCGCTACAATGCGCGCATCAAGTCTTTCCTGCGCGAGATCGAAGCGCGCGCCTGAGCGCGCGGGGGCGGGCGCCAGCTCGAAGCTGCGCCCGTTGCCTTCGACTTTGTCCAAATATCCCGGGGGGTGAATTTTGGCGAAGCCAAAAGAGGGGGGCAGCGCCCCCCACCTTCCTGCCTCAGTCGTAGCGCTTGAGGTCCGCTGGATAAGTGCCGAGCAAATGCAGATGCGAGGTGAAATAGCGCAGCTCGTCGAGCGCCAGTTTCACGTTGGCATCCTCGGGATGGCCCTCGATATCGGCATAAAACTGGGTGGCGGTGAACGAGCCGTCGAGCATGTAGCTTTCCAGCTTCGTCATGTTGACGCCATTCGTGGCAAAGCCCCCCATCGCCTTGTAAAGCGCAGCGGGAATGTTGCGCACCTCGAACACGAAGGTCGTCATCATCCGTTCGGCGCGCCGGTTCAGATCGGGCGCGCGCCCCATCACCAGAAAGCGCGTGGTGTTGTGGCCGTAATCCTCGATGTCGCGGGCGAGCACCTCAAGCCCATGGATCTGCGCGGCAAGCTCGGAGGCCAGAACACCCTCTGCGGGCGTGCGGTGCCGCGCCAGATCGGCGGCCGCACCCGCGCTGTCGGCGGCGGCGACGCCGGTGATGCCATGGCTGCGCAGAAACCGCGCCGATTGCGGCAAGAGCACGAGATGCGCGCGCACCAGCTTCACGTCTTCGAGCGTTGCCCCCGGCAGGCTCATCAGCGCGATCCGCACCCGCAGGAAATGCTCATCGAGG
Source organism: Rhodobacter lacus (assembly GCF_042683065.1). Classification (NCBI taxonomy): domain Bacteria; kingdom Pseudomonadati; phylum Pseudomonadota; class Alphaproteobacteria; order Rhodobacterales; genus Rhodobacter; species Rhodobacter lacus. The sequence goes on along the minus strand of NZ_JBHUIX010000005.1, from coordinate 35,146 downwards.
ATATGCAGCCCCGACGAGGGCAGCAGCCGGTGAATGTCGGCCACGCGGCCATAGGTCGAGTTCTCGATCGGCAGCATGGCCAGTTCGGCCCGCCCCTCGCGCACCGCCTCGATCACATCCTCGAAGGTGTTGCAGGGCAGCGGTTCATGGCCCGGACGCGCCAGATTGGCCGCCTCATGGGAATAAGACCCCAGCGCGCCCTGAAAGGCGATCAGGCCCGGTCGTGCTTGCTCCATCGCATCCTCCAACGGCTTTGGCCCCCTCTATGGCGCAAGCGGCGCGGCAGGAAAAGCACCGAATTTCCGCACAAAAGGGGCCGAGCGGTTCTATTTGACGCAGCCGATTCCGGCGCGAAACGTATATGATCCTTGAAATCCGGGCCTCGAAGCGCATAGATGCGCGCAACGGCCAAATTGAGAATGCAAATCGCGGGGGAGCCATGCTCAAGACGCATATGATGAAGTTGGGGGCCGCGCTGTTTGGCGTGGTGCTGTTCTACGGATTTATCTCCATGACCTCGGCGGCGCTCTTTACGACGCGCCCCGCGACGGCGGTGCCGGTCGGCGAAGATGGCCGCGCGCTCGCCATGGATCCCAATGTTGTGCTGGCCGAAGCGGCCCCGACAAGCTCCGCGACCCCGGCGCCCGCCGCCGATGACGCCGCCCCGGCTGCCGAAGAACCCGCCGAGGCGCTGGCGCCCCGCACCGAGATCGACCCGGCCACCATCGTCGGCGATGCGACCGCGGGTGAAGCCGTATTCCAAAAAAACTGCAAGACCTGCCACAAGGTCGATGGCAAGAACGCCGTTGGCCCGCATCTGGACGGCGTCGTGGGCCGCGCCACCGCCACCGTCGAAGGGTTCAAATATTCCAAGGGTATGCAAGCCCACACCGGCTACTGGACCGCGGAACGCATGACCGCCTACCTGACCGACCCGAAAGCCGAAGTTCCGAAGAACAAGATGGCCTTCGCCGGCTTCAAGGACGACACCACCTCGATCGAGAACGTGATCGCATATCTTTATTCGCTGTCGCAATAAGCGCGGCTTGTGAGACCGATGTGAGGGCCACCCCGCGGGGTGGCCCTTTGCATTTCCGGCGCGGTTTCACGGCTTTGCAACTTGCTCAACCCCGCCCAAGGCCCTTTAGTGGGGAAAATGAGGAGAAAGAGATGAGCAAGATGTCATCGATGGGACCGGGGCTGCGGAGAAGCGCGCTGGGCGGCGTTCTCATCGCCCTTGCGCTTGCGGGCGCGCCACTGCGCGCAGAAGACGCGATCACCGCCGAGGCCATCGCGACGCTGGGCACGGTGAAATATCCGCCGGGGTTTGCGCATCTCGACTACGTCAACCCGCAGGCGCCGAAGGGCGGCGAGATCTCCGAATGGGCGCCCGGCGGGTTTGACAATTACAACCCTTTCACGATCGAGGGGCGGCCGGCGGCGCTGGCCTCGGTGCCGTTCGAGACGATGCTGACGGGCACCGCCGACACCGTTGGCGAGGCCTATTGCCTATTGTGCGAGAGCCTCGAATACCCGCCCTCGAAAGACTGGGTGATCTTCACCCTGCGGCCGGGGATCAAATTCTCGGATGGGTCGCCCCTCACCATCGAGGATGTGCTCTTTTCCTTTGAGCAGATGCGCGACAAGGGGCTTTCGAGCTTTCGCGCGGTGGTGGCGCAGCAGATCAAAGGCGCCGAAGTGCTCGATGACCGCCGCATCAAGTTCACCTTCACCGCCGATGCGCCGCGCCGCGACATCATCCAGCTTGCGGGCGGCTTCCCGGTGTTCTCGAAAGCGCAGTTCGCGCGCGACGGCATTGACCTTGCCAAGCCGAGCCAGGCCCCGCTGATCGGCTCGGGCCCCTATCTGTTCGACAGCGCCAAAGACGGGCGCAGCGTGATCTGGCGGCGCAACCCCGAGTATTGGGGGGAGCGCTTGCCCATCAACATCGGGCGCAACAACTTCGACCGGTTGCGCGTTGAATATTATGGCGATTATCAGGCCGCGTTCGAGGGCTTCAAGGCCGGCAGCTACACCTTCCGCAACGAGTCAAGCTCGCTGATCTGGGCCACGCAATACGACTTTCCGGCGCTCACCAACGGGCAGGTGGTGAAGGCCGAGCTGCATGATGGCGATGTGGCCAATGCGCAGGCCTTTGCAATCAACCTGCGGCGCGAGAAATTTGCCGATATCCGGGTGCGTGAGGCGCTCGGGCTGATGTTCAACTTCGAATGGTCGAATGACTCGCTCTTTTACGGCCTCTACACGCGGATCAATTCGATCTGGGAAAACTCGGATCTGGCGGCGACCGGCACGCCGGGCCCCGACGAGCTTGCCCTTCTTGAGCCGCTCAAGGCGGATCTGCCGGAGGGGGTGCTGACCGATCCCGCGGTGATGGCCCCCCCCTCCGGCGCGCGCCAGCTGGACCGGGGCAACATGCGCAAGGCGGCGGAGCTGCTCGATGCGGCGGGTTGGCAAGTGGGCGATGACGGCATGCGCCGCAATGCGCAAGGGGCGCTGCTCAGTGTCGAGTTTCTCAACGACAGCCAGACCTTCGACCGCGTGATCAACCCCTTTGTCGAGAACCTGCGCGCGCTGGGCGTCGATGCCAAGATGGCCCGCGTGGATGACGCGCAATATGAGGCGCGCCGCCGCAACCACGATTTCGACATTATCACCACGCATTTTGCCCAGGGCCTGATCCCCGGCGCGGATCTGCAACAGTATTTTGGCTCGGGCTCGGTGGGAGATGTGTTCAATGCCGCCGGGATCGCCAATCCGGCCGTTGATGCGCTGATCCGCAAGGTCGAGGAGGCGCAGACCCATGAGGACCTTCTGCCCCGCGTCCATGCGCTTGACCGGGTGCTGCGCGCGCTGCGCTTCTGGGTGCCGCAATGGTATAAAGACAGCTACACCGTCGCCTATTACGACATGTATGAACACCCCGCGGAGATCCCGCCCTATAGTCTGGGCGAGATGGACTTCTGGTGGTATAACGCCGAAAAAGCCGCAAAACTGAAGGCTGAAGGGGCGTTCTGACCCTCTCGCGCCGCGGAAATGTTGTAAAAGTGCAGGGCTAAAAAACACGATGGGCGCCTATATCCTGCGGCGGTTGATGCTGGTGCTGCCGACGCTCTTCGGCATCATGCTGATCAACTTCGCTTTGACGCAATTTGTCCCCGGCGGGCCGATCGAACAGATCATCGCCCGCGTGCAGGGCGAGGCGGATGCCACCCGCAACATCACCGGCGGTGCCGATGCGGGCCAGTCTCAGGGGCTGGACGAGGGCGGCTATCAGGGCGCACGCGGCATCTCGCCCGACCTGCTCGCGCAGCTCGAGGTGCAGATGGGCTTTGCCCGCATTGTCTGCGCGGAGGGCTTCACCGGCCCGCCGGATCTGAAAAACCCCGCCTGCGAAAAGGAAAAGATCTCCGCCACCGAGCGCTTTTTCACGATGATGGGGAATTATCTGCGCTTCGATTTTGGCACCTCGTTCTTCAAGAACAAATCCGTGGTAGATCTGGTGATCGAAAAGATGCCGGTTTCGATCTCGCTTGGCCTGTGGTCAACGCTTCTGGCCTATATGATCTCGATCCCGCTTGGCATCCGCAAGGCGGTGAAGGACGGCACCGCCTTTGACACATGGACCTCCGCCGCGATCATTGTCGCTTATGCGATCCCGACGCTGATCTTTGCCGTGCTCTTGATGGTGCTCTTTGCGGGCGGCAGTTACTGGAAGCTGTTCCCGCTGCGCGGCCTCACCTCGGATGATTGGGAGAGCCTGAGCCTTGTGGGCAAGGCGCTCGATTACCTTTGGCACATCACCCTGCCAACGATCGCGATCACGCTTTCAGGCTTTGTGACGCTGACGCTGCTCACCAAGAACTCCTTCCTCGACGAGATCAACAAGCAATATGTGATGACCGCCCGCGCCAAGGGGCTCACTGAGGGCCGCGTGCTTTATGGCCATGTGTTCCGCAATGCGATGCTGATCGTGATCGCGGGCTTTCCGGGGCTCTTTCTCTCCGTGCTTTTTTCCGGCTCGCTGATCATCGAAACCGTGTTCTCGCTCGATGGGCTTGGGCTTCTGGGCTATCAGGCCGCGGTCGAGCGCGACTATCCGCTCGTCTTCGGCACGCTTTACGCCTTCGGGCTGATTTCGCTGGTGATCGGCATCGTCTCCGACATCACTTACACGCTCGTCGATCCAAGGATCGACTTCGAGAAGAGGGCGGGCTGATGGCACTCTCTCCGCTCGCGCGGCGCCGCTGGCGCAACTTCCGCGCCAATCGCCGCGCCTTCTATGCGCTGATCCTGTTTTCGGTGCTGTTCATCGCGTCGCTCTTTGCGGAACTGATCGCCAACGATCACCCGATCGTGGTGAAATACCGCGGCGAATATTTCTTCCCGGTCTACAACTTTTACCCCGAAACCGCCTTTGGCGGCGATTTCCGCACCGAGGCGGTGTATCGCGACCCTGCCGTGCAATGCCTGATCATCGCGGGCGGCGCCGAGGCCTGCTGGGATGACCCCGAGGCGGTGATGGCGGAAGCCAGGACCAAGGGCACGGTCGAGGGGCAAAAGGTGGAGGCGGGCTGGATCCTCTGGCCGCCGATCCCCTACCATTACCGCACCATCAACAATGTCGGCACGGCCCCCTCCGCCCCCGATGCCGATCACTGGCTTGGCACCGATGACACCACCCGCGACGTGGCGGCCCGCGTGATCTACGGCTTCCGGATCTCGGTTGCCTTCGCGTTGATCGTGGCGGCGGCCTCTTCGGTGCTGGGCGTGGCGGCGGGCGCGGTGCAGGGCTATTTTGGCGGCAAGGTCGATCTGATCTTCCAGCGGCTGCTGGAGATCTGGTCCTCTACCCCCTCGCTTTACGTGATCATCATCCTCTTCGCGATCCTCGGGCGCTCGTTCTGGCTTTTGGTCTTCGTCACCATCCTCTTTGGCTGGCCGGCGCTGACAGGCGTGGTGCGCGCCGAATTCCTGCGCGCGCGGAACTTTGAATATGTCCGCGCGGCGCGTGCGCTCGGTGTCTCTGACAGGGTGATCATGGTCCGCCACATCCTGCCCAATGCGATGGTGGCCACCATCACCATGCTGCCCTTCGTCATCACCGGCGCGATCTCGGGCCTCGCCACGCTCGATTACCTTGGCTACGGGCTGCCCTCCTCAGCACCCAGCCTGGGAGAGCTGGCGCTGCAGGCCAAGCAGCACCTGCAGGCGCCCTGGCTCGCCTTCACCGCCTTCGTCACCTTTGCCACCATGCTCTCGCTTCTGGTCTTCATCTTCGAGGGCCTGCGCGATGCCTTCGACCCGCGCAAGGTGTTCAAATGAGCCGCCAAAACGACGCCGTTCTCTCGGTTGAAAACCTGCATATCACCTTCATGCAGGAGGGCCGCGAGATCCCCGCCGTGAAGGGGGTGAGCTTCACCGTTGCCAAGGGCGAGACGGTGGCGCTGGTCGGCGAATCCGGTTCGGGCAAGTCTGTCACGGCGCTTTCCACCGTTGCGCTTCTGGGCGGCAATGCCCGCGTGGCGGGCTCGGTGCGCTATCTCGGGCGCGAGATGGTCGGCGCCTCCGCGCGCGAGCTGCGCGCGGTGCGCGGCAATGACATCAGCTTCATCTTTCAGGAGCCGATGACCTCGCTCAACCCGCTCCATACGATTGAAAAGCAGATCCGCGAGAGCCTTGCGCTGCATCAGGGGCTGACCGGGGCGCCCGCGCGGGCGCGCATCATCGAGCTTCTGACCCAGGTGGGCATCGCGGAGCCGGAAAGCCGCTTGGCGGATTATCCGCACCAGCTTTCGGGGGGGCAGCGCCAGCGCGTGATGATTGCCATGGCGCTGGCAAACGGGCCGGAACTGCTGATCGCCGATGAGCCCACCACCGCGCTCGATGTGACGATTCAGGCGCAAATCCTTGATCTGCTCGCCGATCTCAAGCGTGAGCTTGGCATGAGCCTGTTGTTCATCTCGCATGATCTGGGTGTCGTGCGCCGCATCGCCGACCGGGTTTGCGTGATGCAGTCGGGCGAAATTGTCGAGCAGGGGCCGGTCTCCGAGATCTTCGCCAACCCGCAGCATCCCTATACAAAAAAGCTGCTGGCGGCGGAGCCGCAGGGGCTTGCCGATCCGGTCCCGGCGGGGGCGCAGACGCTTTTGAGGGCCGAGGATCTCAAGGTCTGGTTCCCGGTCAAGCGCGGGCTTTTGCGCCGCACGGTCGGCAATATCAAGGCGGTGAATGGGGCAAGCCTTTCGGTGCGGGCGGGGGAAACGCTCGGGATCGTGGGCGAGAGCGGCTCGGGCAAAACGACGCTCGCGCTTGCACTGATGCGGCTGATCGAAAGCGAGGGGCCGATCCTTTACGCCGGGCAGGACATTTCGCGCTGGCAGGCGCGCCAGCTCCGGCCCTTGCGGCGCGACATGCAGATCGTGTTTCAAGACCCGTTCGGCAGCCTCAGCCCCCGCATGACGATCGAGCAGATCATCGCCGAGGGGCTCACCGTGCACGGGGTCGATCCGGGCCGCAACCGGCGCGAGATGGTGGCGGAGATCATGACCGAGGTGGGGCTCGACCCGGCGGCGATGAGCCGTTACCCGCATGAGTTCTCCGGTGGGCAGCGCCAGCGCATTGCGATTGCGCGCGCGATGATCTTGCGCCCCAAGGTGGTGGTGCTCGATGAGCCCACCTCCGCGCTTGACCGCACCGTGCAAGTGCAGATCGTGGCGCTGTTGCGCGCGCTGCAGCGCCGGCACGGGCTTGCCTACCTGTTCATTTCGCACGACCTGCGCGTCGTGCGGGCACTCTCTCACCAGATCCTCGTGATGAAATCGGGCGATGTGGTCGAGGCGGGCGCGGCGGAAGACATTTTTTTACGACCCAAAACCGATTACACGCGTGCCTTGATTGCCGCCGCGCTGGGGGAGAGTTGATGAAAATCTTGTTTGTGCACCAGAATTTTCCGGGCCAGTTTCCGCATCTGGCACCAGCTTTGCAAAAGCGCGGCCATCAGGTGCTGGCGTTGACGGCAGAGACGAACAAGCGCCCCTCGCCGGTCCAGGTGGTCAAATACCGCAAACCCGCCCCGGTGAAGATCGAGCCGCGGCTGACGCGGCTTTACGCCGAAGTGGCGGAGCGCGGCATGCGCGCGGCCTTTGCGGCGCGGCAGATGCGCGCCCAGCATGACTTTGTGCCGGATGTGATCTTTGGTCATCCGGCCTGGGGCGAGACGCTGTTTCTGCGCGAGGTCTGGCCGGAAGCGAAGCTCCTGGTCTATGCCGAGTTCATGTATAAAACGACCGGGCTCGACACCGATTTTGACCCCGAATTCGCCAAGCGCGCGCTGGAAAACCGCATCGCCACGGTGGCCCGCTCGGCGCATCTGATCCAGTCCATGGTGCAGGCCGATGCCGCGCTTTCGCCCACCGTGTTTCAGGCCGGAACCTTCCCGCCAGAGTTGCGCCAGAAGATCACGATCTGCCATGACGGGGTAAACACGACGCGGCTCGCACCAAACCCCGAGGCGCGCTTCACCGTGCCGGACACACCCCTCACCTTCCGCCCGGGCGACGAGGTGATCACCTTCATCAACCGCTCGCTCGAACCCTATCGCGGCTATCACACCTTTATGCGCGCACTCCCCGATGTGCTGGCGGCGCGCCCGCAGGCGCATGTGCTGATCATTGGCGAGGAGGGGCAAAGCTATGGCGGCCCGCCCCCGGAGGGGAGCTGGAAACAGAAATTCCTCGACGAGGTGAAGGACCGGCTGGATCTCTCCCGCGTGCATTTTCTGGGCCGCGTGCCCTATGCCGATTTCGTGGCGATCATGCAAATCGGCCGGGTGCATGCCTATCTCACTTATCCCTTCGTGCTGAGCTGGTCGCTCCTTGAGGCGATGTCGGCGGGGGCGATGGTGGTGGGCTCGGATACGCCACCGCTGCGCGAGGTGATCGAGGACGGGGTGAACGGGCGGCTGGTCGACTTTTTCGACATCAAGGGCTGGTCTGAGGCGCTCACCGATGCGCTGGCGAACCCCGGGAATTACTATGCCATGCGGCGGGCTGCGCGCGCCTCGGTGGTCGAGAAATATGATCTCGAAACGATCTGCCTGCCGCGGCTGATCGAGTTTGTCGAGACCGCAGGCGGCACGCTGCAATAGCTCAAGAGGGGGCCTGTCTTCGGCCCCTTTGTTCCTTCGACTTTGTGCAAATATCCCGGGGGGTGAATTCCGGCGCAGCCGGAAGAGGGGGGCAGCGCCCCCTTTCCGGGTCGCCACGGCTTTGCCGGGCGACAAAACGGAAAGGGCGCCTTGCGGCGCCCAATCTGCATGTCCGGTCTGGCCTGTTCGGGCCTGTGGCTCAGATCGCCGAGCTGTGCCCGGCTTTCGAGAGATCATAGGCGTCAAAGTGGCGTGCGATCATGCGCGTGAGCGGGCGGCCCGGCTCCGGGATCGCAATCCCGGTCTCGGTGATCTCGACCATCTCGCCGAATTTCGCCACGCAGGCGGCAAATTCGCTGTCGAGCCCTGCCGGGTCAGCGCCCCATTGCTCGACCAGCTCCTGTTTCGACACCGCGAAATCGCACATCAGCATTTCGATCAGCCGCGCCCGCATCAGGTCTTCGGGCGAGAACACATGGCCACGATGGGTCGAGAACCGACCTTCGCGGATTGCCGAGGTATGCGCGCCGGTGGCGGATTCGTTTTGCGCATAGCCCTGCGGGAAGCGCGAGATCGACGAGGCGCCAATGCCGACCAGAGCCTCTGCCAGATCGTCGGTGTAGCCCTGGAAGTTGCGCCGCAAGAGCCCCGCGCGCAGCGCTTTCGAGAGGCCATCGGTCGGCAGGGCAAAGTGGTCGATGCCGATGATGTCATAGCCCGCATTCGAGAACAGCTCCTGCGAGCGCTCGAACAGGCCCAGCCGCTCTTGCGGCGTCGGCAGTTGGTCCGACGGAATCAGCGTTTGCCGCCGCGCCATCCACGGCACATGGGCATAGCCGTAAAGCGCCACCCGGTCGGGCTTCAGCGTCAGCACCTTCTCGATGCTCTCGGTGATCTTCTCTTTGGTCTGATAGGGCAGGCCGTAGAGAATATCGGTGTTCAGGCTGTCGATGCCGCGCGCGCGGATCATGTCGACCACTTTCGCGGTGACTTCGTAGCTTTGTTCGCGCCCGATCACCGACTGGATGAACGGGTCGAAATCCTGAATGCCGATCGAGGCGCGGTTCATCCCCGATTGCGCCAGCGCATCCATGCGCTCGTCATCAATCTCGTTCGGGTCGATCTCGACCGAGAACTCGCCATGCTCGCCCAGGTCGACCGCGTTGAAGATGGCATCCGCCACCATGCGCATCGACTCGGCCGGCAAAAGCGTGGCGGTGCCCCCGCCCCAATGCAGCCGCGACAGCTTCACCCCACGGGGCAGATGCTTTTTCAGCATGCCCAGTTCGGTGACCAGCGTCTCGGCATAGGCCTTGACCGGCGCATCGGTCTGCGTGCCCTGGGTGCGGCAGGCGCAAAACCAGCACAGCCGGCGGCAGAAAGGCACGTGGATATAAAGCGAAATCGCGGCGCCTTCGGGGATCGCCTCGATCCACTCCACGAATTTCGGAGCCCCGACGGCAGTCGAAAAGTGGGGTGCCGTCGGGTAACTGGTATAGCGGGGCACCCGGGCGTCGAAAAGGCCGAGCCGGGCGAGTTGCGATTCATGTTTCATAGGCGTATTCTATCCTTCAAGACGCGCACCAGGAATTGACCCATATCAAGCAAGGCAATGTCTCACGACGACGTGTATCCAGCCTCGTTGCAATGCGGAGATTGCCCGATTCGACACCGGGCCGTCTGCGCGCGTTGCGAGGCCAACGAACTCGATGAACTCGAATCGGTCAAGTACTACCGAAGTTTCGAGGCGGGCCAGACGGTGATCTGGTCGGGGGACAAAATGGATTTTGTCGCCTCTGTCGTATCGGGCATCGCAACCCTCACCCAGACCCTTGAAGATGGCCGCACGCAGATGGTGGGGCTCCTGCTTCCCTCTGATTTTGTTGGCCGCCCCGGGCGAGACCGCGCCGCCTATAACATTACGGCGACGACAGATATTTTGATGTGCTGCTTCCGGCGCAAGCCGTTTGAGGAGCTGATGGAGCGCACGCCGCATATCGCGCAGCGGCTCCTGCAGATGACGCTCGACGAGCTTGATGCCGCGCGCGAGTGGATGCTTTTGCTCGGTCGCAAGACCGCGCGCGAGAAAATCGCCTCGCTTTTGTCGATCGTGGCGCGGCGGGATGCGTCGATACGTCACCGCCGGACAGACAACCGTTTGACCTTCGATTTGCCGCTGACGCGCGAGGCGATGGCCGATTACCTCGGGCTGACGCTGGAAACGGTGAGCCGCCAGATTTCCGCGCTCAAGCGCGACGGGGTGATCGAGCTGGAGGGCAAGCGCCATGTCACCGTGCCGGACATGGAGCGGCTGATGATCGAGGCGGGGGATGACAGCGACGGCGGGCTGATCGTCTGAGGCGGGCGGCTTCGGGGCTGCGCCCGGTTCAGAGCCGCGCGAGTTCGGTGGCGAGATCGCCGTAACCGGTCAAACGGCGCTCATAGGCAAGGCCGAGCCGGGCGGCGGCCTCTTCGGCCTTTGCATCCAGCGCCGGGTCGTTGGTCTGGGCCAGATAGACGAGCTTTTCGTAATTGCCAAACATCATCGAGATCAGCTCGGGATGGCGGTCAAACCCCATCGGGCGCCAGACGAAGGCGTTGAACTGCCGCACCAGAAAATCGGTGAGGTAAAAGGCGGTCGTTTCGGTGTCGGCATGGGCGGCGAAGGCGTCATTGCCCTCGAAAAACGCATAGCAATGCGGCCCCGGCACCATCTCGACGCCGATTTCGGCGCATTTCGCGGCCAGCCGCCCGCCGGTGCCGCAATCGGCATAGACAACATAAATGCGCGGATGGCTCGGGCGGTGCTTTTCCACAGCCGTGGCAACGGCCTCGGTGATCCGCTCGGGGTAAAGATGCAGATTCGCGGGCAGGCAGGTCAGATCGAGATGGTCCCAGCCATTCGCGGCCTTGAGGGCGAGGATTTCGGCGGCGAGCGCACCACAGGCGATCAGCAGCACCCGCTCCGCTGCCATCGCGCCGCCCGTATCGGCAGGGCTCATTCGATGCGTTCAAAGAGCCGCATCAGCGCGGCGCCGACCAGCGCGGCAAGGCCAAGCGCGGCGAGAGGCACGGCTGCATGCACCGCCACGACGATGGTGAGCGCCGCGGCGAGAATCACCACAAGCAGCATCAGCAGGAAATGGGGCAGGGGCATGGGCTGAAACATGGGCACTCTCCTTGAACCAAATATGGGACGCCTTTCGCCAAAGGAAAAGGCCCCAGTCGCAGCATGGGGCCTTTAAGGTTCACATTTCGTTGCACCCTCTGGCCCGGCGGGCCGGCTGCCCGCGGTTCGGGCAGCGGGCGGGGGCGATCAGGCGCCCATCCGGTTGTGCTTGCGCGCCACCATGTCTTTCGCGGTTTCCACGGCAACGGCGGCGTCGCGGCAATAGGCATCGGCGCCGATCGCCTTGCCGAACTCCTCGTTCAGCGGCGCCCCGCCGACGATCACCATGTAATTGTCGCGGATGCCCTTTTCCTTCATCGTGTCGATCACGACCTTCATGTAGGGCATGGTCGTGGTGAGCAGCGCCGACATGCCGAGAATGTCGGCCTCTTCGCGGTCGAGCGCTTCGAGATAGGCCTCGACCGGGTTGTTGATGCCGATATCGACCACTTCGAAGCCCGCGCCCTCCATCATCATCGCCACAAGGTTCTTGCCGATGTCGTGGATGTCGCCCTTGACGGTGCCGATCACCATCTTGCCCATGCGCGGCGCGCCGGTCTCAACCAGCAGCGGCTTCAGGATCGCCATGCCGCCCTTCATCGCGTTCGCGGCGAGCAGCACTTCCGGCACGAACAGGATGCCGTCCCGGAAGTCGTTGCCCACGATCGTCATGCCGGAGACCAGCGCCTTGGTCAGGATGTCATAGGGCGTCCAGCTGCGCTCGATCAGGATATGAACGGCCTCTTCGATCTCTTCCTTGAGCCCGTCATAGAGGTCGTCGTGCATCTGCTGCACGAGCTCTTCGTCGTCGAGTTCCGAAAGAATGATGTCGTCTTCATCGGCCATGGGCGTTCTCCTGAGGGGGACTGTTCCGGTGATGCGAAAAATGCAAGCCGGTTACTTTGGTATTTGCGACATGCGGCGCTCCGTCCCCGACGCGGTGCGTTTGCGGGGCAAGAACCGGGCCAGCTTTGCGGTGCCGAATCCCTTGCATGATGTTCTCTTTATGTTCTATTTTCGGGGCATGAGTATCGCGTTGAACCTGCCCCTCGATCTGCCGCCCCCCGATCCGCGCCACCGGCTGCGGGGCCGGGGCGCTGCGGCCAATCCTGCGGGTCGGTTCGAGCCTTACGCGCGGCTGGTCGAGCCCGATGGCTGGGATCTGCCGGAGGAGGAAAAGCTCCTGCGCACCGAGGTGAGCGTGGAGCATCCCAAAACGATCCTCACCCGCAACAGCTCGCCCGATCTGGGTTTTGACCGCTCGGTGAACCCCTACCGCGGCTGCGAGCATGGGTGCATCTACTGCTTTGCCCGGCCCACGCATGGCTATCTTGGCCTCTCCGCCGGGCTCGATTTCGAGACGCGGATCGTGGCAAAGCCCGAGGCGCCGGAGCTTTTGGCGCGCGAGCTTTCCAAGCGCGGTTATGCGGTGGCGCCGCTCGCCATCGGCACGGCAACCGATCCTTACCAGCCCGTCGAGGCCGAGCGCGGGATCATGCGCGGGCTTTTGGAGGTGTTGAGCGATTTCAACCATCCGCTGTCGCTCACCACCCGCGGCGCGGGGGTGCTGCGCGATCTGGATCTTTTGGGCAGCATGGCCAAGCGCGGGCTCGTGCATCTGGGCATCTCGCTCACCACGCTCGACGAGGATCTCGCGCGCAAGATGGAGCCGCGCGCCCCCACGCCGCAAACCCGGCTCAGAATGATCCGCGAGGCGGCGCGAGTGGGGGTGCCGGTGCGCGTCATGGCCGCGCCGATCATCCCCGGCCTCACCGATCACGCGCTTGAGGCGATCTTGACCGAGGCGCGGCGGGCGGGGGCAAAGTCTGCCGCGATGATCCCGTTGCGCCTGCCCCATGAGGTGGCCCCGCTTTTCGCCGACTGGCTCACGCGCCACTACCCCTTGCGGGCCGAAAAGGTGCTCGGCGCCATCGCCGCCTTCCGCGGCGGCAAGCTCAACGATCCGCGCTTTGGCACGCGGATGGAGGGGGAGGGGACCGAGGCGGAGCTGCTCGCGCGCCGGTTCGAGGTCTCGTGCCGCCGCCTCAGCCTTGCGGCAGACCTGCCGCCGCTCGACAGCAGCCGGTTCCGGGTGCCGCCACGGGGGGGCGAGCAGCTCGAACTGTTCTGACCTTTCCGCCATCGTTTGCCCTCATCGGCTGGCAACAGGATATCGTTCCAGAAAGACGCTCTCGCCTTTCTGGCACGAATCCATGACTTTGCAACGGTTTCCTCAGCCGCGACGGCGGCCGCGGCGTTCCCGGCTCGGGCCATCATCATCGCCCGTGCCATCAGAGGCGGAGGAGAAGGCGCCCAGCTTCGCGGTGATGTCCTCAAGGCTCGGGCGCGGCCCGCGCGGGCGCGTCGTCAGCGCCTCATGCATCGCCTTGAGGTGCTCGGGCATGGTGCCACAGCAGCCGCCGATGATGGTGGCGCCCGCATCGCGCGCAAGGCAGGCGTAATCGCCCATCAGGGCCGGGGTGCCATCGTAATGGATGTGGCCGTCGTGGTATTTCGGAATGCCCGCATTGCCCTTGGCGATGATCGGCCGCTCGGTGCCCGCCGAAGCAAAGCCCATCACCGTGCGCATCAGATCCGCCGCGCCGACGCCGCAATTGGCACCGAAGGCAAGCGGCGGATTGGGCAGTTTTTCCACCAGGGCGGCCAGTTGCGCCGAGGTCACGCCCATCATGGTGCGCCCGGCGGTGTCAAAGCTCATGGTGCCGCACCAGTCCATGCCGGCAAGGCGCGCGGCCTCCGCGGCGGCCTTGAACTCCTCGGGCGCCGAGATCGTCTCGACCCAGAGCACATCGGCGCCGCCTTCTTTCAGCCCCTCGGCCTGTTCGTGGAACATCTCCACGGCAAGCTCGTGGGTCAGCGTGCCCATCGGCGCGAAGATCTCGCCCGTCGGCCCCATCGAGCCGCAAACGGCGACCGGGCGGCCCGCCTTGTCGGCAACCTCGCGGCCAAGTTCGGCGGCGATGCGGTTGAGCTCGCGCACGCGCGATTGCGCATTGTGCAGCTTGAGCCGCGAGGCATTGCCGCCAAAGGAGTTGGTCAGGAACAGGTCCGAGCCCGCCTCAACGGCAAAGCTGTAGAGCTTCGTGATCCGGTCCGGGTGGTCAACGTTCCACATTTCCGGCGGCTCGCCCGAGGAGAGCCCCATGTTGAACAGGTTGGTGCCGGTGGCGCCGTCCGCCAGCAGCCAGTCACGCGTTTGCAGAAGGCGGGTGAGCGTATTGGTCATGGGGCCTCTCCTGATCCGGTTGCGCTCTCCCTGCCACGGGCCGGGCCAAGTTGCAATTTCCTTTCGCTCAAGAAGATCTTGAGCCGCATCACAGCGCCGCCTCAGGCCAAGGCGGGCGGCGCGTCGGGAGCGGGGGCGGGCTGTGCCGGGGCCAGATGGGCGAGCGCCGCCGGGCGGTGGATCGCCCGGGCGATCTCCGCGCCCGCCAGAGCCAGCGCAGCGGCTGACGGGGCGGCGATGTAGAGCGGCGAAAGCTCGGGCGCGAAGCTCATCTTGAACTGGCGCAGCCCCGCAGCGCCCGCGCCCTTCTCGGCACGGCGCCAGATATGCGCAGCCGGGCCCACGATGTCTTCCGCGCGGGGCGGCAGCGCGGCAAGCGACAACCGCGCAACACCCGCCTCTGCCGCGGCGGTGATCGCCCCGGCAATCAGCGCCTGCATCGTGCCATCGGGCGCGCCTTCGGCGGGGCGCATCAGGTCGAGCACCCATTCCGAGCGGTTGGCATGGAAGGAGGCAAAGCCCACCAGCGTCTTGCCCATGTAAGCGAGCATCACCTGTTGATGTGCCACATAGCCGGGGGCAAAGCGCCCCATCGAAAAGCCGCGTTCCCCGCCGCGGGCAACACGCCAGCCCTCGGCAATCGCCGTCATCTCGGCCATCGGCAGCGGGCCCTCGGCGGCACGCACGCTGAGCCCGGACTTGGTGGCTTTGCGCAGCTTGCGCCGCAGCCCGGAGCGGGCCGGAGTGTCGAGGCTGAAGCTTTGCGGGTTGACCCAGACATCGCTCGCCACCGGGGCGACCGCCCAGCCCGCCCGGCGGGCAACGGCAGCGGTGCGCGCAGAGATCTTGTAAAGGCTGGCCCGGCGGCCTTCGGCGCGCGCGGCGGCCTTGAGGGCGGCGAGCAACTCGGGGCGGGCCTGCGTGCCCACCGGGTCGAGCACGGCGGCAAGCGTGCGCCCGGCGCGCCCGGCCATCCAGCCCCCGGGGGTGCGGTCACAGCGCAGCAGGCCAAGCTCTCCCTGCCGCATCAGGCCCAGTTCTGCCTGACGATCCTGTGCCACAAGATGCGCGATCTGCGGGCAGTCGAGCGGTGCGGCGACGATCCTCGGGTGATCGAGCGCGCGGCCCGGGCGCAGCGCGACAAGCGCGGCAGCGGCAAGCGCCGGCACGCCGAAATAAGTGATCCGCCAGGCGAGGATTGCGGCCAGAAGTTCCGGCTCGGGCGTGGCGGGAAGAAGGGCGACGAGGGTGATCTCGAACGGGCCCACGCCGCCCGGCGTGCCGGAGACGAAGCCCGCCCCAAGCGCGAGCAAAAAGGCGGGGTAAAGCGCGAGAAGGCTCAATTCGCTGCCGGGCGGCAAGAGCACCCACAGGGCGAGCGCCGCAAAGGCCGTGTCGATCAGCGCGAGCACGAGGATCTTGCCAAGCATGGCGGGGGCGGGCAGGCGCAGCGTGAAGCGACCGACCTTGAGCCCCGGCAGTTTCAGACCGGCAAGCGCGAGCGCGCCGCCCAGGGCAAGGCCAAGGAGGGCAAGCCCCTGCACCGCCCAGACCGTCAGATGCGGATGTTCGATCGGCGCGACGAGGAGCACCGCGGCCGTGAGCACCGCCCAGGCGGCGAGAAAGGTCGCGGCCACGGTGGCGGTGATTTTCGTCGCCTGGGCAAGCGAGGTTTCGGGCAGCATGCGCCAGCGCACGAGCGCCCCCGAAACAAGGCCGAATCCGATCGTTTGCGACAGCGCAATCGCCGTCCAGCCCGCGCGGCGGGCGGCATCGGGCGGGGTGGGGCGGTGCAGCATCCGGTGGATCAGCGCATCATAGCGCGCGAGCGCGGCAAAACTGAGCACAGTGGCGCCGAGCGCAAGCGCCCAGTCGAGCGCATCAAGGCGCGCAAGCGCTGCCAGCACGGCATTGGTATCAAGGCTCGCAAGCCGGTCGCGCAGCGCCCAGAGGAAAGCCGCAACAAGCGCAATGCCGAGCACCTGACGCCCCGCCGCCGCGCCCACGCGCAGCCCGGCAGGATGCGCCCCTTGCACTGTTTCTCCCACGCGCGCGCGCGCGATGCCATTGCGCTGCTCTGACATGATACCCCCCTTACCCTGAAACCGTCCCGACACACTCCGGGGGTCCGGTGTGCACCCGGAAGGCTAACAAAGGCTGAAAATTGCCTCAAAAACAGGGAAATTGGTGAGCAGTCGTTAACCGTTTCCGGGCCGGCGAAGGCGCCCTGAGGGGCGGGCATGAAAAAGCCGGCACGCGGGTGCCGGCTCGCTGCGATTGTCTGGTGCCTGACGGTATTTAGCCGACTTCGGCAATCTGTTTGAAGGCGGCGCCCATCGCCTCGCGCACGCGGGCGCGGATTTTTTCCTCATCGGCCACACCGGCCAGATCGATGATCAGCTTGCGGATCACGTCTTCCTGCCCGGCTTCCTCGAAATCGGCCGCGATCAGAGCCGCCGTATAGGCCTCTGCCTCGGCACCGGTCTTGCCCAGAAGTTCGGCAGCCCATTGCGCGAGGATCTTTACCGAGCGCGCCTCAACCTTGAAGCGCAGATCGGCGTCATGGGCGAACTTGGCTTCGAAAGCGTGTTCGCGATCGTCGAAAGTGGTCATCTGTCCCCCCAAAGTCGATTCCTTTCTCTGATATGGTTTCTTGGGGGGCTGCTGCAAGAGTTGATCGTGTCGCGGAGAAGTGATTGCGCTAGCAGCTTCGAGGGCGCCGCAACGCCGCGCGAATCGCGCCGCGCGGCAGCATCCGGGCGCGGCAGCGCGTGCGGTGCGCCCGGAGCCCTCGCCGGCCTTGCAGCGCAGGCCGGCTTGGCCTATAGGGCGGCAAGGGGAGCCCCTCGGCATCGGGTCCGGCGGACCCGCAGGTTTGTTATCGGAGAGCCCATGGCACCGCGTCGCAAGAAGATCTACGAAGGCAAGGCGAAGATCCTTTACGAAGGCCCCGAGCCCGGCACGCTGGTGCAGTATTTCAAGGATGATGCGACCGCCTTCAACGCGCAGAAAAAAGCGACGATCGAAGGCAAGGGCGTGCTCAACAACCGGCTGTGCGAGTTCTTCATGAACGGGCTGACGAATGTTGGCATCCCGAACCATTTCATCCGCCGTCTGAACATGCGCGAGCAACTGATCCGGCAGGTGGAAATTGTACCGCTCGAAGTGATCGTGCGCAATTTTGCGGCGGGTTCCATTGCCAAGCGGCTGGGGCTGGAAGAGGGCACGGCGCTGCCGCGCCCGATCGTGGAATACAGCTACAAGAACGACGAACTCGGCGATCCGCTGGTTCCCGAGGAATATATCATCGCGTTCGGCTGGGCGAACCAGCAAGACCTCGATGATATCGTCTCGCTCGCGCTGCGCGTGAACGACTTCCTCTCGGGGGTGTTCTTTGGCGTTGGTATCAAGCTCGTCGATTTCAAGATCGAGATCGGCCGGGTTTGGGATGGCGACTACATGCGCCTGATCGTGGCCGACGAGATCAGCCCCGATAGCTGCCGTCTGTGGGATGTGAAAACCGGCCAGCACCTCGACAAGGACGTGTTCCGCCGCGATCTGGGCTCGCTCACCGATGCCTATACCGAGGTTGCGCGCAGGCTCGGCGTTCTGCCCGCCAATGCCACCGCGATGAAGCCCACGCTGATCAACTGAAAGGAAGCCCGATGAAAGCGCGCGTGCATGTGATGCTGAAGGACGGGGTGCTCGACCCGCAGGGCGAGGCGGTGCGGCATGCGCTGGGCCATCTTGGTTTTTCGGGCGTCGAGGGCGTGCGTCAGGGCAAGGTGATCGAGCTTGATCTCGCCGCCACCGACAAGGCCGCGGCCGAGGCTGAAGTGAAAGCGATGTGCGAGAAGCTGCTCGCCAATACCGTGATCGAGAAATACACCGTCGAGATCGCCTGACCGGCCGGACCGGGGCTCTGCCCCGGACCCCGGGATATTTGCACAAAGTCGAAGCAGGAGCCGTTGCGCGATGAAAGCCGCCGTCATCACCTTCCCGGGGTCGAACTGCGACCGTGACCTGTTTGACGCTTTTGCCAAGAGTGGCGCAGAGGTGGTGCGGGTCTGGCACAAGGAAACCGAGATCCCGGCGGGCACCGATGTGGTGGGCGTGCCGGGGGGCTTTTCCTTTGGCGATTATCTGCGCTGCGGCGCCATCGCCTCGCGCTCGCCGATCGGGCAGGCGGTGGTGGATTTTGCCGCGAAGGGCGGCCATGTTATCGGCATTTGCAACGGCTTTCAGGTGCTCACCGAAATGGGGCTTCTGCCGGGTGCGCTGATGCGCAATGCCGGGCTCAAATTCGTGTGTCGCCCGCAGCGCCTTGCGGTGGCGACCGCCGCGAGCCCGTTCACCCAGGGCTATGCCGCCGGGGCGGAGATCACCTATCCGATCGCCCACCACGACGGGAATTATGTGATCGACGCCGAGGGGCTCAAGCGCCTCGAAGGCGCGGATCGGGTGGCGTTTCGCTACCTCGACAATCCGAACGGCTCCACCGCCGATATTGCCGGGGTGCTGAGCGAAAACCGCCGCGTGCTCGGCTTGATGCCGCACCCCGAGCGTGTGGTCGAGCCCGCGCAGGGCGGCACCGACGGGGCGGCGCTTTTCCGCGCGCTCTGCGGGCTGCTCGCCGAGGCGTGATCGGGCGCGCTTGTTGGGGCGGGCGGCTTCGCCTAATCTGAGCTCATGCCCGAGACCGCGTCCCGTTCCGATATCCCGACCCGCGCCGAGACCCGCCGGCGCATTCGCCGCGCGGCCTACCGGCTGCTTGTGGTGGCGATGCTGGGCGCCACCATCGCGGGGGTCTGGATCACCAACACCTGGCTCACCGAGCGCTTTACTGAGACAACGCGGATGCGCACCGAGCTTAGGCTTGCGCTTTATTCCGGCAACATCCTCTCGGAATTGCAGCGCACCTCGGTGGTGCCGCTTTTGCTTGCGCGCGACCCGGAGCTTTCGAAATCGCTCAATTCCGGTGATTTCTCGACCACATCGGCGCTTTTGATCGCGGCGCGCGACGAGGTGGGCGTGGCCTCGATCCGGCTCCTGGACCTGCAGGGCCGGGTGGTGGCGGCAACCGACCGCAATGTGCTGAGCACCACCTTCAAGGACGCGCCCTTCTTTGTAGAGGCGCAACGCTCGCGCGATACGATCTTTACCGCCGTCAAGGGCGTCACCGGCGCCTCGGATTTTGTCTATTCGCGGGCCGTTCTGTCGGATGGCAAATTGATCGGGGTGATCGTGGTCGGCGCCGATCTTGCGCGCTATGAGCGCGCCTGGGCCGGGATTTCGGATGCCGTGGCGGTGCTCGACAGCTCGGGCCAGATCGTGCTGGCCACCGAGCCGCGCTGGCGCGGCGTGACGATGGAGGAAGCGCTTGCGGTGCGCTCCGCCCCCTCGGCGATCGAGCGCGCGCTGCAGGCGACGGCCGATTGGGCCAATGAGCCGCCCGATGCCTGGGTCTCGGGGCAGGCGGTGATGCGCACCGAGGCGCGGCTGCCGTTTCGTGGCTGGCGGATGGTGGCCTTTACCCCCTATACCTCGGTGCGCGACCGTGTGAACGCGGTGATCGCGCTTGAAATCATGGGCTTTGCGGTGCTGATGGCACTGGGCTTTTACTTCGTGTCGCGCCGCGCCAAGGTGCAATCTGCCGTTTACCGGCGCGAGTCGGCCGAGCTGCGGGCGCTCAATGCCCGGCTCAAACGCGAGATCGCCGAGCGCGAACGGGTGCAAAAAGACCTGAGCCTTGCGGAACAAACGCTTGAGCAAAGCTCGAAACTCGCCGTGCTGGGCGAGATGTCGGCGGCGGTGAGCCATGAGCTCAATCAACCGCTCGCCGCGATGAAAACCTACCTTGCAGGGGCGCGGCTGTTGCTCCAGCGCGAGCGGGTGGCGGAGGCGCTGTCGTCGTTCCAGCGCATCGACGATCTGATCGAGCGGATGGGCGCGATCACGCGCCAGCTCAAATCCTATGCGCGCAAGGGCGGCGATGCGGTCGAGCCGGTTGATCTGCGCGCGGCGCTCTCCTCTGCGCTGGCGATGATGGAGCCGCAGCTCAAGGCGCGCACGGTGCGGATCTTGCGCAACCTGCCGCGCGGGCAGGTGATGGTTCTGGCCGATCGGATCCGGCTTGAGCAGGTGATCATCAACCTGTTGCGCAATGCGCTCGATGCGACCAAGGCGGTGCGCACGCCCGAGATCGAGATCAGCCTCACCGCGGACGAGATGGCGGTGCTGACGGTGGCCGACAACGGGCCCGGGATCTCTGATCTCGAAAAACTGTTCGAGCCGTTCTGGACGACAAAAAAACCGGGCGAGGGGACGGGGCTTGGCCTGGCGATCTCTTCGTCCATCGTGAGCGATTTCGGCGGTCGGCTGACCGCGCAAAATGCCGAGACCGGGGGGGCCGTGTTCGAGATGCGGCTGCCGCGGCTGACGGCGGGAATGAACGCGCCCGACAGCGGGCGCCGGGCAGCGGAGTGACGCGATGCGGATGATGAAAGTGGCGATTGTCGACGACGAGGAAGACATCCGGCAGTCGATCGGGCAATGGCTGGCGCTCTCGGGCTTCGACACCGAGACTTTCGCCTGTGCCGAGGATGCGCTCAAGGTGATCGGCCCGGATTGGCCGGGCGTGGTGATCTCCGATATCCGCATGCCGGGAATGGACGGGATGGCCTTTCTCAAGCGGCTGATGGGGCTCGACAGCGGGTTGCCGGTGATCATGATCACGGGGCACGGCGATGTGCCGATGGCGGTTGAGGCGATGCGGCTCGGGGCCATGGATTTCATGGAAAAGCCGTTCAACCCGGACCGCATGACGGAACTCGCCAAACGCGCCACCCAGGCGCGGCGGATGACGCTTGATGCGCGGGCCTTGCGCCGCGATCTGGGCGAGGGCACGGCGGTGATGGGCAAGCTCATCGGCACCTCGCCCCAGATGGAGCGGCTGCGCGAGGATGTGCTCGATATCGCGCAATCGGACGGGCATGTGCTGATCGACGGTGAGACCGGCACCGGCAAAACGCTCGTTGCGCATGCGCTCCATGCGGCGGGCACGCGGGCGGGCAAGAAATTCGTCACCGTCTCCTGCGCGGCCTTCACCGAGGAGGCTTTGGCCGAGCGGCTCTTTGGCCCGGTGGCGGAGGGCGGCGGGTTGCCGCTTGTCGAAGAGGCGCGCGGCGGCACGCTCGTTCTGGAAGATATCGAGGCGCTGTCTTGCGGGTTGCAGGCGCGGCTGCTGACGCTTTTGAACGAGCAGGGCACACCTGCGGAAACGCGGATCGTGGCGATCTGCAATGCCCATGGCGAGGGGCGGATGCTGGAAGACCTCTTGCGCCCCGATCTCTATTTCCGTCTGGCCGCGCATAAACTCACCCTGCCGCCGCTGCGCGCGCGCGGCGAGGATGTGCTCACGCTGTTCACCCGGATGGCGGAGCAATTCGCCGATGACTACGGCTGCGACGCGCCTCAGGTCAGCGCGCAGGAGGCCGCGCAGCTTTTGCAGGCGCCCTGGCCGGGCAATGTGCGCCAGTTGATCAATGTCGCCGAGCGCGCCGTGTTGCAGGCCCGGCGGGGGCAGGGCTCGATCGCCTCGCTCCTGATGGCCGAAAGCGATGATCTCGGCACGGCGATGACCACCGAGGGCAAACCGCTCAAGGAATATGTCGAGAGCTTCGAGAAGATGCTGATCGACAATACGATGCGCCGCCACAAGGGCTCGATCGCCGCGGTGATGGAGGAACTTTGCCTGCCGCGGCGCACATTGAACGAGAAGATGGCGAAATACGGGCTCAGCCGCGGCGATTATACCTGAGCCAGGGGGGATACCTCAGGCAGGGGGGGGAGGGGGCGCTGCCCCCCGTCCGCAAGCGGACTCCCCCCGGGATATTTGCACAAAGTCGAAGGCATGAACCGCATTTGCCTTCGACTTTGCGCAAATATCCTCGGGGGGTGAATGGGCCGCAGGCCCAGAGGGGGGCAGACAGCCCCCCAGCGCGGCCCGGACCAGGCCGCCGCGTGCCTTGAGGGGGCAAGATTTCATTAACCCTTTCTTGACGAAAAAGCGATTGTATTCACGCCCCGCGAGTTGCTACACTCGCAGTGTCGGCGGGACTCTGTTCCGCCCACGGAATTCGCTGATTTCCGGGCCGATGTTCTTCGCGTGTGCGAAGCAGGCCTTGGGTCATCCGATTGGTCGCAAGACCGCCTTCATGCCCTCAGGTTCTGAAAACCGTGAGGGTCTTACAATCGACGCGCGGCGTGCCGGGCGTCAGGAAAGAACCGCGATGGAGCGCGCCGGAATGAAAAGGGTGATGACGGGCGGGCCGACAATGGCCGCCGCCGTCCTTTTGGTTTCTGACGCTCCCGCCTCAACGACAAACCATGCGCTGTCTGTCTGTGCCGTCCGATCCCGGTCGGGGCCAAGGCGGGCGAGGGCGTGGGGAACCAGGATTAATGGCAAAGAAAATGCTCATCGATGCCACCCACGCGGAAGAGACCCGCGTTGTGGTGGTGGACGGCAACAAGGTCGAAGAGTTCGACTTTGAAACCATCAACAAACGGCAGCTCGCCGGGAACATCTATCTGGCAAAAGTGACGCGGGTGGAGCCTTCGCTCCAGGCGGCGTTTGTCGATTACGGCGGCAACCGCCACGGGTTCCTCGCGTTTGCCGAGATCCACCCGGATTATTACCAGATCCCGATGGCGGACCGTCAGGCGCTTCTGGAAGAGGAACGCCTGGCCGCCGAAGCCGAGGAAGCCGAAGAGAACCGGCCGCGCTCGCGCCGCTCGCGCTCGCGTTCGAAACCCTCGAACGGCAATTCTGCCGCGCGGGCCGAGAAGGCGAATGACGCCGATCCGGTGATGCGGTCGGAAGATATTCCGGGCATGGCGGTGATTGAGATGGCCGCCGAGGACGGCGAGGCCGAGGCCGATCCGGTGGCGGTGACCGAAGCGGTTGCCGTTGCGCAGGGGGCGCCCGAGTCCGAAGCGCTGCCGGTCGAGGCTGCGGATGCGGGCGATGCGGAACCGCTCGCCGATGCCGACGCCGCGTCTGAGCCCGAAGCGGAGCGCGCCGAAGCTGCGGAAGACGCACAGGACGAGGCCGAGGGGGACGAGGACGAAGGCGAGGAGCCCGGCGAGACCTCCGATCACGATCATCACGCCCATCCGGCGGATGACGAGATTGAATCGGTTGCGGATGAGGATGTGCAAGAAGAGATCCGGGCGCCCCGCCGCCCGCGCGCGCGCCGCTACAAGATCCAGGAAGTGATCAAGGTGCGCCAGATCATGCTGGTGCAGGTGGTCAAGGAAGAACGCGGCAACAAGGGCGCGGCGCTCACCACCTACCTGTCGCTTGCGGGCCGCTACTGCGTGCTCATGCCCAACACCGCCCGGGGCGGTGGCATCTCGCGCAAGATCACCAATGCCGCCGACCGCAAGAAGCTGAAGGAAATCGCCTCCGAGATGGAGGTGCCGCAAGGCGCCGGGCTGATCATCCGCACCGCGGGCAGCCAGCGCACCCGCACCGAGATCCGCCGCGACTATGAATATCTGATGCGGCTCTGGGAACAGATCCGCGAGCTGACGCTGAAATCCATCGCCCCCGCTCCGATCTATGAAGAGGGCGACCTGATCAAGCGCTCGATCCGCGACCTCTATTCGAAAGACATCGACGAGGTGCTGGTCGAGGGCGAGCGCGGCTACCGCGTGGCCAAGGACTTCATGAAGATGATCATGCCGTCCCACGCCAAGAACGTGCGCCATTACGCCGAGCAACTGCCGCTCTTCGCGCGGTTCCAGGTCGAGAGCTATCTCGCCTCGATGTTCAACCCGGTGGTGCAGCTCAAATCGGGTGGCTACATCGTGATCGGCGTCACCGAGGCGCTGGTCGCGATCGACGTGAACTCCGGGCGCGCCACCAAGGAAGGCTCGATCGAGGACACGGCGCTCAAGACCAACCTTGAAGCGGCGGAGGAAATCTCGCGTCAGCTGCGCCTGCGCGACTTGGCGGGCCTGATCGTCATCGACTTCATCGACATGGAGGAGCGCAAGAACAACTCCGCCGTCGAGAAGCGCCTGAAAGAGAAGCTGAAAACCGACCGTGCGCGGATTCAGGTGGGCCGGATCTCGGGCTTTGGCCTGATGGAGATGAGCCGGCAGCGGCTGCGCCCGGGCATGCTCGAATCGACCACGCAGCCCTGCCCGCATTGCCACGGCACCGGGCTGATCCGCTCCGATGACAGCCTCGCGCTGCAGGTTTTGCGCGCCATCGAGGAAGAGGGCACGCGCAAGCGTTCGCGCGAAGTGCTGGTGAAATGCCCGGTCGCGGTGGCGAACTACCTGATGAACGCCAAGCGTGAGCATATCGCCTCGATCGAGGCGCGCTATGGCATGGCGGTGCGGCTCGAGGCCGATCCGACCCTTGTGAGCCCGGATTTCTCGATCGAGAAGTTCAAGACCGCAACCCGGATCGTGCCCGATCCGATGAGTGCCGCAGTGCATGCGACGGCGGAACTGATGGCGGAGATCGACGAGGAAGAGATCGTCGAGGAGGACGAGGACGAGCTCGAGGAGGCCAGCGCGAGCGAGGCCGGGGTCGAAGCCGATGCCGAGGAAACGCCGAAGAAAAAGAAACGTCGTCGGCGGCGGCGCAAGAAAACCGGTGCCGGCGGGACCGATGCGTCCGAGGCAGGTGACGGCGACGAGGGCGACGAAGAGGAGGGCGACGAGCTTTCCGACGACGACGCCGCAGAGGATGCGGCGCGGGCAGCGGCGGCGGCTGAGCTTGCGGCGGTTGATCTGCCGGAGCTGAGTGCGGAGGCTGAAGCCCCGGTCGCGGAAGTGGCGGCAGAGGCCGATGCAGAGGTGCAACCGGCGCCGAAGAAAACCCGCTCGCGGGCGAAGAAGAAACCGGCCGAAGGTGAAGAGGCCGCGGAAGCCGCGCCCAAAAAGCCGCGCTCGCGCTCGCGCAAGAAGGTGGAGCCCGTTGCGGAAGAGCCGGCGGCTGTCGTGGCGGAAGAGAGCGCCCCGGTCGAGGCCCCGGTGGTCGCGGCTCCCGTAGACGAAGCGCCCGAGGGCGAGGCGCCGGTGGTCGAGGCGCCCGAGGCTGAGGTGCCGGATGCGGCCGCCGTTGCCGAACCGGTGGCGCAAGTCGAGCCGACGGCGGAGGTTGCGGTCGAAGACAGCGCGGCTGATGCCGCGGCCGAGGCCGATGCGAGCCCCGCCGCCGAGGAAGATCAAAAGCCGAAAAAGCGCGGCTGGTGGTCGGCAGGCGGTCGCTGAGGCGATCTGAGAATAAGAGAGCGCCGGGCCCTGGGCCCGGCGTTTTCGTTTGGGGGGCGGCGGCGCCCTACGCGCTCAGTCTGGCGCGCTCAGTCTTGTGCGCTCAGTCCTGCGCGCCGCGGTCCGGGCCGCGGGCGATGCGGTAGAGAAGCACGCCCTCGATCTCTTCGGCGCTCACAAGCCGATGCCCGGCATGGGCGCAAAAATGCGGCACGTCGATCCAGCTTGCGCGGTCGGTTGCGCGCATCTCCACCTCCGCCCCCTCGGGCAGGGCGAGCAGCGCCTTGCGCAGGCGCAACACGGGCAGCGGGCAAAGCAGGCCGCGCAGATCGAGGGTGAGGGCGGGCGTGTCGGTCATGGGCCCGCCCTAGCGCCGCGGGCGCGGCCTGTCCACGGCAATGTGAGCTTTTGTCGGATGACGCATCGGCCCCGGCCTGCTAGGAAAACCGCATGTTCGGGATCGACATCATCGATGCAGCCTTCCTGCCCGCCGCCTTCGCCGCATTCGTGGCGGGGGTGATCTCGTTTCTGAGCCCCTGCGTGCTGCCGATCGTGCCGCCCTATCTGGCCTATATGGGCGGCGTGACGGTGAGCGAGATGGGCGCGGGCAAAGCCTCGGCACGCGGTCGGGTGTTGATGGCGGCGCTCTTTTTCGTGCTCGGCCTCTCGACCGTGTTCCTGATCATCGGGCTGGGCGCCTCGGCGCTCGGTCAGGCGATGGGCGGGGCGCGCGATGCGCTGGGGAAAGTGGCGGGGATCGTTGTGATGATCTTCGGCGCGCATTTCCTTGGCATCTACCGAATCGGCTTTCTCGACCGCGAGCTGCGGCTCGACACCGGCGACCGTGGCGGCTCGGCCTTTGGCGCCTATCTCCTCGGCCTTGCCTTTGCCTTTGGCTGGACCCCCTGCCTTGGCCCGGTTCTGGGCACCATCGCCTCGCTGGCGATGATGGACGGCGGGATCGGGCGCGGCATGGCCTTGCTGGCCGTTTATGCGGCCGGGCTTGGCCTGCCGTTTCTGATCGTGGCGGCCTTTTTTCCAAGCCTCGGGGGGGCCATGGCCTTCATGCGCCGCAACATGGGCCGGATCGAGAAGATCTCGGGCCTGTTGCTCTGGACCGTCGGGCTGTTCATGCTGACGGGCGCGCTTTCGGATTTCTCCTTCTGGATCCTCGACACCTTTCCGGCGCTGGCCGAATTCGGCTGATCGGCCGGGCGCGGGGCCGCGCCTGACTGGAACTTGTTTTGACCCGCCCCCCGGCCCGCGCTATAGGGCGTCAACCGGGGCCACTTGCCCCATGGGAGTGCCTTTTGATCCGCTTCGTCCTCTCTACGCTCGGGGGTCTCTTCTCCTGGGTCGTCACCGCGATCTTCTTTGCCGCGCTGACGGTGGGGGCGATCTTCTGGATGTATGGGCGCAATCTGCCCAGCCACGAGCAACTCGCGCAATATACGCCCAAGACCATCAGCCGGATCTATTCCGGCGAGGGGCGCCTGATCGACGAATTTGCCGAGGAGCGGCGGATCTTCGTGCCGATCGCCGATATTCCCGATGTGGTGAAAGAGGCCTTTGTCTCTGCCGAGGACCAGAACTTCTATATCCACAAGGGGTATGACGCGCGCGGCATTCTGGCGGCCGCCTATGCCGCGGTCAAATCCGGCGGCAAGGATGTGCGCGGCGCCTCCACCATCACCCAGCAGGTGATGAAGAACTTCCTGCTGGATGGCTCGCGCTCGGCAGAGCGCAAGATCAAGGAGTTGATCCTCGCCGCGCGGGTGGAGGAGGCGCTCTCCAAGGACCGCATCCTTGAGCTTTACCTCAACGAGATCTTCCTGGGGCAGAACTCCTATGGCGTGGCGGCGGCGGCGCAGACCTATTTCAACAAGACGCTGAGCCAGCTCACTGTCGGCGAGGCGGCCTATCTGGCGGCGCTGCCGAAAAAACCCGCCGAGCTTCATCCGGTGCGCAACTACGAAGAGGCGCGGCTGCGGCGCAACTATGTGCTGCGGCGGATGTTTGAGGATGGCCATATCGACCAGGCCACGCTTGAGGCCGAACAGGCAAAAGAGCTCAAGACCGTGCAGCGCGGCGATTACCCGCCGTTCCGTGAGGCGCTGCCGCCGCGCGACTATTTCACCGACGAGATCCGCCGCCAGCTTTCCAAAAGCTTCGGGCAGGAGGAGTTCTTTGGCGGCGGTCTGACGATCCGCGCGACCGTCGACCCCAAGCTGCAGGCGCAGGCGGCCAAGGCGCTGCAGGAAGCGCTTGAAAAATATGACCGCGGCCAAGGCATCTGGCGCGGCACCAAGGCGGTGATCCCCGCCGATCAGCTCAAGGACGAGACCTCTTGGCGCGCCGCTCTGGCCGCCGTTCCCACCGACAAGGCCCCGCGCGACGTTGAGGGCTGGCATCCGGCGGTGGTGCTCGAAATTTCCGGCACCTCGGCGCGGATCGGCATCGAAGGGGTGGATGAGGACGAGGACGGCCATTGGATTGCGGCCGAAGATGTCACCTGGGCGCGCAAGCGCGGCAAGGATGGCAAACTCGGGCCGCGCGCGAAACGCGCCTCCGACCTCGTGGATGTGGGCGATGTGGTGCTCGTGCGCGCCATCACCAAGGACAGCGACGGTTCCTTTGTGCGCTGGTCGCTGCGGCAGGTGCCGCAGGTTGAGGGCGCCTTCATGGCGATGGATGTGCACACCGGCCGCGTGCTGGCGATGCAGGGCGGCTTCTCCTACCAGTCTTCGGTGTTCAACCGCACCACGCAGGCGATGCGCCAGCCCGGCTCCAACTTCAAGCCGATCGTTTATGCCGCCGCGCTTGATTCCGGCTTCGCGCCCGAGACGATTGTGGTCGACGCGCCGATCGAGGTGAACACGCCGCAAGGGCTTTGGCGGCCCAAGAACTCTTCGAACAAATATTACGGCCCGACGCCCCTGCGCACCGGGCTCGAGCAATCGCGGAACCTGATGACGGTGCGGATCGCGCAGGAGATCGGCATGGACACCGTGGCGAGCTATGCGCGCCGCTTTGGTGTCTATGACAATCTCGGCCCCTATCTTGCCAATGCGCTCGGCGCACAGGAAACGACGATGTATCGGCTGATCTCGGCCTATGCGATCCTCGCCAATGGCGGCCAGCGGGTCGAGCCGACGCTGGTTGACCGGGTTCAGGACCGCTGGGGCCGCACGATCTATCGTCACGATCAAGGCACCTGCGTCGATTGCGGTGAGCCGGGCCTGCCCGCCGGTCTTGGCCCGCGCATCCGCAAGGACAGCGAGCAGGTGATCAACGCGATCACCGCCTATCAGATGATCTCGCTGATGGAAGGCGGGGTGAAGCGCGGCACCGGCACCGGCGTGCATCTGCCCGTGCCCGTGGCGGGCAAGACCGGGACCACGAACGACGCCAAGGACGTGTGGTTCACCGGCTTCACCTCCAATATCGTCGCCTCCTGCTACATGGGCTTTGACCAGCCGCGCGGCCTTGGTCCGGGCGCCTATGGCGGCACGCTTTGCGTGCCGGTGTTCAACACCTTCATGCAAGAAGCGGTGAAGGATTACGGCGGCACGAAATTCCGTGTTCCGCCGGGGGGCTATTGGCAGAACTACAACCGCTTCACCGGCGAAAAGCTGCCCGACGGCGTGAGCGGGGATTATGTGCAGGCCGAATATATGCGCGAAGATCAGGAAATGCGCGGCTTTGGCATGATCGTCGATGGCGGCTTTGCGATGGGGGCGGATCTGCCGCTCTTCGCCCAAGGCGAGACAGATGACAACACCACCGTCACCACCTCGACCGGGCAGACGCGCGTGATCCCGAAAAAAGCCGATTTCGGCACGCTCTCTGCCGGGGGGCTTTACTGAGACAGGCCGCCGCTTCGGCTTTTGTCCGGTGGGGCATCTTGTTAGGGTGCGCGCGACTCTCGCCCGGATCTCGTGATGTTTCTCGATAGCGCCATCTTCCTGCTTGCCGCCGCCGTTTTCGGCCTGATGTTCTGGCCGGGCCTGCGCAGCCGGCCCCGCTGGCGCGCCATGATCACGCCCCTTGCCTCGATCATCGGGTCGGGCTTTCTGGTGCTCGGCCCGATCTTGCAGAGCGAATATGGCGGCTTTGCCCCCCTTGCCATGGCGCTGCTGTGCCTTGTCGCCTGGGCCTTCGGGGCGGCGGTGCGGGTCAATATTGGCGCGGAGGCGCACCCTGCCAGCCCGGCCCGGCGCCGGATCGAGGCGCTCGCGCAGGCGGTGCTTGCCTTTGCCTATGTGATCTCGGTTGCCTATTACCTCAATCTTTTTGGCGCTTTCGCCGTGGCGCTCACGCCGTGGCACGGGGCCTTTGCCGCCCGTATCGTCACCACGGTGATGCTGATCGCCATTGGCCTCGCGGGCTTTTCGGGGGGCTTCAAGGCGCTTGAGCGGCTCGAATATGCCTCCGTCTCGCTCAAGCTTGCGATCATCGCCGGGCTGATCCTTGGCCTTGCGGGCTATTTCGCCGTGCGGGCATCGGCAGACGCCCTGGTCTTTGCCGCGCCGAACCTCGGAGCGTGGCAGGCGCTGACGCTGGGTTTTGGGCTTATTGTGACGGTGCAGGGCTTTGAAACCGCGCGCTATCTGGGGGGCAGCTATGACGCGCCCACCCGCATCGTGGCAATGAAGCGCGCGCAAGGCCTCTCCACGGCGATCTATCTCGCCTATATCGTGCTTCTGGCCTATGTCTTCGCGCCGGGCAGCCATGCGCTGAGCGAAACCGCGATCATCGACATGATGCGCGTGGTCTCGCCCGTTTTGCCGGGCATGCTGGTGGCCGCCGCACTCGCCGCGCAGCTCTCCGCCGCCGTGGCCGATACCTCCGGGGCAGGGGGGCTGACCGCCGAACTCAGCCGCGGCCATCTGCCTGCGCGCCCGGCCTATCTCGCCCTTGTGGCGGCAGGGATCGCGCTCACCTGGGCTGTCGATCTCTTTGCCATCATTGCCTATGCCTCGCGCGCCTTTGCCGCCTATTACGCCGCGCAATCGCTGCTTGCCGCGCTTGAAACCAAGGGCGCCCGCCGCCTCGGATTTGCGGCCCTTGCCTGTCTCGGCATCGTCATTGCCGTTTTTGGCACCCCCGCCGAGGGCGGATGAGGGGATGCCGCGCTTTTGCGTTGAGCCCTTGGCGGGGCTTTGCTAGCCTCACCCCAATAGTACCGGAGACCTGCATGGACCGTCGTCGCCTTCTTACCGGCCTCGCTGCGCTGCCGCTTCTTGGCGCGCCGCTGGCCAGTTTCGCAAGCCCCGCCCCCGCCGCTGATCCTGCCGCGAGCCCCGAAGTGGCGCCGCAGGCGCCGCGGTGGCCGATTGCGCCGCAATATTACCCGACCGAGGTCGATGTGAAGCCCGAGCTTGCAGTGGGCTCGATCATCGTCGTTTCCGACAAGTTCTTCCTCTATCACATCACCGCGCCGGGCAAGGCGATGCGCTATGGCGTGGCGGTGGGCAAGGCGGAGCTGAAATTCCGCGGCCAGGCGGTGGTGGCGCGCAAGGTCGAATGGCCGAGCTGGAAGCCGACGCCCGAGATGGTCGAACGCTCGCCGAGCCATTACGCCCGCTATGCCGAAACCGGCATGCCCGGCGGCCCGCGCAACCCGCTTGGTGCGCGCGCGATGTATCTCTTCCAGAACGGCCACGACACCGCGATCCGCATCCATGGCACGGTGGAGCCGTCCTCGATTGGGCATGCCGTGTCCAACGGCTGCCTGCGCATGGTCAATGACCATGTGATCGCGCTTTACGATACCGTGCCGATCGGCACACCGGTGACGGTTTACTGATGCAACTCCTCTCGCTGGGAGCGGCGCTCGATCACGGCTTCGATACCGTGATCGACGTGCGCTCCCCGTCCGAATTTGTGCGCGATCATCTGCCCGGTGCGATCAACCTGCCGGTGCTCGATGATGAAGAGCGCGCCCGGGTCGGCACGATCTACAAGCAGGTGGCGCCGTTCGAGGCGCGCAAGGTCGGCGCGGCGCTGGTGGCGCGCAACGCCGCCGCCCATCTGGAGGGGGCTTTGGCAGAGATGCCGGGCGGCTGGCGCCCGCTCGTGTATTGCTGGCGCGGCGGGCAGCGCTCGGGCTCTTTCGCCACGATCCTGCGCCAGATCGGCTGGCGGGCCGAGGTGGTCGAGGGCGGCTACAAGGCCTGGCGGCAGGTGGTGATCTCTGCGCTCGCCGCGCCGCCCGTCTCTCCCGTCGTGCTCCTTGATGGCAATACCGGTGCCGCCAAGACCGAGATCCTGCGCGTGGCTGCCGCGCAGGGGGCGCAGGTGATCGACCTTGAGGGGCTTGCCAACCATCGTGGCTCCATCTTTGGCGCGATGCCGGGCGGGCAGCCCGCGCAAACCGGCTTCGAGAGCCGTCTGGCCGAGGCGCTGGCCCGGCTTGATCCCGCGCGCCCGGTGCTGATCGAGGCGGAAAGCGCCACGCTGGGCGCGCTGACCCTGCCCAAGGGGCTCTGGCGTGCGATCTCCGCCGCGCCGCGGTTGCGCCTCGTCGTACCGCTGGCGGAACGCGCCCGCTATCTGGCGCGCGCCTATGGCGATATCTGTGCCGATCCGCTCCTGCTGGCGCGGTTGATTGATCGGCTGCGCCCCTATCATTCCGCCGAGCGGATCCAGCACTGGCACGGTCTTGCGGGGCAGGGGGCATTCGAGGCCTTGGCCGCGGCCTTGATGGCGGAACATTACGACCCCCGCTACGAAAAACATCGCGCCCGCGCGACACATCGCAGTGCCACGCTCGCCGTCGAGAGCCTCGCGCCGGAGACCGTCGCTTCCTGCGCGGCGCAAGTCATCACGGCCGCCGAGGCGCTGATCCGGGGCGGAGATTTTGCCGATTTCACTCTTGACGCCCCGCGCGGCATCGCTTAGTCACGCCGCCAGTGGCTAGGTAGCTCAGCAGGTTAGAGCACGTGACTCATAATCACGGGGTCGGGGGTTCGAGTCCCCCCCTCGCCACCAATAAAAACAATCCCTTACATCGCTGATCCATCCCTCTTCGGGGCTGCGTTTACAGAACGGTTTACAGGATGCTTTCGCTTGGAGTGCTCTTCGAGCTTCTCGATCGCCGATTCTCCAAGCCGCCGGTCGCGTCCGAGATAATGCGCATCGAGGATCGCTTCGGCATCCTTAAGGGCGTGCCCGGTGATGCTCGCGATCTCGGGGACCGTACAGCCCGCGATAGCGAGATTGACCACGGCTGTGCCGCGCGTGTCGTGAAAGGTGAGCTTGCGGATCCGCTCCGCACCCGCCGCAACTGCTCGGGCTTTCGCCTCGGCAAAAGAACTCTTGAAGCCGTCTGCCGTCCAGGGCTTGCCGCGGCTGTTGAGGCAGATCACCGGTGCGTCACGGCGCAGGGCATCTAGCCGAGTGCGCAGGGCCGCGGTAAGTGGCACGACAAGCCGCTTGCCAGTCTTGCTCTGTCGCAGGCGGATCGCGGCGCCATCGTACTGCGCCCAAGTCATGTGCAGCACGTCTGATTGCCTCTGGCCCGTTTCAAGTGCGATAGCGAAAGGCAGGGCTACTTGTGGCGAGGCGGCAGCGAGCAGCGCCTCGATCTCCGCCTCGGTCCATATGATTTCAGCGCGTGAGCCGCTGTGCAGTCTGCCGGGGCGCTCGCACTGGTTCTTGCTGATGATCCGCCGATGATGTGCCCAGGAGACGATGCGCGCAAGCACCGCAAAGCAATAGTCAGCCTCGCGTGGCCCGCTTTCCTCGGCGAGCTTGTCGCGCCATTCGAGGAAGTGCGCGCGTGCTCGGTCATCCTCGACAGCGCGCAGCGGCATCTTTCCGAATTTCGGCTCGATGCGCTTTGCGATGCGGCGCACGTAATCCTTGCGCGTGCTTTCGGCCAGCGCGGAGAATTCGGGAGTGCGTTGATATTGGTTGATCACCAACTGTAAAGTGCCCTTGAAGCGTGCATCGGGATCGTCGCGGCCTTTGCTCAGGCGGTGCCATTCTGCAAGGAATTCAGGCGTGCCGGGCTCGGCCTCAATTTTCGGGCCGCCGCGCCAAGCGTAATGGTAAACGCGCCAAGTCCCATCCGCAAGTTTCCGGCGGACCCGATGTAGGCCCTTCAGTTCAACACGCATTGTGAGCCTTGGCGAACCAATCCTCTACCACGGAATCGGCAACTTGAGGCGTGTCGAGAAGCGTGAGAACGATTCGACCATCTGGCGCGATTTCAACGCGAGTGGGTTCGATGCCAGCAGCTCTGGCACCTTTGACGGCCCGCGTTACTGCGGCCTGAGTGAAGGTCTGACGCTTACCCATAACAGGTCTCCTGCTGCTCGACATGGCCGCCCCATTGCACGGCGCATGCCTCGGCGATGCCCTGGAAGGTGCGCGAGCGGAACCGCCAGCGCTCCGGGCCGGGCGGAGCGCGATGCACGGCGCTCCATGTCTTGTGCGCGGCGGTGCCGGGCTTGGGCGGGGTGAGCTTGTTCGTGGGCGCCAGCTCGGGCAGCCCGCGCAGATACCAGCCGGTCGCCTTGAAGGCGGGCTCGCCAAACCACCACGGCTGCACGATCTGGGGCCGCGGCAGATCCGCGGGCAGGCGCGCGCGAGCGTGTTTGTGCATCACCGGGTTCTCGATCGCCACGCGCGCGATCGGCGCTTGCCAGCATGCCGAGAATAGCGCTGCACCTTCGTCGAGCTCGGCCCACATCTCGGCTTGCGTCCGACCGGGCGGCGGGGTGTGCAACCAGCGCACGCCGCTGTTGCACAACCGAGTGCAGGGCGGATGGCAGACGGCGAGGAAGTCCCATCCGTCGCTCAGATAGTCGCGCACATCGCCGGTGATGTGGCGGTTGCTGCCGTCTTCGGCGGGCAGGAGATCTACGCTCCACATGTCATGCCCGCGCGCGGCAAAGGCGCGGCGCATCACTCCGCTCGTCTCACAGCCGATCAGCCCACGCATCACGCGAGCGCTTCCAGAAACAGTGCGGCCCCTGCGGCAAGAAGCCCTGCCGAGCCGTGAATGAGGATGCCGAGGCGGGCGCTGCGGCCCGGTTCATCGGCAAGCTCGCGCGCCGTTGCCGTTGCATAGGCTTGATGAAAGCCCGCAGCGGCGGCGCAGAGCGTGGCGAGGCCAAGGGCGAGGCACAGGGGGCTCATCGGGGTGCTCCTGTCGTAAGGTCGTTCCATGCGGGGCGCGGCGGGCCTTCGAGTGGCGTGAGCTTCACGGCGAGGCCGGTCAGCAGGCTGCGCGTGATGTGGCCTTGCAGCCAGCCGCGGGCGC